>JBDUEK010000019.1:0-81057 GCA_040002495.1 Ferruginibacter sp.
AAACTTTTACAAACTATAAAAGAGCTATTTAGCCCTTAACTTAATGACATTGCCCCAAAGGGTGACTCACCCGGCGCCTTCAAATGCTGAATCAACCTGCACAAAAATTCGATTCACCCGGTATACTCAAACGCTGACTCACCCCTTGTACTCAATTAATCATTGTAATTATGCGACTTCAGATAATCATTCAATTCCTGCCTCGTCATAGCTAATTTACTATCCGGATAAGCATTGAGCCAACCGGTAAAATCCTTTTTAATTTCCTCCAGCCAGCGGCTATCAATTTGCCCGGCAAGGTATTTCTTTTCACGTAATCGTTGAAATCCAAATTCATCCCGCAGGGCAGTTATTTCACTCGATATTACCAACTCCGCTAAAAGATTGGCAGGTATAAATATAGTGCCATATTGATTGGCCAATACCACATCGCCCGGTAATACAATGGCACGTCCAACACGTATCGGGGCATTAATCGAAGTCAGCATTTCCTGCTGAAGATAAGAGGGGTCAACGCCTCTTATCCAACCGTTAAATCCTTTTATTTCTCTCAAGCCAGCAAGGTCACGTACCGACGCATCGAAAATTACACCATTTTGAGAATTGGCATAAATCGCATTACCCAGGTTGGAGCCTATCAGCGTGCCATCTATAATTCTTCCATATCCATCGGCCACATACACATCGCCCGGTTGCAAAATATTGATCGGCCAGGAGTTGGTGCCGCCAGCGCTATCCCTGCCTTCCGACACACCTTGTTGTTTAACCAGTTTAATAAGATCGGGCCTCGATGGCATGTACTGCGCCGTAACCACACGTCCGGTCATCACGCTATCAGGGTTAATGATTTGCCAGTTGCCTTCAAACTGGTTTTGATAACCCTTGTTGCGTAAATAGCCCCAGGCTTCTTCAATGGCAACATGTTTCAGTCGTTTTAAAATGGCATCAGAAACTTTAGGCCGGCCATCTGCAGACCGCTCACCTTGCCAATCCGCAGTAAGCATCTTTATATATTCAGGCGAAGACCCAACCCGCTGTGCCTGCGAAAAATAAACACTAAAAATGCAGGCGGTCAATAACATTAATTTTTTGCTCATGTTGTTGTTGTTTATTTATAGATGTTTGATGATGCTGGCATTGACGGATACATCGCACGAATTTTAAAGTTGATTTGTACTACCCGGCGCAACCCAATAAAATTGTCCACTCCAAAAGAGGAGCAGCTATAATTGCCGAAATAAATGTTTTATCAAAAGGTGGATGGTTACCTTTCACGAATATATATTTTTGGAACTATTACAAGCAATCCGCACATTTTGATTGGATAATGAAAATTACATTATTTCAATTTTAAATTTGACCAAAATTCATAATATTCCAGCAATTTTTTGTGCAGAATCCAACAGTGATATATACTTGTTGTTTCTTGCGAAATAATTTCAGGTTCAATGAAGGTAAATTCAACAGGTATTTACAGCTAAAACCCTTTCTGATACTGAGTTACAATAGATCGTTACAAATTTATTGTTTCAATATTTATGCTGAAGGCTGGTATTAAAAATCGTTGTAAGCATTTTACATATAGTGCATTTTTTCGCAAAGCATATTAAAAAGGAAGCGTTTATTAAACGAGACTGGTTTTGCAAATTCGGGTACCTGCAAAACTTTTTACGCTAAATTAACAGAGCCGTTTGGGTGCATTTAAAATTGTCGCTGCCTAAAAATAGAGGTGTCATCTTTTTTAATTCACTTCAAACTTTAAAGTTTTGGCTAAAAGATGACACCTCTTGCGACAATTGTAAATGCACCCAGCCGTTTGGAAAAGAAAATTAATTCCCTTAATTTTGTAAGGTAAACTTACAAGTTTACTTTAATAATATGGAACAAATTCAAGATGGCCTGCATTTGGCAACAGAGCTTCGAACGGTGGTTACCAGGCTTATAAAAAAGCTACGCAGCAAATCCAGCACCAGTGAAAAGATGTCGCTCACGGAGCGGTCAACATTGGCATTGCTGGATCAGTACAAAGAACTACTGCCAAATGAATTGGCTGCCATGGAAAAAATAACCACGCAATCCATGTCGCAGATTTTAAACCATTTACTGGAGTTGGGATACATTTCACGCAGAGCTTCTGAAACTGATAAACGCAAAGCAATTATCAGTCTTTCAAAAGCAGGGCAAAAAGTATTATACAATTTAAGGCATGAGCGGGATGAATGGTTGAATAATGCGCTGAATGAAACCTGCTCCGTTAAAGAGCAGGAGCTGTTGCGTCGTGCATTGGTTCCGTTAACCAGGTTGGTTGATTTCGATTAAGCTATACTGAAAAATCACTCTTTAAAAACAGGATTTATTTATGGAGATCAGTACTTTCAGTGCTTTTAAAAGCCGTAATTACCGGCTATATTTTGTAGGGCAATCTGTATCGCTCATTGGTACATGGATGCAAAAAACTGCGGTAAGCTGGGTAGTATATTCGCTTACACAGAGCAAGTTTATGTTGGGCTTTACCTTGTTTGCTACCATGTTTCCCTCTTTTTTATTTTCATTTATTGGTGGGGTAGTTTCTGATCGTTATAACCGGTATAAACTATTATTGTTGACCCAGGTAATTTCCATGACACAGGCGGTATTATTAACTGCCTTAATATTTTTTAAACATTACGAGGTTTGGCAAATTATTGTACTAAGCGTCTTCCTGGGAATCATCAATGCATTTGATGTACCGGCAAGACAGTCGCTGGTAGTGGATATGGTAGATGATAAAAAGGATCTGCCAAACGCCCTTGCATTGAATTCATCTATGGTAAATTTATCACGGCTTATTGGCCCTGCCATTGCCGGACTCATCATTGAAACATTGGGCGATGATGTATGTTTTGGATTAAATGCACTCAGTTTTGTTGCAGTAATTATTTCCTTATTAATGATGCGCCTGCCTGCCTACGTACCGAAAGGAAGAACTAAAAATGTAATGGGCGAACTAAAGGAAGGGCTGGTTTATATTCAACAAACGCCATCCATTGCTTTTGTGCTGGGCATGCTTGCACTCATCAGTTTATTGGTGTTGCCTTTTAGTACACTTATCCCTGTGTATGCAAAAGATATTTTTCACGGAACCGCTTCTACATTTGGTGTAATTGATAGTGTAATCGGGTTGGGTGCATTTTCGGGTGCTATCTTTTTAGCTTCTTTAAAGCCCGGCAAAAATCTGCCTAAGATTCTTGCTATCAACACCTTTATATTTGGAGCAGGACTGGTATTGTTTTCACATACAACCAACTATCCGTTGGCGTTGGTATTTGCTACTATTGGCGCATTTGGGATGATGTCGCAAATCACCATCAGCAATACACTTATTCAAACAACAGTCAATCCCGCCATGCGTGGCAGGGTAATCAGTTTTTATGCAATGGTATTGTTTGGCATGCAGCCACTCGGCGGTTTATTTATTGGCTTTATTTCTCAACACATTGGTGTAGAAAATACAGTGTTGGCTGAGGGGATTATTTGTTTAATCATCGGACTGATGCATGTTCGTTTTTTACAAAAAAGAAAACTTAAAACACGGCAGGTGCTTAGGGCAAACAGCCAATCAATGTCATCCGGTACGATAGTGGAAGAAGCCCTGGTAAAACCATCCTTTAATAATGTTTAGAAGGTTAGAATCATCCTGCAAATGAGGTCAACTGAATTCTTATGACTGGCTGGATCTATCTTTCGCTCTAAATTTTATTGCAACTAAGCGTTACCGTCATTTTTGCATTACCATCATTAATGGAATAAAAATTTTCTGAAAGGTTGCTATCACTGGCTGTTACCCACTACAGGGTATTTTACGACCTATGTATTGGGAAGTACTGCGTCATTTATGCCTATTTTTTTATATATTGTAGATGAATTAATGATGCCCCCTTCATTTAATTTATTTCTTGATTTTAAAAAATACTAAGATGTCCCAAATAAATCTTTTTATTTCCTACTCACACGAGGATGAATCCTATTTTAGAAAGTTAAAAAGCTACATCAATACCCGTAGCTGTCCCAATTTAAATATTTGGGATGATGGCGAAATAAGGCCTGGTAGCGAATGGGATGCAGAAATTAAAACAAAGCTGAATGATGCCCAGATTATATTGTTGCTCATCAGCCAGGATTTCCTCAACTCCAATTACATAGATGCCATTGAATTAAAAACGGCTTTAGAAAGGCATGCTCAAAAGAAATGCAAGGTGATCCCGATTTTTACAAAGAACTGTTACCTGGAAAATTATCCGCAAATAACCAAACTACAAGGTTTGCCGGCAGGAATGAAATTCCTATCCGATTTGGGTGAACAGGTGTATGCACAATATGCCGAAATTCAAAAAGAGATTAGTGAGGTTGCAGCCGATATGTTGACCGATAAAAATATTTTGGATTCAATCAATCAGAATGATGACAAGAGTACAGAAGCAAAAGCAATAGAAGGAATCCGTAACAGTGGTAAAATATTTTTGTCGGTACCATCTTCGGAAGAAGGAAGAAAAAAAAGAAGGTCCTTTATTATCCAGGTAGAAGGTAAAATCAAATACGAAAACTGGCCCTACGAAATAGTGCCCGGTTTAAATGATGGTGAAGCTTTATCAAAAGAAACCGATGAGGAAATAGTGAAAGTCTGTGCCGGATTAATTGATGATTCCATCTATTCAATTCATATCATTTCTGATGAAACCGACCTGGCCGGTGGCATCGACAAAATGCAATACGATCTTTCAAAGACGATTCACGCAGATAGCCCTTTTCACAAACGCATTGTATGGTTACTAACGGCCGATTTAAAATCGAAACTGGATAAGGAGGTAAGTATGGATCCGCTTTTTACCGGCAACGATTTTGAAAGCATGTTCGACCTGATTAAAAGCCTGGATGTAGAGAAAGAGAAAAAAATAACCGAGATGAAGAAAGGCTTTTCACCCAACAAAAAAGTATTTATGTTTTATGATTTTTACAAAGATCATAACAGCGAACTAAGAATCAGGTTAAAAACAAGTATAGAAGAAAATGAAAATATTTCTGTTTTTCCAAGTGTTCCTAATAGCACGCTTACCGCGGAAAGAGAAGAACTTGCAAAATGTGATGGGGCTTTTATTTTTTACGGCGCATCGGACCCTGAATGGTTTTTGATGCGGCAGTCGCTGCTGATTGCGGAAGGGGAAGCAAGGTTAAAAGGGCTTTGTGTAGATGAGCCCGGTATTAAACTGAAGATGGACAGGGATGTAAGTAAAAATGCCTTTATCACAATGATTAAAGGCATTAACGGATTTGATGATGATTTAAAATCTTTTTTGGATAAGCTAAAATCTTAAACATGAAAACAGCTTATAGCAACGATGCCGGCGAATTTCCATTTCAAATTGATGAATTTTATCTTGACCTCCAGGAAAACGGTAACAACATTTCAATGCTTTCTGCAGATGAAATTGAGAAAAGCCCGTTCCCCGGTTTGAGGCCATTTAAGACTTCAGAATTTCAGCTTTTCAATGGGCGTGTGGGCCAGTCGGAAGAACTGATTAAAAGGTTAAAAAAAAATAAATTCCTGGCAGTGATTGGTAGTTCAGGCACAGGTAAATCTTCGCTGGTTAGGGCAGGTTTATTACCACAATTATTTGGCGGATACCTGCATGGTGCAGGCAGCAAATGGAATATAGCTATTTGCAGGCCCGGAAAAGATCCGGTTGAAAATCTAGCCATTGCATTGGCCAGTATACAAACACATAATAAGGAAGCAAAGGATTTATACGAAAACTTCACAAAGTTTGAGCCATTGCTAAGTAACTCTATTTACGGATTGATAGATTCGAAAGAAGTGTTGGATGCGGAACACAGCGAAAAAGAACCCACTAATTTACTCATCATTATTGATCAGTTCGAAGAGCTATTCCGTTTTAACCGAAAGGATCTGGATAAAGAAAATATTGAAAATCAATTTGTAAACCTGTTACTAAAAGCATCGCTTGATCCACGTAATTCTATCTATATCATCATCACTATGCGGTCTGAGTTTTTGGGTGATTGTGTAAAATACCGGGGCCTTGCAGAAGCCATCAATGAAGGGCAATACCTGGTGCCACAATTAACAAGAAACGAATTAAAGGAAGTAATTGAAAACCCGGTTTCGCTGGCGGGTAAAAAAATATCACCGCAATTGGTGGAACTGTTGATAAATGAAATTGAAGAAAGTAAATTGAAAGAAAACCAGGATCAGTTACCCATATTGCAACATGCATTGATGCGTACTTATAATGAGGCCAGGCTGGAGGGCCCTGATACGGTTATTACCTATGAGCATTACAAGAGAACCGGGGAGATGGAAAAAGCATTGGCAAATCATGCGGAGGCAAAATTTAATATGCTAGGCGACGCTAACCAAGACCACAAAAAATACTCGAAAAAGCAGTCGATTGCGAAAGTTATATTTAAGTCATTAACTGATTTAGGGGTAGATCAAAAAGGTGGCAGAAGGCCTACGGAGTTAAAAAATATTTATGCCATTGCTGCAGCGTTGAACGTAACAGAAAATGAAGTAGATGAAGTGGTCAATCATTTTAGAGGTAGTGATACTTCTTTTATAATGCCGCCGATTAATACCGATTTATATTCCAACCTCATCATTGATATCTCTCATGAAAGCCTGATGCGTAACTGGTTGCGGTTAAATGAATGGATTACAGAGGAGGTGAAAATGGGAACTTTGTATAGACTGCTGAATGATAGAAGGGAATTGCATGAACAAGATAAGGAAGAATGGTTGCGGGGTATGTTATTAAGAGAGTTGCTGGAGTGGAAACAAAATTACCCTACCAATGTAACCTGGGCCAGCAGGTATCATAAACTACCCAATAAAATAAATGATCCGGCATTACACGAAAAAATATACAAGGAAAACTTAGCTTATTTGGCGGAAAGCGACCGGGTAAGCGAGCAATTAAAAACAGCTGAAAAGGAAGAACTGCGGCAAAATTTACAAAGGGAGCAAAGAGAGCAATCCAATAAAAAACGGGTATGGCTCTTTGCCATAGCTTCAACCATTTCCTTGTTATTTGGTATATGGGCCTTCTCTGAAAGTAGCAATGCAAAAGCGAGTGCAAAGCTTGCTGAGGAAAATGCAGGAAAGGCAAGAGTTAGTGAAAAAAATGCAATTGCACAATCTGAATTGGCGAGTAAAAATGAAAATTCTGCCAGGGCTCAGAAATTGATTGCAGATTCACTAAGGGATATAGCCGAAAGCAATTCGGTTTTGTTAAAGGAGCAGGGCCTTAAATTGGCAGCGTTTGCAACAGAAGCAAACCGCCAAAAAGATACCGCTTTGGTGTTGAAAGATAATGCTGAAAAAAAGAAAGAAGATTTTCAAAAGCAACTGGTTAAAAATGTATTGAAAAGCCAAAATTTTTATTTTAGTAATGCGTTAGACCAGGCCACCAAAGAAGAGATCATCGACGCTCTTTATACAACACCGAAATTTGACTCAGGGCAAATTAAATTAAATGAGTATGTTGATCCGGATCTGTTGGCAAAAATTAATCGTGCCGTAGAAATAAAAGAAAATATTGCAAATGATCCTATAAACAATCTCAATGAAGTAAAGGAGATATGGAAGAAAAAGCCAAACCCAATCTTAAAGAAAATTTTACTAAGCATCGTCAATGATAATATTTTCAGAACATCAGAAATAAATGTTTCGGATGCAATTAATTTAAGTAATACAAATTTTGCTTTGTCAAATAATAATGGGGGTTTTGCTTATAATATCAATAGCCAGGTAATAACCGGTAAAGATGTAAATGATACGTTGGTTATTAATGAAAATAGCTTTGATGTTCCGTTTAATCGTTTTTTCTGTGCTACAAATGCACCTGCATTTGCCAACGCTAAAATTGAGGCATTGAATTTTAATGATAGTAACAACGTTGTAACATTAGTGAACAATTTTATTGTTCAGCTAAATGCAGATGGGGAATTAACAGGCAGTAAAAAAATGGAGGGACTTCCCAAAAATTATGTAACTACTCAACTTTCGCCTGATAGTAAAGTAGCATTTTTTGTTGATGCGGATGGCAATGCATTATTATGGAATACTATGACAGCATATGGCCATTCAAAGATTGACACGATTGGGAATTTCAGAAATAAACCGATTGGAAAAGAAGGCATCGTATTTTCCAGTGATAGTAAATTTTTATTTTTAAATGTGGATGGTAAGGCCAGGGTGATTGACAAACAAAGCAAAGTGCTGGTCACTTCAGATCGGGAGAATGAAAAATTTCTGGCAGGTGTTTTCGCTTCCGACAGCAAATCAATTATAACAGTAGCTGAAGGTGAAATTGCAGTTAGAGATACTATGTTAAATATTGAAAATAAGTACCAGTCAATCAATTTAGCCTTGCCGCCTTTTAAGCAGTCTTCTATAAAGGCTGATAAGATTAACGAAATTGCGATTTCAAATGACTGGAGCCGGTTGATCCTATCACAGGATGATCAAAAAGTATTTCTGGTAGAAAATAAAATGGGTAAGTCTGTATTTTCAAATGACGCAGAAGCTGTGCTGAGGATAAAACAAATCGGCAACAGTAAAAATAAAATGAAAGCCGGTTTTTATGATGACAGTACCATTATTGCAGTCACCAATAGCGGGGCCATTAGTTTATGGAATATATACAGCGATTTTGATGATCCTGATTCTGCCATTGCAACCGTATTGCCACAATCATCTTTTAAAGAGAAACTTGAACAGAAACTAATGTTTTCAAAAGATGTATTGAAATCTGCAACGGCACCCGAATTAAATATTGCTGCTGAATACTACTTCCGCCAGGAATTTATAGATACCGCAAAATTGATTTATCTGCAATTGCTCAAAAAATCAACTGGTGAAGTAAAGGCTCATTATCTTGATCGTATACTGGCAATGAATGCAGAGTTAAATACAGTAGATCGCATCAACGACAAGTTGGATCCAAAGCGTGTAAAAACGGACACGATAAAAGCTTATAGATCAATGAAAGTAGATCGGTTAAAAGAGAATATAGGTTTTATAGAACAACAGGTTAAACTTTGTCCTAATAATAAAGAGTATGCCCGTAGCTTATCGACCACTTATGGAAGCCTATCATTTAACCAGATATTTATGAATGATTATTATAGTACGATAACATCAGCAAACAGGGGGTTGGAGCACCTTGATTCTTTTCCCGAAAATGACTGGATATATACCAACCTTGCTCTTGGCTATTTACTTACTGGCAGATATAGATTAGCAGAACAAATTTACAAAGACAACAAAGACAAAATGTTTTATGATAAAAGCAATAGTTTTAGAACTGCATTTCTAACAGATTTCAGTGATCTTGAAAGTGCCGGTGCATTTAATAATTTGGACCCTACGATTTTAAAAGATATTGCAAGGATAAAGGATATATTGAATGATGTGCCTGATTCCAGGCCGGTAAATAAATCGGGAAAAGGTTAACTGATTTTGCAACTAACCTTATTATTAAAAATAGTAGTGATTGAACATAAAATTAAACGGGCTGAATCTATTTCAGCCCGTTTAATTTTTTTAAAATATAAATTATGTACTGCTATTACCTGGCAACCATTTCCTGCATCAGGCGCATAACTTCAGTGCCTTCTTCTGCGGTACATGGATTTGGCCCCTCACCTAAAAAGTATTGAACCGTTGCTTCAATCATGGGTTGTTGCACATGTAGCAAAGTATCAAATGTAAGCACTGTATTCAGCTCGCCGGTTGATACAGTTAATGTATTTTCATTAAATATGCTGAAGGTTATTTTTCCTTTTGTTCCAATTATTTCGCAATAGTCAACTTCTTTCGGTGCATTGAAACACCAGGTGCCACTAAACGCTACCCCGCTTTCAAAAAGCAGGTTACCCGCTACCAAATCATCTGCGTCGTAGGTTGCACCCTGGTTGGTAGCAATGCCTGTAACCTTCTTTACTGGCCCAAAAAAATAATACATCAGGTCGAGCTGGTGTGTGGCAAGGTCATGAAAATGTCCACCCCCTGCCAACGTAGGATTAATACGCCAGGCAATTCCGGGGTTAGCCATTTCGACTTCGGTTGTTGGTGGTTTTTGTAAATCCAATCGCACCAGTAAAATATCACCAATGGTTTTTTCCAGGATTAGTTGATGTAGTTTTTTAAAGCGTGGTTGCTGCCTGCGGTAATGTGCCACCACCAACGGAATGTTTTTTTCAGTTGATGCTGCAGCCATTTTACAAGCGGATTCATAACTGATGGCCATTGGTTTTTCAACATACACCGGCTTGCCTGCATTGATTGCAGCAATTGCATATTGTTCATGAAATGCTGGTGGGGTGGCTACATAAATGGCATTTACTTCGGGATCATTAATCAGTTCATCTGCGTCACTATACCACTTAGGCACATGATGTCGTTGTGCATAATCTGCCGCCTTTGCTGCATCCCTGCGCATTACCGCCACCAATGATGAGTTGTTTACTTTGTTGAAGGCGGGGCCGCTTTTAACTTCCGTTACATCGCCGCAGCCGATAATTCCCCAGTTTATTTTTTTCATATACTTCTAAAAATTTGGATATTTTTTGATTGCAAACTTAAATCATATTTTACTTAGTGCTGATAACCGCCGCCAGGGGTTGCAACCGCTAACGGGGTAGGGCTTAACCCCAACGGCGGCTATCAGCCAGTTGGCGGTTTATTAGGTACTAGCTTTATTTTATACTTTACACTGTATGGGATTGTGTAATAGGCAACAATATTCATAACACATTTTGATGCAGCGGGAAGTATAATAAAGGATATTGATTCAAGATCCGATCTATCGGATTGATGTTACTAAAGTTTGGAAGATATACTTTGCCTGTAAGTCAAAAAGAAAAATTAGAGAGTAACCTATGGCTAACTCTGCTCCCATTGTTTGTTTAAAGCCTGTTATCTCTTAAACCTAAACAACTTTCATAACTCCCCGTACATATCCAACCGATTCTGCAAAACCCGCTAAAGGATCTTCCCCGTCTTTTTCGTATTCAAAACATACATGGCCTTTGTACTTTATTTTTTTAAGTGTTTTTATAACTTTTGGAATATTGATAACACCATGTCCAATTTCAACCGGCGAGCCATCTGCGGTGGAGGAGGAAACGTCTTTCATGTGCATATCAAATAAACGGTCTTTGTACTTTTCCAGCATAGTGCATGGATCCTGGCCAATGCGTTGCACATGGCCAATGTCGATGCAAAAACCAATTCTTTTGTCGAGGTCTTTTATATTTTCATACACGTTATCAGGACTGGTATATAATTTATCTCCCGGCCCATGATTGTGAATGGCCAACCTGATATTTGTTGATTGCACTTTTTCATTTACCATCGCTAACAGTTCGTGGTTGGGTACGCCAATAATCATGTTGAGCCCGGCATTTGCCGCATAGTCGAAAATCGAATTTACTTCCTCCGGCGTTTTCATATAAATTACGCCGGCACCATACAGGTTCATGCCGGCATCTTTTACTTTTTGTGCAATTGCTTTTATCTCCGCAGCGGAACTGTTAAGCGGCATGTGAAAATCTTTCAATGAAATATCATTGATGCCCAATCGTTTCGACATTCTGATGGTGTTATCCAAATTGAATTTTCGGAAAGTGTAAGATGCAACTGCTAAATTCAATGCTGCATCGTCTTTTGTAGGGGCTTGCGTAAAACTGCTGGTGACGGCTGCCGTTGCTGCACCGGGTATTGCGAGGGCAGTTAATTTTAAAAATTTGTTCCTGGTATATTTCATATTAGCAATTGTTGAAATTTTTTTAATGAGGATGTTATAACTAAGTTAAGCCATCTGATAAATTATTGGCTCAATTTTTACGGGTAATGAACTTTGTAACTTTGAAAACAAAAAATCATGGATTTAAAAATAAAAGATAAAACGGTTTTCATAAGCGGTTCAACTGCAGGCATTGGCTTTGCAATTGCCAAACGTTTTTTAATGGAAGGAGCGCTGGTTATCATTAATGGCAGATCAAAAGAAGGAGTGCAAAAAGCTGTTGATGAACTAAAATCATTGACCGGTAATTTAAATGTATCGGGCATATTTGCAGACTTTTCGAAAGTGGAGGAAGTAAATAAACTGATAGCAGAATTGCCGGAAGTTGACATATTGATTAACAACGCAGGCATTTTTGAACCGAAGGCATTTGCTGATATTCCGGATGAAGATTGGTTTAGATTTTTTGAAGTGAATGTAATGAGCGGCATCCGTTTGTCGAGGCATTTTTTTCCAAAAATGATTGAAAAGAATTGGGGAAGAGTCATTTTTATTTCCAGTGAATCTGCAGTATTTATACCCGATGAAATGATTCATTATGGAATGACTAAAACTGCGCAACTGGCTGTGGCCAGGGGATTGGCGGAACTTACCAGGGGAACTGACGTAACGGTTAATTCTATTTTGCCGGGGCCAACCAGGTCGAAGGGGGTAGGGGCTTTTATAGAAGATTTATCAAAAGCAGGCGATGTAACTGTAGCGCAGGTTGAGGAAGATTTTTTTGAAAATATGCGGCCAACTTCATTGATACAACGCTTTGCAACAGTAGATGAAATTGCTGATACGGTGGTGTATTTTTCGAGCCCGTTAGCGGCTGCAACCAATGGCGCTTCTATTCGTGCAGAAGGAGGGTTGGTTAGGTCTATTTTGTAAACCTTGAGATTGGCTCTTAGTAAATTTTTTGAGATTAGGAACCTACTTTGCGAAGTCTTTACATTATTTTTTAAGACCCTGCTTTCTTTTTTTCCTTGATAAAAAAAAGAAACAAAAAAAATCAAGGCTGCGAATAAAAAGGCTGAAATTTTCAACATAAGCCTAAAATCAAGGAACTCGCCGGCATAGTAAAATGCTTTATAATTTATGCTGGCTCAAACAGCCTTGATTTCTTAACGGCTTATGTTGAAAATTTCTAGCACTTTTTATTCGAGGCCGCAGCCAGTATGCGTTTGTAAAGCAGATGTATGGCTCCGAAAAAATCCTTTGTATCATTAAATTGTGGTAAAGGCTGTTAACATTGCTACTGCATGGAAGCTGCCGGATGGAAGCGGATACCACGCTGAGGATTTTGTGCGTGGGTTTGTGGCGGAGCAGGAGCGTACAGCCGGAACCGTTGCTGAGTAATGTGCCTGCTGTTTACAGCCCATTATATTGTTAAAAGTAATTGTTTTATTTTCGGGTTGTTCTTACACCTTTAGTCTAACCGGGGAATGTTTAACAATAAATAACCCGGTGGATTCGCCGGGTGGAAGGGAGCAAAATGATTAATGTTTATATGATTACTTCGAGCGTAAATCCTTCTTTGCCTTCAATGCTTTCTAAATTGAAACTGCCGTCGAAAACAGCTGACTTTTGTTGAATGCTTGAAAAGCCCCTGCCGTAATGGACTTTTTTTAAATTGATACCCTCACCATTATCGCGGATACTCATTTTTATTTTTTTACCGTGCATTTTTATTTTTACCAGTATATCTGTAGCGTTTGAATGCTTTAGTATGTTGCTTACCTGGTGTTGTGCTATCCGGTATAGTACGGTTTGCACATCCATATGTACTGTTGAAAAATCCACCTCATCCGCATCAATCAAAAAACTTATTTTGTTTTTTTCTTCCAAAATTGTGAGGATATCCTGTAGGGCAAATTTAAGCCCGATGGATTGTAAAGAAACCGGGGACAATCGTTTTGATAAAACACGGATACCGGAAATAGATTCATGCAATAAATTTTGAGCATCTTCCAGCCACACCATTCCTTTGTCGGTTACATGATTTTTAGCTTGTGCAATGTGCAGGTTAATAGCCGCCAAAACCTGGTTAATATTTTCATGCAACTCTTCACTTATTTTATAACGCTCATTTTCTTCCGCCTCATAAATGGCCTTTTCCATAATATGCTGATGCTCCTTGCGTATTTGTTCAAATTTGTGTTCGAGTGTATCCAGTTCCGTAAGGTCCTGCATAGTACCAATTAATCGCAGTGGTTTATTGTCACTATCCCTTACCACGAAAAGCCTGTCGAGTATTAATTTGTAATTGCCATCTTTGCACCGGAAAAGATATTTACCCCACCATACATTTTCATTGCTTTCCAGCAGTTCGTCCAGTGCATTAATAATCCTGTATTTATCCTGCGGGTGAATGTTGTTTCGCCACCAGGTATTGTTATCTTCCAATTCGGGGTAAGTATGGCCGAACAACTCGGTTATTCCATCGTTGTAAAAAGATTCTTTGGTAGTGAAGTCGTACTCCCAAATCCCTTCCTTGGTGGCAAGAGATAAAAGCTTAAACCTGTTAATTGATTTAATAAATTCACTGTTGACGGTTGAATTTATTTCCATTTAATTTATAATATTAGGAATAACTATGTTGTGTAAATGATTTTAATTTCAAAGGGATTTGAAGCTAATTCATAGATATTGGGACGTTTTAGCAGCCAAATTGCTCCGCTTCGCTATTTTGAAAGCTGCTTTTCTTTTTTACTTCAACAGATATGGGCTATATAGCATTCGTATGCTGAAATATTGCACGAATATAACTGGATATTTAATGAATCAGGTTGAAATTAAAAGGATTTTGAAATTTAAGATTTATATAGCATTTTTGGAACTTGCCTCGCATTAATAAAATCTATGCGCCATTGCATTACTTCTTCGGGCTTCGTTTAATAGGTTTGCCATATTTTTTCATCATACGGTCCTTCTTTTTTACGATGTAATTTACTTTACTGTTTTTTGCAGACTTTGGATGAAATGCAGGGCCAGATTCTTCTTTAGCAGGTGCTTTTAGCTGAATAATCTTCATGAAAACCTTTGGTATTTCATCTTCAGTAAGCACATCAGATATTGTAAGGTTTTCGGGTAGCGGTAATATTGGAATTTGGAATTGCATCAACGTTTCTATCGCTTCCTGCAATGGCTTTTCTTTTTCGGTGATAAAAGTAATGGCAATTCCTTTTCTATCAGCCCTACCAGTTCTGCCTATCCGATGAATATAGTTTTCCGGAACTTCAGGCGTATCAAAATTGATGACATGTGTTACTTCTGCAATGTCGATACCTCTTGCTACAATGTCGGTAGCTATAATAAAGCGGTAATTGCCTTCTTTAAATTGTTTTACAGTATTGAATCGATGGTTTTGTTCTTTGTTAGAATGGATAACGCCAGCTGTACCCGGAAATTTTTCTTCGAGTTGTTCATATAACTCGTCTGCCAGTTTTTTAGTAGCTGCAAATACCAATACTTTGGTCATGGTTTCATCCTGGCCCAGCAGCAATTGCAACAGGTTTACTTTTGTATAAAAATTGGGAACCTCATACGCGGTTTGAATAATATTTTCCAATGGAGTTCCTGTGGGTGCCGCTTCTACTCTTACAGGATCATTAAAATACGTTGCTATGAGTGCTTCCACATCTTCGGTGATAGTGGCGGAAAATAGGAGGTTTTGTCGTTTTTGAGGCAACAGATCAAGTATGTTTTTTAGCTGCGTTCTAAAACCGAGATTAAGCATTTCATCTATTTCATCAATGACCAGTCTTTTAATCATTTTTGTTTTAAAAGCCCCATTCAAAGCCAGGTCGTATAACCTGCCAGGGGTTGCTACCAGTACATCCACGCCTTTTTCTACTTCCAGCTTTTGTGTATTAATATTTGCGCCACCGTACACACCTGTTACAATTAAACTCATATAAGGCGTCAGTTCTTTAACTGCTTCCACTACCTGGGCCACCAGTTCTCTTGTAGGAACAATTATCAGAATCTGGGGCGCTTTATCTTTACTAAATTTCCATTGCCGCAGGCAGGGTAGCAGGTAGGCAAAGGTTTTACCAGTACCGGTTTGGGCAATGCCACAAACATCTTTGCCCGACATTACTACCGGAAAAACCCGGTGCTGAATGGTAGTTGGATTGGTATATCCCAATTCATCTAATGCGGTAAGCAGGGGTGTGTTTAAATTAAGATCGTCGAATGTTATACTCATAAAAAATAAGGGCGAAGGTAGTTTTTAATTGTCAGGCCGGTTTAAATGATACTTGTTTGCCAGTTTAGTAGTGGGTTTGCAACCAACACAAATTGCAAATGGTGCAGGTTAATCAACTTAACTGTGCACCATTTGCATGAATGTAGTTTGAAAATAGCGGGTAATTAATTCAGTAATCGAAGTTGCCCTAAATGATAACTTAAATGATTGGTTCGATTAAGCAATACACTTAATTTATTGCGGGAAGGATTAATAACAAAATCCTCATCGCTCATCGAGTTGTGCCTGCCAAACCAATCGGTGTGTTCTATTTCAGCAAATGCATTATCCAGTCTTTCATGCACGGCTTTCCAATGATTTCTTAATTCCGCCACTGATGGCATTGGTGCATCCGTACTATCAGGAATTTGTAAAAATATAGTACTTAATTCGGGTAAAGTTCTTTCACCAATTCCTAGTATTTCCGGCATTAAATCGTGATAAGCTGTTAGATGCCCCAACAGGTAGATACCCCTGTTTTTACCCGGAGCAATTTCCTGCATTAGCTGGTCGTCCGACAAACCTTCGAAAAGTTTGGTTGTACTATTTACCTGGGTGTTCCAGCTATGAAGTGCCATCTGTATAAAAATTCGTTGTTCTTCCATTATTACTTATTTAGGTATCAATAATTAATCATACAAAACTATGCAATGCAAGTCCGTATTTGACTAATTCGATTTTTGATAAACGGAAATTTTTTGTAGGAGTTAACAGCAGTACCAGTTGGACAGATAAGCCATTTTATAGCAGCATTTTATTATCATTAAATACTGTGCTAACTATCTTATAATAGTATTCTTTTTCTCCCAGGCCATTTCTGTAAATACGTATTCCAGTTTGGGTCCATTTTTTTATGAAAAAAAAGAAAATTAAACAACGATTGATTTTTGTAAAAAACACCTGCAAAAATAAAGATGCTGGTGTCTTGTTATAAATTAAGGGCATCAGTTTTTAATCGGCTTCTTTTTTGCAAAGTCAGCAGCAATTTTATTTAGCTGATCTGCAGACAATGAGGTTGCATCTTCGTTGACTACAACACGATAATAAAATTGAACTGATTCCCCTTTTTTCAAATGAAGATTCTTTTCACTTTTATCATTGGTAAATATTTTTTCACCCAATGGGTTTGCTGCAAATAAGCCATAGCCACGGGAATGCCAGAAGGTAGGATAGTTAGGATTGGTAGGATGATCAATAATAGCGATAGTAACCGAGTCAGCACCCATTTTGCCATACAGTTTGCACCAGGCCGCCCGGGTGCTCCAGGCATCATCGCCCTGCTTTCCTTCGCTTGTTAAATAGTTGCCGCTGGCTACATTATCTGCACTTTTTTTTACGATGGTCACGTTGCCTTTATCGTCCGTAAATTTTTCATCTTTTAATGAAGGCATTTGCAATTCATGTGCTACCCTTAATCCAAGCATGCCATCTTTTGCGTCGTTAAATGTTACCTCCGTATTGGCTTTTAATGTTGTAATCCTGTCGATGATCCGTTGATGTGCATCACCGCTAAATTCAAAGCTGGTAGTTTCTTCCAGCAGCACATCCTTTTGTTGATTGGTCCAGTTGGCATGGTAAGATAATAAGCCTGTGTTGCCATCTTTAATTTCCAAAATAACATCTGTTTTTATCCAACCATATTGGTTTTTTTTTGCAGCAGGTATCGCAAATGAATTGTTCCAGAAATCGAGACCATTTACATTTTCGAAATTAAACCATAAGCCAAGATGGTGTGGATGATCAGTAGGTTCACCTGGTTTTGGATTCATTGGAAACCCCCTGGTAACCATCGTGCCAGCCGAACTGTAAATGGGATAAAGTACGGGCTTCTCTAAACTATCGGGATATATAAAACTGGTGAAAAGTTTCCCGCCAACATACACATCAATTTTGTTTTCAGATTTAATCTTGTCAAATTTTACCATCTCTTTTTTTTGAGCGGTTACAACACTATACAAACTGATGCAGATAGCAAATACGCAAACTTGTTTTAATGAATATATCATTTTCGGTGTCTGTTTTAGATGTATAAATATTAACTATTGCTATGCAGTTGTCCCGGTGAGTCACCCCCAAAGGGTGACTCACCGGGACAACTGACTCTAATTATTTTTTACCGGTAGCGGCCCAGAATATTCCTGCTAACAAGTGATTTAAAAAAACAGGATCGCTGTAGATCGTTGGTAAATGGCCAAGCGCTGTATAAAATGAGCGGCCGCCATCATAGTTGTGATACCATGCTACCGGATGCAGTTTGCCCATGCCTTCTCCTTTTTTTGGCCCCCATTGTACTTTTGGATTGTAAGATGTTTCATCTACTGCCAGCACATAATTGAGGCCACTTATTTTTTCAGGCCCAAATTCATACCATTCATCTGTCCATAACTTATTACCGGCAAAACCTTGCAAACCTGGAAACGCAGGGTCAATTATATTGAGCCTGGCAGATTGTATGGTTGGATGAATGTGAAACATTCTGCCCACCAATTTTGTGTACCAATCCCAATCGTATTCCGTATCGGATGCGCTATGGATACCTACAAATCCTTTACCCGACTGTATGAAACGTTCCATTACTTTTTGCTGTGCTGAATCAAAAATATCGCCGGTTGTATTTAAAAATATTACCACCTGGTATTGCTCAAGATTTTTGTCGGTAAAACTATTAGGGTCCTCAAACAGGGTGACATCAAAAAAGTTTTTTATACCTAATTGCTGAATGGCTAAAACACCGGAGTGAAGCGATTCGTGGTGCCATCCCCTGGTAGTAGTTATTAATAATGCCTTAAACTGTTTTTGTGCTGTCATAGTTGTGCAGAAAAAAAATTGAACAAGGGAAAAAACAATAGCAAGTTTTTTAAATTTCATCATCGTTATTTTAATTCGGGCTTTGAAGTTAAATGAATATTTTGAATGGACTTTATTGTAATTGAAACTGGGTGCATTTATAATTGTCGCAAGAGGTGTTATCTTTTAGCCAAAACTTTAAAGTTTGAAGTATAAAAAAGATGACACCTCTATTTTTAGATAGCGACAATTTTAAATGCACCCTTGAAATTTTAGGTTTTAAACAAAAGGGTAGTTACATGTGTGGTTTACCGGGCTTTATTGGTGCATCAAAACTGTTGACACCACGGGTGTTTAACTTACGGCGATAAACTTTATCAACACAGGTTACATAAACTATATTAAAATCGGCTCCACCAAAACAAAGATTGGATGGCGATCCTTTAGTAGGTGGCGTAGGTAAAATAGCATTTACCCGTCCCAGTTGGTCCATTACCTGGATACCGGACCTGGTTGTTACAAACAGCCTTCCCGAAGTATCACATTTTAATCCGTCGGCACCGGACATTTCCTGGGTGTCGCTTACATGCAGCCAGCCGTAGCGTTGTTTATATTTTAGCAAACCATCATTGGCTATTTTGTAAATCCATATCCAGTGCGAGGTAGATTCTGCAACATATAATTGGGTTTGATCAGGAGAGAATGTGATACCATTTGGAAACCGCAGTCCTTCATCCAGCACAACCTGTTCGCCATTGGGACGAATCAACATGAGCTTTCCGGGGTTCGACCAACCATCCGGCGCTGTCACATAAATGTTCCCGTTTTTTGCAATGGCCAGGTCATTACCCGCAATATTTTCAGCTATTACTGTTGCCTTATCGTTTGCATCATATCTTAAAATTTGGTTGGTGGCACCTGCTGCTGTGTATCTTAATCCATCAGGCCCATAGGCAGTGCCGCTTGCTTTTTTTGCATCAATGTTTAACAGTATTGATTTGCCATCTTTACCCACTTTGTAAGTTTTAGATGTTGGTATATCCTGGTAATAAACTATGCCATTTGCATCAGTTGCAGTGCCTTCACTAAACTTATAGTCTTCACCAACTAATTCCCATTCTTCACCGGGTATCAGCAGGTCTTTTAAAAACTGGTTGTTCGAATTTCCTGTCGAAACTTTTTGGGGCCATCCTTTCCATAACCAACGCATGGCCTGCGGAAATATAGCGGTGCCCTGGTTGCCATTGTGTCCTTCTTCACCCCACACATGATTTACTTCGTAGCCCGCAAATGCCAATGCACGTTCCATCGTTTCATTTGCTTTAAACCAATCACCGGCATAAATATTAAGATCATTGGATCCATCCTGTAAAAATATCCTGATTGGTTTGGGCTCATATTTTCTAATAAGTGTAGGGTAGCGTTCGCCACCGCGTAATCCTATATAAGTTCCAATAGCACTAAACACCCTTGAAAACTCCAAGGGCTTTTCCCATGCCGCCGTAAACGCACAAATAGCGCCGCTGCTTGATCCGCCAATTGCCCGGTCGTTGCCGTTTTTTGATAGTCTTATTTTACGCCCATCGCTTGTTTGGTGTTTTTCAACTTCGGGCAAAATTTCAGTAAGTAAAAAACGGGCATAAGCATCACCTAGTCCATCATATTCAAAACTCCGGTTAAAGCGGTTCAATGCATTGGCACCACTATCAGCCATTACCATTCCGGGGGTAATAAATACACCGATGGTTACAGGCATTTCGTTGTTATGAATCAGATTATCAAATACAGTAGGCGCCTTCCATTGCATACCATCCTGGTTTACGTATACACATGCAGGTTTGTCTGCTTTATATTGAGCCGGAACATAAATCCAGTAATCTCTAAATGTACCTGGAAAAATAGTTGATTGATCAAAAGTAAAATGAAGGACTTCTCCTTTGGGAACACCAGGCTGTTCAATACTTGCAGGATCTACAGGGTATTGAACAGCCTTGGATTGGGAATAGAGTAAGGTGTGCGCAAACAGGCACAGAACAAAATAGCAATGTTTCATGTTTAATCGTTAAGGGATGAAAATTTAAGGTTCAACATCATATAATTGATGTTACTATAAAAATACATGTAAACATTAATAGTTTAAAAGTTTAATGTATTGTTTATGATTTCTCATTACCAGCTGTAAATCATTTTTATTCTGATGTTACAACATAGAATGTATTAAAATTTGAGTTTAAATGAAAAGAGACTTTTACTATATTTTAAAAAAATAACTTATTTTTTGAGACTGGTTTTTTTAGTTTCCTTAACAGTTTATTAGCCTTATAAATTCCCTTTTTGATGTTGAAAAATACAATATATCAGGTAGTCTTTCAAAGGTTAATAATTCCGTTGCATCTGGCTTTTAGTTGAAATGGAGGAAATTGAATTAATATGAAACGCTATTAATTCAATTTCCTATATTCCATTAATAATACATGTGATATTAACTGCAATCTGAAGCCTGTCTAACCGGTTAATTCTTTACCTTTGACGTAATTATTTTTTACAAAAAACAATGATTATTTGAGTGTTATCGAAATCAATAAATTCATCTTTTTTCATACTATTTCAAATTTCAATTTAACCTGCCCGGTGATAAAAATGCAACCCAGTCAAATGAAGAAATTAATCGTATTTTTTACCGTTTTATTTTTCACAGACATTGCAACTGCCCAAATTGACCATGAGGCGCTGCCGGATGCCAATGCTCAAATGAGTTTGCAGGTGAACTCCAATACTATTTATGGTAAATTAATTGATAAGGGAACGGGCAAGCCTGTTGAGGCAGCATCTGTGCAACTTTATCACCTTGTTGCAAAGAAGAAAACCGATACGCTTTATGATGGCATGCTAAGTAAACAAAACGGCGAGTTTAGATTTAAGCGTTTACCAAAATTCAAAACTTACCGGCTTGTAGTGACTGCACTTGGTTACGAAACCCTGGATAAAACAATTTCAATTGTTGATAAGGAAGATGAAAAGCCCAATAACAATTTTGAAATGGACCTGGGTAATTTAGTGTTGGAAACTTCCTTTAAGCAACTAAGTACTGTTATTATTAGTTCGGTAAAGCCAGCGTTGGAAATGGGGATTGACAGGAAAATATTTAATGTAGATAAAAGCCTTATTTCAACCGGTGGCACGGCAGTAGATATTATGAAAAGTATACCTTCTGTGTCGGTAGATATAGAGGGAAATGTAGAACTGAGAAGCAGTACGCCCCAAATATTTATTGATGGCCGTCCTACCATTTTAACATTGGATCAAATACCCGCCGATCATATTGATAAAATAGAATTAATCACCAATCCATCCGCAAAATTTGATGCGGCCAGTTCGGGTGGTATCATCAATATAGTATTAAAGAAAAACAAACGGATCGGATTAAATGGTGCGCTTACATTGAGTGGAGGAACTCCGTCACTTTTAAGTGGAAATTTAAATTTGAATTTGCGACAGGGAAAGTTCAACTTTTTTGTAAGTGCAGGCCACAATCAATCTGGCGGCGTTGCTAAAGGCAGAACGCTGCGGCAAAATAAAACCAATGGTGTAATTACAGATTACTTTAACCAGTCCTCTCACAATAACCGGAATAAAAACTTTAACTCCATCAGGTTTGGAACAGATATTTTTATTGATAACCGAAACACTGTTTCTATATCTGAAAACATTGTAAAAGGCCGCTTTGATAATAATGAAATACAAAACCAGGACTACCTCGATAATAATATGATTTTGCAGCGTTATGGTGTAAGAACTACTGATGGCAAGTTTGGGTTCGACCGCAATAATACCCGTGCAAATTACAAGCATACTTTTCCAAAAGATGGGCAGGAACTTACCGCAGACCTAAGTTATAATTACGGTACCCGGTCGAGCAAGTCGGGTATATTAAATGAGTTTTATAATCCGGGTGGTAACGTTTATCAGCCTCCATCTATCGTAAATAATGATGGCGCTACTACTGAAAAGGAAATAACCGTGCAGGTAGATTATACCAATCCTATCTCAGAAAAAAGTAAAATAGAAACAGGCCTCAGAAGCTATCATAATAATTTTAACAGCTATTACAATGCATATGCTGATAATAATGGCCAACCAATAAAACTGCCCCTTAGCAACAATTATATTTATAAGGATATGATCAATGCGGCCTATTTTACTTATTCGCATAAAGCAACAGATTTCTCCTATCAGTTAGGGCTAAGGGCTGAATATTCAAAATTTGATGGCGAACTGGTTGATAGCGCATACAAATTTGGCTACGAATACCCCAACAAGGAAAGCAGCATTTGGACTGCATTGTTTCCAAGTCTTTTTCTAACACATAAATTGGACACGGATGATGAAATTCAGTTTAATTTTTCAAGAAGGATCAGGCGGCCAAGATTTTGGGAACTAAATCCTTTTATCGACATCAATGACCCGGCAAACCTGCAGCAGGGAAACCCACAATTGAAGCCGGAATTTATCAATTCATTTGAATTGAATTATAGTAAGAATTATAAGGGCGGCAATTTCCTGGCGGTGCTATATTTCAAAAATAATCCGAAAGACATCACCAATTACAGTGATACCATTACCGCAGCTCAATACCAGTTGCTCAACAATGCAGCCATTGACCCCAACGCTTTGCTCAATACATATATTAATGCAAGCACCACCAACAGGTATGGTGCAGAATTTACGTTGCAACATAAAATTGGAAACAATTTCGATATCACACCAACTTTTAACCTGCAATACAGAACGGTAAATGCGGTTGTAAAAAATCTTGACCTGAGTAATAAGGGATTTAACTGGGAAGCAAAACTAATTACGAATTATAAAATTGATTCAGTGAGTAGTTCTTTATTCAGCAACCTGGGCTTTCAGTTGGTTGCCGATTATGAATCGCCGAAAGTTATTCCACAGGGCAGAAGAATTGCTGAATTTGATGTTGATTTCGCCATCAAAAAAGATTTCATGAAGAATAAGAAAGCCTCACTCACCTTTGCTGTGAGCGATGTTTTTAACACCCGCCGATGGGGTGCCATTTACGATACAGAAAGATTTTATCAGGATGCTTACCGTCGTTGGAACGTGCGGAATTTCCGCGTTTCTTTTAGTTATAAATTCGGGGATACTAATTTCTCTTTGTTTAATCGTGGAAGTAAAGGTGGCGGTGGGGATGATGATTGATTTAATGGGTAAATGAGGTAGTTGTAGGCAATTTTTTGACGATCTGATATACGAATAAACATAATTATAGACTTTACCGAATGACCAAACAAGATTGAACTAATATGAAATTTATTTTTTTTTCGTAAGCCTAACAATATTTTGCTGCAATTTGACCTTTGGTCAAGACCTAAAAGACAAAACACGTTACTCACAAGCACAATCTTTAGACACGAGTATTATCCCCGATTTTTACGAAGTTGAGGTTACTGTCTCCGAATTTTACATTTATCCAGAAGAAAAAAGGAACTCTAAAACTATTAAGATTGACCTTGACAGCACAAAGCAAATGTTACTATCTGAACTAGCAAAAGTTGGAATAAAGAATAAAATATTACTTTCTCAAATTATTGACAGGGATTATCAATCATACACTGCTCAAGCATTGCTTAAAGCAAGCTATAAATTTAATGTTACTTCAAAGGACAGTATTGAAATAATTTATAAAGCCTTAACAGTTGATTTGCCTATTGCAAGTTTAAGACGATTTGATGTTACACCAATATTAATGCCTTCCACAATAAAAAAAGCACAGACTGATCTTGAAACAATAGCACTGGACAGGGTAAATTTGGATGTGAAACGATTTGCTTAACAGAATAAATTATCAGTTGGGAAAATTGAAAATTATGAAATTGAATTTTCAAGAAAAAATCAGTATGACGAATATTACAATTCACAAAACAAATCAATCAATATTTCATATCTAAACCCGGTATATACTTTGACGGTAAAACATACTTTTTGGTTGAGATAATACTGCCGGAACACAGAGATTAAAATCTGCCCCGTCAGTTTTCGCCGCATTGATTTTAAATTTTAAAAGAGTTTGCTGCGCAACCCCACCGGAACAAAAGCACTTTAGACATTAAGGTGTTGGGCAATCGGATTTTACATAAAATAACATGGATAAACTCACATTTCAACAGCTTAATTTTCTCTGCGACTTAAATGTTGACAAGAAGTATGTCAAAGACTGCATTCAAATATTAAAACACCAAGACTGTATTTTTGAAACTGGTATAATTATGCCTCACGATCATATTGCAAGTCTCTATAATGCACGCTTTAACAATGCAAAAGAAGGAGGGAAATTGACTATCGATAACTTGACGGACTATGAGAACTGTGTTGACAGAGTTAATAAATCAAAATCGAAATTTTTAGGAATTACTTCAGTTTTTAGCGACCAGAATTCTTTCCTGATATTTTATGAACCCGACAATAAAATAATTTTGGGGGTACTAAAATCTAAAAATTCATCTGATATTAAAGACATTGAAGAAAGTGCAACTGACTCAAAAAAGCTAGGTTATTCTTCGAGTACAGAAAAATATTCTAAAGGGATTTTTATTAGAAACTGGAAATAGACTGCGCCCAATCAGTTTTGCGTAAGCGTGGTTGCAAGATATTCTAATTTCATTGCCTCTGTCCCGGCTGAATTTTCGCCGCAGAGATTTTAAATTTTAAAAGAACTTTCTGCGCAACCTCTGCCGGAACACAAGAATGTAAATAGGTTGCCCCTCCGGGGCAAATGGCTGTTTGTTTTGCATTTCTACAAAGAGGTTACGCCGCTGGCGTAAATTTGTAGCACTGAAGTTTTTACCAAATATGGTACAAAAAACAGGAGCGTTGCTATAAAGCTCCGATGTAGAAATAAACCATTTGCACCGGGTGCATTTATAATTGTCGCAAGAGGTGTCATCTTTTAGCCAAAACTTTAAAGTTTGAAGTGAATCAAAAAAGATGACACCTCTATTTTTAGGCAGCAACAATTTTAAATACACCCTTTGCACCAGCGGTGCAATCTCTTTGTAGAAAATTCAATATTAATAGTCTCTTTGCCCCAGAGGGGCAATCTGTAAAGACTATAAGAGATACAATATATAATGTCTATGCAATAGAGATTACTGGCAATCAAAAGTTCATTAAAGATATACAGTACAAGAGTGCGACGCCAATGAAGCTTAATTGAAAAACTTGTGCCTGGCTAATAAAAAAAGCCTTTACTATTTTATTTCGTGTTCAATACAATAAGTAAACGAAGTTTTACAAATAAATTCCTGCTATCAAAAAAATACAGCAGATAACCAGTAGAATAATCAATAGTGGTGTAATAAATTTCATCCAGGTTTTAAGACTGATATTTACCATGGCAATGGATGGGAGAACAAGCCCGGTTGGCGCTACAAACGACATGATGCAAATGCCATACATGTAGGAGTTTACAATTTCCCGGCCCGGTATGTTTACGAGGATTGCCAGGGCACCAATGATAGGCATGGTTAATACTGCCATACCTGAAGACGACTGGATAAAAAGCGAAAAAAGAATATAAAAAAGCAATAGCAAAATAATAAACAAAGCGGGCTGTACACCTTGTACAATATTTGCGGTATAAAATAATATGGAGTCGCTGATATGCCCTTCGTTTAAAATAATTGTAACACCACGTGCCACCCCAATAATAAAGGCAACCGATAATAAACTTTCAGCTCCTTTGATAAATTCAGAGATGAATGCTTTTTCATTCATCCGGGTAATTACTGCCAATAAAATAGATGAAGCCAGGAAAAGTGCAGACATTTCCGTAGCCCACCATTTTAAAAATACGACTCCCGCAATCATGGTAAGAAAAGTGGATAGGTATATCAGGAGTAATAATTTCGTTTTTGTTTCAAGTAGAGGTACGACAGTTGCGTTACTGATATTTGCTTCAAACGGAGATTTTATAATGCCATCAATTTTATACACCAATGATGCAGTAGGATCTTTTTTTACTTTAGCTGCGTAGCGTAAAATATACCATACCAACAAGGCAGTTATAATTACCCAAAGCACCAGGCGCTCACCAAGTCCATCCATCCAGTTGATGCCAGCAGCGTTGGAAGCTATGATGGTGGAAAAGGGATTAGAGAAGGCTGCAATACCACCAATGGAAGTACCACCGAAAATAATTGCCAGTGGTACCAGCATATCGTAACCAGCAGCCAGGAATAATGGTACCAGTATCGGGTAAAATACAAATGCTTCTTCTGCCATACCATACGATGCAGCAAAGAAAGAAAACACACTGGTAAGGATAGCAATCAACCAATGCTCACGCCCCCTCATGGTGTGTGCCAGCCAGGTAATGCCTTTAACCATGGCACCTGTTTCGTTAAAAACAAACATAAATCCTCCCATGATTAACACAAATAAAATGATATCAATGCTATCGTAAATTCCCTTGATGGGTGCCTGTAGGATATTGATGAATCCCTGTTGGTTTCGCGGCTGTTTTGTAAATGTACCGGGAACGGATATGGGCTTTCGGATTTCACCCTCAATAAATTTTTGTACCGGTATGTGCAATCCCAGGCTATCAAGTGTTTGTTGTGTGAGCGGAAGTTTTATTTCATTTGTGTCGGTAACCATTGTAAAAAACTTTCCATCGGCAGACATTTTATTATATTGCCCGGCAGGCAGTAACCAGGTACCAACCGCCGCAAGTATAATAACAATCATCAAAATAGGGATCGGACCAGGAAACGATTTCTTATTTGACATAGAGTTTACTTTAAATCAGATTATGCGTATGTTATTAAATCCCATTCCACCTATAATTAACCAACTGTTGGGTCACTTTTTCCAGGTATGTGTTATTTTAAAAGCTTTTTTATCACCTCATTTTGTCGTTGGTAAAAGTATAAGGAACATCGTACTCAACAAACACAATATTGTCAACTATATCACCACTTTCTGCGTAAGCTCATAATTAAAAATTCTGTTGCAGTTTTATTTACAAATAGCTCAACCATTTTTTTTCAGGATGATTGCTTTTATATTGATCGTACCATTTGCACAAAGGATACAGCGCAATTACTACTGAAATCCAAACGCCATAAACAACCCATAGTGAATATCCTTCACCTGGTATTATAAATTTAAAGGGAACGCCAGGCAGTCCTTTCATGCCGTCTGCAAAGCTATGTCCCCTTGACAAAAAGCAAATGATACTGATAATATGTAACACATAAAAATGTATGATATAATAGAAGAATGGCACCCGGCCATACACCATAAATATTTTTGATAATCGGCTTTGGCTATTTTTTATCAACGCCAGGAATACGAGTGATGGCCCAATAGTTATACACATGTACAACAATGATGGCGGATATTTTTGAACGTCAAGGAATGACAGTAAGGTGTACAGGCCATTTTTTTGTTGCGACCATTGTTGCGGGTTGCCATAAAAATTTGTTGCCCTTAGTGCAATGAAAAATGCTACCAGGCCGATGCCGGTCCACAGTAATATTTTATTTCTTTTTGCTTCATCAAATTGTGTGAAGATTTTACCGCAACAATAGCCCAGCATCATCAGACCTGCCCATGACAGGAATGGATAAACAACAAATAACTGGTGATTGCCCCATAGCGGATGTAAAGAACGTACATGTAGCATGGACCACCAAAGCGGGTAGGGGCCAATGTGAATTTTTTCAACAAAGTCGAGTACGTTGTGACCAAATACGATTAGTAGACCTAGAGTTAGTATCGCACTAAAAGGCAACCAGATTACAAGACCCAGTATAACCATACTAATACCGATGGCCCAGATTGTTTGCAATACAAAAATTCCAAAATGAATGTCGCCCAAAATGCCCAATGTCATTACTGTTAAATCTATTAATATCAACCAGCAACCACGGGTTATTAAAAACCGGCTCAGTTCTGCGGTAGTCTTTCGCCTGCTTTGTAACCATGCAGATGTGCCGGCAAGAAATACAAAACCAGGTGCACAAAAATTGGTAATCCACCGGGTGAAATATAGAAAAGGTGTGGTAGTAGCAAGGTTTAACGGATCATCACTAAAAGCTGCCACATGAAAAAAGTCACGGGTATGGTCGAGCGCCATAATAACCATGATGATTCCCCGGAGCAAATCAATTGATTGAATCCTGTTTTTCTTAATTGTTGGCATTGGGTTAGTTTATTTTTATAAATTCTTTTTTATATAAATTAAGCAATACATAACTGTCTTGCTTAACCTGTTACAATTCCCTTGCTACCGGGTACAACAAATATCGGTCGTCGTAGTATTTTGTTTTGCTGTAAAACCAGGTGAGAATAGCAGTTGGGTCGTTTGCAAATTCTTTGTCCCTTGCTTTCTTTTCCTCAAATTCTTTACGAAGTTCTGGTGATGCATCCAGCATGCTTTTTGCCATTGGCTCAATTACATAAGCCTCTATATATTCTGTACGTTGAAAAATTGGCAGAAAAAATCCCCAACTAAAATAGGAATCTTTAGAATCAGGTTCCAGCAATAACATAGTAAGATCGCCTAATGGCTGGTCGGTTGAAATGAAGGCAGAACCTGGTGCAAATAACTGGTTACGGGTTTCAGATTTTGTAGTTCCGGTTACCTGCATATGTCCTTCATAAGGAAGTGGTTTATGATCTTCATTCTCAAATTTTGCATCCTGTATGCGGTACATTTCTACCGCTACTGTACGTGGTTCTTTTATAATATTCATTTTAATTCCATGAATGCGTAGTCTTTCAATTACATCATTGCAAGCGGCAGGAATCCAATATCCTTTTGGCCGGGTAATAAAATCAATCGGTTCGGTTGATTTAAAATCAGCAATGTTCATAGTTACCCGTTTGCCCAGCCATTCAATATAATCTGAATTGGTAACGGATGATCTTAATAGTCTTGAATCCATTCCTAAAAAATGGATACTGTCCGGTGGGGCGGCATTTTCAGCGCTTTTCAAATTGGCCGAATTTTCAAAATTTACTGCATTTTTCATTTGTGGAACTTTCCAGCTCATAGGAACTTTTGCATCCCTGATAGCCCTATCCGATTTTGTAATGGCTTCAAGTGATTGCCCTTCTTTTGCCAGTATTTTCAAAGTGCTTTCCAATAGGACGTAAGTGCCTAACACCCGTTGTTTATAGGGTTTTAAGGAATGATTTTCTATTAATATGGAAGCCATGTGGCGTAGGTTACCATAGCTATCCGAAAATCTTGGTTGGCCTCCAATCGTCATATTCCCCTGTGTAAAGTCACGGTCGTTAAATGCCATTAGAAGATGACCGGGTATATGCCCGAATGCAATTAAATCTTTATCGGTGGTTTTTTTATAAGTGTCTTCCAGCCATTTGGTAATGCCGGGAGAATTGCCTTGCAGTCCTACACCGCCAAACGTAATATCATATTGGTAATCGGCTCCATCGGTTACGTGAATATCCATGTATAAAATGGGATCATATTCATTCATCACTTTTATTACAGCCCTTATTTCTTTGGTATCCAACTTTGCATAGTCCCGGTTAAGATTTAGATTTTGTGCGTTGGTTCGCCAGCCCATGTTTTGTGGCCCACGTTGGTTGGGCCTGTTGTAAGGTGATGATCGTTCATGCGCATCCACACTCAATATTGGAATAAACAAAAAGTTTACTTTATCCAGCAATGATTTTTTGTTTCCAAAAGCAATATCCCGGAGCAACATCATACCTGCATCTTTACCATCTATTTCACCAGAGTGAATACCGGCCTGCGCCAGCATCAGTGGCTTGCCGGATTTTTTTAATGAACTGGCTGTACTATTTTTTTCTGTAGATGCAATGATCATAAATATGTCGCGGCCCTCTACACTTTTACCGATAGAAACCATTGTTAGTAATGGAGAAGCCGCAGCCAGTTTTTTATACCAGCGCATGGTTTCATTGTAATCGGGTGAAGTTATAAACCCCGATTTTTCTGCCGGGGTAATCCATGGATTATTTGCTTTTGCAATCAAAGATTCGCTTTTTCCATGCCAGTCAATTGCAGGTGGCAGAAAAGATTGTGCGGAGGTTGATAGAATATTAATAGTGCAAACTATTAAAATCAGGATGCTTAATTTTTGTTTTAATATCATAAAGCCAGTGTTAATTTTAAAGTTTTATTGACATAGATTAATTACAAGAATTCTATTATGGATGATTTGGCTAAAGCCAATTATAGTTATTCTTTAATCCACAGGCTGAAGCCTGTGGCAATTCAAAAGGCAATTGTCAATTCGATCTATCTCATTTAAATAATGCAATTTTTAGAATGATTTGGCTAAAGCCAATTTTAATTTTTATTCCATGATCCACAGGCTGAAGCCCGTGGCAATTCAAAAGCATTTGCCAATTCATTTTATTTAAATAATGGTAACTCACTTATTTTTTACTATCCTCTCATCTTGTGTTTTCTTTTGTTTTATTTTGTCTTCTGTTTTTGAATTTGACTCCTGGTTTGAATTAGCTCCTGCTTTTGAATTGCCTCCTGCTTTAGCTGGAGGATACAGAATATATTCCTGCATTGGCTTTAGCCAAAATTGTCTTATCACTCATCTTTAAATTTTTGAAAACCAAATTTTTTAATAAATTCATCATACTCTTGTTGAAATGTTTTTTTCAGGTGGTGCTCTTCCTGGTTTTTAATATAATTTCTCACTGTGTCAAGTGTAGATTGGAACACTGAAACGGCAGAATATTCATCCTGCCATTCTAACTTTTTATTTATGAAACCTTGTTTATTAAACCAAAATGCAGCTTCGCCTTTTATCAATTGCATCACTTTACTGATAGTTTGTTCTATTCCTAATGAAACCAGGCAATGACAATGCTCCTTGTGTCCATTTACAAAATCAATAAATATGCCTTTTGTTTTTCCATTGTCTCTTATATGCTGCCACATTGCATCTCTTATTTCTTTTGTTTCTAAATAAGGAACACGGTCTTTAGTGCTCCAGACAAAATGGATGTAAACACTAACAAATGGCATAATTTTTAATTTTAGTTGTTGATAATTTTTTTTTCAATAATGGCTAATTCTTAAAATTATTTGGCTAAAGCCAATTTTATTTTTTACTATTTAATCCACAGGCTAAAGCCAGTGGCAATTCAAAAGGCAATTGGCATTCATCTTATTTAAATGATGGTAACTTACTACTTTTAGTGTTATCTCATTTTGTATTTTCCTATGTTTTATTTTATCTGCTGTTTTTGAATTTGGCTGCTGGTTTGAATTAGCTGGTTCTTTTGAATTGCTTCCTGTTTTTGAATTGCCTCCTGCTTTTGAATTGCCTCCAGCTTTAGCTGGAGGATACAGAATAGATTCCTCTATTGGCTTTAGCCAAAATGCTTCAATCACAATTTTTTCATTGCTGTTTTTTCGCCGTTATTGATAAACCAGCTACCGGTTACCTTACCCGATTTATCTAAATCAAATTCTATAAACCTTTCAGATTCATCCGCGTAAAAAAAGCGTTTTGTTGATTCAGGCTTTAGCTCAATATCTGGTGCCCCATCTTTATGACGATAAAGTTTGTCCGCTTTTTTTATCAATTCAATTTGCTCGGTGATCATATATTTCCCCAGGTACTTATCCAGCAGGTTGCCATCTATTTTAACTTCTTTTGGAATGTAAGGAATTTGTACCGGCATGTCAAATAAAATAGAAGCCATTGCTGTAGCCAGTTTGCCGGAATTATATCCGTTGTTGGATAGTACAACTACACAAATATCTTCCGCCGGGTAATAAGCAAGATTACTTATAAATCCAGGAATGCCGCCACTATGCGAAACACGCTTGTGGGTTTTTAAACTGTCTATTCCAATGCCGTATCCGTAATGTTCCATATAAGGCGTCATCATCTTTTTTGTACCGGCTGCAGAAATTACTTCGTTGTTATGAAGTGCTCTGGTCCATTTATACAAATCATCTACAGTTGATACAATTGCCCCGGCACTATAGGGTCCTTCCATAGAAATATACATCGCTTGTTCCCAGGTGCCCTGCCGGTTTTTGCCATATCCCTTTGCCCTAAATGCCAGTATAGAATCCAGGTGATCCAGCAAGGTATTTTTTAACCCAACCTTTTTTATGATGTTTTCATTTAAATAATCATTGAATGTTTTGCCAGATACTTTTTCAACAATTGCTCCCAGTAAAAAGAAGCCGGAGTTACTGTAATTCCATTTTGTACCCGGAGAAAAATCCAGGGGTTGATATTTGAAAATTGCAATCATCGAATCAACCGGAAGTGGCAATGCAGCCTTGGGCCAAAACTCCTGCATGTCAGTATAATTTTTTATGCCCGAGGTATGATCGAGCAGCATGTGAATGGTAATGCTATCGCCTTTTGGGTAGTCGGAAATGTATTTACTAAGTTTATCATCAAGGCTTAATTTTCCCTGCTCTGCCAATTGCAAAATACATGCTGCTGTAAATTGTTTGGTTACAGAACCAATGCGAAATTTTGCATCAACGGTGTTGGGAACATTCCACTCCCTGTCGGCCATGCCAAATGCTTTTTTGTACATTACCTTTCCTTTTTGCATTACCAATACGGCGCCGTTAAAATCGTCAATTTTATAAGATGCCTGTGCATAATTGTCCAGTAATACGGGATAATTTTTTTGTGCAACCAATGCAACAGGAAGGAGCAAAAGGATAAAAATTTTCTTGATCATGTTGGTATATTTAAATAATTAAAAAGGTTCATTCATGCGAAATCAGTTTTAAATAAGATAGGATTTTTATTAAGCCGGTTTGTATGAATACTGATTCTTTATTTTTAGTTGATTGATGTTAATCAGGTATCGTAATTATAATTTTCTCTTCCTTTTTGAAATATCTCATCACAAAATAAATCACACAAATAATGGCTATAAAAATGATAGTGGATAAAATTTCCCATTTACTTAAACTGGTTAGCAGCCAGCATATAGCTGCAATGGCAACACAAGGAATAAATAGTCCACCGGGAATACGGAATGTTATTTCCGTTGCTACGTGTTGTTGTTTTTTTAATTTAATAGTTGCTGCAATAACTGCCAGGTATATCAGCAGTATGGCTGCACTTGCCAGTATAGCCAATTGTTTAAATCCCCCGGAAATTGAAAGAATAAATATCAGGGATGAAAAGCTGATAATTGCCCAATAAGGTGTTGCAAATTTTGGATGAACCTTGCCGAGAAATTTTGGAAACAACCCGTCTTTTGCACCGGCAAATAATACACGTGGAGTAGACAATACATCGCCGCTAACAGTCGTGAAACATGAGAATGCTGCAGTAATAAGCAGTATAGTAGCACCAACAGGGCCAATGATCTGATCTGCGACAGCAGCCATGGGTGCATCTTTAAATGCCGCCATTTGTTCGCCCAATACGCCCTGCGTTACGGTTTGAAGTAACAGGTAAATAATTAGGATTAATAGTCCACCTAGTAAAATGCTGAGTGGTATGGTGCGTTTTGGATTTTTTACTTCGCCACTTACGCAAAGTGCAGATTCAAATCCGGCAAAGGCGAAAAATAATACAAGTGAAGTGTTGCCAAATGACTTAATTGTTGGCGCATGTTCCCAATGCAGGTTAGCGGATTGTATATGACTGAAGCCGAAGAGTATAATGGCGATCAGCGGTAATAGTTTTATGAGGGTAACCATTTTGATAAACGCAACTCCCTGTTTTGCGCCCAGTACATTTAGTACAGTCATAAAGCTAAGTAATATAAAAAAGAAGCATCCCCGCAGCCACGGATTTAAGAAGAAAGGAAACATTACTGCCAGGGAATCAGCTATCAAATTCAGCAATGCAGCATCACTTAATACACACCAGCCAAAAAAGAACATCCAGTTAATAACAAACCCTGCAAAGTCTCCAAATGCCGCTTCTACATAAGCATAGCTGCCGCCACTGGTGGTAACACGACAACCAATTTCTGCATAACATAGCATAATTGCTGCAAGCATGATGGCACAAAAAACATAATTAAATATACCGAATGCACCCATTTGAATACCAACGATTGCTGGCAACGCAAATATACCAGCGCCTATTGTAAAGTTTACAATAGACAGGGAAAGTCCGGATATTCCCACTACCCGTTTTAACCCTTCTTCCGTTTTCTCTACTTTCATGAGTAGCATTTAATGGTTAATATTTGTGATAAAAAATTCAGGTATTTAGAAGCTGATTGTATGCGTTTTTTTGATACCAGCTTTAGTACCTTGTGTCATCATCGTTGTGTCACTCACTTGTACAAAAAACCATTGTTCAGCGTAATTACGCAACATGGTAAAATGCTTGGGTCAGTTGTATAGTTGGTAATATATCATTCCTGATATCTTCATTAATTCAGTTGAAATACTTGCCAGGTAAGCAAGTATTTTTACTTTACTTCATTCGCCTTCAAAACCCTCAATATATTTCCGCCCAAAATTTTGGTAATGTTTTTTTTGCTGTAGCCTTTTTCAACAAGCGCCTTTGTAATTAAAGGGTAGGTGGTTACATCGTCCAGTTGCTGCGGTGTAAGATTAATGCCGTCAAAGTCGGAGCCCAGGCCAACATAATCAACGCCTACCAGTTTAATGATGTATTCGATATGATCTATGAGCATGGAAAGGGGCGGCCTCATGCTATTGCCTTCGGCTGGATATTTACGATAAAGCAAATCAAGTGCATAGTAATCCTGTGTGCCGCTTTTGATGAGTGAATCAAATTCTGATGCATATTTTTTTATAAAGGCAGTTTCTTTTGTATTAAAGCTACTGTCAATAAAACCGGGATGAAAATTAACCTGTATTACACCGCCATTTTTAGCAATGGCTTTTATCTGCTCGTCTTTTAAATTGCGGCGGTTATGCACCAACGTGTACACCGAACTGTGAGAAGCTATGATTGGTTTGGTGGTTAATGCAATTACATCCCAAAATGTCTGGTCGCCAACATGGCTTACATCTATCATCATTCCCAGCTCATTCATGTGCTGTACTACTTTTTTTCCAAAATCATTTAGTCCTTTCAATTTGGAAGTTTCTTTCAAAGTCCCCCCTTCGGGGGGATTTAGGGGGGCTTCCTCTGCTGCACTGGTAGCCCAGGATGGTGCAATATTGTGTGTTAAGGTCAAATACCTTGCTCCACGTTTATACAAAGCATCTAATTTATTTAAGTCATCTTCTATCATGTGGCCGCCTTCTACCCCAAACATGGCGGCAATCTTATGCTGCTTTACTGCTTTCATCAATTCAGCATAGTTGGCAACTTTTACAATTTTATCAGGGTTGCGGGCTACTACTGCATCCAGGCTATCCATTTCGCGGTTGGCATAGGCGAATGCATTTTTTTTATCGCCATCGCAATACACAGAAAAAATCTGTACATCAAGACCGCCTTTTTTCCAGCGAGTCAGGTCACTGTTTGTCTTGCCGGTAAGATCCTGGTCAAAGACCACCCCTATGTCAGCAGCTTTCATCAGTATATCATTGTGGGTATCTACAACAATGGCTTTTGCATGTATTTTTTTATAAGACTGTGCACACAGTTGAATAGTGGCCAACAAAGAAAGCAGCAGCAGTTTTATTTTCATAAATGATTTTAATTGATGTGGTAAAAGATAATATTTTATTAATTCTACTTTGACATATTTAAAAAAATGTAGCTCACGGTTACGATAGTTTAATTATGGAACGAAAAAGATGCCATGAAAAAATACAGTACAAGTGAGTGACACAACGATGCCGCCATAAAAAACATCTGCTTGTCAACAAAAAAACACAAAGGTTTGACTTGTCAAAGTAGAATTAAACTCATTTATTTTTTGTGCCATGGTTCGTGTCCTCACGAAACATTTTTAATCTTGTTGCCTTTCGGTTCGTGAGGACACGAACCGAGGCGTTATTTTTACCAGACCTGTTTTTTTGTTGTTGATGTTGTTGTTATTTTATTATTTAATCTTGTTAAATTTCAAATGCATTACCCGGCCAGAATTCACTTCAAAACCTATGATCTGTTTTTTGTTGTCACGTAATATTTTTAAATGATCAATCCACCAGAAATCACTACTTAAATGATCGTGGCTAACCATGGTAAGTTTTGTATCGTTGTACTTAACATTGGTAAGCATTAGTTGGTGATCTTTTATAATGATACCGTATTTACAATCAAGCTCGGGGCAGTGATAAATACCTGTATAGGTTTTTAGCAGGTTGTCATTTTTCGCAGTGTCCTTTATGTATTTTGAAAGATAATATGTTTTGTCAGGTGTAATTATTGTTACGGTAGTGTCTTTTGATTTGTTGCCGAAAGCAAATTTTACTTCGGCTGCTTCTGGTATGGAGAAAGTATCTTTTAATTCCTTTATGAGAAAATTGGTTTCATCAAAAATATGGTAATAGAGTCTGCTGCTTTTTAAGTCAAAACTAAATGCTAAGCCATCCTCGCCGATATAGTTCCCAAGGAATTTTTTAAAAACGGATGTGTCTTTTAAAATTGCAGCCATACTATCTCTTGGCGCTTTTTTTATTTCCTCCTTTTTTTGAGTAGTGTCGTTTATAAACAGATCAGCCATTGCATATGCCTTTGAAGTTGGTCCAAGGTCTGCAAGGTTACTCAACACAATAAATCCCATTTTAAGATCAGGGAAAATGGAAACATAAGTTCTGTAACCTGCATCAGACCCACCATGCGAAAATTGTTTCCATCCTTTGTAGGTGTCTGAAACAATGCCCTGTGCGTAAGTTAATTCTTTGCCATCATTCAGTTTCGCCTTCCTCGTAAGCTGATCAATATTGTTTTGTGTACCCACTTTGGGATCATAAAAATTCATGATCCATTTGCTCATATCCGGAATATTTGTAAACAGACTGGTGGCACCTGCATTTGAATAGCTTAAAATACTATTTGAAAAATGCGCACTGTCTATGCGTTCATAAGAATAAGAACGGTTCTTTTCAATTGCTGTGTAGTCATCGTGAAAATGGGTGCTGATCATGCCCAATGGTTTAAAGATGGCGGAATCAGTAAATTTTCTGAGCGACAGGCCGCTAACTGATTTTGTAATTTCTGCAAGCATTGTAAAACCACTGTTTGAATATTCGTATGCTGCACCCGGTTTAAAATTAAGCGCCTGTTGTTTGCTTAAAATTTTTACAATGTGCTCCTGTGTAATTACATCATCCAATCTTGTTCCGCTTATGGCGAGCAATTGCCATTGATCTCTGATGCCACTTGTATGATTCAACAGGTTGCGGATAGTGATTTTTTCTTTAAGGTCAGGAAACCACGGAAGATATTTATGAATGTCATCGTCTAAGGAAAGTTTGCCCTGCTGTGCCAATAATATAATTGAATAAGCAGTGAATTGCTTTGACACCGACGCCATGTGAAACAAGGTTAGTGGTGTATTGGGAATACCATATTCAAGGTTTGCCAAACCATAACCCTTTGCATAAACAAGTGTATCGTTCATCACGATGCCAATGGTACAACCAGGGCTTATTGCATTGTCCCATTTTTTAAAAAGACTATCAATTTTTTTGATGGTAGAATCTGCGATTGTTTGTGAGAAAGTTTTACTTACTGTTATCAGAAGAACAAAAAATAAAGCGAAAATTTTTTTGTGTTGTGTGCTCATAAAATATAATCATTAATTACTGTTTTTGTAAAACCGATTGTGCGTTGTTTATTTGGTACCGTGATTCCTGTCTTTATCAAGTATTTTAAATTGTTTGTCTTTCTGTTGCCATGCTTCGTGTCCTCACGAAACATTTGTGGCCAAGGTTAAAGTCTTTGCGAAACATTTTTAATCTTGTTGCTTTTCGGTTCGTGAAGACACGAACCGAGGCATCGGGTCGTCGATTTTTTATAAAAATACCAGGTGATAAATAATTTGGTGAACGAAAAATAAAGCAATCGTAACCAGGTAAGGTTGATATTGCCGGTGGTTTTTCTTGTCATACAATATAAGGCTGATCAGTATTGTATCAATCATTAAATACTGGATATTTTGTGTTAACAATTCGCTCCATCCAAACAGGTGTGGCCCGATCCGTCCAACTGTTGGCCCCAACAATACCAATGCCGATGCAATCATATAGCGCATGTGTTTGCCGGTTTTCTTTTTGTGGTAAATGGCCAGCCCATAAAATAATATTAACAGCGTTCCATCCACTATTGGGAAAAATAAATAAGGATATTCTCCGGCGTTAAATGTTTTTATTATCCTGGGGATAAATGAAAGTATCAACAGTGGAAAAACGATATAGGAGAGCTTGCCAACCGTTCGATGAATTGCTACTTTTTTATTTGCAATTAAAAATGGCTGAACAATTAATATAGCCACCCAAATGGTTGCAATGATTGAATGCAAATGGAGATAAATATCAAAGTTTTTTCCAAAGTTTGGGAATGTTTTAAAGTACGATTGATAGAATCCTGCAAATATTAACGGGATCAGCAAGAGGAAGAAGTAACCAAGGTATTTGTATTTTCTATCCATTTTATTTTTTATAAAAGTTTAGTTACTTGTTATTATTCCATTCGTTGTTATTTCTATCCATATCCGGTAATACTTTCTCCGGATCAAGTATTATTTTATCCAGCTTGCGGGTGCATGCATATTTAAAAGTCCAGGTACCACCACGTTGCCAAACTTCCACAGGTAACTGAATCGTTTCTTCCTTGCCGTTGGTTTGAGTAATATTTACAATGGCTGGTAAAATCATTTTTTCTTTGTTAGTGATAGTGATCAAAGCTCCTTTGGCTGGATCGTTATCAATATAGGTTACTTTAGTTATTGCCTGGTCAAATTTCCAGGTAGTGAAAAACCATTCTTTCCAAAACCAGTTTAAGTCTTCGCCTGCGGCATTATTAATAGCATGAAAAAAATCGTATGGCGTTGGATGTTTAAAGGCCCAGGCTTCGGTGTATTTTCTAAATGCATAATCAAAACGTTCTTTGCCCACAACTACCGTGCGAAGCAGGTTTAAGCCATAAGCAGTTTTACCGTAAAACTGGTAATGTTGTTCTTCATCCATTGCATCTGATACTGTCATCAACGGATCTTTGTATTGCATAAACTGCTGATAATCCCTGGAGCCAAAAAAGCCTTTTTCAAAATAGGCAGGATCCGTTTGGTATTCGCCCTTATTAAAAATATCGTTGGCGATATAGTTGATGTACACATTAAACCCTTCATCCTGCCACATATATCTTCTTTCATTGTTTCCCACAATCATCGGGTACCAGTTGTGACCAATTTCATGGGAGGTGAGGAACCACAAACGGGCCTTGGTTTCTTTATAATTATTGAAAATTATTCCCGGGTATTCCATGCCACCAGTAATGCCTGCATTGTTGATGGCTACGTTCCAGGGATATTCAAAAAAGTTTTTTGAATATACTTCCATGGCAGCTTTTAAATATTCGGTGGATCTTGACCAGGCAGAATCGCCCATGCTTTCTTTGGGATAGCAGGACATGGCAAGTACTTTTCGACCAGAAGGAACGGTGACTTTTGCAGCATCCCAGATCATGGCTTTACCTGCGGCCCATCCTATATCTCTTGTATGCTTCATAGAAAAGTGCCAGGTTAAATTACCCTTTGTTGATGGCCTTGAAATAGTTTTACCTGCTTCATCTGCGCTAATAATGGTAACCGTTTTATCGCTGGTTGCAGCAAGTGCCAGTCTTTTTATTTCAGTGGAGGTTAATACTTCTGTTGGATTTTGCAAATCACCCGAGCCATAAATAATCATCTCCGAAGGAGCAGTTATATAGTATTCATAATCGCCATAGTCGCAATAGAATTCTCCTAAGCCCATGTAAGGTAAAGTGTTCCAGCCTTCCACATCATCATATACACACATGCGTGGATACCATTGGCCAATTTGATAAACTACGCCAGCTTCGGTGTATTGCCTGCCGAAGCGGCCTGCACCATCTAATGGTATGTTGAAACTGAAATTCATTTTAATGGATACTTTATCTCCCTTTGGAAGCATGGCCTTATCTAAACGAACCTGCATTCTTGTATCGGAAATGACAGGTTGTGTTGTGTAGGTTTTTCCAGCCTGGGTGATGCTTACATTTTTAATTTGATAGCCGCCATTGGATTCACTGATGGAACTAAAATAGTTGCCGGGATACTTTGTTGCTGCAACAGATCGTGATGAAGATTTAAAAATATTCTGGTCAAGTTGTAACCATACATAATCCAGTTTATCCAAACTGTTATTGGTGTATGTAATGGTAACGTCGCCGGTTACGGATGTGTCTTTTTCACTAAAGGTTGCATGTAGTAAATAGCTGGCACTGTTTTGCCAGTAAGCTTGTCCAGGCACGCCTTTGGCCGAACGGAAATCATTACCGGCTGGCATTTGGAAGTCTTGTGTAAATAATTCATGCGGATTGTAGCCTGTTTCTTTTTGTGCATGTAAAGAACAAATACAAATGGTTAATACCGAAACCAACAGATATTTTTTCATGCGTTTGTATTTTTGATTGATCATTTATTTATTGTGTTTGTGTAAAATGCTTCAGGTGTTATTTTGGATCTGTTTCAAACACTTCTGATTTCAACTTTTATATATTGCAGGCAAAGCTTAATTATTAACTAAAAGATCCGTATGCTTTTTCTGCAGAAGGATGGTTGCAACTTGTAGCAGCAATTGCTAGTGTAATTAAGAGGGTGGTTGAAAAAAAAAGTCTTGATGGATTAAAATTTGGCCTCATATTTTTGCATTTTTTTTTATTTACACTGCGATTTCACCTACTAAAAATGTAACACCTCCAGTGGCAAAATTTGCCAGGTCGGCAGATGTAGCTTGCCCTTCAGGCGAGCCCATTGTTTGCTGGAGTGCTTCCGGAGTTTCAAACCAAAACTCGGCCATGCGATAGTAGGCAGCTTTTGATCCATCGGGAGATGGAAAGAATTTTGATAATTCAAGACGAGTGAACCCGGTCATTTTTCCGGCAATCGGCATATGGGTATTTGTATAATAATCTTCAAAAGCTACTTCGTCTGTCGGGTGTCCGTAAAGGACTGTTAATTTAATCATGATGTTGGTTATTGTATTTTATAAAATAGCAGTGGAATAAATTTTTATTCCACTGCCTGCGTTTTAAACCTTTGGTTTTTATTTTCCTGTTTGCAATAATCAGTTGTTTACCTGCGCCATCATCGCTTCTATATCTTCGGCAGTGGGCCCGTAAATTGCAGGATTGCGAACACCCATGTGCCTGTAATAAGTGCTTAGCTGGCCCCGGTGATGAATGATATCGAACATAAACATCCAGTACATGGCGCTCATTGGCTGCTCAAATATTTTGTTTCCATTTAGTTCAAAAGATACCACCTGCTCTTCCCAGGTTGTATCGCTAACGGTACTTAAATCTGCTGTTAATTGAGCTGCATATTGTTCAAAATAATCGGCTGCTTCTGCTATGTCGTTAAATTTTTTTCCATTTCCCTCAACCACTACAAAGGATGTTGTTGCATCACACAAGGCCTGGGCATGTGGTAATATGTGCCCGATAATTTCAGCAGCGCTCCGGGCTTTTTCATCACACTTGTAATTAAGTTTGTCCATGTCGGCAGGTAAACCTTTTACTGCGGCCATGGTCCTGGGTATTTCGCTTTTCCAGGTTTGTATAAAAAAATCTTTGTTTGTCATTGTTGTGTGTTTTTGATTAAATAAAATTTTATTAATTCTACTTTGACAAGTCAAACCTTTGTGTTTTTTTGTTGACCAGCAGAAGTTTTTTATGGCGGCATCGTTGTGTCACTCACTTGTACTGTATTTTTTCATGGCATCTTTTTCGTTCCATAATTAAACTATCGTAACCGTGAGCCACATTTTTTTTAAATATGTCAAAGTAGAATTAACTATACCCTGATAAACCAACAGTATGGTTTATCAGGCTAAATGAAAAGAAATTAAAACGTTATTTCCGTCGATATAGTAACCGGTTCTATTACTGTGTGCTTTGCTTTTATTGCATCATTCTTTGGATCGTTAATCAATTCAGCAAGCTTTTCCATGTCCTCCGTTTCAATAATGATAACCACAGAATTTGGGTCACCCAAATCCTGGAAGGCTCTGAAACCCGATGATACCGGGGCAAATAATTCCATTCTTTCCGCCTGGCCCTTAAGCCATTCGTTGATGTCGCCTACTTTGTGGCGGGCAATGATTGTTGGCATGATATAAATTTTTAAGTTTTTTAATTTGATTACTTTTAGGGAATGGATTATTTAAAATGTCTTAAAAGTTATTTTCAAAACGGCTGATGAATTACATAGCGGTAAGTACCTGCTTCGCTATTTTCCATTTACCATCAACTTTTACATTGGTTCCTTCATACTTTCCCGAAAAATCAACATCTTCACCTGCTCCGGATTTGCCAGTTACCCGGTAAGTTCCCGAAGCCATAATGCTGCCATCGGGTTGCATTTCGGCTTTTTCCTGGGTAATAACCAATTTAAAATCGTTGTCTTTAAATTGGTCGGTGAACTCAGCGCCGATTGCTTCGCTGCCGGTTACTACAGAACCATCTGTATTTGTTCTTACAGCATCATCTGTAAACATGGCTTTTATTGCCATTGCATCTTTTTTGTTGTAAGAATTTTCGAATTTTTTCACAAATGCGTTCATTTCTTTATTTGCATCCTGCGCCTTTAACGGGTTTACAAATGCAATAAAAGTAGCAAGCACAAATAACAAACTGAATTTGATTGTCTTTTTCATCGTTTTAAATTTAAAGATGGGTAATTGGAAAGATTTAAAAAACGTTTAAAACTTTTACCTGCAGTAGCTTGATGTAAACTATGGCTGTACCTATTCTGCCTCAGTATAAAACTCAATTTTGGGCATACCAACCACACCTGCATCCATCATTATTTTTTTTAGTTCCGGCGATGCTATATGTGCTTTGGCTTTTGCCATATCTTCCATTTTTATATCGAACACCAGGTGTACCATACTGGAATCATCTATACCACGTGCCAATACCACATCGTGCAATCCATCTTCGGCACGCTTTGCTGTACCTTCTTCATCAAATACTTTTAACCAGGCGTCAAAGTTTTTTACTTTGTGGGTAATTTGAACCCACTGTTTTTCCTTTGCATCCGGGTTAAAACGCAGTACATGAAACATTTCTATGGCTGGCTTGGATATCACCCCCGCCTTATCCATTGCTTCCTTCAACCTTGGGTTTGTTGAAAAATCTTTGGCTTTTTGGATATCTGCCAGGTGAAAAACCATCATAATATTGTTTGGTTTTCCAATTTCCTTTGCCACTACAATTGTTTTCATTCCGCTTTCTGCACGGGCTGTAGAATCGCCGTCAAATACCACCCGCCATTTTGCATAATCCTTTACCAAATGGGATAATTCAGCAACATCAAACGGTTCAAATGCGGGAGGGGCCGGTGTAGCGGCAACTAGACTGTCCTCGGTTTTCGTTGAGGATTCACTTGCTGTGTCTGCATTGTTATTGCATGAAAAAACTGTTAACGCAATACCAGCAGCAAGCAAGATGCTAAAGCGTTTTTTAATGATTGACATGGTTGTTTTTTTTAATTAATAGATAAATATGTAGGAAGAAAATAATTTTATTTGTTTGTTTTAATAAATTGAAAACTAAGAATAGCAGTTGTGTTTTTCGGGCAACCTGCCTTGTTAGCCGGCATTTTAGCAGGAGGTTTTCAACAGGAAAACATGACTTTTTGAAAAAATCAAATAGTGATTTTACAATGGATATTATTTTGGAAGTTGAATCTATTTCACTGGTACGGAGCTTTTTTTAAAACAGCATTATTAAAGTGATAGTCACTATAATGCGGGTTCTTTTCATTGGTAGTGAATTGGATATGTTTACGAAGGCTGTCTTTTAATGCTGTAGATACAGTTAAATTACGGCATTAATATCCGTAAATGCAATAGTTGCAGCACGAAGAGGTCTTATAATTCTCCGAACTTACGGATAATTTTATCTTTTACAAGAAAATGATTTGAGTTTTAAATTTGAGGCTGGTTATACGAATTTTTTATACATGACTTGGATGGTAGGGTTAATTTTTGCTTAGGTCCAGATCGCAGTTTATTTCGGTGTTGTCAATTACTGCACCCATTTTTTTGTAAAAATTGATGGCATTTTCATTCCATTGAGATACCTGCCATTTTACTTTTTTGCAATTTTCTGCCTTTGCCAAATCAATTACGGCATTTATTAATCCGGAACCAATATTGAGTTTGCGATAGTTGGCTGTTACATACAAATCATCCAGGTATAGTGCCTTGCCTGTCCAGGAATAATATGCAAAAAAGAAGGAGGCAAATCCTAGAATCTCCCCGGCTTCATTTTCAGCAACCAGGCATTGAAATAAATTTGTTTCTGCCTGCATTTGTTCAAGTGTTATCGCAACTTTTTGTGGAGTTTGCTGAAATGCAGCAAATTCATGGATGAGAGATATGATGACCGGTAAATCTTCCTTTGATGCGTTTCTTATATTTACATTCATTTCAAAATATTTACAATTGGTTTAATTAGATATGCCAATAGGGAAAATACAAAAGTAGCTGATCTTTATGTGTATTAATAGTATAGTGCTTACGCATAGCTGCTCCGGCAGGACTTTAATCAAAACTTTTCTTTTGTATATTTTTTATTGTTCATATCAGGCAGGAAGATGAATTATTTAATAGAACGATTGCCTTCTTCCCATATAGTGAGCGTAGTCATTCGTAAATTGAATTTTAAATTGAGTCTTTACAAATAAAAAGAGCATAGATTATGGCTACAAAATTTAGTGAAACATTTAATGTACAAGGCGAGCAACTATTAAAAAAAATCAATGAGCTGATTGCCGAAGGAAACGTACGTAAAATAACGATTCATGACAAAAGCGGGAAAGAACTTATGTCGTTTCCATTAACCATTGGCGTTGTGGGGGCCTTGCTGTTGCCGGTTCTGGCTGCTGTTGGCGCATTGGCAGCATTAATTGGCGACTGCACCATTGCAGTTGAAAGGGAAGCATAAAGGCTGCCAGGTTATCGGTTAACATCCTGCAATAATTTATTAATTACAGCATGGCCGGAGGTTGCCTGTAATTGAGTAAGCAAGTGTCGCATCTCCTGTTGTATCATGCGGTCATTTTTTCCATAATCCCAGATTGGTAAAATTGTGCTTGAAAAAATTATTTCAAATCCGGGTTCGGTGATGATGATCCTTTCTTTATTGTTTTTGTCAAATAAAACGGTTTCTGGATAATAGCAGGCCCGGTATGCATATAGTTGAAACAATGCCCGCAAACTTACAATGGCTGTGCCGGGATCATTTATACCAGGGCTCAAAGCCTTTACCGCTACTTCAGTTAACTGCCTGAGGCCATAAAAAAAATTACCACCGATAGATTCGCTGGTTGGGAAATACAATTGTTCCAGCAAATGATCCTGCACATCTTCGGACAATTGTTTACTAACACTCATTACGGGTAACCCTTTCAGTACAAAAGTGCCGGGTGTGTGCATAATGGTGACCACGCAGTCATTTTCGCTGCATAGCCGAAGCAATACCTGTGGATCAAATCTTTCATAAATGCCCGATTTTTTAGAAGCAATAATATAAGTTGTTGAAGTTTTAGAATGCGCTGTCTGGTTGCCTTTTAATTCGCATGATTTTTCTAATGAAGCTGATGTTTCCTTAAAGATCCGTGCAATAATTACCTCATATTTTACAGACTGGGTAATGTAATGAAGAAAATAAATAAACAGGAAAATATCGATGATGGTAATTAGAATCAACAGGTAAGTACTTAAGGCTGGAATATAAATACCCGAATCAATATCCCTGATTGTACTTAGCAAAAATAATGCATACACGATGGTACCAATATAAATACCCAGCACAATTTGTTGAAAGCTGTTGCCGATTAATTTATCCAGTACCCGGTTGCTCATTTGCGAAGCAGCCTGGTTTAATACAATCATCACCATTGAAAAACTAAATACCGCAAGGGATATTACTCCGGCAACAATGGAAGAAATAATGCTTCTTGCTGTGCTGGCATCTTTCAGACTGAGCCAATGTAGCTGCGACTTTAAATGCTTGCCGGTTTCGGAAAAATCAAAAGATATTACGAGTGTAGAAAGTATCAGGAACATCAGCGCAATAAATGCCGGATAAAAAGCAATGCTGTTTATAATTGTGCCGTAACGTTCTTGTATCCAGATCCTTATTTTCCCCATTATCTGATGATTAATTTAATTGAAATAAATTGTTCTGTTTGTTACAGAAACACGCAGGTGGGTGAATTTAACTAAAGCTGCCTAGAACTTAAATTTTATGCTGAATTATATAAACAGGCTTTGCCGGACTGGCTTGAACCATATATACTTTGCAGGGGATAAATCCGTGAGTTGTATGTCACCCTATTGAAAATCCCGTAAACATTTAAACACCCAAGATTTTGCCATGCCGCCCAACGCTATTTTTAGCACATTGCAAGGCTCACAAAGCCGACACACAAAATCAAACCTTGCAAAGAGCTAAAAATACCAACACACAACCCACTCACCCCGGCTGACGAATATCTATCACCATTTGTTCAACACATCAACTATAAATCATACCGATTATACCGTTATTTAGTCCAATGCGATTTGCAATCGGTATAATGCCATCTAAGATTTCAACGTAGTCCTTTGTACTTATTAAATCAAGATGGTATCAGTACTCAACACCAAAGCCCACCCTCCACCCAGCTACAATTATCATTAGCACGAATAATATATCATCATTTCGTCAGTTTCCCTAATGCGTAAATCGTTTTCCCGATATGGCAATCCATTTTGATGCTGTTAAGTTTTCTTTGCACAAAAATCAGATAAATGGTAATAAAGAAAATTTTATTTGCAATGGCGCTGGCTTTTCCTGTTTCAGCTTTGGCGCAAAAAAGTGATACAATTAAGATACATACACTGAATGAAGTAACCGTTGCAGGTTTTAAAACAGTACGTGGCACAGGCCACATGCCCGAAGTAAGAGACGGGATTATTTATGCAGGTAAAAAGAATGAAGTAATTCTTGTTGACAGTTTAGATGCCAATAAAGCAATTAATAATACCCGGCAGATTTTAGGACGAATACCCGGCCTAAATATTGTTGAAACCGAAACAGGCGGCTTTACTGCGAACGGTATTGCCACCAGAGGTTTAAACCCCATTCAAAGTATTGAAATGAATACCCGCCAAAACGGTTACAATATCAGTGCAGATGTTTATGGATATAATGAAGCCTATTATATTCCCCCAATGGAAGCCGTACAAAGAATTGAAATGGTACGGGGTGCTGCATCTTTGCAATTTGGCCCCCAGTTTGGAGGGTTGGTAAACTATGTTACTGAAGATGCTCCGGCTAATAAGGCTTTTGAATTTAAAACCTCTCAAACCTTTGGCAGTTTTGGTTTGTTTAATTCTTTTAATTCTATTGGGGGTAATCATAAAAAATTAAGTTACTACGCATTTTTACAATACCGTAATATGGATGGCTATCGGCCAAACAGCCAGCAATGGCAGTTTTCAGGCTTTGGTAAAGTACAATACAATGCTTCAGAAAAATTGAAAGTTGGAGTAGAATATTCCCTGCTTCGCAATCAATTAAAAATGCCGGGTGGCTTAACGGATAGTTTGTTTAATGTAAGTTCAAAAATATCTACAAGAGCAAGAAATTGGTTGAAAAGCCCATGGAATATCATCTCTGCCTATGCAGATTATACCCCTTCAGAAAACAGCACTATAAGTTTAAAAACAACTTATCTCTTTAGTAACCGTTCATTGGTATGGCGAAATGAAGATGGTGGGCCAGGAGCTTTGGATGAAATAGACCCTGCCACTAATGCTTTTGTTCCCCGTGAAGTAGGTAAAGAAGATATGAATAATGTAACCACTGAATTACGGTTTGCTCAAAATTATAAATTGGGCAATCAAAAATCAACTTTAGCAGGTGGTTTAAGATATGCTTATGCATGGTTTAAGAGACAAGGTGGCGGCGAGGGAACAACGGGAAGTGATTTTGACTTATCTATTACAGGAGATTGGGGTTATAATTTGGATTTTACAACTACCAATATTGCTCCTTTTGTTGAAAATATTTTTAGAATAGGAAATAAGTTTTCAGTTACACCAGGCTTTAGATTTGAATATTTGCACAGCACAGCAAAGGGATATAAAACAACCGACAATGTAAAACAAACCGCAATAGAAAGCCGCAACAGAACCTATCCTTTATTTGGGATTGGTTTAGAATATAAAGCCACAGGCAATACTAATATTTATGGAAATTTCAGCCAGGCGTACCGGCCTATTGATTACAGTCAGATAACACCGTTTGGCATAACATCAAAGATAGACCCCAACTTAAAAGATGCTTATGGTTTCAATACAGACTTAGGTTACAGGGGAACAATCAAAAACTTTTTAAACTTTGATATTGGCGGTTTTTATATGGATTATAATAACAGAATAGGTGTAGTTGTTTTAACAGATCCATCAACAAGCAATCAGTATTCGTACAGAACAAATATTGCCAACAGCGTACACAAAGGGATAGAAAGTTATATTGAGTTTAATCTCTTAAAATACCTGAATACAAATTCTAAATACGGATTAAGTATTTTCAATTCATTTGCCTACATAGATGCAAAATATACGAGTGGCGAATTTAAAGGAAACCGGGTGGAAGCAGCTGCTAAAACAATTAATCGTGTTGGTTTAATATTTAACAGCAAACAATTTTCAACAACTTTTCAAATGAATAATGTGGGCGATGCTTATGGTGATGCTTCCAATTTGAAAACAAGTAATGACCCGATAGCCGGTTATATTCCTGCATATACCGTTTTAGATTTTAGTGCGACATACAAAATAAAAAATTATGCAATTAAATTTGGTTCAAATAATTTGTCTGATAAATCATACTTCACCAGAAGAACAGATGAATATCCCGGACCCGGAATTATTCCATCAGTAGGAAGAAGTTTTTATGTTGGGTTAACTGCAAAATTCTAACTTTTTAAAACATGACTTTGCTTACCCAGTAGAACCGAGTTTTACGCTCCTTGCTTAACTGAACAGGCCAACGCACCAAGGCAGGCATCCCGCTTTTTGCGGGACAAGGCACACAAAGCCGCCACACAAAAGCTAACCTTGCAAAAGAGCCTGTCTTGTGCCAACGCTTCCGGGACATACTCTGCCACAGTGGACACAGGTTTTTTAATTGAAGTAACAAGACAAAGGGCGAACATATAACATGGGTTTTTGTGCAAGTGTGGCTTGACCAGCAAACATCAGCAAATTGCAAATCCAAGCGGTGGTTCGGGCTGGACAAACAACTTTCAACTTTAGTTCTTAATTTCAACATTATATTTTCAATCAGCAGCGGCTGTGGGCGGACGGAATTCTAATGCCACACCTGCACAAAGCCCTGTTCGTTGGTATTTTGCTCCTCATTGATAAAATGTACAAGGGTGCGTCCCGATGCAGCACACAAAACCTTACTCGGGATAAATAACGCCACCGAAGCTTAATTGAAAAACATCTGCCTGGTTCATAAAAAAATTGTTCACTAATTTACCCGTTGTTCACTATAGAAGGAGTTATTATGTTTTTAGCTAAGCATCTTTTGCATGCAAACACTGTTGGCTACATTTTTATACTGACCATAATTTTCAATGAAAGCATAGCCTGCTTTTTGATAAAGGCTGATTGCCTCTGGTTGTTTTTTGCCGGTTTCCAAAACACATGATTGATAATTAAGTGCAGATACCCATTGCTCCAATTCAGTTAAAATAAGCTGGCCAATTCCTTTTCCCCGAAAGGTTGGAAGTACATACATTCTTTTTATTTCTACTTGTACCTGTTCAAATGGTTTAAAAGCACCACAGCCAATTGGTTCATCATTGCTATAACAAACAACCGCATTTTTTATGGTTTCAATTGAATTGAATTGCGCATAAAATGAATGCTCATCGCCATCTCTTATACTTAAATCTTTATCCAGTAAGGTTACGAGCAAATGAAAATCGGAATGGGTAGAATCTACCCGTTTAAAAGTAATGGTAGCGCTGAGTTCAGGCGATTGATTGGGCATTGGCGGTTGTTTGAATTTTCTTTTAGCTGTTATTATTTACTTATTTCAGGCTGTCAATTTTATGTTGAATGGTTTGTTTATCTGTTTGTGTTTTTGCAAGTGTAATAGCCTTGTTGTAATAAGTGATCGATTTGCCGATATCGATCTCTTTATAAAGTTCGCCTAATAAAGTAAAATAGAAATGATTGCGGGTTAAATTTATTTTTTCTGCTTCGGCTATGGCTGCTATATTCCCCTTTACTTTCGATAACGCATAAATTCTATTTAAGGCAGCAACAGGGGAGTAGTCTGTTTGTAATAGTAAGTCAAAAAGGTGCAGCATATTTTTCCATTTTTCTTTAGTATCTGCTTTAACTGTATGCCAATAAGCAATGCTTGCTTCCAAATGGTATTTCGAAAAGGTGTCTCCTTGCGCAGCTTGTTGAAGGTAGTATCCACCCTTTGTAATCAATTCGTAATTCCATAAATTTTCATCCTGATCCTGGTATAGAATGAGGGCACCGTTCTCACTTTCCCTGGCTTTAAACCTGGAGGCATGAAAGCACATCAAAGCAAATAAGGCTTTAACTGCAGGTTGATTGGTTTGTTCGTTTTCAATCAACAGGTAAGTCAACCGCATGGCTTCCAGGCAAAGTTCGTTGCGTACAACTGTATCGTTGCTTTCTGAATAATAACCTTCATTAAAAAGTAAATAGAGTGTAGTTAAAACTGTATCCAGCCTGTTATTTATATCATGGTTACCCGGAAATTCAATCCGTACTTTTTCAGTTTTTAGTTTTTCTTTGGCCCTGTATAAACGTTTGTTGATGGTTTCCTTATTTGCTAAAAAAGCAGTAGCAATTTCATCGATGCCAAATCCGCAAAGTATGCGTAGTGCAAGCCCTATTTGTGCCTCAGTAGAAATGGCAGGATGGCAAATGGCAAACAGCATTTGTAGCTGGCTATCGAGTATGTTTTGGTTTGATAAATCAATTTCGGGCAACTCATTTATCTGAGTAGTATTTTTTAATTGAGCAGCAATTTTTTCTGTAAAAAATTTATTACGGTTTAAATAATTTCTGGCTTTATTTTTTGCAACAGCATAGAGCCACGCTGTTGCATTTTCCGGAACTCCTTTGTAGGTCCATGTTTCAAGTGCTGCAACAAAAGTTTCGCTGGCAATATCTTCCGCAATTGCTATATGTGCCATGCCAAAAAGCTTACAGAGCACGGAAGTTATTTTTCTGTATTCAGTTCTAAATAAGTGTGGTATAAGCTGGCTTTGTTGCATACATAAAATAAGCCGCTGTACTTTTTACAGCAGCTTATTAAGTTTTAGTGAACGGCTATTTTTCTTACTTCTACTGTGTTGCCCTCTCCTTGTAAAACCGGGCAGCCTTTGGCAAATTCAACCGCTTCTTCAATCGAGTCGGCTTTCACTGTAATAAACCCGCCAATGGTTTCTTTTATGTCACCAAATGGACCGTTGGTAACAACGCTGTTGTGATTTACAACCCTGGCATCTGAAAATGGCAAACCGGTTCCGCCTACAAATTTATTTTGTGCGCTGATGGTATTGATCCAATCCATTGTTTGTTTCATCCATGCCTGCATTTGTTCAGGCGAAGCTATTTTCTGGCCATCTTCATGCCTCATAATTAATACAAATTGTTCCATTGATTTTAAATTTTAATTGTGTGAATGATATAACCATAACAATTGAACCTGCATCAATTGGACAATTTATAAAATATTTTTTGAGAAATGAAACAAGTTTTTTGGCAGGGTAGAAATGTAAAACTATGATGTTGTAGGTATTGTAGTTTTAACTGGTTATGCATGCAAGGGATAGGCAGTGATCCGAATCTATCGGATTATATCTTCTGCCAGTTTTGAGGCAAACCTCAGTAGAATAGTAATCACATAAATGAAAAGACCTTATTAAAAAAAGTAGAAATAATAAAAGCAGTTAAAAATGAAGTAATAAGGTCCGCTATATTTAATCAACAAGGCTACTAAGCTTAAAAGGCAAAAATAATTCAACATGTCACTAATTTATCCCTTTAGCAGTATATCTTAAAACTAACACACCGCCCGGTTTAAGGAACGGTGTGTTTTTGAGATATTATATTACCAGGCCGGCAACAGCTTTTAATCGTTACCATCTAACGCAAATATTTCATTTACGGGTTTATTAAAAAGCCTGGAAAGTTTTAACGAAAGTATGGTCGATGGTACATACCTGTTTTTTTCAATCGAGTTAATGGTTTGCCTCGATACTCCTATTTTATCAGCCAGGTCCTCCTGCGTAATATTATGGATGGCCCGTTCAACTTTTATAGTATTTGTCATTATCGGGTGTATCTAAGTAAATAATAAAAACCCAGTTGAATAAAAAGCATAAACCATATAATTACAAATGATTTCATCTCGGCAAAAACAGCTTTTTCGGGGCTTAGCAATGCTGCTACCCCCAGGTTAATATAGGGTTGTAAAATGGCATAAATTGCTCCGATGATAAATGCCAGCACATAAGATTTACCCCTTAAAATAATCGTGTACTCATCTTCATTTTTTTCTTTGGTAACAGAAATAATGATCATCGAAAGCAGGATAAAGCTCTTACAGATATCGTTAAATATATCCTGGGTTGGCCTGGTTATCCTTAGTAATACCAACGCAGTTATAGATATAATCAATAAAATAAAACCAAGTTTTTTATATCTGTTTGGTAGCAATTGCATTTTATTCAATTGCCTGGATTCACATTCCATTATTTTGCTCATGTTCATAATTGTGGTTTTTAGTTGTAAAGTATGTTGTTCATAATGTCAAATATACTTTACATTTTGGATATAACAAATTTTATGGCAATAAATATTTTCCCTGGATTATAAATATGCTAACGTGAGGATGAAAATTGCTGTTTAAATATTTTTATTAGACCCATAAATTTTATTTTTCCATTTGCTTCGATCTTTAAAAATGATGAGCTGTTTATTGTTCGTAATGAATCTGTTAAAGCGTTCAATTGCGATAAATTGTAGTTATCACTAATGCAAGCAGTTGGTAATGATAAATATCGGTTGAAGGGGAGTAAAATTGCCGTCTGTTGAAAATAAATCTGATCCGTTTTCTACCAAATTATACTTGTTCAAGAATATTATGCTGTGAGCGTTTTTTTTACGCAATAAAAATGCCTGAACGGAGTTATATATAGTTAGTGTGTTGTAAAAACCACTTGTACCCCGGATTTTTAATACCGTACATAAATATTGAAAGGGACTTTGGGTGAGGTTTTACAATGTAATGAAAGAAGAGAACTGTATTACAACAGGGTTTGATGAAGAGTGGAATAGTAAATTTAGTTTTGTAATGACCAGTTACCCTGTAATATCCTCCTATAAACACGGATTGCATATTTAAATCCTACCTATGAAGAAACTTTACTTTATTCTGTTATGCTTTCTTGCATACAGCACATTTGCCCAAATAACTACTCCTATAATTAAAGGAGGATTTGGAGTTGACGGAGAATTTAAATCAAACTTTTTTAATGGTGCCGCCAGAAATGGAAACGATGACTGGTTTAAACAAGATGCCGGTTCTGGAGTGCAGATAATTGATACTGCGGGTGCAGCCAGCATAATTTCTGATTATGTAACAACGCCGGTTACCAGGCAGTTGCCTTTTTTCCGCACGATGAGTTATCCTCCATTTTCGATAGTCAACAATCACATGTTAATCGATGCTGTTTTTATCAGGGATTATCATGGCGATGACTCCACAGTATTTGCATCTGGCAGTAATAAAAACGGCGATAGTCCCGGCCTTTGGTCTTGCCCTGTTTCACAATCAATTCCCGACAAAAATGAAATACTTGATATGATGGTACACGTGCGAAGAGAAGGGCCAACAGCTTCAGATTCGCTTTGGATGTTTGCCGGTATGTCGATAGAAAATACAAGCGGAAGCCGGTATATCGATTTTGAAATGTATCAAACTGATATATTTTACAATCGGTCTACCCGAAAATTTACCGGCTACGGCCCTGATGCCGGACATACAATATGGCAATTTAATGGTGCCGGACAGATTACTGTTCCCGGAGATGTTATTTTTACAGCCGAATTTGGTTCAAGTTTAGACCTTGTTGAAGCAAGAATATGGATAAACAAAGCTATGATGTTGATAACGCCGCAAGCCTTTGACTGGACGGGTAGCTTTGATGGCGCTTCTAATAGTGCTACTTTTGGATACGCAGGCATCCAACCAAAAACGGCTGGTAATTTTTATACTGGTTTACCTTGTTTAAATAGGACCTGGGGCGGGCCTTTTCAAATTGTTTTGGGAAACAATTCTGTTTCATCTAATTATATTGCCAACCAGTATGTAGAGTTTTCGGTTAACCTGACAAAATTAGGGTTGGATCCTGTAACCTTATTAGGTAGCGGTTCCTGCGCATTACCCTTTCGCCGGGTATTGGCAAAGAGCCGGTCTTCACATTCGTTTACCTCTGAGTTAAAAGATTTTGTAGGGCCTTTTGATTTCTTTATTACTCCTAAAGTCGCCGCACTGGCGGATATTCCTATTTTTTGTGGTGTATATAATGTAAGTAACCTTACAGTTACCAACCCGGTATCTACTTCGGTGTATGAATGGTCAACAACCGATGGACATATTGTAGGAACAGATATTGGCACTTCAATTTATGTAGATGCGCCCGGTACTTATATCGTAAATCACAGACTACAGTCAACCTGCCCTATTTATGCCAGTGACACAATACAGATTCTATTTGATGCCAACTGTTTTTTACTGGCCAATAATATTATTTCCTTAACAGGTATGCAAAATAACCAGTTTGTATCACTAAACTGGCGTGTATCCGGCAATGAAGACACCAGGTCTTTGCAGGTTGAGCGTAGTTTAGATGGTATTCATTTTACTGCTTCTGGAAAAATGCAACAAGCCATCAACAAAAGTGGATCGGTTGACTATTCCGGTGTTGACGATATCAATAACCTGGACAATCGGTTGCTATATTACCGTATTAAGATGATCAGTAAAAATGGTAAGGTTACCTACAGCGGTATTACCCGCATTTCAATTGTACCATATTTACATGCCGGCATTTCGGGTGTTACACCAAATCCTGCAAAGGACAAATTGAGCATTCAAATAACATCAGTAAAAGATGAAGCCATACATTTATCATTGCATGATTTAACAGGAAAGCTAATTCGCTCCATATCACAGGATGTTAAGTTTGGTCATTCAAGCGTTGATTTACAAAACCTTGGTAATTTTGATGCAGGAGTTTATGTGGTGAAAGTTTATATGAACAATAATGTTTTCGTTAGAAAAATTGTGTTGAGTAAATAGATCCGTCCAGGCATTAATAACATAGCTTTGAAATCAAGCACAAATCAGTATTATCATTGCTTTCATATTATATTATGTAGAAGAACAGCGTCATAAACATCCTTGTTTACAGGTGCCTTCCTGAATTTCGTCTTGGCTGACAATACATAAAAAAATTTCAACAAAAATCGGTTGGTTAGGCAGATAGCAATTTAAAACTACCGGCACTAAAGCAATTGCTGCAATGTCAGGTAATGGACTTGTTATCAGCATTTGTAGCCTCCTGTTTTATTTATTGCATATCCGCAGTTACGGCGATGCTCATTAATTCTTCCTGACACAGTTGCATTAGCAAAAAATATTTAATAAATTTCAGAAAAGCTAAAACAAAATGTGATGACTAAGAAAGGCATTACCATCATAGAGAAAGAAATACTTAAAAAGTCGGGGGTATTAAATTTATCCGATTGCCAATTAGAAGAAATTCCTGCTGAACTGTTGGAAATGGGTTGGTTAACTGAGCTTCACTTGTTTGATAATAAAATTACTGAAATCAAAAACATTGATGCGCTGACTCAATTGATAATTCTTGATGTAAGTTATAATCATATTGATGAAATTATTAACCTGGCGCATTTAACTAAACTACAGAAACTTTACCTGGGTAATAATTCCATCAATGAAATTAAAAATTTGCAAAACCTGCAATCATTAGAAACGTTGGATTTAAACAACAATGAAATAACTGAAATTAAAAATTTAGATGCTTTACAAACTCTTTTGATTCTTGATCTCGGGTATAACAAAATTTCGGAAATAAAAAACCTTAACAGGTTGAATCAACTGACAGACCTATTACTGTATGGAAACAAAATAACAATCATTAAAAATTTATTTAAGTTACAAAACCTTCAAAAGTTGACCTTAACCAATAATCCCATTACCGATGTTTCGTTACTGCCTCAACTGATTAAATCCGATAAACTGGTACACCTTAATTTAGCAGGTATAACAACCAATAACTTAAATATTCCTGTAGAAATATTTGGAAAAGGTAATGAAGCAGATAATTCTCTTCAAGCGTTGAAAGGGTATTTTGCTTCATTAAAAAAAGGGCAATTTGAATTGAAAGAATTGCCCGTTATCCTTGTGGGCAACAGTACATCCGGTAAAACCAGCCTGCGTTATTTTTTGCAACAAAATATTTTTCCGCCACCAAATAATTGTTCTACACATGGTATTGAACCAAGTATATGGTTGCCGGATGAAGAGTCGTTGAAGAATCTTGATGAAGATATTAAACCCAAAGATTTGCAACTGTTTTTCTGGGACTTTGGTGGCCAGGAATATTATCATGCCACACATCGCTTGTTTTTTAGCAAGCGGGCCATCTACATTGTTGTATGGGAACAGAAAACCAATAAGCAAAGCATAGAGGACACACCTGTAAGAATTCGTAAACCTAACGGAGTAATAGAGGAAAGTATTTTTCCGGTAGAGTTGTTTCCTTATGAGTATTGGCTGCAGAGCATCCGGCACCTGGCGCCCAATGCAAAGGAAAGCCCGGTGATTTTACTACAAAACAAAATGGATGAAGCAGGCAACAATATCAGAGAAAATCCGGACCCGGTTTTATTGGAGCGTATCAAAGCGCAGGTGTTGCAGCTGAGTGTAAAAAGGGCATATGAACTCAATGGTAAAGGGAGAAAAGATCCGTTGGTTGATGTACTACTGGAGCAAATATTTTCTGCAGCAAAGGCAGTGGCTGCCACTATAACTTACGGAGCCATTTGGGTAGACATAAAAAAAATGCTACAGGATGTACGTGGAGAAAATGTGTGGACCAGGGAAAGGTTTCTAAACGAATTACGGGTATTCGATAAGGACGTATCAGAGGATAGTTTGGTATCTTACCTGCTTAGCCTAAGTGCAAGTGGGGATATTATTTATCAATATAACGACCCATTCCTGGAAGATTTTATTTTTATTAATCCGGGCTGGGTTACAACAATAATTTATGAAATACTTGATAGATCGGTGTGGGAAAATAAAGGCAGTTTTAATAAAGCACATGTTGTAAATAAAGCAGGGGCTCAATATTCGGATGCCTTTATTGCCCTGATGAAAAAATTTGACCTGGTATTTGAGTATGTTGAAACCTATCAAAACAAGCAATTCGTTAATTATGTTGCACCGCAATATTTACCGCCCGAATTAACTGATATCAATAAAGGGATAGAGTTGGATGTTGAGTTTGATGGTTTTGAAAAGCCTGGTTTCATTTTACAGTTTAAAGAATTTTTGCCGCGTTATATCATGCTGCGTTTTCTTGCGGCTTTTGGTGAAAAGGCAATTAGCAAATATTACTGGAAAAACGGGATTGCTTTTACACTTGAAAAATCCAGGTTGGTTTTGTTGAGTGATTATGATAAAAAGCAATTTCGGGTATTTACCAATGACAACAATGGATACATTAAAAGGCAGGTATTTGATAAACTTGTGGAGTTAAGTGAAAATGTAAAAAGCCTGGAAATATGCAGTGGTATCAATGACTTTGTAGATTACACAGCTTTAATAGAAGAGTTTCCAAATGGTAAATCATCGGGCAACAATAATATAAAAGCAGCCAGCGGACAACGGGTTCCTTTAAACGCGTTTAATGACCTTTTTGAGAACATTACTGTTGTAAAAAACAGGTATGATAACCAACCAAAAGAAGCCATCAGCATCTTTATTTCTTATGCACATGTTGATACAGCCACTAAAGAATTATTTGAAGGAACTTATTTGAAAGCCATACAAAATTATTACGGCCAACAAATTACCGTATGGACTGATAAAAAAATAAGGCCCGGTTCAATGTGGGACACAGCAATAAAAAACCAGTTGAATGCAGCCGATATCATTCTCTTTTTTTTAAGTAACAGCATGCTTGCTTCCAACTATATTAAAGATGTTGAAATTAAAGCGGCACTGGAACGTTACCAGCAAAAAAATCAAATTATTGTACCTGTATATGTGGAAAGAATTGCAACTGCTTTGCTGCCATTTCCTGACCGGCAATATTTGCCAGGTGGCACACCAATTACAGACTGGAACCGTCAAAATGATGCATGGGTAAAAGTGCAGGAAGGCATCATTGAAATTATAAAGGATATCAGGGCAGGTAATGCAAATTTGTATTTTGAATAATTGTTGTTTTACCCAAAAGGTGACACCTTTCGCACAGGATTTCAATTTTGTAGAGCCTAACTAAAAGGTGTCACCTTTCGGGAAAACGCACCAGAAAGGTAACACCTTTCGCACAGGCTTTCAATTTTGTAGAGCCTAACTAAAAGCTGTCACCTTAAAAATCAATTACCACTTTGTTTTTGTTGTTTATACTCCGAAGGTGTATAGCCGAATTTTGATTTAAATACATTGGAGAAATATGCCTGTGTTGAAAAGCCAACCTGATAAGCAATTTCAGCGATACTAAGGTCACCGTTTGTAAGCAGGAATTTTGCTTTTTGCAAACGCACAGCCACTATATAATCGTTCACATTGTACCCGATTAGCGCTTTCACTTTTCTATACAATTGTACTCTTGAAATTCCGATTTCTTTACAAATTTCATTCACCGAAAAATCTTCGTTTGAAATATTACTTTCTACAATGGAAGTAAATTCACTGATAAACTTCCGGTCTATTTTGTTGGACGAATTGGACCTTGTTTCGGTGGGTAATTCGCTGGTATAATGTTCCCTTAAAATTGCCCTGTTTTTCAACAGGTTGTTGATGGTTTCTTCCAGGTATTCCAGGTTAAACGGTTTTACTATAAAAGCATCCGCCTTTAATTTTATTCCTTTTATCTGGTCTTCAATACTTCCTTTAGCTGTTAATAATATGATTGGAATATGAGAAGTGCGGATATCGCCTTTTAGTTTTTCTGTAATCTGTAAACCATTTTCTCCCGGCAAAACAATATCAGAAATTATCAGGTCGGGCACTACATCGTAGGCAAGCATTGTACCTGCTTCTCCGTCTGCTGCTTCATGAATTTCGTAGGTTTCGCCTAATCGTATTTTCAGGAATGCACGTAAGTCTTCATTGTCCTCAATAATTAAAATGGAGTTTTCTTTTGTAGTTGCAATGGGTGTTTCAGTTTCCAACACAATTGGCTCCATGTCGGTGGTATAAATTTTAAGGTCTTCGTAGGTGTTAATTAGTACAGGTTCAGCAGTAAGTATTTCGTCCCGTTCCAAATGCGATTTTCCGGTAGGTAAGCTGATTTCAAAATTGGCACCTTTTCCTTTTTCACTTTTTACTTTAATTGTTCCGTGATGCAGGCTAATTAATTCTTTCGATAAAGACAAGCCTAAACCACTTCCTTTAAAAGTGCTGCTATGTCCCTGGTAAAATATTTCAAAAGCATGGTCAGAGTCTTTGTTGCTCATGCCTACACCATTATCCTCAATATTTATCTTTGCCCATTTGCCATCTGCAGTTTTATCTACCGTTACGTTGATAGTGCCGTTTTCGTCAGTAAACTTAAAAGCGTTCGATAGAAGATTAAACAGCACTTTATCTATCATCGTAATATCAAACCAAAGTTTTAAATCATTTACCCGGTTTATTACATTAAAAGAAATAGATTTCTTTTTTGCCATGTCGCCAAATGCATTGGTAATTTCATATACAAATTCACTGATGTTATTTTCAGATGCATTCAGTTTCATTTTGCCTTCTTCCACTTTTCTAAAATCCATCAACTGGTTAATGAGTCGTAGCAGTCGTATGCTGTTTCGTTGTATAAAATTGAGGTTGTTCTTTAAAGTAAAATGTAGCTTAGGTGATGATAAGGAATCTTCCAACGGCCCCATAATTAACGCTAACGGTGTTCTTAATTCATGTGAAATATTGGTAAAGAAATTAAACCGGGCATCGTTGGCTTCTTTTACTTCTGCGACCAGCTCTATTAATTGGTTACGTTGGTTAGAAATTTCTTCTTTCTGTATTTCCAGCTTTTTATTTATTTTTTTATTTTCCTGTAAATAATAAAATAATACACCACCAAGTATAAGTGCCAGTGCAAGTGTTACGGAGATAGCAAGAATGATATTGGTTTGGTTTTTTGTAATGGTAATCTGCTCCTCAATTCTTTTTTGTCTTTTGTCAATATCCTGCTGCTGGGTAAGCAACTTGTCATTTTGCATTTTCATGATTCTTACATTGCTGGAATCAATAATGGTAGTTGCCAGTTCGGTCTCTTTTTTATAGGGCCTGTTATTAAGAATATTAACCGCCGTTTCAATGGCTTCTTTTCCACCGTTGGGATATAATATAGTGGCCTTCAATAATCCTCTTTCAACAAGGTCAATTCCGTTATTGATTCCCGGTAATCCATCAATGCCGATGATTGCTATTTTATTAGTAAGCCCCAGTTTACCGCAAATTTTTGAGGCTGTAAATGCTACCCGGTCATCATGGCAATACATCAGTTCTATGTCATTATTTGCTTTTAAAAATGGTGTAAGCTGGTCTATCAATTGTCCGCTGACGGTATCAACAATACATCTTCCCTTAACTGTAAGACCTGGATGGCTTTTTATAAAATCCATAAAGCCTTCGTGTCGTTGAATATCTGCAGAGGATCCTTTTAATGCACCATTTACTTCCACAATATTTCCGGTGCCTTTCAACAATGCGTTTGCATAAGCACCTGCATTTGAACCAACTTTGTAATTACTGGCACCAATAAATGCAGAGTAATTTGTTGACAATATATTTCTGTCAACAACAATTACCGGAATACCATCTCTATAAACTTTGTCAATAGTTGGCGTTAGGGGTTCAGCTTCGTTCGGAGAAACGATTAGTAAATCTATTTTATCATTTACAAGCTCCTTGATCTGGGTTATCTGTAATGCAGAGTTCAGTTGGGCGTTTCTTATTATTATTTCCAGTTCAGGATGAAACGAAAATTCTCTTTCCATTTCATGTTGCATATTTTGTCGCCATACATCGCTGGCACACTGAGAAAATCCAATTCTGAATTTTTTTGCAGTTTGATCAGGCGATGAGCAGGAAACAATTCCGCTAAGCATCACGAAAAATAATAAGTAAACGGGTATCCTTTTTATACAAGATTTATTCTGTGAAGGAATTTTAGCAAATGGCAAGTCAAACATGATAGCAAGTTGGTAATTTTTTTCTTAATCCTTATTATAAAATCGAATCATTTATTTCAATCCTGTTCCATTTTGCAATTTGAAAGATTTTTGAAGTAGTCGCCCCGGGTATTATTTTATAAAAGCGTGTTACAATTTTATATAAAATGCAATTGTCGAAACTACGTTTTATTTTTCAAAAGTTTGATAATCAATTATTTGTGACTAATTCAACAATAATATGATTTTGTACAAGATAGATACGATAACGTAAAGTGATCTGTAATTGCGGCAACTACATTTGTTCCGTAAACGAATCGCTATATGAATAAGAACAAACTCTTCCAATGGTCCATTGTGGCTGCACTCGCTGGTTTTATTTTCGGATTTGATACGGTTGTAATCTCCGGCGCCAACTTACCAATTAAAGAGTTGTGGCATACTTCTCCTATATTTCATGGTTTCTTTATTATGTCGATGGCCTTGTGGGGCACCCTGGTTGGTTCCATCTTTGGTGGAATACCTACTGAAAAATTTGGCAGAAAAAAAGTATTGTTCTGGATTGGGATATTATTTGGCCTGTCTGCCATTGGATCTGCATTGGCCCAGGACCCTTACACATTTTCATTCTTTCGGTTTATAGGCGGCATTGGTATTGGTGTGTCTTCGGTAGTTGCTCCTACTTATATATCAGAAATTTCTACACCTGCAACCAGGGGTAAATTGGGTGCCCTTTACCAGTTCAATATTGTGTTTGGTATTTTGATTGCCTTTCTTTCTAATTATTTTTTGCAAGGAGTGGGTGGTGCCAATGACTGGCGTTGGATGTTGGGGGTATTAGCCATTCCTTCGGTTATATATACCTTGATGGTAATGGGCGTTCCGGAAAGTCCACGTTGGTTAATTACTAAAAAGAACAACCTGTCAAAAGCAAAGGAAACGTTGATGCTGATAGGTGTAGCTGATGCAGATGCGGAAATAGCATCCATCATTAAAAGTAACCAGCATGAAGCAAACCTTGGTAAATCCTCCGATTTTTTCAGTGCCAAACATAGTAAAGTGATCTGGCTGGCATTTATGATTGCTTTTTTTAACCAGATTTCAGGTATCAATTTCATTCTCTATTACGCACCTGAAATATTATCAAAAATTGGCTTAGGCGAAAAAGACTCCTTACTAAATTCTATCGCAATCGGCGGCATTAACCTCATTTTTACTTTTGTAGGCCTGTACCTGATCGACCGGCTGGGCAGAAGGAAATTACTGATCATTGGTTCCATCGGTTATATTTTAAGTCTTGCCATGGTAGCCGGTTGTTTTGCATCTCATGCCAGCCCGGTATTACTGATGGGCTTTTTATTATTGTTTATTGCGGCACATGCAATAGGACAGGGCGCAGTTATCTGGGTATTTATTTCAGAAATATTCCCTAATAAAATCAGGGCTACCGGCCAGTCTTTTGGAGCAAGTGTACACTGGGTTTTTGCTGCCCTCATCACATTGGTTACACCTATTTTCCTGGATAAAGAAAATGGCATATTTAAGGATAACCCCTGGCCAATATTTGCATTTTTTGCGGTGATGATGGTTTTGCAACTGGTGTGGGTGCTTACTAAAATGCCTGAAACAAAAGGTATTTCATTAGAAGCGCTTGAAGCAAAACTGATAAAGGAAGATTTTAATATTTCAATAAACCAAAAACAATCAGTCAATTTTTAAAAACTAAAACACATAGATATGAGACAATTGTATTGCTTTTTCGTCTTTCTGCTTGTGGCAAATTTTGCCAACGCACAGCAGAAACAAATTACGGGAACGGTTACCAGCAAAGTTACCGGCCTTCCATTAGAAGGTGTAAGTGTGCAGGCTGGCAGCACAGGAACCCAAACAGACAATGAAGGGAAATTTTCCCTGATGGTTGCACCCGGCAAAACACTTAGTTTTTCTTATTCCGGTATGAAAATCCTGACAAAAAAGGTAGATGCTGCCGCTTCCAATATTGCTGTTGCAATGGAACTGGCTGCCGCCGATCTTGGTGAAGTGGTAGTGGTTGGTTACACGTCGCAACGGAAAAAAGATTTAACAGGAGCCGTTGCAGTCGTGGATCTTGCGCCGGTTAAAAATAGCAGTTCGGGCAACACAATGCAGGCACTGCAAGGCAGGGTAGCGGGTTTGTATATAGAGAAGGATGGCTCGCCCAACGGATCAAACGGAAGAATATTGATTCGTGGCGCCAACACTTTAGGTAATACAGATCCGTTATATGTTATTGACGGAATTCCGACAACAAGGCCTGAGGTATTTCAAAACATACCTGCCGCATCCATTGCATCGGTACAGGTGTTGAAAGATGCTTCTGCTGAATCTATTTATGGTTCCCGTGCATCCAATGGCGTTATTATAGTTACCACAAAAAATGGCGGCAACACAGATGGTAAAGTAAATTTTCAACTTAATAGTAGTGTGTCAAGTCAGTCAGAAAAAGCGATGCGTTTTAAAATGTTGAATTCTTTAGATAGAGGAAAAGCATTGTGGCAGGCTTCTGTGAACGATCAACAAAACCCGGCTGACGGTTATGGCGAAATTTATAATTTCGATTGGAACAACGATTATAACAACCCGGTTTTAAATAGTGTAACCCTGAAGCCTTTTGTAGGCGGCGACCCAAATACACCTGCGGGAAATACAGACTGGCAGGATGTGATGTATAAAACCGGCTTTGTAACAAATAACAATCTGACCGTTTCTGCCGGTAACAAAAATTCCTCGATAGAAATTAACCTTGGCTATCTTAAAAATACCGGTATGCTAAGGTTTACAGGATATAACCGGTTAACCGGAGGCCTCAGTGCTTTAACCAGGGCATTTAACAACAAGCTGCAATTTGGTGTTAATTTAAACATTGCCAATTCGAATGAAACATTAACGGCAAGAGATTTAGGCGGAGCCACTACCACAGGGCTTGCTGTAACACTGGCGCCAACAATTCCGGTTTATCAAAAAGATGGAGTTACGTATGCGGGGGAATTGGGTGCTGGTTATTCTGACAGAAATAATCCTTTGCACATGCAGGATCTGGCGAAATGGAACAATGCCAATCGCATGAGTTCGTTCGGAAATATTTTTGCAGAAATTCAACCAATTAAAAATTTATTTTTCAAAACAAATATTGGGGCAGACGATGCCAGGTTTTTAAATAAAGTAATTACGCCCACTTTTACAGAAGGCGCACTGGCCCGTACAACCAACAGTTTATCGTTTGATGAAAATCATTATATAAGCCTTACTTTTTCAAATACACTGCGCTACAATTTTGATTTAGGTAAAAACAATCACTTTAAAATTTTAGCAGGTACGGAATATATCAAGACCAATGTTGATTTTCAGTCAACAAAAAAAGAAGGCTATGCGCTGCAAACCGAAGACTACTTCACATTGAGCGCAGGTACGGGCAATACTACCGTAGCAGGTGGATCAAGCGGCAATACGTTATTCTCTTTGTTTGGCCGGGTGGATTACAATTTGTCTGACAAATACCTTGCAGCTATCACCGTTCGCCGGGATGGTTCTTCAAGATTTGGAGCAGATAACAGGTATGGTGTTTTTCCTGCCGCATCTGTTGGTTGGAAAATAGATAAAGAATCATTTATGGCGAATAGTAAAATTTTCTCCGAGTTAAAATTGAGAGCAGGTGTTGGCCGTGTAGGTAACCAGCAAATAGGCGACCTGGCTCGTTTTGGTTTATTTGATACAAGGTATGGGACAACAGAATATCAACGATTAAATAATAATGGTTTTTGGGAACAATATATGAACATAGGTACCGCTTACTCGCTTTCAGGTGCAAACACCGGAAGTCTGCCTTCAGGTTTTGTACAAACGCAGGCAGCCAACTCTGCACTTAAATGGGAAACCACTGATGAAATAAATACCGGGATAGACTTTGCAATCCTGAATAATAAAATCTTCGGATCGTTCGATTATTTTTCCAGGAAGACAACCGGTATTTTAATTACACCACCGGTGGCTTCCGCACTGGGCGAAGGACAATCCAAAGCAGTAAATGGTGCGTCAAAAAGCAACAAAGGCTGGGAGTTGGTATTGGGCTACCGGGGCAACCAAACCGGCGATTTAAAATACAATGTGCAATTTAATCTCGCTCATTTCAGAGATAAAATTACCGAGCTTCCTGAAAATGTACGGCCAGCTTATGCAGGTAATCTTGTTAACACCATTATTGGCCATTCTCAATTTGACATTTTTGGATATAAAACTGATGGTTTGTTTCAATCTGCTGCCGAAGCAGCAAAGGCGCCTAAACAACCCGGAATAGCTTCTGGTACAGGTGGCGGGAGAATTCGCTACGTTGATATAAATGGTGATGGAAAAATTGATGACCTCGACAGGACATGGCTTGGTACTACTTTGCCAAAATTAGAGTATGGCTTAAGAATAGATTTGTCGTACAAACAATTTGATTTATCCATCTTTGGATCAGGCGTGGCAGGAAAAACCGGCTTTGATGTTTACTCTATGTTTAATCAATTAATGAGGGGCCGGGAAAATGTTGGGCCAGGTGTATTAAATGGATGGACTCCTACCAACACCAATACCAAAGTGCCAGCCTTAACATTAAAAGATAACAATGGCGAAACTCGCACTTCAGATTATTTCATTGTAAATGCCTCTTATTTCAAAATGCGTAATATCCAGTTGGGGTACAACATTCAGCCTAAAGCTGTTTTCTCAAGACTGCGCTTATTTGCCATGGCTGAAAACCTGTTCTGGTTCAAAAGCAGCAGCTATATAAGTCCTGATCCGGAAAGGATTGATTTGGATCCTGTACCCATTCCTAAAACATTCACATTTGGAATTAACGCATCATTTTAAAGTAAAAATTAACACAACATGAAAAAGATAATTATAGCAACTTTCATATCATCCGGGCTACTGTTTTTTAGTTCTTGTAAAAAGGAACTGGATTACAAGCCAACGGGTTTATTATCATCCGCAGATTTAGGTTCTCCTTCGCCTTCGCAGGTGGAAGGGTTGGTAACGGCAGCTTATGCAGCAATTGGAAACGGCGATATGATTGGTCCCATCTATAGCGATTGGGTTTATGGAAGTGTACGTTCAGATGATGCATACAAAGGTGGTGGTGGTACCGGCGATGTAGGCGAAATAGATGCCATGGAACATTACAACCTGGTAACGCCCACAATAGATGCATTTGTTTTTCGCACCTGGAAAAATTTGTTTAAATCAATCGGCAGGGCAAATGTTGCATTGCGTGCCGTAAACGCATTGTCCGAAACAGATTATCCGCAAAAAAAAGTAAGGCAGGCAGAGCTGAAGTTTTTACGGGCTCATAGTTATTTCACTATGAAAAAGCTATACAAGAATATTCCCATTTTTGATGAAACGGCGTCTGATGAAGACATCCTTAAAGTATCCAATGATTTAGACAACGATGCAGCCTGGAATAAGATTGCAGAAGATTTTCAATTTGCAATTGATAATTTGCCGGAAACACAGCCTGAACTTGCAAGGGCAAATAAGTTATCTGCAGAGGCATATCTTGCAAAAGTTAGGTTATACCAGGCTTACAAGCAGGATGCAACACACCATGTTACCAGTATCGACCAGGCATTGTTGCAACAGGTAGTTACGTTAACACAAGCGGTTATTTCTTCCGGCAAATATGCATTGAGCGCTGATATCGCCGATGACTTTTTACCGGCAACTGAAAATGGCCCGGAGTCTGTGTTTGCCATCCAGTTTACTATCAATGATGGTACTACTTCTGGCAGGTTAAATTATGAAGATGGATTAAACTATCCACATGGCGCTCCGCAATATGGTTGCTGCGGTTTTCATGCTACCAGTCAAAACATGGTAAACGCTTTTACAACAGATGCAAATGGCCTGCCTAATTTTGATACTTTCAACAATGGTATAGCCGACATAAATACCGTAAATGTAGACGTTCGGATGGATCATACCGTGGGTATTGAAGGCCATCCTTATAAATATGATAATACCCTGCCATTTAGCAATAGCTGGATAAGGGATGCAGGTGTATATGGTAATTTTCATACCATGCGTAATCAGCAACTGGCCAGCAGTTCATCCTATTTTAAAAACGGACCGTTTATGGGAGTTGCAAAAAATTATGATATTATCAGGTACGATGATGTATTGCTGATGCAGGCCGAAGCATATATTCAACTAGGCCAACAGGCCAATGCTTTGCCAATAATTAATCAAATAAGGGCAAGGGCAGCGGCAAGTACCGGCAGGTTAAAAAAAGCAGATGGCACATTTGCATCGCATTACAATGTTGGACAGTATAGCGCTGCAGGCTGGACACAAGCTTATGCCTTAAAAGCATTGCAGTGGGAGCGGAGACTGGAGTTTTCAACAGAAGGTTCCCGATTTTTTGACCTGGTAAGATGGGGGATAGCTGAGCCAACATTGAATGCTTATATCAATGTTGAAAAAACAAGGCGTACCTTTTTGGCAACAGCTAAATTCACCGCCGGCAGAGATGAGTACCTGCCTATTCCTCAATCGGAAATTACTTTTACCAATGGATTGTATAAACAAAATCCTGGTTACTAATATTATAATTTAGTAATGCTTTTTTGTTGAGTGCAAATATGAAAAAGTTATTTTGATAAAAGTTGAAAACAATGTTTAGAACAAGCAGCTATTAGTTTTGGTAATGTAGGAGGAAGTTGCTACTTCCTCCTTATTTTAATTTTTATTGATTTTAAATAAAAGCAAAAAAATCTGTCAATAACAAATTGAAGCTTTGTGTCTGGGTGAGTCACCCCCAAAGGGTGACTCACCCAGACACAACAGTATTCAGTTGTGAAAACATAAAATATTTCGTACCTATATTTACTATGCTTTTCAAATTGCTATTTACTAATTTACTTTTTCAATTAGTTTCCCGACTCTGATAGGTAGCATATTTCAACTACAGTTATTCATACACGTATAAAATGAAAAAAAAGATGAAGTGGAATAAGAATAAAAACATTATAGTTGGCCTGGCCTGTATGGTAGCAGGTTTGGCAACCAATGCACAAAATAAGGATAAACCAATGCATGAGGAACACAGGCCACAGTTTCATTTTTCACCAAAAGCCCATTGGATAAATGACCCTAACGGTATGGTTTATTACAAAGGTGTTTATCATCTCTTTTTTCAATATCACCCCGGCAGTTCAATTTGGGGGCCTATGCATTGGGGCCATGCAACCAGTACAGACCTGGTGCATTGGAAAGAACTGCCTGTTGCCATTTACCCGGATAGCCTGGGTACTATTTTTTCAGGAAGTGCTGTGGTGGATGAAAATAATACTTCGGGTTTTGGTAAAGATGGTATAGTGCCGTTGGTGGCAGTTTTTACACAACACGATATGGTTGGTGAAAAAGCAGGCCGCAATAATTTTCAGAACCAGAGCCTGGCTTATAGTTTGGATGAAGGTAAAACCTGGATAAAATATGCCGGTAACCCCGTGTTGAAAAATCCGGGTATTGTTGATTTTCGTGATCCTAAAGTAATGTGGTATGCACCGCAAAAAAAATGGATCATGACTTTGGCAACAAAAGACCGAATTACATTTTATGCATCCCCCGATTTAAAAAACTGGGAAAAGCAATCTGAATTTGGTCAGTCAATTGGGGCGCATGGAGGTGTATGGGAATGCCCTGATCTTTTTTCAATGGATGACAATGGAAAGCAGGTTTGGGTGTTGATTGTAAACCTGAACCCGGGTGGACCAAACGGTGGTTCTTCCACGCAATATTTCCTAGGCGATTTTGATGGAAAAACGTTTACACCTGGCAGTGAGCAAACCAAATGGCTTGATTACGGCCCGGATGATTACGCAGGAATTACCTGGTCCAACACCGGCAACCGGAAAATATTTTTAGGATGGATGAGCAACTGGAATTATGCCAACCTGGTGCCCACAGAAACCTGGCGCAATGCTATGACCATACCACGGGAGTTATCGCTAAAGCATACCGGCAATGATTTGCTGATTGCCTCAGCACCCGTAAAGGAATTGAATAATGCCACCCCGAAACCGGTTGTGATGAATAACCTTTTACTTTCCGGCAATACAGTATTAAATAAAAAAATCAGTATGGCAACGCTACCTTGTCGCATCGATATCAACATGCACGAACTCAAAGACTGGTCGCTCATTCTTTCAAACGAATTGGGTGAGGAATTAACAGTTGGATTTGACAAATCAATGAATCAATATTATATCGATCGCAGTAAATCCGGCAAGATTGATTTTCAAAAAGATTTTGGTGCAAGGCACGTGGCGCCAAGATTTACAACAGCATCCAATATGGACATGACATTAATCATCGACGTAAGTTCGGTTGAATTATTTGCAGACAACGGGCTCACTGTTATGACGGAAATTTTCTTTCCAAACAAACCGTACAAGAAAATTAATATTCAATCAACCGAGGCTGCGGTTATTAACAGGCTGGCATATACAAAGCTGGATAGCATCTGGAAATAAGTGGGAGTGAAATAACTCAAATTAAAGAGGTTGCATACAGTAATAGGGTGTCGTTTTTTACTAATATTTCTTTTTCAAATTGCAAGCCTAATTTTTCCAGCAAATGAATTGAACCGTGGTTATCTTTTAATGTTGTTGCAAGAATTGTGTTATGGATGTCATCTTCTTTTAAGCTTTCCAGTAAACTGTTAGTTGCCTCATATGCATAGCCATTTTTTTCAAATTGCGGCAATAAAGCAAAGCCGATATCCCAATGCTCCAGGTATTCTCTTTTAATAAAAGTTACTACGCCAATTGGAATCAACTCGTTTTTTAAAAACACTGTCCAGTAATCAATATCCGGATTATCTATTATTTTTTGAATGTACTCAATTGCTTCCGCTTCGTTGGTAATATATCTGTTGCCAATAAACCGCAACCAGCCTTTTGAATTTACCAATTCAATGATGAACGCGTGATCATCTACGGTCAAAGGATTTATTATCAGCCGCTCTGTTGTAAATGTATTTTGCATGTTTTTTTATATAAAAATTCAATTGAAACAATAGTGTAAATATTGATTGTATTCAACATCTCTAATTCAATTGTTCTTCAAAAGCAAATAGGAATTGTTCAATAGCAGCCATAGTTTTTTCATCAGTAACTTTTCCGTTGTCATTGATCTTGCCTCTTATACCTTGTATCAAAAGGGTGGTACTTTCATGAAAGATTGCTCCAATTGTTTGCATCACCAATTTAAGTTCAGCCTGTCCTTTTTCTCCCTGTGCCGACGCTGTTATTAAGCCAACTGGTTTATCGGAAAAAATGGTGGTAGACACCATCCATTCCAATGCATTTTTTAAACTACCCGGAATACTGAAAACGTATTCAGGTGTGCAAATGATAACGGCATCTGCCCATTCAATTTTATTTCTGAAATCAATTATGGGTTGGGGTGGATTTTCATTATCCAGGTCGGGATTAAAGTGAGGGAGTGTACTCAATTCATTAAAAATTGAAACCTCGTATTTTTCATGCGTCATCTCAGCAATGAGTTGCAATAATTTTAAATTGCTGGAATTATTACGGGTGCTTCCCGAAATGCATAGAATTTTCTTTTTGTTGGACATAGATATTTTACTTCTAACGTATACATTATGTTAGCTGTTTTAATGTAAAATTAAACAAGGGGTTTCGATTTAACCACCGGTACTTTTTGAATGACGGGTTTACCTTTAGCAGAGGTAAGTTTAGTTTTAGTACTGCCATTAACGCTAGTCTTTAAGATCAAATCTCCATTGATGGCAGCCTTATAAGTTTCACAATCATACAACTTCCAGTCAGGGTAAGTACCTGCATCCAGTAACAAGAAAATGTCTATAATTTCTTTATCATTCATCAACTATAAATATCGTTTGCAAAACAAAAGTAACAAATGTATAAATAGCGAAAAACTATGTCGGAAACGGGCTTCGAAAACTTTTCGTAAATATGTTCATTATTTATTTTTCCTTGATTGTTGTATCGTCGAGCCAACCACCGCTAAAACCAGCCTTCTTCAAACCATCGATAATATGAGGGCATCTTTTTATGATATCCCATATCAATCCTGATTTATAATTTTCAATCATTAAAATAACCGGTCCCTGGTTTAATCCAAGTTGCCATTCGGATCTCCAGTTATTGGGATTATTAGCCTTAGCCGGAAAAGTAGCATTATAGCTGGCATCAAAACCATATTCATGATCGTTTTTAAAATCCAGCTTTTCAATTGCGTGGCGCATGGTGCTTAGTACAACTTTTGGCAGAAACGGCAGGGAAGATACAACCGCCCAGGGTGATATGGTTCCATCATCCGGACCGTAGGGAACACCTCTTGCTTTATAGCCATAAAATTTTCCTTTAATACCATTAACCGTACGGGTAGCGGGGCCGGGGCCATCACTGGCTGTAATACCCCATCCATTTTCGCCATAGTGAGCAAAACCCAATGGGTTTTCGATGGCATATTGTTGCTGGATTTGAGTAGCACGGCGACTGTTTTCAAAATAATCAATATCAATATGTCTATTAAAATCATCGTGGATTCCCTTGCAATCCAACCATATTTGCGACATCTGGTGAATAAAAAGCGGCCCGGCATAAATGCATTCGATATTGTAAAATTTTTGCCATTCAAACGTGGACGTCCATTTTTTATAACAGGTAGGGCTAATTGGAAAAGTAGGTGAACCAAGAGCGAGTATATAGATAATATGTGCTTCGCTATAATGCTTATTCCAACGACTGCGAAGAAATCCCGACTCCGGTTTCCAGCCATGTGAAATGGAATTTTTGCCATTTAATGCCCATTGCCAATCTACCCTGGCATAGAGTTGATCGGCATACATTCTTATGTCGCTTTCAGATTTGCTTTTACCTGTATAATAATATCTTGCAGTTAATATTCCTGCTAATAATATAGCAGTATCTATTGTTGAGAGTTCGCATTTCCATGCACGCTTGCCGGTTTGCATATCAAGAAAATGATAATAAAATCCTTTGTATCCTGTTGCATCTGCGTCGGTTCCCTGGCGGCTGTTATAGAAAAATTTTAAAACAGTCAACGTTCTTTTTATCGCTTCGGCCTTTGTTATAAATCCGCGTTCTATTCCTGTTATATAACAGCTAAGTGCCATGCCTGTTGCTGCAATACTTGAAGGTGACCCTGGTTGGGTTTTATCAGCAACCAACCCGGTTTGGATATTTACCTCTTTTAAAAAATAGGCAAATGTTTTCCGTTGCAGCACAGCAAGCATTTCATCATCCGGGCCTTGTGGATTTGTGTAATGTAATTCGTTGGGCTTTACTGGTTGGTTCATTAGGTTTTTACTGTTATATAGCACGCCTTGTGTAGGACTGTTATCTCAAAAAATACGGAAATTTATTTGTGACAGATTTTATATCAGCTCCATTTTGGTGGCACCCACTAATTCTAATATGGACACTATACTTTGCCGAATAGAATTACCCAAAAGTACAAGAGGGCGATGCAACGATGTTAAATAGTGATTTGCGGCCTGGCCCAAAAAAAAACTACTGCCTCTTGATAATAGTAAGCTGTAAGAGTTCTCCAGCCGCCCATATATCCATATTTTTCAATTGGCAAAATCATTATCAACCCTTTCAATAAAAGACGATCTTAGTTTTATATCACGATAAATCATTAATGGGCATATCAAACCAGCTGTGGCCATCTTTTGCAATTAATATTTCTGCATCTTCAGCGCCCTGGCTGCCGGCTTTATAATTAGGAAAGTTGCTGGGAGGATTTGCCGCCCATACATTAATAACTGGCATCAGCACCTTCCATGCGGCTTCTACCTGGTCGGCACGCATAAACAGTGTTGTATCGCCTTCCATAACATCCAGCAACAAAGTTTCATAAGCTTCAGGCGTACCTGAAGTGTAAGATTCGTTGTAATCAAAATGCATATCAACAGGGTACAGCAACATTTTAAGGCCCGGACGTTTTGCCTGGATCCTGGAAGAGATTCCCATGTGCGGCTGAATGCTTAACACCAGCCGGTTGGGTTGCCAGTTGCCGATTGCCTGTGCCGGAAATATTTGGTATGGCGGGGTTTTAAACTGTATGGTAATAACCGAAATTGTTTCATCCATTCGTTTGCCGGTTCGCAAATAAAAAGGCACGCCCTGCCATCTCCAATTGTTCATATACAATTTTAATGCGGCAAAAGTTTCAATGCAGGAATCCTTGCTAACATCCGGCTCCTGGCGGTAACCAATTACTTTCTTTCCCTTTAGCCATCCCGGGCCATATTGTCCACGGGCAGCATACTGATGCACTTCCTCTGGATTTATTTTTTGCAAAGCATTTAGTACATCCACTTTTCGGTTGCGCACTTCATCGGCTTCAAACGAAACGGGCGGTTCCATGGCGATCAGGCAGAGTAATTGCAGCAGGTGGTTTTGTATCATATCGCGGAGTGCTCCTGCTGTTTCATAATAATTGCCCCTGTTCTCCACACCTAATTGCTCGGCTACGGTAATCTGAATGCTTTCAATATAATTGCGATTCCAGATAGGCTCATACATGGTATTGGCAAACCGGAAAGCCAGAATATTCTGCACGGTTTCTTTCCCCAGGTAGTGATCAATGCGATATATCTGCTTTTCATCGAAATTAGTATGCAATAAAGCATTCAATTCTATGGCACTTTCCAGGTTGTGGCCGAAAGGTTTTTCTATAACAATCCTGCTTTTAAGCTTATTTTCTGCAAGTCCTGACGATCCTATCTTACCGGAAATTTCTTCGAATGCATTGGGCGGAACAGCCAGGTAAAAGATCCTGTTGGCGGTGGCATTCCAGGTTTTTTCGAGCAGGTTTATTTGCTTATTGATGGCCGCATAGGTAGCTGCATCATTAAACTCCCCTTGCTGGTAGGTAAGGCATTTAGCAAAAAGATCCCATTTAATTTTCTTCGTTTTGCCCCTTCGTGAAAATTTATCTACGCCTTCATGCAAATGCTTTTCAAATTCGGGGCCGGTGTATTTATCACGGCTTACCCCAATCACAGCAAATTCTTCGGGTACCCAGTTATCCAGCCATAAGTTGTAAATGGCGGGTGTTAATTTACGCCAGGTTAAATCTCCCGTAGCACCAAGTATTACAATAATGGTGGGGCCTATTTTTGATTCGTTTTCCATGTTGTTTTATTTTGTTCCAATGTATAAAGATTGCCGTCCCATGTAATTTCGTTCATAATTTTGAGAGACTGAAAATAAAATAGCAATTAATCCTACGGCACCGTGTAATTGCTGTTAATGATTTTTTGTTGATCAGCCGATGTGTTTTATGGCGACATTGTTGCGTCGCACACTTGTACTATTGTACTTTCATGGCGTCATCTCCCATTATTTTTCCAATAAATTTGATCGGAGAACACCATTTATAAAGATGGTAAAGAAGGATTAGTTTGCCGGATAGAATTATCCGGAAGTGCAAGCGTGTGATGTTTGATTGAGTGATTCACAGCCTGTCTGGATTTTTATTGGGATACGGTGTTGTGGAAGGCTTTTGCGGAAATGCCCATTCCTATCCTGCCCTACCTGCTGGCATTTTCTAACGAGCTAATTGCTTCTTCAGGTGTTAATACAGGCAAGTCTTGAAATCCTTTGTGTCTCGGGTCACAATAAAATCGAGTTTATTAATGCTCAAAGCACAATTATATTGGATGGCGTCCTCAAAATCCTTAAAATCAGTTTTCAATGATGTTTTAATTATACCCTTTGTAACATCAGCTATTTCAGTCATTTCCGATAACCCATTTAAGAGTTTAATTGTTTCGGCTCGGGGTCAGGGATTGTCGTAAGATATTATTGTATGAGACTGCAGATATGTAAACTTTTATTTTTCCTTGTAAAGAATAGTTGAATATTTTAGCGGCTATTAATGAAAATGGTCTACGATCTGCCAGGAAATCTATTACTACATTAGTATCTAAAAATATATTTTGCATTACTTATATTTTCTTGAAATAATAGTTCCTAATTCCTTTTTATAATTAAAATCTTCGGGTAGTTTTATAACCCCCATGAGTTTTAGTACTTTGGGCGAAATCGCCTCATCATTAATTTCTTTTGACGTAATTGATATTAAATAGTTTTCGACAATATGTGATAAGCTCTTGCCTTTTTTTTGTGCGTATTGTTTTGCAGAGTTGATCACTTTTTCTTCTATTATCAAAGTTAATTTTGTATTCATAACACGTGCTATATTTTTTTAAAAATACGCGTAAAATTTGAAGTTGTATTGATGGGAATTTGCATCTAACGTTTGCGGCTTGCCTTGTACTCTTTTGACGCAAGTGGCTACTTGGGCCTTATACTTTATCTAATTAGCATTCAGCGGTTTTATTACACCATCTTTTTTTATATCCTTTTGCACTGCTGTATAACCAATCTTCGTGAATAAGGACAAAAGCACTTAACAGCGGATTTTTGGTGAATGCAACAAACTGGTTCTATATGCAAATTATTTGCCTGTATTTTTCAGGAGCAAGTGTACGCATTCTAATACTTTTACGCACTGTCGGATGTAAGGCACAAGAATTGCCAACGCACATTGACCGCCCGACACCCTTGCGCCAATGCTCTTTTATAATTTAACGAATCATACGCCAATAGGAATGAAAACTTCCCTTGCTTACTTGATTGAGTGCTGGCATTAACTTACCAAAGAACCTTTATTTTATAACTGTTAAAATGTTGATCTTTTGAGATAATGGTAAATTTATTATTTATGCCTTGTGCAATTAGAAGTCGGTCGAAGGGATCTCTATGGTGAAAGGGTAAGGATGAAAGTATTAAAGTGTCCTGAAAAGTAATTGGAACCATTTCAAAATTGTTATTACTAATTTCTTCGCCAATTTTTTCAAAAGGAGTTTTTAAATCAAGTTTATCAAGACTTACCTTAATGGCAATTTCCCATAAACTTACAATGCTCACAAAATTTATTGCTTCAGGTGATTCGATTGCTTTTCTTGCTTTTGAAGAAAGTTCTTTATCACCATTAAGAAACCATATTAAAGCGTGAGTGTCCAGTAAATAGTTCATCCTTATTGATAATCTTTAAAGTCTTCCATAGGTTCGTCAAAGTTCTTTTTCATTTTAAACATTCCTTTGGCACTTCCGAACTTCGGTTTATGCTTATTTGACTTTTTATTTTTACTCATTAAAAAGTCTATAAAATTGGCGACCTCGGATTTTAAATTATCCGGCAGATGAGAAAGTTTACTATATAAAAGTGTATTGTCCATTATCTTAATATTTCTCGTACAAATCTAATTAAAATTTGATAATTGCCAATATTCGCACAACGTTTTGCATTGCAGAAGTTAGGAAATTGATTGCTGGTATTTTCCAGAATTTCTGCGGATTTAAAAATGTAAATATAAACGCTGACAAACAAAAAGTTCAGCGTTTTTAATTCCATTCCAGTTTTTGTCACGGACAGTATAAAACTCATGATCAGGAAAATCCAGCTTAAGACTTTTTGGCAAATTTTCATCAAGCAAAAGCCTTATACAATTGGTCTAAGTTTTTTGTATTAAATAGTTTGTTAGCCAAATCTAACAATGCGATTGCTTGCTCTTTAGTTACAGTCGGAAAGTCTTCTAAAAAAGCATCTATAGTGATACCTGCTTCCAAATGATCAAACAAAGTTTCGACAGGAACACGAGTGCCTTTAAATACGGTTTGGCCTCCTAATATCTCTTCATCAATCGTTATGAGCTCTTTAATATCCATACGATGAAATTACGAAAATTTTAAAAAGAGGAGAAATGTGCCCCTAACGTTTGCGGCTTGCCTTACAGTAGGAATTGTACAAAGAGCGCCAAACCAACGACTAAAATGCTGCAAGCAGGTCTGCCAATCTATCGGATCGAACTATTCACCTAAGTCTCGATAAGGGCTTAAAGTGAAAGTCCACTTGCGTACCTAACTGTGTGCAGCTTTTCTTTAATGCGAAGGCACTAAAAATATTCAAAAGTTGTTACCTTATTGCCATTAGAACTCTTTGAAGTAGTTTTTACTCTGCCTGTTGAATCTAAAGTTGTTGTGAGGACTGATGTTGAGTTTGAAACGGGGGAAGTATTATTCCATGTTTTTATATCAGTGTTCGAAGCTATATTATAGGTAATATTCTGAGGTGTATAAATTGAAAACAGTGAAGAGTTTGCACCATTTTTATAATCTGATGCTAACAATGTAAAATTATTTATGTAGCTGAATGGGTTTCTAAAAGTGGAAGAACTATACGTGAGTTCCCTAAATGAAGAACCCGAAGTAATTTTTTCACGCACAATATTTCCGCCTTCTATAAACATGCTATCAATTTTAATTTCTGTCCCTGCCGGAAAGGATTGTTTTTCATATTGAATGATCGTATCCGGCAAATATGTAAATGAAGTAAGTTTATTATTACCCATCTGTGGATTTGTTATTGAATCACTTATCAGCCTGTTTTTCGAATCATATTTTAGTATATGATTAATGGCAATGCTACGGGCAGGCTGATCCGTATAACTACTAATCATAAAACTATTATCCGAATAAAAATATAAATAAACGGAAGTGGTATCAGTAATTACAGGATTGAATGAAAGTGTTGTCGTGGTTAGCATTCTCGATACTAATCTGTCAAGATTGTCATAATAAAAATGTTCTGCCTTTTCTGTTATCAAAGGCGGGCAAGAGGTGCAAAGCGGAACTGCTGAATCTATTCCATACGAGATTTTTTTCAATTTTTGGTCTGTAGTAAGTTCAGCATTATGATTTTCTGTTTTCTTACATGAAACAAAAAAAGAAAGGCATATTAAAAATGCATAGGGCAAAGTTTTCATAATTCTTTTTTAGGTATACATATTCAAATTTACTGAAAAACTGACATCAACAAGCAGACTTTGTGCAGAGCATCCTGCAAAAAATTGCAGGTGAGTTTCACGCAATGCGGCCTTATGCATAACATAAACAGCCTTCGTTTACACTACCGAACGGGCAATGTAAACGTGGTGGCAAAACTACTACTGACATTTTGTAAAACGAGACCAGAACGAACTTTGGCGCATCTTGCAGAGCTCCCGGATAGAGGCATATACTGTACACGATCCGAGCCGTTTATGTAAGGTGCCAAAAGGAGTTTGGATTGAAACTCCCTTGCTTATTTGAATGGCTGCCGTTTTAATCTATATAAGTCTCTTTAAGAATCGCTTTAACAAGTGATATTTCCTTGTCAACCAGGTTATCTAATATTTTGAATATTCTTTGCCTGTCTACCGTTCTAATTTGATCTAAAACTATCCACCCTTTTATTACTTTATGCTTAATTTCGATTCTTGTCGGATAGGGCCTGGAGCTATTTGTCATTGGTGCAATAACGATTGTCTGTAAGTATCTGTTCATTTCATCTGGCGAAATAATTACACATGGCCGGGTCTTTTTCATTTCACTTCCAATTGTAGGATCAAGGTTCACCAATACAACTTGATATTGCTTTAACTCCATTCTTCAAATTTTTCATCTTCAAAAACGTCTGATATAAATAGCTTGTCATCGCCCTGGGTGTGCATTTTTTTGAAAGACTTATCCCAGCCAGTTCTTGCGGCCGTTTTTGGTTTTAGAATTATATAATCCTTTTCAAGAATGAGTTCAACTGTGTCTTTGATATTGTACTTCTCAATCAAAGTCTTTGTCAAACGTATGCCTTTCGAATTTCCAATAGGGATTACTGAAATGTCCATAAATCTAAAATTTTAATTGTGGGTACAAAGTAATTACAATATTTTGAAATATCCAAATAGGAATATGGTCTGGAAAAATGGCAGGCAATGGACAGGGCTTGCTGCAGAGCTGGACTTCATTGCTGGTGCCACCTGGAACTGCTGTCGAATAAGGGTATAAATTTAAAAATTTACAAACAAAAAATCAGCAACCTTTGTCCTGCCCGGCCAACGAGATTAAATTGAGAACGAAATTGCCAGGTTTAACTAAAAGATCAATCGGAGAGGTCCAGCCCCAACCAAAGCTGATAGCGAACTACAGCTGATGTTTGCTGGTCTTGCCCCGTTTTTTGCCAATGCATTGTTGTATGTTCGCCCTTCGACTTGGTGTGTCAAACTGGAGCTATGTGTCCGGGTGTGTCTCGGAAACGTTGGAACAAGGCAGGCCCTTTTGCAAGGTTTGCTTTTGTGTGTCTGTTTTGTGTGCCTTGCAAATGTGCCTGACTTGGTGCGTTGGCTGTCTGTGTTGGTCTTTCAGTTGATGCAACTGTGAGTCAATAATGGCGCTTCGTGGTCTTGAAGAATGGGAACGTTTCATTAAAAAAAAATCACTACCATCCGATCTTTTTTTGAAATAGCCGGTTTATCGATATGA
>JBDUEK010000020.1:0-79186 GCA_040002495.1 Ferruginibacter sp.
TTATCAATACAAATATACTATATGTTTCTAAATTAAATTGTCACTACACTAGTTTGTTTAAAACAGCTGATGATTTTGGATTGGATTTTAGATATAGCTCATAATATTGCTTTGCTTCCGTTGGTTTATTTATTGAACCCAACGAATATGCGTAACGAAACAAGAGATCAAGTTTCTCAATTTTACGATCATCTATCTTTTCAAAAAGAGAAACAATTTCTCCATACTTTTTTTTATTAAAAAGAGTACCAATTACATCCGCTAGCACACTCTCCACAAGCGTATCCCTGAAAAAATCATTTTCTATATCAAATATAAAAAGTTCAAAAATTTCATCATTAAACATTTCAGTACTTAATAGGTTATTGTAGGATTCCGACAGGCGGTCGGCAATAAAATCAACCCCGAAAAAGTTTGTATCACAAGTTCGAAGTATATTTAACTTAGAAAGAGAGTCATTCAAGTAATCATGCAGAGCAACAATTAAAAGCGAAATCTTAAAAGAATCTAAATTATTTTTATTGCCAAACTTTAGATTTTCAAGAATTAATATTAACTCTTTACCATCTTGAATAAATTGAACTTCTTCCAAAATCTTACCGTCAAAATATGACATTAAACCATACTCGAAACCTATATACCCGAAGTACTTTTTATCTGCGGGGATATCTGAAATGAAATTATTAAGATTTTCTATCTTTGCTTGCCTTTTATAACATATCGCTAAACCCATAAAATTATACCAAATGCCATTATCATTTCTTCCCGTTTCAACGCCTTGTTTGTAATGATGAATAGCCTTATCAAAAAGTTTTTGCTCATAAAAACAATTGCCAAGTTGATAATGAATTAATGGGAATGCATTATCATTTGAGTTAAACTCCAAACAAAGCCGAAAATATCTTTCACTTTCTGAATATCTCTTTTGTTCAAAATAGTGTATTCCCAAATTGAATAATAAAGATGATGATTCAATTCCCTTCGATATTGCCAATTCCAACACTTCAACCTCCTTAGATAGATATCCCATTCTCCTATGAAGTTTGGACAAGTAGATATAAAAATCTACTTCGTTAGGAAATTTTTTAATCCCTTCTCCATATAATACTACTTTTTCATAATCATTTAAAGTTGGTGCTATACTAAATATAACGTCAGCAGGATAAGTGTTATATTTTTTACTTTCAACGTATGATTTAATCGCTTTTGCCTTATCGTAAAGTAGATTATCTTCTGTAGGCCATAACTCACTGTAGTCATATACTTTACCCATCCAATAAAGAATGAATCCCCCAATTTTTGAATTCACATCTAATTTCAATGCATTATTAAAATGTTCTATTGCCTTTAAAAATTCTTTCTGTTTAAAGTAGATGTGACCTAGTAAATAGTTCCCCATTAAGCTCCATTTTTTTATTCTCACAAGTGAATTACCGATTTTCATCGCATTCTTTAAATCATCCTTATCAAAGTAATCCCAAGCAGCATCAATTTTGGACTTAGATTCTTTTGCCATTGTTATATATTTAATTGAAAGTAAAAAGTTTAGCTCAATACTACTACATTCGCACAAGTGAGTGACACAACGATGCTTAATAGTAGTACTAAAGCTAAGTACAAAATTTGTCTGAACTATGATTGTAATTGATTAAGAAATGATTTAGCTGATTACTATTTTCATGGGAATCAGCTAAATCATACAAATCATAGTTGTGACTATTTCTGCGGTACAAAAATCTGTTTCAACTGCTCTACCAACATACCATTGCCGCTTACGCTGATGTTGCTGATTTTTTCTGCGATCTTTTCTACATATTCCATCTCCTTCAATTTCCATAACATCGCATTGTCTTCCATCAGCTTTGCAGTGTTTAGCAAGCTCCGGGTGCTGGCAGTTTCTTCACGACGCATGATGGTGTTGGCCTGCGCATTTTTTTCGGCTACCAACACTTTGTTCATGATGTCTTTTACATCGCCTGGCAAAATGATGTCTCGGATACCAAAGCCATTTACAGCCACACCCAGGTTGTCGGCAGCAATTTTTACTGCTTCCAAAATGAATGGAACGATGTTATCTTTTTTCTCCAGCAATTCATCAAAACCCAATGCGCCAATGTACTCACGCAATGCCAACTGAAAGGCCACATACAACTGGCGTTCATACTCTTTGTTTTGTAACAAAGCCTTTTCAATGTCAACCACTTTGTATTGGGCATACCCGTTGATACGCAATGCAGCTTTGTCTTTGGTCAGAATTTCCTGGCCATTAATTTCGATCTGCTGCATACGGTTGTCAGCCTTTCCCACCAAAACAGTGATGCTGTTTTTCCACCAGAAGTACACGCCGCTTTGCAATACCTGCGCATACTTTCCATCTACAAACAACACAGCATTTTCATGGCTTTCCACAGTGTACATACGTACATAAGGCGCCACCAATTTATTTTGCAAAGTGGCCCGACTGATGTTTTCGGTGATGTCAATTTTGCTGATGTCTGCCATTACAAACTGGTAGTTGATAATGCCTTTCCAGTATGCATAACGACCGGCAGTTAATACCTGTTTCAACAAACCATTTTCGTACTGTAAAGCAATTTCATTGTCCTTTACGTCTACCACAATCAAGGCTTCGGCCAGTTGGGCATCCTGCAACAGGATGTTTAAATCAACCATGGCCACAAATGGTTTTGCCAAATCATATTTCAATACAGTTTCACCAAACCAAAACCAATAGGTCCCTTCTTTCAGCATTTTTTTATATACCCCGTTTTTAAAAACCAGTGCTGCCTGATAGGCGTTTACTTTTACTTGTTTCATTTTACTAATTTTTTATTACACGAATTTTTAAGGCACTAATTACACGAATTCAATTTTTTTAAACATGTGATCGTATACATTTTTTTAATCCCAATACAGCTTGCCAAGTGTTTATTGTTACTTGTTTCGTTTTATTAACTTTTTATTACACGAATTCATTTTTTAATAAAGCCGGTATTGCCTTCCATTTATCTTTCACGGAAAATGCATTGCAGTTGTGCTTTGGGCTACCGTTAACTACCATTCTTTATTGCGATGTTCATCAATAAATCAATGCTACTTAAGGGCAACCTTTATTACAACTTCCTGCATTTTACGGGTGCCAGGCAAACTGGTGAAATGCATTCAGGCGAACCTTTTTGCAAAACCCCGGGAAGGCAACACCTGCTTTAATTTCTGTCACCATTTTTTGAGAAGCGGTGTACTTCTTTAATCAAGCATCCCTAGTGCTTTGCGTTTACCGTTCCGCCATCCCAACGAATTGGGAGTGGGAGTCGAACCCACGTTTGTCTGTTGCTCTACCACTGAGCTATCCCGTATGAACAGGAAGGAGAATTGAACTCCTGACCCACAGGTTATGGTTGAAACTGCACATTGATGCAACAGCATACAGATGGCTACTGCGTCTGCACTGCGGTGCTTTGTAAAACACACGCCAGGTTTGCTGTCAACATACTAATTCCAATCTTGCTGTTGAGCAAGTTCTTTAGGCGTGGCGGCCCCTCTAAATCTCCCCGAAGGGGAGACTTTGTAGACTCCAATTATTTAACATTCTTTCTTTTTTTGAATGGTTCATTTTTCTTTTTTTGTTGCTTTTAATTTGCTAACACCTCTCTTCTAAAACCTATCACTTCCATCTTTTCTGGTTGCTGTTCTTTTTCATGGTGGTTGGCAATTTCTGCAATGGTCATTGGCTGGTTGATTACTTTATCAAAACCAAAATGATTTGATAATCGTTGTGATTTATTGATGCCCAGTTTTCCAAATTCATATTTTGCTACCAGCCTGCCTTTACGCAGCAACGCACTGTCTACCATTGTGAGCGAATTATTAAATGTGCAAATGATTTGTACATTTAAAAAATCTGCCAGCAAACCGTCTGAAATATTCAGCAGGTTTGATACCGAAGCGTTGTTACTGATTTTACGATCCATGATAATATTTTCTGCATCTTCAATTACAATTACACTGTTAGGATTACGGATGAGTAATGTTATAAAATCAGGATCCATAATGTTGAATCAAATTTCACTCTCCCCAATAACTTTATTTCACCAATTCTTGTTACCTTTTGAAACAAAATATTTTTAAATCTATACTTAGCTACCATTCTTAAATTAATATCCAAAACAAGAATTATTTTGTATTTTCATCTTATTAAATTTTAAATTACCATGGCAAAAAAATCAAATCATGTGGTGCCATCACAATCAGGATGGGCAGTTAAAAAATCTGGTTCTGAAAGAGCCTCTAAGACTTTCGGAACAAAAGAAAAAGCCATTGACTACGGACGCAAACTAAGCAGAAATGAAAAGACTGAACTTTACATCCATAAACAAAATGGAATGATTCAGGACAAGAACTCCTATGGAAACGATCCTAATCCACCAAAGGACAAAAGATAATGAGTTTTGCAAAAAATGTTTTTATCAATTGTCCTTTTGATCCCGAATACATCAATGACATTCTCAAACCAATGATGTATGTATTAATTAAAAATGGATTCGCTCCTCGCATAACTTTGGAAATTTCAGATTCCGGACAAGTTAGATTGGATAAAATTACTGCCATTATTAAAAGTTGTAAGTATAGCATTCATGATTTATCTATTGTTAAATCTTCCAAAGCAAATGAATTTGCAAGAATGAATATGCCATTCGAACTTGGAATTGATTACGGGCTTAGGAATAGTGGGATTGCAAGGCTAAAATCAAAACAATTTCTAATCTTAGAATCAATCAAGTACGATTACATGAAGGCTATTTCCGATATTAATGGCTTTGACGTAAAAGTTCATAGTAATAAAGCAGAAAAATTATTCGAGTGTCTATATGCTTGGTGTAGCGAAACGTTAGGAATAAATAAACAGGAGCCGCCTCTAAAAATGTTTTATGACTTCGCAGATTTTAATGCAAGTTTATTTGAAGAAAAATTGAATGCTTATGGAAAAGAAGAGTTAGCTAAAAACTACATAGAAAACATAAGCATCCCCGAATACATTAAAGAAATAAAACAAAGAGTTTAATCAATTGAATAAGATATTTGCGTAGAAAAACGAAGTGAAAATCAATTTTCTTTATCTGAACTATTTCTTTCGCAAATAGTTACTGTATATTTCTTTTTGCACAGGTAAAACACCAAAATCAATCCTGGTAAAACTACTCGCTGCACAAAACCCATTGCTGAAAACACCCTTTGCATTTATTCCCATTTGTTCTTTACTACTTTCCATTTTTTTTATTTTAATACTTTATAAATTTTAATAACTGCTTGCAAAGTCCCCTTCAGGAGATTTAGGGGTTAACCACTTTATCGGCACAGCTTGAACTTGCAAAGGCATTTGGTTTTGCTTTAAAAACAAAGCCCATCCCCATTATATAACCCATGGCATCTTTTAATGCATCGTTGCTTTTAAAGTTTGGGTTGGTGTTAATGTCGGCATGCACTTCCATATCTACACCGTATCTGCTAAAAATATTGCAGAGCGGGTAAGCCACTTCTATGCTTTTTGCCACTTCCACCAACATCCTTTCTTTGATGCTCATTTTTTGTTTAGTCAGTTCATTGTGGATATACATAAAACCTCCCTTGCCTTTCCGCACAAAAACAATCACCGTAGCAAATTCGGTTTCCTTACCTTTTACCTGGCTATCGGTACCAATGCATACTTTCAGCTCATGGCCCATTGCCCTTTCTTTGGCAATCACCTCCATGATTTCAGTTTCAATCGGCCTGGTAATTTTTTGTCCGCTTAATTTTCTCCATTGCTGTTGCATTGCCGTAAGTTTTCTCTCTCACCTCAAAAGAGCGTTATAAAATATTTTGTTTACTAATAGTTGCTTTTCATGGTGGCATCAATTGCCCCGTCCTTTAGGGCGGGGATTAATTGCTACTTCCGTGGCTTTAGCCGAAAAAAGAATTTGGCTAAAGCCGTGAAGAATGTTTGTTTCATTTATCACCGCCCTAAAGAGCGGTGCAATTCAAAAGGGCAATGCAATTCAAATAAGCAGTGCTATTCAAAAGGCAATGCAATTGTGGGACGAACATTTGCTTTTCATGGCAGCATCGTTGTGTCACTCACTTGTACCGCATCACTTTTTTCAGCCACAACCGCTGACGGGGTTTGCGGAGAGTAAAGGATTCGAACCTTTGCATCGCATTGCGATATCATGGCTTAGCGGGCCAGCACATTACCAACTCTGTCAACTCTCCATCTTTTTATTTACGGCATGGGAGATTCGAACTCCTACACCAAATACTTTTTGCGGAGAGAAAGAGATTCGAACTCTTGAGGCTTTTACACCCAGTCTGTTTTCAAGACAGCTTCCATGACCAAACCGGACTCTCTCCTTTTGTGTGAGTGATTGGATTTAAACCAATTCAGTTTTGCAACAACAGATTTACAGTCTGCCACGACTCTTCCACTTCGTCGCACTCACATTTATTGTTAACTGCCGTCAGGGTTTTTAACCGCTGACGGGGGGTGGTTTGCGGATAAAGAAAGGCTCGAACTTTCAATCTTCGGCTTAACAAGCCACTGCTCTACCATTGAGCTATTTATCCATGTTGGCCCGGTGAGACTCGAACTCACAACCCTCCGGTTAAAAGCCGGATACTCTCGCCATTGAGCTACGAGCCATTGTTTTGTTGTTGGCTCAACAGGATTTGAACCTGTATCACTTCATTCGTAGTGAAGCATTCTTATCCATTGAACTATGAGCCAGTGTTATTTGGTTCATGGTTGATGGTTAATATTTCATGGGAAGCAATTACTCATTCTATGAACCATGATCTTTTAACCATGAACTATTCCGGTTGTCTCCGGGACTCGAACCCTGTTCTTCACATTCACAATGTGCTACTTTACCAGTTAAGCTAAAGACAACATTTGCGGTTCGTATGGGAGTTGAACCCATGTCAACAGATCGACAATCTGTGATGTTAGCCGTTACACCAACGAACCTTAAAACATCCCTGCAGCATCCGCAGGGCATGCTTACCTCCCCTTTCTAAATTTTTATTTTCTCCTTTGCATTTCTGTCAAGCAAATCTTCAATCAGTGCAATCATTAATCTTGCCACTTCCACCGCTATTATAAATTTCATAATTCTCATTTTTGTCTTCCAACGAGATGTACTTATCCCGTTGGAGCCTGGGCAAAAAAAAGCCCGGTCGTTAAAAACTGACCGGGCTCTACTATCGCTGAAAGACTTGCTAAGTCTGCGCTTGTATATACCACGGCCTTTTGTACGGATACAGGTTGCCCATGTCGCCATCAAAACAATTGCTACTGCTTTGTTGGTTACTCAACCAATCAATGGTTGTATGTCGTAACTGTATCGCTATTATATTTTTTTGTTCCTGCATTCAGTTTTTAACTTTTACAAAAAGGATTTCTTAAAATATTTATTGCATAAAAAAACCCCGATTTTAATTTCGGGGTCTTCGCTTTTAGTATTGGTAAATTATTTTTTACGCAACAGCAAACGTGCCCCGAAACCTGTATAATCCCATGACGGACTAAACAGGCCTTTTATTTCGATATGTAAATTGATGCGTTGCATTGTTTTATTTTTTTGCGATGCAAAGATGAATTTATTTTTTTCAATTCACCAAAAATAATTTTAATATTTCAAATCTTTGCCAAATATTATCGCTTAAACAGCAGTAAAATCAATGGTTACAGGGCAATAAAAAATTATTTTTGGGGTACATTAATCGTTGTAACCTCTATATCGCCATATTGATTGTCGAGGATAACACATTCGGTTGTTATTTCCTGGTTTTGTTTTCCAAAATTTTTAAATGTGCATATTCGCATGAGGGTCGGTATTTCGCCGTTATAATAATCATAGTAGTTTATATTGATTTTGTACGTACCCGGCCTTGCATTTTTTTGCAGGTATTCACCGGTGCTATATCTCCCGTTGTAATAATTTTCACTACCCAAAATAACTCCACCATTTTTTGATTGCTTGTTATAAGTTGCGGTAGTTAAGCCGGGTTCGTTCACACTTGTAAAATTTACATAGCCCGTATTACAATCCAACACAACCCTTAAATCAATTGGAACGGAGGCAATAATTGACGCTGGAATCATTGACAAATCGAGCTCGTTTTTTTTAATTGTAATCATTGCATGTAGTTCACTTAGCATTGCCGTTTTTAACTGAACGAAATTATTTTCGTTGCTTCCGGTATTTAACCTGATGCCTGCATACATGGTGTTTACAGCTTCCTGGTATTTATGCAATTGAAAATAATTCCATGCAAGGTTTCTGTACAGAGCCGGGTCATTACTGGCATCATCCATCAGTTGCTTGTAAATTTTTATTGCTTCATCATATTCCTTCCAGCTTTCTAAAATGTAAGCCATCCCTTTTAATACTTGCCGGTTACCGTTTGCAGTTTCCGCAGCGTTCAGTAATATTTCGAAGGCATCTTTTTTTAATCCGGCTTCAAAAAAATGTTGTGCCATATCGATATGAAAACCTGTCTTTTCGCCATACTCCTGTTGCAATTTTTGATATTCAATTTTTTTATTTTTTACATCAGCCAGCTTAACATCATTCATGTAATCCATATCCTCCATAACTTTTAGCCGATAGTGCCCTGAAGGATAATACCTGTTATAATTCCCTTTTTTTGAAGCAAGCACTATCACGCCATTTGAAGCACGGCTGCCATACATAGCACCGGCTTCCGGCCCTTTTAAAACGGTAATGCTTTGTATGTTGTTTATGTTTACAAGTTCGTTTATGTTGCCAAAAACGGGTACACCATCCAACACAACCAATGGCTGATTATTGCCATTAATGCTTGCTGCACCTCTGATCATAACTGATGCATTTGAGCCAGGTGCGCCGCTTGCATTTGTAACCTGCACACCAGCTACCCGACCTTGCAATGCCTGTTCAACGGAACCAACCTGCTGCAAATCTCTACCTGAAATATAGCTCACTGCACCTGTCACATTTCTTTTTTGCATCACACCATAACCAATCACTACAACTTCATCTAAATTGGATCTACCTGTACCTACAGCAAGCAATGATTGGCCAGTTGGCAAGCTTCTTCCGACGTTTGTATTTTGAGTGTTTTCAGCGAATGAATTGGTAAGAGCCAGCTTATTTATTTCCGCTTTATCCGGCGTTAATACTGTTTCATTTTTATCTATCTTTTTTACCCGTTGATTGTAGGCTTCTACCACGTTGTTTATAATTTCAAACTCATCTTTTTTACGAAGTCTTTCCCGGGTAAGCCTGCTATCTGTTTTTACATAATTCAGTTGCTCGCATTCAGCTTCCAGTTCTTTTGGCGGGGCAATATTATATTTGATATAGTCTGTTGCTTTTTCCAACACAATGTAAGCGGTGTGTTGCGTAACAACCTGTTCGCTTATTCCGAAATCAAGTATGTTTTCCCAGTTATAGTGTTGGTTTATTGTAGCATATTGCTGCAGCATTGTGATACGATCGAGCCTACTATTATTCGTGCATGCGGCGCTACTTTGCAGTACTATTTTTTCAACCTTATTAATATGCAACGCATTGCCATAATACAAGTACAAAGTATCTGTATCCTGCAAGGTTTCTCCATTTAAAAATACCGGTGATTCAAGCTTTAACGGCATGGGCTGTTCAATGGTAGTTTTGCCCGAGGCATTGGTAATATTTATTAACCAACTTACTTGTTTATTACTGAGTGCTATTGCTGTGGCAATACTACTTCTTTGCAGGTTAATTACATGGCCGCCACTTGCTCCAACAATGTCTTTCAATGCACTGGTGTCGGCACTGTTAGCGCTGTTGATACAATATACCATGGCATTATTTGTTCGTGGCTTTTTATTGCCGTAAGTGTTTATTCCATCTGTAAAAATCATAGCGATTGTTTCGGGATTTTCATCCATATTTATACAACCTAATTGTGTAGCGCCGGCATAGTTTACCTGCCTTAAATATTGCTGCCATTTTCCGTTGTAACCGTTATTTATTTTAAAGATTTTCTCATCCAGTATTTTATAATTAAATGTGCGAATGGTGAGGTTGGCAATTTGATGCCAGCCAATAAATTGCTGCAAGAAAGAAATCTCTTTATTTACATTTCTTTTTTCATTGGAAGTGGATGCGTCCCAATAAACTACCAGGTCGTTCACTGTTGTTGCAGGTTCCGGATTTAAGAATGGGTTTACATAAATGGCAAAATGATTAACTGAATCTTTTTGTTGTATGCAAACGGTAGTTTGTCCCGGCATTGGAATACTAAATTCGATGGATGATTTTAACAAGATGTTACTTGCATTGTATTGCAACGAAAAATGATCTGCTGAAGCATTGAAAATTTTTCCAGTAATTAAACCAACCTCGCTGACTGGAATTTCGTCCTTGCTTTCTGTTAAAATGGAAAGATTAAAATTAGCCACCGTGTCAGCAACATTCAAAGGAAACTGGTATTGTAACCGGCTTTCTTTTACCACCATTAATTGTAGTACCGTAAATTTAATGCGCCTGCTTCCTTTGGGTGGCACCGGGTAAATATGCAAGCTGTAGTGGTTGTCATAATCCTTTGTAAGCAAGGCCGGATCAACTCTTTTGCCAACAATCCTGTTGTATGCATTGGTGGCTTTCCACTTTTCTTCGATGGATCCCTCCCGATATTTGTCATTTAGTTCTAACTGAAAACCGGTAATGACCTGGCCCGGATTTAATTGAAAATTATAGAGCCCTTCCAGCTCCTGTTCATTGGAGTTGTAGAACTCCATTTCTATAACAGTTGTAGCTGTAAATAAATTACTACTAACATTTATGTTGCAGGTTTTTAACTGCATTTGCCTATTCCATTTTTGTACCGGCGCCTGTGCTGATACCAGGAAAGGTTGAATGCTTAATAACAGGGAAAATAACTTATTCATAAGCAGGTTTTGCTTATGGATGCCGGTATTTTTTTAATTACATAAATTGATGGAGAAATATTTGTTTAATAAAACTTCATGATTTTTGACATTTAAAACCTCATTGATTCTAAATGTTCAATAGTAGGCATGTCGTCATAAGTTCTTCCATTTAATACTCTACCTGCTTTCTTTTTGTTTGTGCCACCCCATTGTTTAAAGAAAAAAGCAACGTTGGATTTTTGACATTGATCTTGTATATCTAGTACCCAATCCTCATTCATGTGTCTTGGTGTCCTACCACTTTCACCACCCACTATAACCCAATCAATTTTATTCAAATTCATATCATGCAATGATCCAATCAATGGTTCACAAGAAAGAAATTTCACTCTTGCATTCGTTTTACGTAAATCATCTATTCGGTTTTTTACTTTTGAATCTTCAACTGAAACACCCATCCAAATATTATGCGTCCAGTTAAGTTCACTATGATACTGTAATAAAATATCTGAACGTTTTGTCAACACTTGAAATGTGTGCTGAGGGCATTCATTCATTGTTTTAAAAACCTGCTTTATAAAATCAAGCGGAACATCTTTATGAAAAAGGTCGCTCATTGAGTTTACAAAAACGATTTTGGGTGACTTCCATCCATAAGGAGTATGTAAAGCATCCTCATGAGTCCGCACTTTAAAACCATCTTTATATTTATCAATGCCCATTGCTTTTAAACGACGTGTCATAACTTCTGCATAACAAAATTTACAACCGGCTGATACTTTATTACAACCTGTTGTTGGATTCCAGGTCATTTCTGTCCATTCAATTGATGATTGCGCCATAATGTTTATTTATTATACTTTTTAACGATGTCATTTGCTATACTTAACGCCGCTTTATTGTTAGAAGTCAAAAATAAATGAAACATTATAGAATTTGATGCATTTCTAAGTTCGTAAGGTTGTGATACATGCATAAAAACACTCTTTAACCTATCCTTATAAAGCTTTGCTGACTTCTCAATTGCATCACTTTCTTTTTGTACATTTATTATGTCGGGAAAAAGTGATTGATGTTTGGTGTAAAAAAAATGTTCTATTTCCTCTCTTGACATACCAAGAAATATCTCCAGCCGTCTCAACCAAGCATCTGAAATTTTCCCATTTGTCTTCAATAATCTGTTAACCCCCATTCCTGTTGGAACTAATATCCATAAATCAATAGGCAAATCCTTTAAGCATTCTATAGATTTCCATTCAACCTGCATTCCACAAGGATCTATATAAGCCAAAGTTCGATAGTTAGAATTTTTTGGAGACTTTAAGAACTTGGCAAGGTCAAAAAGTTTCTTATTGCAATCATCTTTTGTAGTAAATATTTTTTTGTTGGGAAATGCCATTTTTGTTCTTTTCTCCAACTCGATAAAATTTTTTGATTTTTTCTCAACAAAATAATACTCATCAAAGGATCTTGGTTCATTTATCTCTATAATACGACAAGCTGCCCCTATAGTTATGTCGATATCAACTTCACCAGTATCAATGTTATCTTGAGTCCTTATAATCTCTCCAGACCCAGCAAAACCATCAAAATAAAGTAACTTAAAAAAAGTTCGATTCTTCATAATAGTTAAATAAGCTTTCGCATATTCAATCAAAATCTCAATCTTTATTTTGGTCCAATTACCTCCAAAGTTATTCATGGTACAAGTTTTAGATTACGGATACTTAAATATAACAAATGGTCAAGTAAGCGCAGTCTAAATTTTAAAAAAAACTATCTATTTTTTTGACATAAGGTGTTTCCATCAAATACCTCTGATATTCTTGAAATATATGCTGAATGTGTTACTTCATATTCTAAGATTAACAGTATTAACATTGTAAAATGATTATCTAATACGGCAACGTAAGGCACCTTGCCTCCTTTCTTAAACTGCTGATATGTGCATCGCTTAAATAATAATTGTCGCCCATCAGCCATTCAAAGCTTTGTACCCAGCTTGCACACTTTTTAATAAACTCAATTTCCCATGACTGGCTGATGATGATCGTTTCCTCCATTTCATTTCCTAATAAAAAATATTTTAGTTCTTCATCGAGGTAAGGAATGGTTACAATAAAATCGATAATTTCTTCATCGGTTGCGTGGGGATGCGTTGAGCCATAGTTGGCGGTTCCCTTGGAAGCACGATGTAGTTGTATGGACGTATCCATCATCCGGTAAATTATATCCGTGAGATATGTTCTTGTGATTGATTGCATAATAAAATCTTTTTAAAATAATGAGCCTTGTGCGCCGGGGCGCCTAAATAATTTTGTATTTAAACTCCATTCTTCCGCATTCATCTGATATAGTTTGCCATATTTTTTATATTGCTGTGCTACCATTTCTGCTATATTTCCTTCGCCCCGCATACGTACACCCAGCCTGGTATCATTTACTTTTCCGTCGTGGCTTTGCTCTATCAAATGCCAAACTTTATCTGCATGATTTGGAAAGTTTTTATACAACCAGTCGTGAAATAAAAATTTGATTGCACCATTTAACCGTATGAAAGTGTAAGCCGTAAATGTGGCGCCATTGTCTGCTGCTGCCTTCATGATGCGTTGCATTTCGTGTTCGTTTAATCCCGGAATCATTGGCCCCATCATTACACCCATGCGTACACCGGCACTGCTTAGTTCATTGATTACTTTTAATTTTTGCTTAGAGGTAGTTGTTCTTGGTTCCATAATTCTGCGTAAGTCTTCGTTAAACGAGGTTATACTTACCATTGCTGAAACAATCCCTTTTTTGGCCATATCCTGCAGCACATCTTTGTCTTTTAATATCCAGGAATTTTTTGTCAGAATACCTACCGGTTGATTAAATTCATTGCATACTTCCAGCAATCCTCTTGTAAGCCTGTATTGTTGTTCGGCTGGTTGATAGCAATCTGTATTACCGCTTAGCATGATTGGTGCACATTCCCATTTCGGATGCATCAAAAATTTACGCAGTAATTGTGGTGCATTTTTTTTGATGATTATCTTTCGTTCAAAATCTAACCCGGCACTGTAACCCCAGTATTCATGTACGTTTCGGGCATAGCAGTAAATGCAACCATGCTCACAACCGGCATATGGATTCATGCTATAACTCATGCCTACATCTTTACTTTCCACCTTGTTTACAATGGTTTTGCTTTGTTGCTCCAGGTATTGTGTTGGCACAATGCTTTCTTCCCAGCTATCAATGCTTTCTATATGTTCTTTTGTTTCTTCATTTTTTTCAAACCTGTTTTTAGTATTAATCTGTGCGCCTCTTCCATGGATGTAATTATCTTTTGGCTGATCCAAATCGTCAGACAAATTATTGGGCGGCTCGTGGCTTACGGGCTTCACCTTATGATGATCCTGTTTTAATTGTTCACTCATATCGTTCGTTTATATGCTATCTTTTTTTTGATGACATTCGTTTTAATTTTTTTGTTACAAGCAGTTGATCTTTGGTCAGCATCGTTGCGTCGCACACTTGTACTTTTGGTTCATAGTTCATCAGCCCCATCCTCCAACTCCTTCCCCGAGGGGAAAGAAGCGGTGCTTTATATCCTTAATTAACATCTTATCTTCCACCTCAACATATGTTGCTCATTGTACATTGCAGTTTATAGACTTTCGACCATAAGCTTACTCCAAAGTTCCTCCTTTGGGGACCGAGGGGGTTGTTGCCATTCACACCAATTGTAGAAGTGAGTTCCGATAAATAGGAATTATAGTAACACAACGATGTTGATAGATGCACTGCGCTTTTTCAATCATCATGCATTCACACCATGAACTATCAACTATCAATTAATTATCCCACACAAAGCCGCAAAGTTGTAAAGTGTTATTGTCTTATTATTATTCACAACTCATCACACATTTTTACTTTTGAATTTTAATTTTTGACTTAATAAAAACTTTTAGGTTTTCGCTTTTGTCTTTTCACTTTTCACACAAACAGCTCTCCCTGCACTGTTGCTACGGGCATGTTCCTAAACTCAAAGCGCTGAACAATCTGGTACTTCATTTCGTTTATAGGCCTTCGCAATAGCAGCATGCTGTCGGCAATAAAGCGGCCGGTAAAATGCAGATTGCTGAATTCGAGCCAGCCTTGCTCAAACTGCCAGGGCTGCAACTTTCTTGCAATGGTGAGGTGCGGCTCCATAATAAAATGCGGCTTGTTGTCATCGTTTAGTTTCATGAGTCGCTGTGCCTCGGCCCTGATGGTTTTGACAAGGTTTTGAACTGGCAGTTTGCTGGTGATGTTGATATATATGGTATGCGATGGAAAGCTGCCGTAATCTTTCAGTTCCACTTTTATAGGACACTCACCCATGGCGATAATGTTTAGGCGGTTTACGAGCCGCTCCTGCATCATTTCGTACTGAACAAAATTTGCCAGTGTTACATGTGGCTTACCATACAATGCAGTTGAATTTTTGTAGTGATCAAAAAAATACTGTTTTACCTGCATGATTTTATCTCTCAGCGCTTCATGGGGATTTAGCACCAGCAGATATTCATATATTTTATAGCCGGGCATTGTTTGGGAAAGATCTCTTTCCTTCGGTTTAAAAACGGGCTTGCTTTCTATTGGTTGACTTTTCATGATGTTTGGTTTTAATTACTATTGAAATAAATTTCCTTGCTTTGTTATCGTCAATATACCAGGACCATTAAGTTTGCATCGTTCAACTTCTTGGTATGCATTTGTGCCCAATCGTTTGATAAGCATCATTTCCTTCGCAGCGAACTCAGCATAAAATCTTTTTGTTGCATATTCAATCTTACTTTGTGCAAATTGTTCCGGAGTTAATCCCTTGCACAATGTTAAGTGCGGATTTAAAACAAACCGTGGCGCTAGTTTTTGCTTCATCTCAGGGCCAAGTTTGTTTTCAAGTATCATAAGTCTTTTTATGCCACTGGTGATTTTTCTAACCAATTGCTGAGTATCTATTTTGTGTTCAACATTAAAGACAATAGCACCGCCACCTTTATTTGTATTAGGAAGCCAATCATAGTCCTTTAAAATTATTTTTATCGCATTTGAATTTTCAGCTATCCTCCGCAGTTTATTTATAATCTCTTCTTCAAACAAATCTGGTTGCAAAAAATTAGCAAGTGTAATGTGCGGCTTACCAAATATTGCTGCTTCATTTCTATAGTTTTTATAAAATGTTTGCTTCCCGTTATTTGTCAATTTATATGCCTCTCCATCAGGACTAAATATCAAAAGGTATTCAAAGTGCTGACCAAAATCTGACAAATTATAATCGCTAGGTTGTTTACTTAATGTTTTCATTTTATTCATTTTTTATTTGGCAATACCAACTTATTTAGCATAAATTTACTAAATAATTTAGCTACCAACAAAAACTTTTTATATGGAAGTGGAAAACTTTTTTACAGGCAGCAGCTACGCAGGCAGCAAACGATTTAGTCAGCATGATGTACCCATGGCGAATGCCTCGGGCTTTGGTGCAGCGGCGGATGATTATGCGGAAAGGGGCATTGACTTGAATGAACAACTGATCCGGAACAAGCCGGCAACTTTCTTTATGAGAGTGAGCGGTAACAGCATGATCAACGCTGGTATTTATGATGGCGATATTGTGATCGTTGATAAAAGTGTAAAAGCGGCAACAGGAAAAATTATTATTGCGGTGATTGATGGCGAAATGCTGATCCGCCGCTACGAACAAACCATGAATCGGGTGAGATTAATCCCTGAATGTCCAAGGCTGGCAACGATAGAAATAAGTGAATTTATGGATTGGAAAGTTTGGGGTGTAGTAACCTGTGTTGTTCGGTTGGTAGATAGCAGTTTATTGGATTATAGAAATAATAATAGCCATAAGAAGAAGTCGCAATATTAACGTGCTAACAACCCCGTCAGCGGTTATAAACCCTGACGGCGGTTGTGGGTAATTGAATAAACTTCTAAAATTAGAGCCATGCATATTCAGCCGTTAACAGCAGGAAGCTATTTTCATATTTACAGCCGTGGTATAAACAGTGAAGACATTTTTAAAGAACGCCGGAACTATTATTATTTTCTGCAACGATACAAAATGTATTGTGCCGATGTTTTTGATACGCTTGCTTATGCGTTGCTTAAAAATCATTTTCATTTGTTAGTATATGTAAAAGAAAATGTTGAAGTGGCTAAGTACAATGGAACTGGCACCATCAAATTAAATGCTTCCAGACAAATTGCTCATTGTCTTAATTCATATTCGCAGTCAATTAATAAAGTATGGAAAAGAACGGGGGCATTATTTGAATCTCCTTTTGAAAGAAGACTGATGGATGATGACAGCTACATCACGGATATGATTTTTTATTGTCATTACAATGCTCAAAAACATGGATTTATAGAAGACTTTAAACAATGGGAATTTACTTCTTATAATGCTATTTTGAATAATGACGGTAGCATTTGTTCGTCGCAAAAAGTGTTGAATTGGTTTGGAGTCAAAGCTGCTTTTGAGCATGCACATGTTGGTAGATATGACGATAATGCTATAACCAAATTTATATTGGAATAATCTCTGTGATCAACCGCCGACAGGGTTTTTAACAGCTGTCGGGTTGGGCAGCGGGTTTGCTAACGAAAGTATTAAAAGATGTTACCGACAGGGTCAGAAATTTCAGACCCTGAAATGGGTTTGCAAACATTCAATCAATTTTATAATCATGAAAGCAATTGTAGACTGTAATAGTTTTTATGTTAGCTGCGAAAGATTGTTTTTGCCACGACTGGATAAGCAACCCGTGGTGGTATTGAGTAACAATGATGGCTGCATTATTTCGAGAAGTGATGAAGCTAAGAAATTGGGTGTTGGTATGGCGGGTCCATATTTTCTTGCAAAGCCGCTGATTGAAAAACACAACGTTGCTACTTTTTCATCCAATTATAATTTGTATGGCGACTTAAGCTGGCGGGTAATGGAAACATTGCGGATACTAATGGGTGAAGAAAATGTGGAAGTGTATTCTGTAGATGAAGCCTTCCTGGAATTGGGAGATCATAGTTCTGCCGATTTATATAAAGTTGCAGAAGATATCCTGGATACGGTTGAAATGTGGACCGGCATTAAAGTTTCGATTGGAGTAGCACCTACAAAAGTACTGGCCAAACTTGCAAACAGATTGTCGAAAAAAGACAAGTCTGTTAAATGCGTTCTGGTGTTGGATACAAAAGAAAAAATAACGGATGCCCTGTTTAAAACACCGGTATCTGATGTTTGGGGAGTGGGTCACCAGTACGCAGAAAAGCTGCGTGAAATGCATGCAGTTTACACAGCACTGGACCTTAGCAGGCAAAAAGAAGAATGGGCCAGAAAAAACCTGGGCGGCGTGGTGGGTGTACGGTTAATTAAAGAATTAAAAGGTGAGTCGGCTAAAAACATGGAAGAGCAATTGACAGAAAAAAAGATGATTGCAACTACCAGGATGTTTGGTTCGCCGGTGCATGCCATCACTGATATTAAAGAAGCTGTAGCAACCTATACTTCGAAAGCTGCTGAAAAATTGAGGCGACAAAAAAGTGCAGCAAGTGGCATCAGCGTATTTGTAGTACCCAAACAACCAACTACAGCCGGACGCTTCAGGCATGGGCCCAGTATTAGTTCATTTGCGACTTTACCATTTGCCACATCCTCCACCAACGAACTGATAAAACCTGCACTTAAACTGGTAGATAAAATTTTTGAAAATGGCAGGCAATATAAAAAAGCAGGCATTATTCTGAGTGGGTTAGTACCCGACAAATCTATACAAGCCAATTTATTTATGGAAGACAAAAATAATAATAAGCGTTACCTGATGAGTATGCTGGACAATATCAACTTTGCTATGAGAGATGACGTATTAAAATTTGCTGCATCCGGTTTAACAAGAGACTGGAAAATGCGGCAGGAGTTACGCAGCCCGAGATATACAACCCGATGGGAGGAATTGTTTGAAGTAAAGTAGATTTTAATTACACCTATTTTTTGAATACAATTGCACTAATTTTTAAAACCGAATTACACGAATTAGATATGATGATTATGAATCAGTGTAATAATAATGAGTTGCGCTTCGTTGATTATTTAAATAAACTTCCTTGCTCCCCATTATCATCCCAAAATTTTGGTTTGATGAGATTCGTACCTAATTCTTTATTCATCTTATCAATCAGGTAAACCGTAAGCTCCGGAGATGTGGCTTCATCGTGCATATGCATGAAAAAATATAGTTCTTTCAAGCCATGATCCAGCCAGTATTTCATGCGATCAACCCAGGCATCGCAGCGTGTATAATCTGACTTGTGCAAACTGTTTCCCACGTAACGTATAAACACTTTAGGAACTGTGACACGCATATGAGCACAGTCTCTTCTGCCTGCTGTGTCTGTTATAACTGCACCAATATTTATAGCTGCAAGCGTAGCAAATAATTCTTCTCTTATATCGTCTTTGGCAAACCAATCGGGGTGGCGTACTTCCAGGAAAAATTGCAGGTCGGTCGGGAGTGTTTTTAAATAGTCAAATAGTTCGTCTTTCCTTTTGGGAGAAAAAGTATCGCTTACCTGTATGAAGATGGGACCGAGGTATTCTTCAAAAGAAACAATGCCACGAAAAAATTCATTGGTGATAAATTGCTTATCCTTTAAGCCGCCACGATGTGTAACGCCCTGGTACATTTTTGGACAAAACTTAAAATCCTTACCAGCAGCTTTTTCAGTCCACTTTTTTATTATGCCTTCTCCATATACTTTGTAATGGGTAGCATTCAGTTCTATTGAATTGTAATGCTCTACATACTGCTGCAGAAAGTCTTTTTCTTTTGTTTTTGGCGGATATATCTTCCCAACCCACTCGGTTCTGCCCCATTTGGCACAGCCCACATATACTTTCGGGTTTTCCAACGCTTTTCCTTTCAAAATTTTCTTATTGAATGCAGGGTCTGCAGGCAATGAAAAATCAATCTTGTTTAATTCGCTTTCGGGCACTCTTCCAAATTCCATGATGAATAAATTATGATTAAAATATAGTGTTGTCGGACTAAACTCCTGTATCCGTTGCTACGCCTGAATTACCTCACCCCAACCCCTCTCCAAAGGAGAGGGGCTAGAACATTGACCAGTAAGAGTTGTAGCGGTATTGTATAATTTTTAGTCGGATAATAGTGATTAAAATATTATCAGCTTGCTCTTAGCTTCTCAAAAATAGCAATTGTGAGTAGTACCAAGGTCATGCCATAAAAAACATCTTCGAAAGGAATGGTTATTATCCTTATGCCTAAATTTTCAGCATCGTTGTATAGCACTACCGGTATAGCAGTTAAAAATCCATTTACAATAAGAAAAGGAATGACGATTATGGCATAAGCAACCAGGAATAATGAAGCCGAAAAACCGGTAAAAAAATTTTTAAAAGCTAACACCGAAACGATTGAGGCAGCGGTGAAAATAAATGTGTAGCTGGTGTAATATTTATCATAATAAATACATCCAGTTATCAATAACAATGCAGCAAGTGCAATCATTATTGGAGCGCCAAATTTTAGCTGAATGGTTTTGGGAAAATAACATTTTATACATTCATAAATAAATACACAACAGTATGGAACCACTATAAAAAACAGCACCTCTTCTATAGGAAGATTTGCAATCTTAAAACCGGTGATATAATTTTCGTTAAAACTCCATACTCCTTTAGCCGTAAAAAAAATGTCCCAGACAATGTAGATAAGCGATGGTAAAAGGATTGCAGGAAAGAGGTATTTCCACTTTTTATAGAAGGCTACTTTTTTATCGAAACTTAATGCTAACGGACCGGCGATGGAAGCTGCAAGAATCAAAAAATAAGTGTAGTGTGTATTCATGAAAGTTCATCAAAGGTATGCGGTAAAAGTGAGTGACACAACGATGCTATATTGAAATACAAAAGCTGGTAACCAAAAAAAATTAGGAGTTCACATTAGGGGCAGATTGCCTTGTGCGCTGTTTATCTGCCTTTACTTTATCCCAATATTTTTTTGCTACGAATAACATTCCAAAACTTTCGCCATCATGTTTACCCAAATGCTTGTGATGCATTTTATGAGCCCAACGAATGGTACGCACATAGGTATTATTTGATCGTGTAAAATATTTGAATCGTTGGTGAATGATTACCTCATGTACAATGAAATAAGCAAATCCATATAGCGTAACACCCGATCCAATTGCTGCCAACCAAAACACTTTAAACTGCAGGCCCAACATAATGCTCAGCCAGCTTGGAATAGCGAAGATTAAAAAAAATGCATCGTTCTTTTCAAAAAAACCGGGGCCTTTTTGATGATGATCTTCATGAAGATTCCATAAAAAGCCGTGCATGATAAACCTGTGTGTAAGCCAGGTAATTCCTTCCATTATAAAAAAGGTAGCTAAAGCGATTATGATATAAACGATTGCATTCATAATGATTTCAATAAACCTGCCAGCTATTAATCGAAGAAAGTTCTTAATACCAAAAAGAACATAGCTTGAATAAGTAACAAATTTACTGCGAATTTGTTTTCTTTTTTAAACGGAAGAAAGTGAAAAATAGTTAGTAGCAATATACTAACCATGAGCCAGCAAATATAATTATATACAGGAATTCCCTCGGTTCCCTGCCAACTCCAAAAGCCTAATTTTACAGCCACCGGTTCCATGAGCCAATCGAATATTACTGCCAACGTTGCTCCGTCTATAATTACTGAAAGCGCTTTTAACGCAATGGGTGGCTTTTTGCTTTCGGCAGCAATTCGGTTAATAAATTTCATCATCATTGCATGCACGCTTATTCCACAGCAATAAATAATGATGATCCAGTTTACGCCGATTAATAAAGGAACATTCATCCATTGAATCCCCAATACTTTACCATAGGAATAATCGCCAAATAATATCCCGGTATTTACACCAACAACCTCTGCCAAAAACCCAATTCCAAAAACTGACAATATAAAAACTAAAAAAGAGGCATTAATATTTCGTTGTGTCCAAATCAATAAACACAGTGATAACAATAAATTAAATGGAGTGGCATTTACAAAAAAATGTCCGTCGAAAAACAATATTCCTATTAAGCCGATACTGTGAAAAAATACCGCTATTGCCGTGGCAATTGTGTCTCTGTTTATTTGTAACTGCAATCGTATTATTTATAATCTTCTTTAATAAGCTGACTTACAATTTGGGCACTCTTTAAACACAAAGGTATGCCTCCTCCCGGATGAACACTGCCACCACAAAAATATAAACCTTTGATTGATTTGCTAAAATTAGGGTGACGAAAAAAAGCTGCGAGCCTGGAATTGGAGCTGGTACCGTATAAAGAACCCATGTATGAGCCGGTTTGCGCTTCCAGCATAACCGGGTCTGTTACCTGTTCTGTTTCAATGAGCGGTTCAATATCCTCACCCAACATGCGGCTTAATTTTATCAATATATTTTTACGCAATTGCTTTTTTAATTGTTCCCAATCCTGGCCGGTATTGCAGGGTGCATTCACCATTACAAACCAATTTTCTTTTCCTTCCGGCGCCATACCGGTTTCTAATTTTGATGTGATATTTATATAAACAGTTGGGTCGTCGGTTAAATTGTTGTTTTTGAAAATACTGGTGAATTCGTTTTGATAATCTTTACTGAAGAAAATATTATGTAAGTGCAATTGATTAAACGATTTGTTGATTCCCCAATAAAAAATCACGGCGCTGCTGCTACGTTCCTGCCGTAAAACTTTCTTCGCCTTCGATGTATCATTTAATAAATTTAACCAGGTAAAATACACGTCCGAATTACTTACAACAATATCTGCCAACACTTCCTGTTCGCCAGTTACTATGCCGCTTACCTTTCCTTGTGTATGAGTGATTTGAGTGACTGGTGTATTGAAATAAAATTTTACCCCTTTTGCTATTGCCAGTTGATAGAGGGCATTGGTAATACTGATCATTCCGCCGGTTGGATAAAATGTGCCATTATTTAATTCAAGTGATGGAATTAGGCTTAACATGGATGGTGCCTGGTATGGATTACTACCATTATACGTTGCAAAGCGGTTAAACAATTGCACGGCTTCCGGAGTTGCCAGTTGCTTTTTATTAAAGCCATTTAAAGATTGAAACAGGTAACTCAGTTTTAATGTGGCCAGCACCTTGATAATTCTTTTATGTAACCATGTTTTTCGTTTATGCAAGGAATTATTTAAGAACAGCTCCCCAATATTTTTATATAGCTTTTCGGATTGTGCAAGGTAGCTGGTTATGTTTTGTTTTTCTTCATTAAGCTTCAGTTTCATTTCCGCTGCAAACTTTACCGGATCAGTGTGTGCATAAATAACTTTACCATTTTCGTAGAAATAGTTGCAGGATATATTTACCGGTTGCCATGTTATATATTTTTCAATTGGTTCACCAGCAAGATCAAATAAATCAATTATATTTTGAGGTTGCGTAAAAAGGGATGGGCCTGCATCAAATTGAAACCCGTCTTTTTCAAATGCATTTAATTTACCTCCGGGGAAATTGTTTTTCTCATACACAGCTACCTGAAAGCCCTGCAACGATAATCGAATTGCTGTTGCCATGCCGGCTATGCCACTTCCAATTATTATTGCTTTTGAAACATTCATCCGAAAAATTTGGGATTGATTAATTAGCCTAAAGTAGTTCAGTACAACTAAGTAGTTAAAGAAATTCTGGCGAAATGAGCTACTACTTTAGGAAATGCGATTTTAAACCATACGGTAAATTCACCAGGATTTTTTTGAATTTCGAGTTCGATATCTTCTAAGGACCTAAAACAAAAATCGCTTACTTCCACCGGATTGGGTTGTATTTCACCATCGTATTTGCCGATAAACACATGATCGAATTCATGCTCCGTTAATCCGTTATCAAATGGCGCTTTATAAATAAAATGAAATGCTTTCTCCAGCAATACATTAAATCCCATTTCCTCCTCAAGCCTTTTGCCCGCAGCTTGTAAAGTATCCGTGCCCGGTGCAGGGTGACTGCAACATGCATTTGTCCATAATCCTGCACTATGATATTTTTGAGCGGCTCTTTTTTGTAACAACATTTCTCCCGCCTCATTAAAAATAAAAATGCTGAAAGCCCTGTGCAGCAGGGCTTTTTGGTGAACTTCTATTTTTTCCATTGTGCCAACCTCGTTATCGGCTTCATCTACTAAAATAATATCCATACAATTGCTTATAAAATATTCAACTGGCTTCTTAAACCAGCTTTTGCCAGTATAAATGCCTTACTATAATTGGGTATTCTGATCCGTTGTTCTAAAATATTTGCAGGCTTTGTTTTTTTAATTTTCCTGAATAGTGATAAATAATATTTGTAAGCAACATACACGCCAAATTTTGCTTTTATTGGCAAATGTAATATTCCGTCGTATGCTTTATGAAAATCTGATGAAATATCTGCTTCAATTTGCGCTTTCATGAATGGCGTAAAATTATTAAAATCTACCTCCGGAAAATAAGTTCTGCTTAATTGTTCATAGTCGGCTTTTACATCTCTTAAAAAATTCACTTTTTGAAATGCCGCACCTAACGACTGAGCCGCAGGCTTTAATTTTTTATAACGAACTTGATTTCCTTCGCAGAAAACATACAGGCACATTAAACCAACTACTTCGGCACTACCGTAAATGTATTCTTTATAATCCGCACTATTGTAGCTGGTGTCGCTGAGATCCATCTCCATGCTTTTAAAAAAAGCTTCTATAAGATCATGAGCAATCGTGTATTTATTTACAGTCAATTGAAAACTGTGTAAAATTGGGTTAAGGCTAATACCCCTGCTTATTGCCTCGTAAGTAGCCGTCTTAAATTCCCTCAACAATTCCTCCTTATTGTGCTGATGAAAAGTATCAACAATTTCATCTGCAAAACGCACAAAACCATAGATATTAAAAATAGGTTCTCTCAAATCATGATGCAACAATTTAATAGCAGAACTGAAAGAAGTACTATACTTCTCCGTAGTTGCTTTGCTACATTGCTGACTGAGCTCATGAAACAGGTTCATCATAACCTTATTGTTTGTTTTATGCCAAATGGCTTTTTTAATGACTCAAACTTTTACCCAAAATTTTTAATAACTTCTCTTGAAACTACTTCCCCGCTTATAAGGCTTGGCGGTACACCCGGCCCCGGTACTGTTAACTGACCGGTATAAAATAAATTTGTAATTTTTTTACTTCGGATTGCTGGCTTTAAAACAGCAGTTTGCATTAAAGTGTTCGCTAAGCCGTAAGCATTTCCTTTAAATGCGTTGTAATCTTTTTTAAAATCGCTGATTGCATATGATCTTTTGTAAATGATTGCATCGCTGATTGTTTCGCCAATCCTATTTTCAAAACGAGTCAGTATCTGTTCGAAATACTTGTTTCTTAATTCTTCCGTATCTCCTGTTAGTCCCGTAGCTACCGGTATTAAAAAAAACAAGTTCTCACAACCCACAGGTGCAACTGTTTCATCGGTAACAGAAGTGGCGCTTACATAAAACAATGGATTGGATGGCCACTGCGGATTTGTATAAATCTCTTTTCCATGCAAGTCAAAATCAACATCAAAAAATAAACTATGATGTAACAACCCCTTCAACTTTTTATTTATACCAACATAGTACAAAAGACTGCTTGGAGCCATTACCCTTTCGTCCCAATATTTTTCTGAATAGCTTTTATATTTGTCAGGCAAAAGATGCGTTTCTGTAAAGTGATAGTCTGCCCCACTTATCACTACATCTGCTTCATAAACATCCGTTGTTTGCTGATTGTTTAAAAGATTTTCAGTAATAATTTTTTTTACAAGTCCATCTTCTATTTTTAATTCAACTACATTTTGATTCAACAAAAATTTTACACCTAATTCTTTTGCCACAGATACCATCCCATCCACAATCTTATGCATGCCACCCTTCGGATACCAGGTGCCTAATTTTATATCAGCATAGTTCATTAAACTATAAAGCGCCGGTGTATTTTCCGGTAAGGCTCCCAGGAACAACACCGGAAATTCAAGAAGCTGGCGCAACTGCTGATTTTTAAAATATTTATTTATGTGCTTTCGTATAGATGTAAATACATCGAGTTTAAATACTCCTTTTATTAAATTCCAGTCTGCAAATTCAGTTATAGATTGCCCGGGTTTATACACCAGTTTATTAATACCAACTTCGTATTTATAAGCGGCTTCCTGCATAAACTTATCTAGTTTATCCCCACTTCCTTTTTCAATTTTTTCAAACAGCTCTTTTAAATCATTATAATTTGCCGGGATATCCATTTTACTATCCGTCCAATAAACGCTATACGACGGATCTAATCTTTCAAGTTGATAAAAGTCAGCCACCTTTTTTCCGAAGCAGTTAAAAAACTTTTCAAATACTTCGGGCATCCAGTACCAGCTTGGACCCATATCGAAAGTAAAACCAGCTTCTTTAAACTGTCTCGCCCTGCCACCAGCCATTGAATTTTTTTCCAATACAGTTACGTCCCACCCGGCTTTAGCCATAAATGAAGCCGCGGAAAGCCCGGCAAAGCCAGTTCCTATTATTATTATTTTTTTCAAGAATGTAAAGTAAAGGGTATTGAGATTTTATAAAACTTCAATGCATTTTAATACTGAGAAAGTTGTTCCTTTAATAATTTTCTGGCAAAATGTATCCTGCTTTTTATAGTGCCAAGTGGTTCAATAAGCATGTCAGCTATTTCGTGATATTTATACCCTTCAAAGTAAAGCATAAAAGGATTGCGGAAAATTTCCGGTAACCCATGTATTGCTTGCTGAATGTCTTTTATTTGTAATGCACCTTCAGCGGCATTACTAATTGTAACCTGGTTGTAGTTGAGTAAAAACTCATTTGGGGTATTGTCGAATATGGTATTTTGCTTTGCCTTTCTGCGATAATTATTAATAAAAATATTACGCATAATGGTATAAAGCCAGGCCTTGATATTGGTTCCTACGTTATACTTTTCCTTATTTGCCAATGCCCTGTACATGGTTTCCTGGAGTAAATCCTTGGCCACCTCATTGTCTCTTGTTAATGTAACAGCAAAAGGCTTTAAAAATTCGGTATTTGTAATTAAGAGTTGGTTGAAATCTATAGCGGTCATGATTGCATGTTTAATTTAACATACGATAAAGTTAAACAAATAGTTTTGAATAAAACAACTATTTTGTTTAATTTTTTAAAAACAATAGTTAAACAAAATGAAAGTGACTTAAACTGCTGAAAAGTAATTATTTGGCAAAAAAAATGAGGCTTTAAAGCCCCATTACAAATTCCATTACTTCGGAATATGATTTTTTTAAACTTACATGTGGAGGTAATTTCTTTTCAAAACCCTGGGCCAGCTGACCTGAAATAATAATAGGAGTAGTTGAGAATTTTTTTATGGCAGACATCACAAACTTATCAACATTAAAATTTTGCCCCCCGGATGTGATGTGTGAGTACAGATAGTCTGGCTTCAATAGATTACCTACATATTCAACATCTTTTAATGGCACATTGGCACCGAGATATATTACATTAACTCCCCTGCTTTTCAAAATATAATACATTACCAACAGGCCAATTTCGTGGTATTCGCCTTCGGGTAAAAAAAGTAAAACTGTTTTATCAACTTTTAGTGTACTGGAAGCACTTTCAATTCCAACGATTAATTTTTGGCGTACTATATTGGTAACCAGGTGTTCCTGGGCAGGGTTTATATGATTGGTGATCCACAAAATCCCTATTTTTTCCATGTAAGGAAAAATGATTTGTGTAATGGCCCGTTCAATTCCCTTCATCTGAATATAATGATCGAGGACGTCTTCAATCTTTTGAATCCTCATATCTATCATATGCTCTATTAATTCATTGATGATCCGTTCCTGCTGAGCTTGTATATGCGTAAGTGATAAGATTTTGTCTCTTACTTCTCCTGCATCCATCTTATTAATATGAGAAATCTTGAAGCCATATTTATTTAGCAGCGCAATGTTAAGCACCTTTTTAAGTTCTTCGTTGCTGTAATACCTGATGTTGGTGTCTGTGCGGCAAGGCTTCAAAAAATGATAACGTTGTTCCCAAATTCGAATAGTATGTGCTTTAATGCCAGAAAGGTTCTCCAAATCCTTTATCGTGAATACGTTCATTTAGTGTGTTTAGATTAATATTACAATCTTCAACAAGGTTTTGTTTAAAATATTGTATACAAAGGTTAACCAAAACTTGTGTTATCTCATAATATTTCTCCACCAATAAAAATTAGAAATTTTCAAATGCAGAAATTCATGCTAATGATTGCAGGAGGAATAGACAATTGTCATTTCAAATAAATTTGCTTGTGCCAAATTTCCATAGTTAGCAGCATCCATAAAATTTTAGCCCGCTTTTCAGCAGGAATTTTTATTTTATCATTCAGCAAGCCTTGAATGAAATTTTTATCAATAAACTGAGGCGACAATGCTGAACTGGCTCCAACATAATCAAATACAATATCTCTTAATTCATGATTAACCCATTTCTTAAGTGGAATTTCAAAACCACGTTTTGGTTGATTTACCAATTCCTCCGGAAGATATTTTTTTGCCAGTCTTCTTAACAATACTTTAGTGGTGCCTCCATCTACTTTGAACTGGTCATTCATTTGCGGTGCATATTCCAGCAACTCTTTACACAAAAACGGGCTTCTCCCTTCAAGTGAATGAGCCATATTTGCAATATCCATTTTTACCAATAACTGGCTAAATAAAGTTGTATTAAAATCCATGTTCATCAACTTTTTTAAACCACTTATATCACCTTCAATTATAGTATTAAAATCGTTCCGCAAAGGTTTCAGGTAATCGTGTGTGGGAACATAAATAAATTGTTCAAAATCTTCCATTATGTCCACCCCTGCCGACAAATAAATTTCAAGATTTTCTTTTGATGCAAGAGAAGCTAACCTGAAGAGATAATTATAAACAGATTTTTTATTTGCGGCCGGCGGCATTATTTTCTTTATAACGCCTGCGGTATTTTTTAAGGCCTTATTCGATTTAAAAAAATCATATTTGGCAAAAGGCACATAACGTCGATATCCGCCAAATAATTCGTCTGCACCATCGCCATTCAATATTACCGTCAGATGTTTTTTTGCAGCCGCACTTACATAATAACTAGGTATTGCAGAGCTGTCAAAAAAGGGCTCGCCATAATTGCTAATAATCTTTTCCAGGTCATTGTGCAAGTGATCAAAATTTATTTTAATTTCTGTATGTTGGGTTTGATATTTATTTGCAACAAGTTTTGCCAGCGGCGCTTCGTCGTACTCGCCATCGAATGAAACTGTAAAGGTTTTAATAGAGCGGTTGTATTGACTTGCGATAGCGGTTGCCAGGCCGCTATCAATACCTCCACTTAAAAAACTGCCTACTTCCAGGTCGGATGACTCAACCCTTCTTTTTATTCCGGTGTGTAAATAGGCATCTACTTTTTCAAGGCTTTCTTCAAATGTATCCTGGCTAGTTTGTTTATAAACCTCGTTGATATTCCACCAACAATTTTCTTGTATTTCCAGCGTATTGCAGTTAATCAACAAGGAGCTGCCGGCATTTAATTCACGTACATTTTTATAGGGCGTAAGTGTTTTATAAAAAGAACCCAGCCTTAAATAGTGATAAAAGTTATCGCTGTCCATTTGAAGTGGCAGCACTATTTCCAAACAATTCAACTCGCTTGCAAAAACAATTTTTTCACCATCTGCGTAATAATACAACGGCTTTTTACCTGCTCGATCCCGGGCCAAAAACATTGTTTTTTCAACATTGTCATAAATGGCTAACACAAACATTCCATCAAGGTATTGAAGGAATTGACTGCCATATTTTCTGTATAATAATAAAAGGGTTTCGGTATCGGAAGAGGTATGGCCAGTTATATTATGTTCCGCTCTTATTTCCCGGTGATTATAGATTTCGCCATTGAAAATGATGGTATACCGGTCATCGAGGTGCATGGGCTGTTTACCACCTGCAATATCAAGGATGGATAAACGCAGATGGTAAAAGTCTACATTATTAGTTGTCCATCCATTTTGCTCATCCGGGCCCCTGTGATACAGTTCACGGCTAACCACTTCGTAAGGCAATTTAAAATTTACGGCCCCGGCTATACCACACATACGCTGCTATATTTGGTTTGAGCAAAATAACAATATAATTGAATAGCAATTGATATTTTAGGATAAATTTGCTGACGACAGTTCTTCACTCACTAAAATTTTCCGCTTAGCAAACAGGATGGGTTTTACAGATCTGATATTATTTCCTTTTTATGTATTGGTGCTACATCTTTTTTTTTCGTGGCGGAGAAAATACATAAAAGACCCTATTCTAAAAAAATATCACCGGCAAGGATTTTGGATTAAAGTATTTGGAGCAGTTGCGTTTACTGTTTTTCATACGTATGTATCACCGGGTAACGACTCTACAGATTTATTTTATGCAGAAGGAATTAATATCACCAGATTAATTGGCGCTGACATAACTAACATAAAATGGATCTTTATGTCGGGTAAAGATTTTGATCAGACATTATTGTCAAATCCATATAACCAGGGATACTTTTTAAGTGAGAGCAATTTTTTTGTTACCCGGCTGGTTACTATTCTTTCATTTATAAGTTTTAAAAGTTACCTGGTAATAAACCTGTTTTTTTCACTGATATCATACGGTGGTGTTTGGAGACTATACCGCTTTTTTTATGAACAATATCCCGGCATACATAAGAAGCTTGCGATCGCAATTATTTATCTTCCAACTTTTGTTTTCTGGAGTTCTGGAATACTTAAAGACCCTTTATGTAGTGGAGCTTTGGGTTGGATGACTTATGCCGTTTACAATGTACTTTATAAAAAAAGGAAAATAATTGTAAACACTTTGATTGCATTTTTTGCAGGCTATGTCATTATAATTGTAAAGTCATATATCCTGTTTTCATACCTGCCCTTTTTTATTCTTTATCTCGTTTTCTCAAATTTCAGTTTAATAAAAAGAGCATCCTTAAAAATTGCGGCATTGGTAGCACTCGTGTTATTTGGCCTGGCAGGTTTTTTTGTAGTTTACGATAAGCTACAGGAAGAGCTAGGTAATATGGCGCTGGATAAGCTTGCAGAAACTGTAAAGACACAACAAACAGCTTTTATCAATATTTCAAATAAGGCCGAATCATCCTTTACACTGGGTGTTGAATTTGACGGAACAAATAGTAGCCTTATAAAATTAGCTCCCGCAGCAATTATTGCAACATTATACCGTCCTTTTCTTTGGGAATCTAAAAAGATTTCCACGCTTTTGTCTTCTATCGAAAGCCTCACTTTAATGTTGTACACGATTTTTGTATTTTTCCGTGTAGGCCCGTTTAATTTTTTCAGGAGCATTTTTGGAAATGCGATGGTTATGTTCTGTTTCTTTTTTTCAATGCTGTTTGCATTATTTGTGGGTGCCACCACGCTAAATTTTGGAACCCTGGTTCGTTACAAAATACCATGCATGCCGTTTTATATTATCGCAATTGTGTTGATTTTAGAAATATATAAAAAAAGAAAAGCAGCCCTTCAATTAAAAAAGGCTGCTTTATAAATATGTTGATGCGTGGATGTATTAACTAAAAAGGCTTAAAAAGTGTTGCTCGTTTGACCGGAGACTATATTGCTGAACTACTTTTTCACGGCCTGATTTACCCATCGTTTTTCTTAAATTTGCATCCAGTAATAATTGCTCAATACCATCGTACCACTCTTCGTCAGTTGTGGCAAATAATCCATTTACACCTTCCTCAATGATGATGTTGTTAACACCAATAGGTGAAGAAACTGAAGGTATTTCCAATGACATATATTGTATTAATTTGAATCCGCATTTCCCTTCGCTCCATTCTTCCTGATAAAGTGGCATTAAACCTATCTGGCAGGTAGCAAGTTCGCTTACTTCGTTCTCCTCACTCCACTCTATATATTTTACATTCTGTAGTTTTAAAACAGGTGCTTCGCTGCAAATAATTTTTATGTCAAAATCATATTTCAATTGCAATTTTTGTAATGCCGGTTCAACAATATTCAAATAAAACAACGTTGAAAAACTACCGGTCCAACCGATTGTAATTCTATCAACATCATGATTGGCTAAAATATTATGTTTATTGTCTGTATCTACGCAAGTTGGATTTAAAATAACATTGGGATTATACTGCCTGGCATAATTGCATAAATACTCGTTACCACAACTTACCTTGTACGACCATTTGCAAATTTTTTTTACTTTATCTGCATTTTCAAATATTTCAGCAAGACTGTTTTGTTTTGATACAAACGTTATCCATATAGCATCATCAAAATCGAATATTACTTTCTTTCTTAAAATCTTAATGTAAATCCATTCAAATATTGGAGGGCCGAGTGGCGCAACCTCTCTTTGCAAAAAAATATATTTATACTTGTTGATGCTGAAAATTAATAGAAAGCGCTGTAGGTAGCCTTTTAAAGTGGCTGCTATTTTTTTGAAAAGGTATCCGTATTTATGAATTACTTCCAAAGCATTTTTATCCAGGAACGGCTTTGACGTAACATTAAACCCATTTCTCATCAGCAAATCCTTGTATAATTCAAATCGAAAACGTTGATTGGGAGAAATGTTCTCAGGAAACTGAGCGATCATTAAAATTTCATTGTGTCTATTTTTCATGGGGATAGGATTGTACGAGTTAGCAGCTTTGCAGCAGGTAATTTATTTTATAATTAATTACTTCTGCTATACAGGCTTGGGTACCTAAAGTGCAATTGCCTTCACTGATTAGCCATCGGTTATTGATTATAACCCAACTGGTGTTTTTTTCCATAGGATTGGTTTTACATAAATAGGAAACTAACGACATAGCAATAACGTTTGTGAAATAGGGTTATTGCAAATAGCCTGTAACTATTTTATTGTGTTACAAGACAATTATTTTTTCACAAGTTATTTAGATGGGAGAAACAGCTTATCCCCAATAGCAGTAGGATAAAAGAAGATTTATTAAGAGGCAAAATCGTGGCGCAAAAAAGAAAACTAAAAAATCAAGTGTAGATAAATATTGATAAGTTATTTTTAAAAGCACCTGGCAGGACAATTAATTTAAGCGAAAGCTGTTAAATTTATAAGATGCTGGTGTTGGGGGAAAACTTAAGATAATTAATTACTGAAATATTTGACGATACACATTTGCATAAGATTGAACAGCGTTGCTTAGTGAATAAAATTCCTCCGCTCCTTTTCTTATTGCTACCTTATTAAATGAATTGCCATTTGCTATCTTTTCGATGACTGCATTAAACTTATTGTCTGTAAATTCATCAATAACATAACCTGCATTATATTTTTCAACGATTTCCTTTACATCACCCACTCCACTGTTTATAATTACAGGAATTCCCATGGCCATTATTTCGCCTTGCTTGGTAGGAGAAGATGCCTTCTTTGAATAACATGGTTTTATAAAAAATATAGAATACTGGCCAAGCGACAACAACATTGGAACTTCTCTGCGTTTGCCCGATGTGACAATTAGATTGTCGGCCGGTATACCATGTTTTGCAGCAGCAGTTTTAATTTCTTCATGCATGTGCGGAGCAATAAATAAAAACTTAGCCTCCGGAATTTTGTCGCTGAATAATTTACAAAACCGCATTATTTCATCCGTTAAATACCAGCCACCAATTGAACCCAAGTATGTAATTATGATATCCTCCTCTTTTATCCCAAACTGGTTTTTTAACTGCTCCTTATCGGATTCAACAATTTTTTCAGGATCAAAAAGTTCCATATCTACACTGCAGGGAATTACCTGTAATGGCACGGGTTGATTGGGAATTCTTTTCCAGGAATGAATTTCTTTTTGTCCTGCATAAGTAAGACAAACATTATAATCTGAATTTATTAAAAATTCATCTTCTTTCTTTTTAAAATAATTATAGATGAATCTATAAACCGGATTCCTGATATTCCATATGCCGCCATCTACCCTTTCATCGGCCCAAAAACCACGGATGTCGTATAAAAATTTTATACCTAAATGCTTCTTTAGCCAATGTCCAACCAATGCCGGTGTTCCTACACGGGTATGTACCAGGTCAAACTTTTCCGCTTTATGAAGTTGTACAGCAGTTTTACGCAACATACGGGCATCGTACCAGGACGACAAAATTGGTGGGGATTTATGGTAGGGTATTGAAACCCATTTAATAGGATAATCTGCCAATACATTTATTACATCCGATTTATGAAGTGTATACTTCCCTGGTTTATCGCAGCTTAATATCGTAAACGTGTAGCCGAACTTAGTAAGGCCGACCAGGTACGGTATTACCTGGCTTTGTCCCAGGGGGTCTGTCATGCCATCGTAAGATATAAAGAGGATGTTTTTCTTCATCTACAGCTTTCTATAATTCTTTAAATATTTTATCTACACGAACTGATATTTGAGCAAAAGTATTATTAAAAAATTCCAACGATTTATTAAAAGGGTCTTCAATTTCTTTGAGTCCGCCCAGGGAAAAAATTTTAGTAGTATCAATACCAGGAACCTTATTTATTAAATGAGCTAAATTCCCTTTATCCATTACAAACCATGCATCAATTAACTTACTATCAATCGAAGATATATTAGTTGATTGATGCAACATACTATTTACCTGGTAATCCTGAGCAGCAGTAACAGCCGATAATGGTGGTAGCCGTTTAATTTTATTGATGAAGCCGGTAGAATAGAATGAAAATCCCTGGTAGTATTTATTTGCATACATTTCAGCAAAAGGGCTCCGGCAAATATTGCCTTTACAAACAAACACGATGTGATGATTTTTAACTGGTTTGTATTGTTGAACAGCAATTTTCTTCCACCAGTTATTGGCTGTTTTTCTTTCTTTATATGCACTAATTTTTTTTGACAAGGGAACTAAAATAATATCGGCAAGGTCTAAAAGGCGGTATTTAAAATCAGCAAAAAGACTGTCCTCCACAATTTCAACAGACCTGAATGCCTTCCTGCAATTCCACAACCATATAAACGGTAGCAGTATTTTTTTTTCTTCTATCACGCCACGTATCAGCCATAAAATTTCCATCTTAAAATTCCTTGCATATACAACGCTGGCCCCTGCACCTGGTTCGTTTTTTTGTAAGTTGCCCAATTGTAAAAGTTGTAACGGAAAGTTTTTTCCTGCAAATACGCCCAGTTTAATTGACCCCCAAAATCGGCCATTTAATTCCATCAAATAAGCTTTATTATTACTTACCCTAAACTCCAGCATTCCTACACCTTGCCAACCCATCTGCTTAATAATACTTTTCGCTTTAGGTACCAATCCAAAATCATCTTTTATAATTGTTTTCCTGTACGAACTTTCACCGCCGCCCCAATTTTCATGTATTCGTTGATGAAAGTAGTAATCGATCAGCTCTCCGTTTTGTGCTATAAAGTTTAAGCCGACACCATAACCACTTTCAATGCACTCCTGCAACATGATGGGTATGGTGTTAATGTTCTCCCTTACGAAATTGGCCAGCGTTTCCGGGTCATTAAATTTTTTAACCTGGAAACCAAGTATTGAATTTTCACATAGTAACCTGGAAGAAACAGGCTTGGCAATTACCGGAAAATTTATCTCAGGTAATTGCTTATTAAACTCATCAAGTTGATCTAAATAAATAGTGGCAGGGCAATCAATGTTACATTGCTGCGCCAATAAAAACAAGCTATATTTGTTAATAGCAAAATTTTGAGTGTGCGGTAAATTAAGCCCAACTATTTTCACTTTATTTACAAGCAGTGTTTCGCATTGCTGGCAAATTAAAACGGCGACATCATTTACAGGAATTAACAGATCGGCCTCGTTTTTAAAAATTTGCACAAACTCATTTTTAAAAGTGGCAAAATCTTTTTCAGCATTTGGAAGCAGGATAAACTGATCAACGAATTTTGAATAACGAAGATTATTTTGCTGCCATCCGATTATATATACTTCGAAATTATTTTTTTTATAAACTTCAGCTAAAGTGTGAGCGGCCCTGTTGTTTGCCCCTAATAAATAAATTTTCTTTTTGTTATACATATCGCTTTAATCTTAGCCAGCTTTTCCAAAAAGGTTCATTATATAATTCAATGCGGGGTATTTCAAATTTGTCCCGGGTATTTAAATTGAATTTTTTATGATTTACTGCCAGTCCATAATCGTATCCGGCTTTTACTGCGGCGTTTTTTACCTGTTCATTATAGCTGCCAACAGGGTATGAAATTACCCTGGGATTAACGCCGGTATTTTTAAAGAATTCCTCCCTGGACATTTGTAATTCCTTATCCATTTGCGCCTCACTTAAAGTAGCCAAAGGTGGATGGGTAACCGTGTGAGAGCCAACTTCTACTCCTGCTGAAATAATTTCATTTACTTCTTTCCAGTTCATCATCAGCCCTGTTGGAATAACCACATCATCAAAGGAATTAAACAAATCCTCTATCAAATCCAATCTATTTTGCTCTGGTATTTTTTTTATGAACTGTTTAAATTGAAAACAAAACGCAATCATTTCTTTTTTATTTACAAATTTACTTTTACGAAATTCAACAGGTAAAATACTGGTATCCGTGTTCCAGTTTATTTGCAATTTTTTGGTGTTAAAAAAAAGATAGTCAACTTCAAAGGTCCATGTTGGCCGGTCATTCGTAATACAATCTGTAACTACGTACATAGAGGAAGGTATTTTTAACCGATCCATTATGGGCATACTGTATTCTATAAAATCCCGGTACCCGTCGTCGAAAGTAATTGCAGCCAGGGGTTTTTTATTTGATTTAATATTTGTATCCAGTATTTCGAGCAATGGTAATATTGTGTAATTCTTTTTTACAAACTTTAATACATATTCAAAACGCTTTGGATCCATTGGATCCCACATAACATCCCTTACAGCATGCACCCTATGAAATAATAGTATCGATGCTTTATCCATTTTTAAAATGTTTTTTATACCAAAGTTGAAATACTATAAGGCTCCATACTTTTTTACCCATGTATTCATTCCCTTTTCTAAACTCGTTTACAATGTTTTCAATGAATGAATAATTGAATATACCCTGCTGAGCTATCTTATTTTTATTTAGTAAATGATCATCTACCAGGTAAGATAAATTGCCTGAAAGCCATCGGCTAACCGGAGCCGGAAAGCCCCATTTTTTTCTATAAATTAAGTGTTCCGGCAGGTATTTTTCCAAATCTTTCTTCATTAAAAACTTATGAACGCTTCCATTTATTTTTAAGTGTGTTGGCAAATTCAAACTAAATTCTACCAGCCGGTAATCTAAAAAAGGCAGCCTTACTTCCAGGCTATTAGCCATCGAAGCAATATCCATTTTGTACATCAGGTTACTAGCAAGAAAATTATTTATATCAAATAGCGAAACCTTCTCCATATTGTTGATAGGCATTGCATCAATATTTTCCCAGTCGGGCAACAAGGTTTGGTGTTGATAGTTGCTATTAAATAATTCACTGACCTGCTTTTCTGAAAACATTCCCTGTTCCTGCGAAACAAGGTGCAGTAGTAGTTTTTTTTCGTTTTCACTTTCAAGCAAGGCAGACCCCTTATCATATTTTTGTCCCATCTTTTTCATGACAGCCGCTGCAGTAGAACGGATGGGCGAATTGCTATATTTATAAATATACTTCAACTGGTTATAACGTTTATACCAGGTGTAACCAAGAAATAATTCATCACCCCCATCACCGCTAAGCGCCACTGTTACCAATTGCCTCGCCTTTTCGCAAACTATTAAAGTGGGTATTGTAGATGGTCCCACAAAAGGTTCATCGTAGGCATTTACTACAGCTTCCAACTGCGACAGGCAATAGGCTTCATCTACATCAAACTGGTGATGCGAAGTTTTTAAAATCTCCGCAACCTGTTTGGCATAATGCGTTTCATCATATTCCTTTACATCAAAACCAATGGTAAATGTTTCGACAGGTATAGTTGAATTTTGCTGAAATTTAGCAGCAATTAAAGACGAGTCTGTACCACCACTTAAAAACGAACCAACTTTTACATCACTTAACATCCGCAACTTTACAGAACTACCAAGCAGTTCATCAAATTGTTCAGTGGCATCTGCTGTAGAGATGGGCTTCTTTTCCAAATTGTATTGCTGAGACAAATTGTACCAACAGCTTATTTTCATTCCACCGGCTGGTGTATATTCCATGTAATGGCCGTTGGGTAATTTATTTATTTCTTTAAAAACAGATTGTGTTTTCGGAATGTAGTCCAGGAAAAAATAATCTTGTATGGCGGGAATATTGAGGGTTCTTGGTATTGGTAATTTTTCAAAAGCTTTTAACTCAGAAGCAAAAATCAAGGCATCGTTGTCATAGAAATACGTTACTGGTTTTACCCCAAAACGATCCCTTACGATGGTAAGTTTTTGTGTTTCTACTTCCCAGAAACTTATGGCAAACATACCATTGAACCAATTAAAACAGGCAGTTCCATATTTTGCAAAACACTCAAGAATGACTTCGCTATCACTGTGTGTCTTTAATTCAATACCTACAAGTTTCTCTTTATGTAGTTCCTGGAAATTGAATACTTCTCCATTAAAAACCATCACAATACTTCCATCATGACTCATCATGGGTTGATTGGCTGTGGTACTTAAATCCAAAATACTCAATCGCCGGTGAGCCAAGCCTATTGTACAGTTAGCTGTACGCTTGTAATAAAATCCATCTGCATCCGGGCCGCGGTGAGCCATATCGTCTGCCATGAATTTGAGGTGATGCTGTTCAAGTCTTTCAGTTAAAGAAACGAATCCAGCAATACCACACATAAGATTTAAGTTTTGAATGAAATAATAAATTATTATTCTGTGATTTTCTGATACTAACAGGCAGGCCCGTTTGAAAATTGTTGTGACAGCTGGTTGTAATTACAAGGCATGTGCCTGGCCATCACATTATCCTTTGGATAACGTGATTTTTTAGTAAATATTTTTGCCCGCTTTCTTTACATACTCCAATGCTGTTTTCATCAAAAATTAATTTGTGGCCAAACTCACTCACCCAGCCTGTTTGAATACCAGGGTTACCAACAATCAACGCGTAGGGAGCAACGTCTTTTGTAACTACAGTACCTGCTCCTATCAATGCATATTCACCAATCGTATGACCACATATTATGGTTGCATTGGCACCAATACTTGCTCCTTTTTTTACCAGTGTTGTTTTATATTCATGCTTGCGTACAATAGCACTCCTGGGATTTATGACGTTGGTGAATACCATAGAAGGGCCTAAAAAAACATCCTCTTCGCAAATAACACCCTCATAAACAGATACGTTGTTTTGCACTTTTACATTATTTCCCAATATCACATTTGCACCTACCAATACATTTTGCCCAATGTTACAATGATGGCCAATTTTAGCTGTTGACATAATATGAGAAAAGTGCCAGATGCTGGTCCCTTCACCTATTTCGCAGCCATCATCTGCATAAGCACTTTCGTGTACAAAATATTTATTAGTCAAACTCATTATCTTTTATTAATTCATTTTTGTATTTGCATCAGCAAAATAATAAAACATACCGTTAAAGTATATCAATATACTGCTTTACAATTTTATCAACCCCATACTGCTTACTTGTTTGTTTGATCATAGCCGGATCTAACGGAGAAACAATTGCATTTGAAATAGCAACGGCCATTTCCTCCGGATTTTTTACAGGGCATAAATAACCAAATTCACCCCTATTCAAAATTTCTTCCGGACCGGCAATACAATTGGTACTTACTACTGTTTTCCCCAACGCCATTGCTTCCACCAAAACATTTCCAAATCCTTCATACTGCGATGATAAAATAAATACATCACATTTATCCATCCACTTATAGGGATTGTCTTCAAAACCAATTAAAAAAACACTGGAATGAAGGTTGTGTTCCGTTATAAAATTTTCAAGAACCAGTTGCAGTGGACCTTTCCCTAATATAAATAAAATGGCATTGGGATAAGTGTTCCTGACAATTAAAAAGGCTTTTAATAATGTAAGTTGATCTTTTTGTTCTGCCAATCGCCCAACATTTAAAAGTAAAATCTTGTCTTGTATTGACACCGGAAAATCTACCTCTTCTTTTGCAAGATCATAAATGGTATCATCAAAAACAGGGTTATAAATAAACGAACCTTGTGGCAACTTACGGTGACTGAATTTGCGAACCCATTGTAAAGCACCGTTGCTAACTGCAATTATTTTATCGGCATAAGGGATTATAAAAAAATGAAATAATTTCAAAATTGTATCACCTTTCAAATGTTTTAACCCCCGTGATAAAGGCTGGGCATAATGATGTGTATGATAAATTTTTGCTGTGATGCCGGTAATTTTTTTTGCGATAATGGCGGCTGTGGCCGGATAATGACTGGCAGTGAAAATATGTGTGTAGTTATTTTCCTTGAATATTTTGGGGAAACTGGTCAAATACTTTAGCAGCGATGTTCCGCCTACTTCTTTTACGGGTATTGCAGGATTTAAAATCTGTAGGTAAACCCCCGTTTTAATCCCTACTAAAAACTCCACTTCAATATTATTTTCCGCAAACACATTGGCAATATTTACAAATACCCTTTCTGCACCGCCTCCACCCAAATCCTCTATAATTAGTAAAACTTTATTCATTGTAAATGTTAGCTTTTCACCCGGCAGTTGCAACAATTATTGATTATTTCCTCACTAATATTTTTTGATTTCTATACCCACTTCAGCATTTAAGGCACATCATTTCCGGCAAATGATTAAGAAATAGTTACCTGCACTTTTTTGATACTTACTTATTTTAAGAAATAAAATAATGAAAATTGTATGCTTTTAAATACACTTATGCTTTAACGAAATAGTTTAGCTTCTTATCATATAAAAGTATCAGAAAAAATACGGTCACATTGGTGAAAACCTGGCCCCAGGCCAATGTAGTTACATCATAATATTTTGCACAAAAATAATTTACACCGAATGCCACAAAAATGCTAAGTACAGAAAGCTGAAAAATTATTTTCTTATTTTTATTAAATACAATGAATTGTAAAAACACATTCGAAATGGTCCACACAAATGCACTGATACTTAATATATAAAAATAATGTAAATATTCTTTGTACACCGACTTCAATAAATAATTGTAAACAACGTAGGCAAATACAACTACAGCTATCAATGTAGCAAACATTGCAATAGCATATTTTGTGTAAAGCCCTTTTACATGTTGCCAGGTTTGCAAATCGGCATATCGCTTATATAAAACCGGCTGCAGATATTGTAGCAGCGACATACAAATTAAAAATTGTATGGTAGCAAATGTAGATGCCACTGCATAATACCCTGCCTGCTCTTTGCCAAAATTTGCGATCACAAAAAACTTATCGGAGGAGTTCGTGAAAAATATGGCTGTTTGCAATATCATTCCTGACAAACCAAAATATAATTCATTCTTAAGTATTTTAAAATCGATGACTTTTACCAGGAACCCCTGCTTTTTTACATGATAAAAAAACAGCCAACCTACTGTAATTCCTGAAATTAAAAACCCGAGCGCACGGCCATACCAACTCTTATAAAAAAACAGAATAAAAATAACGGACAAGCCTATTTCCACAACCACTTTTAATAAATATGCTTTAGTAAATAGTTGAACTTTATTCTGGTTACGGATAATAGAAATAAAGGCTTCAAAACAGAAGTTGAGGAACAAGCAAATTGGAATGAGCCAGAAAAAATTATATTGAAACTGAAACTTATTTTCTAAAGGCGTTCTAAGAAAATATAAAACGGGCATTAGAAGCATGCAAAAAACCAGGGGTATTATTAAACTGGTAGAAAAAACTACTGCATATTTTTCTTTCGGCAGCTTAAAATAATCTATAGAAATAGTATACAAAACACCCATGGAAACGATGGGAGTTAAAAAAACTACTGAATTACTAAAAATATTTAAAATGCCGATATCGCCCTCACTCAGCATATTTACAAAAAAAGGCAGCGCTGCAAAAGATATGGCTTTACAAACAGAACCGGTGATGGTGTAAACCCCCACTTGCTTCAGTGAATCTTTTGATAATATTTCTTTTAATTTTTGTAACAAGGCTGAAGTAACGCATTTATCAACCTTTTTCGTATAATTCCTGCTTTGTTACAAATCATAAAAACTGTATTGTTTTAATATTATTGAACAATCCTTTTGAGGTATTCTCCGTAGCCACTTTTGCTAAGCCCTTCTGCCAGTTTTAATAATTGATCTTTATCTATAAACCCCATCCTCCAGGCTATTTCCTCTGGGCTTCCTATTTTGAGCCCCTGGCGTTTTTCAATTACCCTTACATATTCACTGGCATCGTTTAACGACTCAAAAGTTCCGGTATCCAACCATGCAAAGCCACGATCTAAAACACCAACCTTCAATTTTTTGTTTTCAAGATATATCCTGTTTACATCAGTAATTTCATACTCACCTCTTGGGCCCGGAGGAATGTTCTTTGCAATTTCTACCACCTCATTATCATAAAAATATAACCCCGGCACTGCAAAATTACTCTTAGGATTTGCCGGCTTTTCCTCTATACTCAATGCATTTAAATCCGCATCAAAATCTACTACCCCATATCTTTCAGGATCACTAACTGCATAAGCAAATATTACTGCACCATCGGGGTCTGCAGAGCTTTGTAATAGTTTACTAAAACCACTGCCATAAAATATATTATCACCTAAAACCAGCGCCACACTATCTTTTCCAATAAATTTTTCGCCAATTACAAAAGCCTGCGCCAACCCGTTTGGAATTTCCTGTACCGCATATTCAATCGTACATCCCCATTGGGTGCCATCGCCTAATAATCGTTTAAACTGAGCCTGATCGTCAGGTGTTGTAATAATCAGTATCTCCTTTATTCCCGCAAGCATTAACGTGCTGAGTGGGTAATAAATCATTGGCTTATCGTAGATGGGCATTAGTTGCTTACTAATTGCCATTGTAATGGGATAGAGCCTTGTGCCGGAACCGCCGGCAAGAATAATTCCTTTCATTTAGTTTTAACCCTAACAGGGAATTTTTTAACGTTTATGATACTGTTGCTGGTAGTACTGCTGATAATTACCAGATGTAACGTGATTTAACCATTCGGTATTATTTAGGTACCAATCAATCGTTTTAGAAATACCTTCTTCAAACTGCAAGGATGGCATCCACCCTAATTCATTTTTCAACTTACCTGCATCAATTGCGTATCGCAGATCATGCCCGGCCCTATCCTTTACATAAGTGATCAGCTGCTCAGATTCGCCAACAGGCCTGCCCAGTTTTTCATCCATTTGCCTGCACAATTCTTTTACCAGCGCTATATTGGTCCATTCGTTATGGCCTCCAATATTATAAGTTTCGCCGGTTTTTCCTTCGTGAAAGATAAGGTCAATTGCGCTAACATGATCTTCTACATAAAGCCAGTCCCTGATATTTTCGCCTTTACCATAAATTGGCAGCGGCTTATTATGAATGATATTATGGATACAAAGCGGTATCAATTTTTCCGGAAAATGATAGGGGCCATAATTATTGCTGCAATTCGAAATTTTTATCGGCAGGTTATAGGTATGGTAAAATGCCCTTACCATGTGATCTGATGATGCTTTGGATGCAGAATAAGGGCTTCTCGGATCATAAGGCGTTGTTTCGGTAAAAAAACCTTGGGCTCCCAATGAGCCATACACTTCATCTGTAGAAATATGATAAAACACTTTATTCGAAAAGTCATTTTTCCAAAATTCCTTAGCAGTCAGCAATAAGGAAGATGTGCCCATTACATTGGTGGTAACGAAGGCAAGCGGATCAGTAATGGATCTGTCAACATGGCTTTCTGCGGCACAATGCAGCACTCCTGTAAACTGATGTTCTGTAAACAACTGCTTTAGTAGGTCCATATCTGTAATGTCACCTTTCACAAAATGGTAGTTAGGCCTGTCTTCGATGTCCTTTAAATTTTCGAGATTACCTGCATAGGTTAACTTATCCAGGTTCACAATTTTATAATCCGGGTATTTGTTAACAAAGAGCCTGGTTAAATGAGAGCCTATAAATCCGGCGCCGCCGGTTATGAGAATACAAGTTGGCATGAGCTGTTGTCTGTTATTTTGGGGGCAAAAATAAGCCGAATTATTAAAGTAAATAATCCTGAATCTTTTGAGTACTTAAATATGCCAATTATTTAATAATGAAAGGAAGATATCGTTATAAAAAATATGAAGTGCAATTATTTTCTATAGTTTTCTTTTACCTTCAACGTTTTAAAAAAAATGCTAAAGCCAGCATTAAATTATATACTGTAAAATAGAGACAACAGGAATTAAACCACATTGATGATGAGTACTGGAAAATTTGTGATATCACTTGATTTAGAATTAATGTGGGGTGTAAATGATGTAATAACGATTGATAAATATGGCATGCATATCAAAGGTGTTCACCAGGTAATACCCAGGTTATTGCAAACCTTTGATCACTACGGGATAAATGCAACATTTTCAACGGTGGGATTACTTTTTTTTGAAACAAAAGAACAAATACTTAAGAATCTGCCAACACGTATTCCCAGGTATAATAATAAAGTCTTATCCCCCTATTCTTATATTAAAACAATTGGAAATGATTACCTGGAAGATCCATACCACTTTGCTCCCCGGTTAATAGAATTAATAAAACAGTATCCAATGCAGGAAATTGGTTCCCATACTTTTTCTCACTATTACTGCCTGGAAGAAGGACAAACCAAAGAAGATTTCAGGGCCGATATGATACAGTCTCAAAAAGTTGCTGCTGATTATGGCATTACAATCACCTCGTTGGTATTTCCCAGAAATCAATCAAACGAAGATTATTTACAGGTTTGTAATGAACTGGGTATTTTATGTATCAGGGGCAATGAATCTTCGTGGTTATACGAAGCAAGGAGTGGGCAAAAAGAAAATTTATTACGCAGGGGAATAAGACTGGCTGATTCTTTTATTAATATCTCGGGCCATAATTGCCATAGTGAAGAAACGCTCAAAAAAAAATTACCAATAAATGTTCCAGCCAGCAGGTTTTTAAGGCCCTATTCACCGCTTTTAAAAAGACTGGATTACTTACGATTAAACAGAATAAAACAAAGCATGTCGCATGCTGCAAAGAATGGTTTAATTTATCACCTATGGTGGCACCCGCATAATTTTGGTGTAAACCAGGATGAAAATTTTTCTTTTTTGGAAAAAATTCTACTGCATTTTAAACAACTGGAAGAGCAATACAGTTTCGAAAGTCATACTATGACTTCGGCTGCAAAAAGAATATTAAAGTTGTAATTCATTGCTACAACATTCCTTCAATATTTTAAAAACTGCATGATTAAACAGTATCAGAATCTGAATAGCTGATATACCAGTTTTTTAAATCTTCAATAATTTCATTGTTACCTTGAAGTGATCTGACTCCGAAAAACAAGTCCTGGGGTTTCACTTTATCCGGCAATATAAAATAACCTGCATTTTTATAAGCATTGAAATTATAAGAAGTCGGCAGGCACCAGGCAAGTACGAGATCTGCTTTATTTTTACGTAAAATATTAGATACAGTTTTCAATAAAGATTTTCCAAGTGCAGGTTTAGCCGGGTCGTAAATCAGTTCCATCAGGTACCCAATAACTCCGTCGTGTTTGTTCTTTAAGGCAAAAACAACGATACCCTGCAATACATTTTCAGTATTGTAAACTCCATATCTATAATATACTTCGCCTGGCTTAGCTATGTACCGCCAATTCATATACTTACTGTCTCTTTCAATGGCCACTTCAAATGTTTTAGCAGCTTTCTCCCATAATGCATCGTACTCATGGGTAAATTTATCAATGGGTCTCAACTGCATGCCTTTCACCGAAGCCAGTTTTTCAAGCCCATTTACCGGTTGATTTGACTCGGCTATGTTAACATCAGTTTTTTTCTTAAGTAACTTCTTAATAAAGTAAGATATTCTAAATGGTTTGATGAGATAAGGGACCTGGTCAAATGATGTCCAGTTAAGTTTTTTAAAAAAGCCAGGTGCAGAGTTTCCATTGGGAAAACCATATACTAATTCGAATTTATTTTCAATTGCTTTATTATAGAGTTGTTTTGCTAATTTAATAAAAAGCCCCTTGCCTCTATGATTGATATCTGTGAGTGTATCGATAGATTGTAAACAGGGTACTACGCTATTTTGAAGCCGAAGCAAATTGGGTAATGCAGTATATATTCCGGCTATTTCTCCACTTTCGTTAGCAACAGCATAGTAGATCAAATTTGTATTGGCCAGATTTTGTTGGTGCAACCACTTTAGATTCTCAATTGATCTGTCGGTTCCATTCTTTTCAAAACACAACCGGTATTTTTCCAACTCTAAATCAGTTGGATTTATCTGTACTAATTCATAAGAAACGGCACTTTCACTCATAATTATATAGCATTTTTTTTATCAGGCGCAATTTAGGAATTGTAAGTAAAAAACTGATAAATATAAAACGGGGCTAAAATCAAAAAAAAATTATTTAAGTTGAAGTGAATAAAATATCTCGTCCCAACGCTCAATAATTATTTCCTTTGAATGGTAGGTTTCCAGGTATTTAGTTGCTTTTTTCATTTCATCAATTTTATCATCTTCGCTTGAATTGATAAAATCCAATATTTTTTTCAGCCAATCTTCTTTTGTTTTACAATAAAAAGGCAATCCTGCTTTATCCATTACTCTTTTATAAGCCGGGCTTTCAGAAGTTAAAACAGGTATCTGAATTTGCCAGAACAACAACAATTTATTCTCAGGCTTATTCATGGTAATTGTGCCGTATTTTTTACTGTTAAGTGGAATGATAGCTATATCCATTCCGGCAATTATTTTTGAAAAAGTAGCTTTGTTCCAATCATGCAAATAATATTCACACTGTAGCGATGACAGCATTGTTGCTGTTTTTTTATTGAATATTTTAAAGGGGAATTTGATAACAGGGTCGGTAATGATATGCAGTTCAACTTTATCGGAAATACTTTTTAGCACATCTTTTAAATATAGCAAATTATGTGCTGTGTAGGTTTGCCCTTCCCATACCAGTTTTAATTTGTTGCCTACTGAATAGTTTGTTTTCTTATGGGTAATATCGGCTTCAAAAAAATCGAGCGAAATATGAACATTACTATTGTAGCGTAACAGGAAATCCCTTTGAATTGGGGTTGAACATACTATGGCATCTGCCGTTTGCAACATCTTTTTTATAGCTACACGATAATCAAAGTACAATCTTGATTCTTTGCCCATTAAAAATTTGGTAATCCCTCTTGCCGCAGTAAAAAAATTAAGCCCTTCAAGAAAATAAGAGTCAACTATTTCAAAAATCAGTTTTACATGAGGGTTTTTCTTTTTGTACTTTATCCATTTATTAATATCGCACCCCACTGTCAGGTAAATCAAATCATACTCTTTATCAATGCAGGCTATTTGGTACTGTATATTTTTTTCTGCCGCATAAAATAAAAAACGCCTTCTATCTCCAGGTCCACTATAATCAGCAGAATAAGGCCAATAAGCTATGCGTAAGTCATTAAATCTCATTATGGTAATAATGCTATTGTTTAATTTTGCTGGCAAATAAAAAGGAACCAAACAACAATTTATATCCTTTTAAAATATCCTTTACTTCTTTAAAATTTCCCTTCAAAACAGAAAAAACTATTCTTGATAAAGGCTCTAAAAACAGCGTACTCACCCAAACCATTGAATAACCTCCCGGTTTAAAATGCTTTTTTGCATATTGAAGCCGGCTTCTTAAATTTAGAAACAATCGAAAACCTTTTACATCCCTTGTAGTGCCGGCACCGCTATGAATTATTTTAATGCCTGTATAGTAGTATGATTTCACTCCCATTTTTGACACTCTTTCAGAAAAATCCAATTCTTCATAATACACAAAAAAACGCTCATCAAAATAATTGGCCTTTTTTAAAACTGAGTTCCGCATAAACATAAAAGCGCCCATTACCTGGTCAACGAAGCGGCTTTCTTTATGATCCCAATCTGTCATCCTGGTAGCTGGCCTGAAAACCTGCGGAGCAATTTTTGATAAACCTATTGCATCATAAAACATTTGAACAGGAGTTGGAAACCGGGCGCAACTTTTTGCAATATGCCCATCATCACCTATCAACTGACACCCTAAAATACCTATATCATGCCGATCTTCCATAAACTGCAGGCATTCCCTTAGCGTAGTGTCAAAAATCTGCGTGTCTGGATTAAGTAACAGTACATATGTTGCATTGCATAGTTTAAAGCCCTGGTTACATGCCCTTGCAAATCCAAAATTTTCGGAATTTTTAATCAATACAACCTTTTCGGTGAGGGGAGTTTTATAAAGTGATTCGTCTGTAGAGTTATTGTCAATAATGTATACATGATCAATTAATACTTCATTTTCTTTAGTAAGAAGACATTCAAGGCATTTTGATAAAAAATCACCACTATTCCAATTTACAAGAACAATATCTATCATTAAAATACCAATTTTAACTAATTCAAAACATATTACAATGCACTGAAGTTTACTTAGTTTTAATACAATACTACTGCAATTTAAGAATGATTATTTGAAAGCCTTCAATAACTATTGGTTTAGCTAAGTTTTATGATATAAAATTAACAAGTGAAAGTCAATTTTGTCTATAATGCAACGTTGTTTCGTTATAAACTAAATTCCAAATTATCTGGGCTGTGACATCAAAGCATGGTACAATAAGCTGTGCCTTTTATTGCGTCCTGTCCTATCTCACCTACCGTGTTTATATATAACCGCTTGACCAATATGATCACCCCATAAATATTCTATTACAAGCAAACCCTACTGAAATATATTTACTCCCGGAATCGCTGTCCGCCATCCTAAATCTTTCATTTATATTTGCCTATTATTATTTAAAGCTATAGGTGATTAAATTTTTTCCCTATTTACCATGTACTGAAATTGTTACTACATACTAACTTTTAATGAAGGTAATTTTAAAAAATTTATTCTCCCTTGGTTTTGTACAGGGAATTAATTTGATGATTCCACTTATTGTTACCCCATATTTAATAAAAACGATTGGAGTTAGTAATTTTGGAACTGTTGCACTAGCCCAAAGTGTTGTTGCTTTCCTAGTATTATTTGTGGATTTTGGTTTTAATGTCACTTCGGTAAGACGAATTGCTCAGGCACATGGAAATAAACAAGAAATCAAAGATATTATTAATGGAGTTTTCTTTTTAAAAGCAGTACTCTTAATAGCATCATTTATTATTTTTCTGGCAGTTATTGTCTTAGTTCCGCAGTTTAAGCACAACTTTTTTATTTTTCTATTTTCATTCACTATAGTAATTGGCCAGGCTTTTCTGCCTATCTGGTTTTACCAGGGCACAGAAGAAATCAACAAAACAATTATCCCTGTTGTAATATTCAAAATATTCAGTACTGCCCTGATCTTTTATTTCATAAAAACTAAGGCCGACACCCCATACATCAACTTTTATTTTGGGTTGGGAAATATATTAACTGGATTGGTATTATATTACTTTATTACGAGAAACTATGGAATTTCAATAAAACATGTAACCATTCGTTCTCTCAAAGATGAGGTTAAAGGGAGCATAGCAATATTTTTCTCAAATCTCAGCGTTGTACTATATTCAAATTCAGCATTATTTATATTAAGTTTTTTTCTTACGCCACATACATTAGGTATTTACAGTATTGTTGATAAAATGATACAAATATTAAAGGCTTTGCTTGGGTTGGTGCATCAGGTTACTTATCCCAGGATTTGTAATATGGTGAAAGAAGCTGAGAACTCATTAAGCGGTTTTATAAAAAAGATGTATTCTATAGTATGGTCGGTAATTTTAGTTGTATGTGTCTTACTCTTTCTTAAACCAGGGATTTTTGTATCATACTTCGTTAAAGATCAGGAGTCGCAAATATTTGCATCAGAGATTTTAAGGTATTTCAGTTTTATTTTATTTATTGTAAGTTTAAATATGCCTTTTTACCAAACATTGCTGGCTTATAAAAAAGACTGGTTAACAGTAAGAATCTTATTTTTAGGTTCGTTAACAAGTGTTATCTTAAACATTATCCTTGTTCCCTTGCTAAACGTTAAAGGCACTATAATAAGTATGTATGTTGCGGAAACCCTGGTAACTACATTATTGGCTTACTACACGCTAAAACTTAAAATAATTTATGACCACAGAAAGTTATTTAAATAAGAATATCTCCTATTTTATAAACCCCCGGCATGATCTTATAAGTTTAATGCCGACAGATAAAAATCAAAAAGTTTTAGAAGTAGGTATGGGTGGAGGTGACACCTTGATACAAATAAAAAAACAAAACCTTGCTTTAGAAGTATCAGGAATTGATTTGGTAGAATTGCCGGGAACTAATCAAAAAAATCCGCTTATTGACAAGATTTATTTTTTTGATCTTGAAAAGGAAAACCTCCCTTTTGCAGAAAATTATTTTGATACAATCATAGCTGGTGACGTACTGGAACATTTGGTAAACCCATGGGAGGTATTGCAAAAGTTAACGACTGTACTTAAAGTAGGCGGATGCCTGTTGATTAGCCTGCCCAACATAAGAGATATATATGCACTATATTCTATTTTATTTAAGGGTAGCTTTGCTTATACAAGTCATGGTATTTTTGATAAAACCCATATGCGTTTTTTTTGTAAAAAGGATATGATTAATCTTGTTAAATCTGTGGAGCAATTAAAAATTGAGGAGATTATGCCAATTCAAAACTTTGGAACCCAAAATTATAAAAGAAAAATATTTAACAAACTTACATTAAAAATTTTTGAAGAGTTTACAACTTCACAATATTTAATTAGACTATTAAAAAGCTAATGCTTAGAAATTGTTTGAGTTGTTTATTTAAAATAACTTCCGAATAAATCGTTTTCTCAGATAAAATCTTATTTGTACAAGGTTAAGAAAAAATTTATATAAAAGCGGTTAGAAGCTTTATTGGAAGGGCGATTACCTGCCTTGTTTATGAAAAGAAATCAGATGTTGATATAGAAGCAAAGTTGGTAACCTTATGTTGTAGTGAACCGCCCAAAGGATATTCAAAATGGTCGTTACACTTGTTAGCAGATAAGATGGTGGAACTAAACTATGTAGAAAGCATCTCTTCATGTAACGGTAAGAAGTATCTTAAAAAAACGAACTTACCCCCCTGTAAAACGAAAAGTTGGATAATAACAGTGAGTTTGTAGTGAATATGCAACATGTGCTGGATGTTTATAAAAGATCTTATCGATCATCATTTGCCAAGTACTGGACTACTTGCTTTTTTGCAAACAATCAATCCCCAGGCTCTCAATGCTATTATTTCCTGTCACATATAGATAGTGTATAAGCCAGAAACTATCTATTTTGAGTATCTAATAGCTTTTTGCATGCTCAACTGAATAAAGCAGAAGGCGAAGAAAAAGGGCGTCAACGGAATTTTATATCGAATAAGAGTACCATAGTTGAAAGAAATTGCTCCTATTTGAATCGCCAGCACAATCACGAACAAAAATGAGAACATCAAAAGAAAAGAATTTCCAATGGCCGAAAAAAAACGGCCAATCCCTACTCTAAAAACCGTGTATGCAGTTAGCAATAACATAATGGACGACTCAATAAAGCTCAGGAATAATTGAGCATTTCTAACTTCAAAAATAAAAGGCCTGAATAAAGCTACATTAAAGGATTTTACCAAATAAAATAATACCCCTGTTGGGTTAAATTCCAATTTACCCAAGTCGTATTTTGTATTGCCAACAAGCAATTGAGCTTGCGAAGTTATTAAAATATGAGAAAATATTTCCTGCATTGATTTTGAATATACAATTGATTCCCACTGAACGGTTATCAATAATATCATAGCAAAGACAAATATCACAATACCAGCATAAAACATTTTCCGATAGCGTTTAATGCTGATTAAATTGATTCCTGAAAAAAGCATTGCAATAGTGTAAGCGAATAAAAAGCTTAATAAAATGTAGGGCTTTATTAGGTAAACAAAAATACCAAGCATACTGAATATAAGGATATTTTTCAGCACGCCCATCCAGGTAACCATTTTGCTAAAAGCAATGTAAAACATTACACCAAGCGCACCAACACAAAGTGGGTCTTTCAAAACCCCCGAGCCAAAAAACATACTTGGTGGCCAACAGACCACAAAAAGAAAAAGGTGTAAAACAAGTTGCGGATATAATTGTACGAGTTTGTAAAAAATCAACCAAGTACCAATATAGGCCCACATTGAAAAAATAATCGAAATGGCAACGTAGGAATCAAAAGTAAAATATGAAAGAATTGCGGTTACCAAAATCACGACTTTGTTGCCTGCAAAAGTTGCAGAGAAAAAAGTGGTGGCTGGTAATTTAGCCTTAAGACTGAACGCAAGTTCATTGTAATCTCCAAACATTAATTTAATAATTTCCTCAAATGAAACCTGAGAAAAATACCTTGAAATAAAAGTGCCATAATAAAAATAAGCATGGGTATCACCGGCTCTTTCCACATACATATGAAAGAACAAGTTTAAAATAATTACAACAGTTTTAACAAATAAGCCCAGAAAAAATAAACGAAATAATTGCTTATCTAAAATAAGTTTTGTAGCAAACCATTTGATAAGCAGAAACAAAACAACTAACGTTACTGGTGCCCCAATCAGGTCATTTATCGACAAAAGAGATGGACCTTCATTCATCTTTTAAATTAAAGTTTCTATTTTTTTCTGTAAACTAAAATCATGTGCAACAAGGTGAGTAAAAATATGCCTATTATCGAAAAAACGACACCTCCTGTTAAAGTAGATTTTACCAGGTTAGGTTTAATAACCTCCATGGGAAAATCATTATTGTTGATCACCTGAAGCAGTGGAATATTTTGAAGATATTGAAAACGGGCAATTTCCAGATTCTTATATAATTCTCCGTAAGCAGTGCTATATACTTGCATATTTAGTTGCTGTTTTTGCACAGGCACCTGTGCTGCAGAAAAAGCAGTATTCACATTCGCATCTTGAGTAGATGCTTTATTCGAAATGGATTTATTGACTTCGCCTTTAATAATTCCAATGCGTTGTTCCAAAACCTTTAAAGTGGCCTCGCTCTTTTTTGTTTTAAGTTCAGTATAAAAATTGATTGTTTCCGCTAAAATCTTATCAGTGAAAACCTTTGTCAATCTTTCGTCTGGGCTTGAAAATTTTAATGCATATAAGTTTAATTGTTTATCTGGTCGTGACGCTAAAAGATAGTTTTTTAGTATATTCTGGTAAGTAATGTATAAAATACTGTCCTGTAAATAACTACATGATTTCCTCTCAAGCCCGACCGGAAATGCTCCTTTTAGCTGGATTATTTTTTTGTTTATCATGTTTTTATTAGCGAGTACTTCGTTAAAATAGTCAATCATTGTAATCGACTTTCCATTTAAGGTATCCTGAGTTAGTAAAACCCGCTCAATGATTGTTCGGCTTTTGACTACTTCTATAATATTATCTCCAGAAAATAAATTATTGTCAGAAGTTCCAAATCCAAATTGAGCAACTAAACTGGTCAGCCCCCCGCCGGTGCTGTTACTTGATTCGTCGAGAGAAAATGTTAGAAAACTTTCAAACATTTGAACCTTCATTCTTGAGTAGTTAATCCCTAATGCAACACCCACAATAAAGAATAGTAATATAAACACCCATTTTTTAAATAAAAATTTAATCCATTCCTTTCCTTTATCTAATGATAAATCGATTAAATTATTATTACTATAAGGAACATTATGATTGTCGATTTCCATATATTCTTTCATCTTTTTATATCCTAAATCTGCTCTTTTTGTAATCTAATTGTCACAATACATTCGCTTTTGGTTGCTCTTTTTTTAGACGATATGGTTATTCCCGGTTATGATTTTTACTTTTTAAGATTTACAATCACATTCGCAATTATTGCAAGAGTTGACAATACCACTGACCATTCCCCGATTGAAATCTTTGACCTGTTTTTATCCGACTTTTGAGGCACAAAAATTTCTGATCGGGACACTACTTCAGGATATTTTTTAAAAAATAAAAAGTGGCCTATTCTTTTTGCTTTACCATCCGGATAAATAACCAGGGTGCCTGATTTGCGGGCTGTCTGGGTATAACTTCCGGATTTTTCAATATAATATTTTAAATTCTCATTTGGTTTATAAGGAATAATAGTAGGATAGTATACTTCGCCGCTGACCGTTACCAAATTGGTATTATTTTCAACGGTGATGATGTCACCATCTTCAAGCAACATGTTTTCAGAACTTTGGGGCTCTGTTAGCGCCTTGCTTAAATTGATACTGATGTTTTCATGATCTTTAAAAATTTCTTTTTTAATAGATCCACTTGCATTTAAACTATCTTCTCCAATGTTTAATAATTTCGAAAATATTCTTTCTCTGTCTTCTGTGGCTTGATTTTTCTTTATCAATCTTCGGATAATCATTGACGTGGTATCCGCATTTGGCCTGAAACCACCCGCCCGCTTCATCAGGTCACTTATTCTGTCCCCACTCATTTGTAATGTATATCGGCCGGGATTTAATATCATCCCATCCAGGTAAACAATGCGTTGGTAAACATAGCCCGACCTTTGCCTGATATTTATTACATCATATGGTTTTAGTACAATATCATTTTTATTTGGGCCGTCAGAAAGATCCACATTTAGAATCTCAGTTTGTACATGATTTAATTTGGAAATATTAACATCATTTAATCTTCTGGCTATTTCAATATTTTCAATATCACCTGCTTCGGTTAATCCACCGGCCCTTAAAATAATATCCCTTACAGTTATATTTTCTGCCCATCTATATTTGCCAGGCTTTTTAACAAAGCCGTCAATACTGATTTCATAAGGTGCCTTTAAATCCAGAATTGAATAGACTGTTATTTCATCATTCTTCTTTAATGAAATATTAGTTAGGCCATCCATAACAGAATCGATATTGAATGATACCTGTTGTGGGGTATTATTTTCACTCAACCTGCTGATGCTACCCCGCCTGGAATATACATCTTCCTGCACACCACCTGCCTTTTCAATTAATTGTTTTAATGTTAATCCTTCACTTAACTGAAATTCGCCCGGCCGCATTACCGCACCGTTAATAGTAAGTTTATTTTCAAACCTGTTCAACAGTTTCCCTACAACGATAGAGTCACCTGATTGTGGCAAGTAACTATTAAACTGTCTTTTATTTATGTCCAAAATCTTCCTTTCAGTTTCAGTTAACTGGTAGGCTGTGATACCAGACTTAAATGCATTATCGGAAAATCCACCACTAAATTTCAATACGTCTTCAAATGTCTCCCCTTCTATCAATTCATATTTGCCTTTGCGTTTTACGTTACCTGTTAGCTGAAGCCGGGTAGTGTAGTAAGGGATTCTTACAACATCTCCTTCCTGCAACATCACATTATCTTTTTGATCTCCCTTTAATAAAAAAGCGTACAAATCAACGGTCTTTTTCAATTGGTTACCCCTGATCAATTCAATTTTTCGGTACGAACCATAATCACTTGGACCGCCACAGAGGTACAGCAGATTAAATAAAGTTGTAAGTGAAGAAACGGTAAGTGTGCCCGGCTTTTTTGCTTCGCCTATAACAGTAACACGTATGCTCCTTATTTTCCCTAAAGAAACCCGAACGCTCGTTTGGCCACTGTTAATTGCTTTGTAAATAGTAGATGCTAGTTTTGATTTAATTCTTTCTGCTGCCTGTTCAATACTTAACCCATTTACAAACAACGGACCCACCTGGGGGATATAAATGCTACCCTCTTCATTTACAGATACATTGTATGTTTTTTCACTGAAGCCAAAAACATTTATAATTAACTCATCGTCGGGGCCAATGATATAACCAGCCGGAGTTGGAATTCTTAAGTTTGGCTCAAAGACAAGGCTGTTGCTTGTAAATAGCTCCGACCCAAATACAGAAATATCCTGCTCTACATTTTGCATAGGCACCTTACTGGCGTCTTTATTTGCATACCTGTCTGTCTTTTCATTTGAGTTCGGTGAACTTTTATCGCTATTTATTTTTGTAGTTGTCCCCGTTTTGATATTTACTAACCTTTCTGATAACTTATTTATCTGCTCATCCGGTAAACCCTTTTCCTTTAATATCCTTAACATATCATCACCAGATAATCCGTTTTCAATTGCCTTTGTTTGGTACGCTTTAATTTCAACATCGCTAATATTGTCAATATTAACGGTTGCAAGATTTTGTGCTGATAAAGAATTTGTTTGGGAAAACGACGACGAGCACACTAGGGTTAAGAGAAATGAACAAAGAAAAAACCTCCAGATAGAATTCATAAAAAAGATTAATGTGATAGATTTTACAAATGAATTATTGTAAAAAAGAGAAATTTATAAAAATGGCAAAATATAAATGGAACATATTTAGCTGCAAATTACAGTAAAATTGATAAGCAACCTGATGGTTTTAGAAAATATAGTAGATAGCTTTTGCTTGATTAATAAGCAATGCAAAGGTGATTATTGAAGGGTAAAGGGGAATGTTGTAAAAAGCACTTTGCAAAAATAAACCCTATATTTTAAGTCTTCTATTCAATAAAGCTCTTTTACCTTTACACCCTACAAGCCAGTAAATAACTCTATAATTTATTCAGCATGTTTAAATCTTTATCCTTTTGAATATGGGAATTGAATATTTACTTAGTGGTTTGTACCTATTACTGGTTTTGTGGAGAATTCCATCTTGCTCAATCATTCATTCTTCGGGCTTAACTGCAATAGAAGCAAGGTTTCTTTTTTCCTTTAAAGTTGTTACTGGCGCTGCTATTGCTTATTGCCTGGTTCATTTTATACCGACCTTCGACTACCTGGCAATTAATGCCGAGGGTAAACTCCAATATGATTTACTACTTACCAACCCTAAACTTTTTTTTACTGACTTTACTTCTGATCTTCATTTATATGGCCTTGGTGGAGTATTTGCCTCAGAAAATAGCTTTTGGGCTTATCTCCGTTTTTACTTTCTTTACAAAATCCTGGCAATATTCAACCTTGTAACGCATGGTAATTTTTACCTGAATGCTGCTATCTTCAGTAGCATCGTATTCTTTGGGCATATGGCTTTTTACCGTATTTATAGTGAGCTCTATGTTGGAAATAAGCTGAAAATTCTTTTAGTATCTTTTGGAATACCATCGCTGTTATTATATACAAGTGCTGTACATAAAGATGGTCTAGTTTTTACTTGTCTGGGGCTTGTCAGCTACAGTCTATACAAATTATTAAAGTCAAATTTGTCAATTAAAATCAAGTACCTGGCATTTGCATTGTTGGGGCTTACGGCTATTTTTTTACTTAGAAATTATGTTATTGTTGCGCTGGTTCCGGCTGCATTTATTGCCTTGCTTTGCAAAAGGATGCCCAATAGAAAAGCAGCCATTGTGATGGTATCTTACGCAGTGTTTTTAATAATGTTCTTCCTTTCCGGTTTTAGTAATTCTTCTTTTAATCTTCCGGCTGCAGTAGTACAACGTAAGGCCGACTTCGCTGCAATAGAAGTTGCAAATACTAACATTGCCATGAATAATTTACAACCAACCCTCCAAAGTTTTGCTTCAAATTTTCCACAAGCCATCAACCACTATCTTTTCAGGCCATATCTGTGGGAGTTTGCTCAACCCTCTGTTTTACTAACTGCAATTGAATTATTTTTTTATCAAGTTATAATACTAGCTTGCATTTTTTTTAGGAAAAAGCAGGCGGGTTCCATTCACAACTTTAATATATTCGGACTGTTGTTTATATTTAATATGATGCTCATCATCGGGTATACCATCCCAAATATTGGCGCCATCGTTCGTTACCGAAGTATTTTCTGGATCTTTTTACTATGCCCATTGTTATGCAATATTGATTGGAAACGACTATGGCCAGGTGGCAAAAACCAACAGTTTTCTGCCTGATTTTATTTGATTTTTATTTGCCAAAACGTTCCGGAATGAATAGCATTTTATAGCAATATCAAATCAATCGGTTTTCAATTTCACTTCCTGCGTTACCTTTGCCGCCATGCATTACGCTTCAATAGAAAATATTACAAAATCCTTTGGGATAAGAACTCTTTTTAAGAACATCACTTTAAATGTAGAAGAAGGAGACAAAATTGCCCTTGTGGCCCGCAACGGTAGCGGAAAAAGTACATTACTAAAAATCATAACAGGCCTCGATACCGCCGATAGCGGTACCGTATGGGTTCACAAAGATATAAAGGTGGTAATGCTGCAACAGGACAATGATTTTGATCCCAATAAAACAATTTGGGACAATGTACTTCGCCTTGATAACCCTGTAGTAAAAGTTGTAAAAGAATACGAACAGTTTTTAGAAGAAGGCCTGGAAGATGTGGATAAGCTGGGCGACCTGATGGCCAAACTTGATGACCTGAATGCATGGAGTTTTGAAAGTGACCTGAAGCAAATTCTGGGGAAATTGAACCTGCATCATCTTACCGAAAAAGTAGGTAATTTAAGTGGCGGACAAAAGAAAAGAGTGGCGCTGGCCCAGGCGCTTATTGAAGCCGATCTTCATCAGGGCCGTTGCTTGTTAATACTGGATGAACCTACCAACCACCTTGATGTAGACATGATAGAATGGCTGGAAGATTACCTGGCAGCAGCTAAAGTAACCTTACTACTGGTAACGCATGATCGCTATTTTTTAGATGCTGTATGCAACGAGATCATTGAAATAGATGAAGAAAAAGTATATGTATATAAAGGTGACTATGATAATTTCCTGGAGCAAAAAAGTTTGAGGCTGGAAGTACAGCAAAGCGAATTACAAAAGGATAAAAACATTTTTAGAAAAGAATTAGAGTGGATGCGAAAGCAACCCAAGGCCCGAACTACAAAAAGTAAAAGTCGGCAGGATGCCTTTGCAGATGTAGAAGATCGGGTAAAACTAAAAAAGGACGTGGAGGAAGTAAGTCTGCAGGTAAAAATGACCAGGCTCGGAGGTAAAATTCTTGAACTGATTAAAGTGAACAAAGCCTATGGTGACCTGCAAATAATGAAAGGGTTCGACTATACATTTAAACGGGGTGAGCGAATAGGCGTGGTAGGTAAAAATGGCGTTGGTAAATCAACGTTTTTAAAAATAGCGCTGCAACTGGAAAAACCAGATAGTGGTAAAATAAACCATGGAGATACGGTAGTGTTTGGCAACTTTAGCCAGGACGGGCTTGTATATAAAGAAGATAAACGTGCCATTGAATACGTTAAATCAATGGCAGAATTTTTTCCGTTGAATGACGGCACTAAAATAAGTGCCAGCCAGTTTATGGAAAAATTCGGTTTTTCTGCCGAGCAACAATTTACCCCGCTTAGTAAGTTGAGTGGTGGTGAAAAGCGCCGCCTCCATTTAATGAGTGTGCTGTTTTTAAATCCAAACTTCCTGGTACTGGATGAACCTACCAATGATCTTGATCTGCAAACCCTGCGTACACTTGAAGAATTTTTAATGGAATACCCCGGCTGTATTTTAATTGTTAGTCACGATCGGTATTTTATGGATCGCATGGTAGATCATCTTTTTGCTTTTGAAGGCAATGCCGTAATCAGGGATTACCCAGGTAACTATTCTCAATACAGGGAAGCAATTGCCAATGGAAGCCTTACAGACGACCGGCAGTTGATGAAAGCAGAAGTAAAAAATACGGATACAACCGCTCCTGCAACTGCGTCTGCAAGCAATTCAACCTCACCAAAACTATCCTTTAAAGAAAAGCGGGAGTTTGAATTACTGGAAAAAGAAATTCCGGATTTAACCACCGAAAAGGCCAGGCTTGAAGCAAAAATGAATGAAGGTAATCCCGGATTTGATGAGCTGCAAAAATCAGCAGAACGTATTAACGTTATCATTCAGCAGTTAGATGCAAAAGAAAATCGATGGCTGGAACTGAGTGAGCGGGTGTAAAAAAAATTATATAAATAGCAAAGACCAGGTTTTACTGGTCTTTTTTATTGATTCATTTTGCTCAACCATATTGCGTTTAGCCTGAAACGATAAAGATTTTACAACCTGAATTCATTTTTCTAAAAAATTATTTACCTTTTGCATTAAACCAGTTTCCAATGAAAGAAAGGTTCTATTCACTTGATGTATTTCGGGGAGCTACAGTAGCACTGATGATTCTAGTAAATAACCCTGGTAGTTGGGGGCATATTTATGATCCTTTAGAACATGCCCCCTGGCACGGCCTTACACCAACCGATCTTGTTTTTCCATTTTTTTTATTTGCAGTAGGTAATGCAATGGCATTTGTAATGCCAAGGCTGGAAGCAGGCGGCGATGCTGTTTTCTGGAAAAAGATAATTAAACGCACGCTGTTAATTTTTGGCATCGGTTTATTCTTAAACTGGTTTCCATTTATAAAATGGGAAGATGGGTCCATTGCTTTTAAACCCTGGAGTTATGTTTCTGCCAATGGCAGCCTTGCCGGCATTCGCATATTTGGTGTATTGCAGCGTATAGCACTGTGCTATTTCTTTGCCTCCATTATTGCTTATTATTTCAAACAAAAGGGTGCCTTTGTATTCAGTGCATTTATTTTACTTGCTTATTGGTTTTTGTGTGTGGCGGCTAACCCTACAGACCCTTTCAGCCTTGCCGGTTGGTTTGGAACCAAAATAGATATTGCGCTGGTTGGAGAAGCCCATGTATATAAAGGCGAAGGCCTGGCTTTTGATCCGGAAGGATTGATGAGTTTATTTGCCGCTATTGTACAGGTAATATTTGGCTGGCTGGCCGGAAGTTATATTATTCAGAAAGGTAAAAATCATGAAATGATAAACGGCCTTTTTGTTGCCGGATGTGTATTGTTATTTGCTTCCTATTGCTGGAACATGGTTTTCCCTATTAACAAAAAAATATGGACCAGTAGCTATACCCTTTGCACAACGGGACTGGCTTTACTCATTTTATCAGTAATGATTTATATCATTGAGTTTAAAGGATGGAAGGGAAAATGGAGTAAGTTTTTTGATGTGTTTGGCAAAAATCCTTTATTCATATTTGTTTTAAGCGGAGCGTTGCCCAGGCTATTGGGCCTAATAAGAATACCGGGCAGCATCGATGCCAAAGGTGAAACAAATTATTTAACACCATTTGGCTGGTTTTACGATTTTGTGTGTAAACCGATTTTACCTGGCGAGCCAAGGATTGGATCCCTGATTTATGCCATTTGCTTTATCATGCTCATGTGGTTCTTTGCATGGTTACTCGACAAAAAGAATATATATATTAAAGTTTAACCGACTGCCAAAAGAGCATTTGACATGGTGGTTTCCATTAAAAATTAAACGAAAGAAATTTCACTGGTACCATCTGAGGTGGCTACAATATATGCTTCGGGAACGATATTAAATTGCTGAGTATATTCCCTGGTAGTTTCTGCAATGAAATGATCCAGGCCATCTTCCTTTATAATATTGATGGTGCAACCGCCAAATCCTCCACCCATCATTCTTGAACCAATAACCGCCGCGTATTTGTTGGTTTGTTCAACCAGGTAATCTAACTCATCGCAACTAACTTCATACAGTTTGCTAAGTCCTTCGTGCGCTTCATACATAAGTTTGCCGAATCCAATAACATCCGCTTCCTGCAACAGCATGGCTGCTTTTTGCGTACGTGCAATTTCTTCAACAACAAAAAGACAGCAATTATAAACCTTAGGATCCATCTTGGTTTTAACTGCTTCCAATGATTCCTTTTTTACATCCCTGAAAGAAGTAACCGGTTCATGCTGATTTAAAATCGCCAACCCCTCTTCGCATCTTTGACGGCGCACATTGTATTCGCCACCAGCTAATGAATGGTGTACATTTGTGTTCATCAATACAAGCTTATAACCATTTAACTGTAAAGGAAAATACTGGTGCGATATATTTTTGCAATCCAATAAAATCACCTGGTCCTTATTGCCCATCATATTGGCAAACTGGTCCATGATACCGCATTGTACATTTGGAAAATTATGTTCCGCACGCTGGCAAAGAAGCGCCAGTTCAACCCTGTTTAATCCTACATCAAATAATTCATTTAGGCCAAAGGCAAGGCCTCCTTCAACTGCAGCAGACGAACTCATACCAGAGCCGCGGGGTATGTCGCCGCTAAATACACAATCAAACCCTCCGATATTGACTTTCAATAATAGAAATTCATTTACAACACTCAACACATAATTTTTCCAACTTTCATCTTTTTTTATGGCACCCAAATCAATTGAAATTTTTTCATCAAAATCAAGTGCATTGAAGTTCACTGTATTTTTATCGTTTTTAGCCAGCGCATAATAAACACCTTTGTCAATTGCTGCCGGCATTACGAAACCATCATTATAGTCCACATGCTCTCCAATTAAATTAATGCGCCCAGGCGAAAAGAAAAGACGCGGTTTTGCCGAAAAATTGAGTAAAAAATTACTTGTTATAGAGTTGATGATCTTATTCATGCTGCTAAATTAGAGAAGTTATTTTATAAGTGGTAACGAAGGTCATTTCTTGTGCCGGCACCAACACATTTACTCCCATCTTATTATTAAACGCATTGGGTGCGGCGCTTAGGTTTTCTATGGCAATACTTCTACGATGTGAAGGCGTAAAAATTTGCAAGTATGGGTAACTGCGATCGGGATAAAATTCTATCTGAATTTTTTTGACAGGATCCCTTAGTACACAAAGTGGCTGACATTCGGCAAAATTTAAAGTATAGCAATTATCAAAAATTTCGTCACCCACTTTTCTGATTGCACCATACTCCTGATAGGCAACCAGTTTGCCAGTTGGTATCAGTTCGTCATTAAATTCTAATATTTCTTTGGATTGAAACTCAAGTTGTAAATCATTAATTAAACCTCCCAACTTAAAATATGGATGCCAACCTTCCTGCACAGGTATCGTGCCCTTATCCTGGCTTATTATTTTTGTAGAAACAGTTAGCTTATTATCTTCGGCCAACTTATACGTGACGATACAATCGTAATAAAAAGGATACCCCGCTTCCCCACCCCGGTAAGCATACATCATGGTAACTTCTGCAAATGTATCATGCAGTACCTGGTTAATAATTTCAAATGTGGCATCATAAATCAGCCCGTTCAATGCATATTTTCCCGGTAAAAAGTGTTTGAAATATTATCATTAAGTATAACCTCATTAAACCCATTGTTCTGAATGCTTTTTATCTCAAACATCCGGGACCATGTGGATTAATAAAAATGTGAAACTTTAAAACGACGGCTGACTATTTGCAATAGTTAAAAAAATAAATCAGGACAAATTTAACTTGTAAATCCTGGCAACTTCTATCAGTTCCGGTAAATTTTTTATACCTAACTTTTCAAACAAACGTGCTTTATGAGTACCAACCGTAGAAGAGTTGATTGAGAGTATCTCGGATATTTCACTTCCCGATTTGCCGGTTATTAATAACGTGGCAATTTCAAATTCCCTTGCGCTTAATTTATCAAAAGGATTGCTTGGTTGTTGGGTACCGATTTCGGCGGCTAATTGTTCCGCCAGGTTTTCACTAATATATTTACGGTCATTTAAAACAAGTTCCACCGCCTTTTTTAATTCCGCTAATCCTGCATTTTTAGAAATAAATCCCATAGCGCCAGCTTTTAAAAAGCGTTTAGCATATACATTTTCGGGGCTCATAGAAAACATCAATACCTTAGCCGTTGGATATCTTGTTTTAATATATTCCATCAGGCCCGCAGTATCTGTATCGGGCATTTGAACGTCCATGATTATAAGATCGTACGTACGAATCTTTAATTCCTGCAAGGCCGATTTCTCATTATTGGCCTCATAAATTTCGCAGGGTTTAAAAATTTCCAGCAAAACATTTTTCACGCCTGATCTTACGATCTCGTGATCATCTATTAATAAAAAATTCTTCATACTAAGCAATTTTCTCGTTAATTATCAAATACATTTCTTTTCGATAACTCAACGTCTTCACTGGAATTAGCGAATGAATTGCATATGATTTAATAGTATTTTAACCGCTGAAACATAACCAACTTAAAAGCAGTTATTCAATATTATTATCACTATTAGTCATTCCTAAATTACTAACAATTTGACAGGAAAGTATCATCCGTTAAAATATTTTTTCGTATCAGAATCCTATGATTCTTATTATATTTTCCAGCTATTTTCACCTTTCTTAAAATTAGCAAATTAAAGTTAACAATCAGCGTATTTAAATTATTTTCAATGCACGCTTTTTTACAGGTAAATAAAACTGTTTAATTAATAAAAATTAAAATTCCCGGCCATCTGTTGCGATCCATTAAAATTTTGTAACTGTAATCGAATAGTTGTAAATACAGCCGATCTGCGCATACAGGTTCCAATATATAAAATAAATAGTTTAACTTATATATCCTTTGAAAGCAAAAAATAAACACAATATGCGCTTAGCTAAATTTAAGTTTATCTTTAAAAAAAATAGAATTATAAACTCAATGTATATCTGCTCATTGCTGCGAGTTAAAATAAAGAACTCTTTTTAAAAAGATTACCTATCTTAACAACTATGTAAAACAAAACTATCGAGTGCGCCTGATAGCAAAAACCAAATAAGTATTAACACGGCGCTGTGGTCGCAGATGTAAACCACTTTTAAAGACTAATTATCCTATTCCCATATAATACCACTAAGGTGATTTATTAGTTTAATCACTAAGTGTATTTCAATGAAATAGAAAGCCGCAGGGATATACTAAATGGTAAGAGACTGTATGCAAAATTTACACTCCCTATTTTATTTATTCCTTTTAAATTTTTATTATGTTATCTAACCCTGCTATTAACATATTAATGATTGAGGATAATACCGGCGATCAGTACCTGCTGGCCGATCTGCTGGAATCTTCGGACCTTAATATTAAAAATCTTTTTTTTGCAGTTTGCCTTGATAAGGCACTTGAGCAGCTCAGTGAAAACATAGATATTATTCTGCTCGATCTTTCTTTGCCAGATAGTGATGGTATTAACACCTTTCATGAAATTATACATAAATCCGGCAGTACACCGGTTGTGATACTCTCTGGTATGTCAGATACAAAAGTGGCTTTGGACGCAATTACACTGGGTGCACAGGATTACCTTATAAAAGGTGATTTTGATGAAAAGTTGTTGTCTAAAACTATCCGTTACAGCATTGAGCGTAAAAAAAATATGGAGGCGTTGCTTGAAAGTAACGAGCGTTATAACCTTGTAAGCAAAGCCACCAACGACATGGTTTGGGATTGGAATATTACAACCGGAAAGATTTACCGCAATCTTGAAAGTTGGAATAAAATATTTGGCAGCACTTTAATAGAATTGCCTTCCAACAACAACCTGTTTTTAGAACGAATACATCCGGATGATAAAGCGTATGTGATAAAAACACTGGATGTAGCATTGGAAAATCCGAACCAGCTCATTTTTACTGTAGAATGCAGGGCCGTTAAAGATGATGGCGGTTATGTTTTCATTTCCGATGTTGGATATATTATACGTGATAGCGAAGGCAAAGCCATCAGAATTATTGGAGCTGCACAAGATATTTCTGATAGAAAAAATGCTGAAGTTATTTTGCGATCGTCTGAAGAGCGCTACAAGTACTTGTTTAATAATAACCCGGCTTGTATAATAATCTGGGATCTGAGTGATTTTAGTATACTAGAGGTAAATGATTCCGCCATGGAACAATACAATTATACTAAGGAAGAATTTTTGAAAAAATCAGTGTTGGATCTACGTACGCCAGATGATGTCGCCGAGATAAGGGAACTTGCTCAAAAGGCCAGGGAGAATGTTTTTTTTAAAGTAACCTCTACATGGAAGCATATTAATAAACAGGGGCATTTTATGTTTATGGATATTACTTCGCACCGGATTGAGTATAATGGTAAACCTGTTATATTAGGCCTGGCTAGCAACGTTACTGAAAAGGTATCGCTGGAAAAAAAGCTGGAAGAAGAGCAATTAAAAAAACAAATAGAAATAACAGATGCAGTTATCACTGCACAGGAAAGAGAAAGGTCAGAAATTGGAGGAGAGTTACATGATAATGTAAACCAGATATTGGCCAGCGCAAGATTGTACCTTGGCCTTGCAAAAAGAGAATTGCCAAAACCACTCACTTTTCTCGAAGAAACAGATAACCTGATATTTTCAGCAATCAGCGAAATAAGGAAATTATCCCATTCCATGATTCCGCCTTCTTTGAATGAAACAGAATTGATAGAGGCGCTTAATAACCTTGTAAACAGAATTAAAGTAAGTGGGTCAGTAAATGTAGAGGTGGACCTTAAAAAATTTAATGAGAAAAATTTTTCTGATAAACTTAAGCTTACGATATACAGGATTGTTCAGGAGCAATTCAACAACATACTGAAACATTCACAGGCCAGTAATATAAAAATTTACCTGGGTTACGAAAACCAACAGCTCATACTTTCGATAACCGACGATGGCCATGGATTTGAAAAATCGAAAAAAACAGAAGGAGTTGGGCTGATGAATATCAGGACCAGGGCGGCCTTATTTAATGGCGATATGACTATCAAATCATCTCCGGGCCATGGCTGTGAGTTAAAAATTATTTTTAGATAAAAACACAACAGGCAACATTAATTATCTGTCTGTTCTGTTTCAACGCCATTGGCTTTTTCTTCCAATATATAAAAAGAATAAGGCAACATTTCCAGGTGTTCGTAATCGGCGCCTACCTTAAAAGTTTTCTCCTGCCAATAGTCGTATAACATAACAGGGTCGGGGCCATGCTGCTTAAATGCTATCCATGACAGGTAAGCTGTTTGGCCACTAAAATTAAATACGCAATACAATTTTTTACCCTCCATTGTTCTTAAAAATCCTGCTACGTGCACGTTATGCGGATATAACCAGGTAAGATTTTTATGATCTGCCAATACTTCCAACTGCTTCCTGATTGCAATCAATCTTTTTGTTCCCTCAAACACACGTTGTTCTATTGTGCCTGCTACATTTATGCGCTCATTTTTTTTCCAATCAATTACGGGTCGGTGCATCCATCGATTATCATAACTTTTTGCAGGATCATCCCTGAAACCATAGTCATTGGTATAACCTGCTTCGTCTCCATAAAACAACATAGGTATTCCACCTATAAAAAAACTCTGGGCCTGCATTAAAAATATTTTGTTGATTGCCATTTGTGTGGCATCCGCATCGTTATCATGCAATGCTTTTTCCAGCCCGCACAAAGAAGCCAGCGAACCACTGATACGGGCATCATTGGTTATAGGGTTTACCGAAAACAATTCACCACGAGCCGGCGAATCATTCATTCCCGAATAATATTCTTTTAGATATTTTCTATGCAGGTAAGGATTAAACCCGGCATGTTCTATTACATAATCATCATACCCCAATCCAATATCATCATGACAGCGGGTATATGTTATCCATGAAGTGCCAAATGGCTTCTGCAATATTTCATGCTGTGCTGCTAACATTACTTTTGTATTGCCTGTAGCCAGTGCATCCCATTGCAACGCCATTTGGGTGGCGTTATAAGCTACGTCACATTCTTTAGCGGTATATAAGCCGGTGCCAAAGTATTTCATTATTTCCTTAGGTGCCACAATAGCTTCACCTAATAAAGCCATGCCTGGCGTTGCTACCTGCACACATTGTTTTATCAACCGCAGCAGTGTATGCGCCTGGGGTAAATTCTGACAGGTAGTGCCCATTTGTTTCCAAATAAATGCGGGTGCATCAATGCGTAAAATATCTATACCCAGATTGGCAAAAAAGAAAATATTATCCAACATTTCCATTAACACCATTGGGTTTGTATAATTAAGGTCCCACTGGTAACTGTGAAAGACAGTCATTACCCACTTGTTGCATTCCGGAGAATAAGTAAAATTGCCAGGAGAACTTTCAGGGAAAATCTGGGGCATTGCTTTTTCAAATTCATCCGGCACCCTGCGATCATCATACATGTAAAAATAATCCTGGTATTTTTTATCTCCCTGCCTGGCCTTTACTGCCCACTCATGCCGTTGCGATGTATGATTTAAAACAATATCCATCATGAGGCACATCTTCTCCCCGGTTAATTTTTTTTGCAAAATTTGAAGATCCTTCATTGAACCGAAACGCTTATCAATCTTTCTGAAATCAGACACTGCATATCCGCCATCACTTTCCCCCTCGGGACTTTCCATCAAAGGCATCAGGTGCAAAAAATTTACACCCAGGTTTTTTAAATACTCCAGTTTACCCGGAAGGTTTTTGAGATTTTCGCAAAACCGATCTACGTAAAGACTCATGCCCACAATCTGGTTGGTTAAAAACCAATTGCCCATTCCCTCTTTTGCATAATCTTTTTTCCGCAATGCTTCGGGCCGCTTCAAATAGCCTTCAATTATCGTTGTAATTAGTTGTAAAAAGAAAGTTGCTTTGTCTGCTCTGTGTCCATATAATTCTACAAACAGTGCATCAATGGCGGTAGCATTTGCAACAAATTTAGTGTAGAACATATTGTCCTTGCCACCAATATCTATTGTATGTTTTTGAAGCTCATCGTTAATGAGCGTATGAATTCTGGGATTGTACACTGTTGTAGTTTTAATTAAAAATGCCATTGCTTAAATGCCTGAAAGCATCCATTGCTCCCATGTATTCGCATGTTCTGGCCCCTGCCTTATTACCGTTGGCAATTATTTTTTCCCAATCGCTTAGCAACAGTAATTGTATTTGCTGCAATGACATTTTTGAAAGCTGGTATAATACAGCGCCTACAAAAGCATCGCCTGCGCCAGTTGTGTCAACAGGCTTTACATCAATACTTGGTATAATAGTGAGTGTATCATTTGTCCGCAGCAGGGTGCCTTCCTTACCAAGCGTAATGGCAAAAACGCCTTTGGTTTTTTGTATTAATACTTGTGCAGCATCCTGCAAACTGGCTGTACCTGTAATCAACATAGCTTCCTCATCGCTTAGTTTGAAAAAATGACACCGGTCTAAAAAATTCCACGACTGGTCTATAAAATCCTGCTTACTGTCTTTATATAAAAGATGCCGGTAGTTAGGATCAAAGCTGATAAAAATATTTTTTCCCAAAGCCCTGGTAAACAAGCTCAGGTAAGCTGCCTGCAATGGCCCAGGTAAAAATCCTGTAGCCGAACCAAAATGAATAATTGAAATATCATCCAGTTCAATACCGGCAACTTCTTCAATAGATAACTGACCATCTGCACCCCTGTTGAAGTAAAAATCGCGTTCGCCATCTTCCATCAATGACACAAAAGCAAACGTTGTAAAATATCGACTATCCTGCAGCATCCATTTGGTTGAAACGCCAAATGATTTCATCACTTCTACTAATTGCTTACCAAAAGGATCGGTGCCTACTTTTGCGGCCAGCGCCACATCTCCACCAAGGGCTCCAATTGCTGCTGCAACATTGGTTGGTGCACCACCAGTTTTCTTCAAAAAATTGTTTCCGAGTGCAAGTGACTTTCCTTTATCGGTACAAATCATATCGATCAATGCTTCACCAATACAAAGAATTTTTCCTGCTTTGCCGTAAGCGGAGGTTTCATTACTACTATTTGGTTGATTACTCATTTTGCAAGTTTTTTTAGTTGAATTAAAACTTATGTCTCTATAATTACCCGCCTATTTTAATGACCACCACCCATGGGTATTACCATATCTTCACTTGGCTTATCACTTTTTATCAGCAATGTCAGCGCCGCGGCAATCAATAAAAATGTGCCTGCAAATGAAATGGCGTTGCGGGGATCATTTTGTAAAAAATGTTTTAGAATATAACCAAAAGTGGTTGTTTGTATAAACATGGGAATAACAATCATCATGTTGATGATGCCCATGTAAACACCATACCTTTCTTTGGGAATTTTGCTAACCACCATTAAGTAAGGGATGCCCATCATACTGGCCCAGCCTATACCAAACCCGGTAATGGCTGGAAATAACAAATACTTATTTTCAATATGGGGGAAAATTACCAACCCGATACCCGCCAATACAAGGCATCCAAAGTGAACCAGCTTGGGTGAATATTTTTTGGCAAACCATACCAAGCCAAATGCACATAAAAATGTAACGATATTGTACCAGCCATTTACAAGTCCCGTCCACCCCACAGCTTCTTCATACAAGAGACTGTTCTTTTGTGGCGTTGCATCCCAAACGGACAGCGCAATACTTTTGGAGGAATTCTGCCAATAACAAAATAGCGCATACCATTGAAATAAATAAACCAATGCCAGTTGCCACATTACTTTGGGCATGTTTAGTATGGCATCAATAATTTCAATGTTTTGTGCAAATACAATTTTTAATGTCGGATGATTATTTGTGTAGTTCAATACATTCCTGAATAATTTTCTATAAAATATGGAAGGGATTAACAGCAGTAAGATGACAATATAAGCTACAACCGTTGTAAGTATTGATAAAAAAAACTGCACCATCGGGTGGGGCATTCCTTCGTTTCTTTTATTTAATTCAATGAGTTCATTTGCATCAGGCGGAATTTCAGGGGTCTTTTTAATGCTCCATAAAACAGATCCAATAGAACAAACTGCACCTAAAAAGAAGGAGGCGAAAACCCAGGTTGGCAACTTCCCTGTTTTACCAAGAAATATCATGGGAAAGATAAAGAGAGAAACATTTGCAAGCGTTTGCCCGAAGCCCGTAAAAAAGCTTTGTGCCTGGAAACCGGTAGGCTGCTGGGTTGCATCCAGCTTATCAGCAATAAATGCCCTGTATGGTTCCATTGCTGTATTATTTCCTGCATCTAATATCCACAGTAAACCTGCAGCCATCCATAAGGCGCTGCTGAATGGAAATAGAAAAAGCGCAATGCTACAGATCATGGCGCCAATTAAAAAATACGGCGTTCTTCTGCCATATTTCGGGTGCCATGTTTTATCGCTTAATGCGCCAATAATTGGTTGAATGATTAAACCCGTAAGCGGGCCTGCAAGATTGAGCCAGGGAATTTCATCGGGCCTGGCGCCTAAAAAATCATAAATGGGATTAACTGCACTTTGCTGTAAACCAAAACTATATTGAATACCAAAGAACCCAACATTCATGTTGATGATCTGCCAAAAACTCAAAGTGGGTTTTGATATACTCATAGCAATCGTTTATAAGACTATTTTTCAAATGTAATGAAAACAGTAGGAACGCTTTTAATGCAAAGGTTTGTGGTGGATAATAATACCCGGCCTGTAATACTTTTCAAGTGATAAATTAGTGAGTTGGCCCTTTGCTCATAATTGATAAAACGTACAAGAGTGCGACGCCCATGAAGCTTAATTGAAAAGATTCTGCCTGGTTCATAAAAAAAAATCCCTAATTTAACCTTGTTCACTATGACATTTTGAGTTCAATACATCTGCATTCAACAAAATATAAATTTTCTTTCAACCCTCATAGTAATGATGAATTATTTGGCAGGATAAAGATGCTTTAATGCCAGGTACACACCATTGGTCCAGCCAAAGCCATCTTGTGCAGGATATTCTCCACCACCGCCTTCTTTTGATAAGTCCTCCACATTATATTTCTCCATTAGCTTTCCGGTGGCTAAGTACACTTTTTCATTTAGCGCCAGCCATTTCCTGGCAATATCATTTGCCTCCTTCGTTTTACTATAATTCTTCAGGCCCTGTACAGCTATCCATTGCAAAGGAGCCCAGCCGTTTGGCGCATCCCATTGCTGGCCGGTATGGTTGGTAGTGGTAACAAGGCCACCAGCTTTTATAAGTTGGGTAGTGGTGGTAGCTGTAACAGTATCGGCCTGGCCTTTTGTTGCTATTTTTACAAACAAAGGAAATAACCCTGCGGCAGTTACTATGTCGTTTTGTTGCCTTGTTGTTATATTATAATCTGTGAAAAAACCGGCACCGGAATTCCAGCAATATTTTAAAATGGCACAACTTCTACGGCAAGCCATTTGGGCATACGAGTGTGATGATTTTTTATTTCCGGCAACTTCTGCTGCTTTTGCAATATTCATTTCCAGGGCATACAACAGGCAGTTAAGATCTACGGGAACAATATCGCTTACCTGAATGGTTGGCAATGTTGTTTCATCTGCAAACCAACGACTGCTAAAATCCCAGCCACTGGCTGCACCTCCGCGTAAGTTGTGGTATAGATTGATTTTACAATTACTCAATATTTTTTCAAGTGCCTCCGGCGATGCTACCCTGATCCGTTTTGCCAACTCAGCTGCAGCTTCCTCCGCCATATCGTAATCTTCTTTGTAACTCTCTGGCCTTGGTGTACCGGCATCGTCCCAATAACGATTTAAAATACTACCGTCGTTCATTTTACAGGCACGTTTACCCACACTATCAATTTTTAATTCATCTGCATCTTCCATCCAGTATTTGTATTCCCTTTCCATTGCCGGCAGGTAAGTCTTATACACTGATTCACCTTTCACATCAGCCAGCAACGCAACCATTAAACTAAAATATGGCGGCTGGCTGCGACTGAGATAGTAACTGCGGTTACCATTGGGAATATGGCCATAAGTATCGATGAGAAAGGCAAAATTCTTTACCATATTTTCTATCATATCTATTTCACCACTTTCCTTTAAGCCCAGCATGGTAAAATAGCTATCCCAATAATATATTTCCCTAAACCTGCCACCCGGTACAATGTATGGATTGGGTAACGGCAGCAAAGAACTACCGGCTTCGGCTGGCTGCGGATCTACATCTCTTCTTAAAACACCCCAAAGGTTTTTTATGTGCATTGAAACATCTTTCTCCTGCTGTATATAATTTAATTGGGGAGGTGCTTTGGGTAATGTAAAATTATCTTCAACGAATTTTTTAAGATCCATCTTCGGCCCCTTCATCATTCCATAATCATACATGATATCTTTTACGCTACGTTTGGGAACACAATCAACAAAGGTTTTTCCATCAGGAAATATTTTTTGCACTTGTACATCTTTAAATAGCTGGCCATATAATTTATCGGGTGTAATTACCACCTGTGCGTTGCTTACCTGCATAATGATCAATGCTATTAATTGTAACCCAAAAAATTTTATCATGATAGTTGCTGAAGTTTAAAAATTTGGCAGGACAATTTTTGCCCGACACAAATGTAACCAGTTAAACGGGTGAATGAATATTAAAACAACAAGATAGCTGGAACCTTACACCATTTATTTATTAGTCAACATTTGCAGACTATTTTTCATGGCTATATAAATGCCGTTTGTCCAGCCAAACCCATCTTGCCCCGGATACTCTCCGCCGCCTGCAGGCTTGTCCAAATCTTCTACATTGTACTTTTCCATAAGCTTACCGGTTTCTTTAAAAACTTTTTCGTTCAAAGAAAGCCAGCGATTGGCAACCTGTGTTGCCAGGCTGATATGGCCATAATTAATTAATCCTTTAAAGGCAATCCATTGCAGCGGTGCCCACCCATTAGGGGCATCCCACTGCTGACCCGTGGCCACCAAAGTGGTGGCCAAACCTCCGCTTTTTAAAAGTTGATCTGAAACTTTTTCTGCTACCAAAGCCGATTGCTCCGGCGTAGCAATATTTATAAATAAGGGAAACAAACCTGCTGCTGTTACTTGTTGCTTCTGTTGCTGATTTATAAAATCATAATCACAGAAAAAATTCAATTCTTTGTTCCAGCAATATTTTAAGATGGTATTTTTTCTATCCATTGCCCTGCTGAAAAATTCTTTCGATGCAGCCTCCTCGCCGGCAATTTTTTCTGCTGTAGCAATTGTTTGCTCCAAAGCATACATCAGGCAATTGAGATCAACAGGAATGATGCCAGTTGTTTGTATGGTTTCAATATTTAATCCATCTGCAAACCAGCGGCTACTAAAATCCCATCCACTTTCGGCACCGGCCCGCAGGTTCAAAAATAATTCTTCCGCAGGCTGATTAGTTAATTTGCCTAAATTATAATCTTCTTTATAACTTTCCTGGCGTGGCGTGGCGTCACTGTCAAAATAACGGTTCAATATTTCACCGTCGGGCATACAGGCAACCCTATTTAGAGCTTCTCTATTAATAATTTCCCTTGCTCCGTTTTGCCAAAATGCATGTTCCATTAATAATTCACCCAGGTACTTTACCAATATTGATTTATCATTTTTAACCTGCGCCAGCAAAGAAACCATCAGTGAAAAAAAAGGTGGCTGGCTTCGACTTAAATAGTATCTGCGGTTACCATTAGGAATATGACCATAGTTCTTTATTAGAAAGGCAAAATTATTGATCATACTTTCAATCAAATCACCCCTGCCATGTTCCTTTAAACCCAGCATGGTAAAATAAGAATCCCAGTAATATATTTCCCTGAAACGGCCACCGGGTACGATGTAAATGTCGGGTAAGTTTATAAGCGAACTTTCCTCATTGCAAGGCTCACGGGTAAGCACATCCCAAAGTGAACGTATATTATCTTCTACCGGCTTATTGCGATCACTTTGATAATTGGACGCATAGGTAGGAGGCATTTCAAAATTATCAGCTACAAATTTTTTTAGATCAAATGCAGGATCATTTTTTTGTGATAAATAACTTTCTTCAATTTCATTAAGGTTAAACCTTGGGATGCAATCCACAAAAGTTTTACCATCTTCCAACACATCGTTTAACTGCACCGCTTCAAAAAGCTGGCGCAAATCGTAAATTTCTTTTTTAAGCACAGGCATTCGTTTTAAGATTCATCAAAATATTGTTACTGTGTTGCTGATTTCAGTTCAAAAGCAGCTTTTTCATCTGCCTTTTTCTGAAACCTGTAAAAGAACAATAAGCATATCATTAAAACAGACATTGGAATTAAAGAAAAATAAAAAGCCTTTTCGCCACCGATATTTTTAAAAAGGTAGCCTACTAAACGTGAACCAAATGTGCCACCCAGTGCAGAGAAAAAAGTTAGTAAAGAAGCCATCGGGCTATGAAACATTTTTTCGGTTGCACTTAATACAAATGAATTGATAAGCGGATAAATAGGTGCCAGGAAAAAACCAATCAACGGAAATACAAAAGCTATCAGCGGCACATCTGCCAGTGAATTGATGGTGCCAGCCTGCAGATTTTTTGTTTGTGGTAAAATAAATATTACCATAAATGCCGCACCTACCAGGCATACTCCCAAAATTACAACCCACAATACTTTTTTTACAACCAATGAAGAAATGTATCTGCCCAATGCAATAGACAGCATCAAAATGACCGCCATGTAAACACTCATTTTTTCTGGCAGGTGCAATACTTTTTCATTGAAGGTGGGCAACCAGCTCATGATACCTTGCTCTGTCATTACGTACATAAAAGCGGCAAGGGCAAAAAGCAACACAAGTGGCCGCTTGAGTAGTTTCAGCATTTGTATAAAGTCCTTTTGTATGCTGGTTCCGGGCACTTCGTATTTTGCACTGAAATCTGAAAAAACTAAAATGGTAAACGATATAGCCACCAGTATTGCCAACAACAAATAAATTCTTAACCAGGCATCCGGATCAACCTGGCTATAAAACATAGGGAAAATAATAAAGCCCGTGGCAATGCCTACCATAAAAAAACTTTCGATAGAACTTAACACACTTTTGTGTTCTTTATCGTTGCTGGTAATAACACCTATTAGTGAATACACCGACACTTTTATAATGGCAAATGAAATTCCAACACATGCAAACAACAGGCGTACGGAAGTAAATGAATTACCAAAATACATTCCCAGGCAACCAAAAAATACAAGGGCAAGCGCAATCAACATGCCTCTTTTAAAACCCAGCCGGGGCAAAAAAGAGCCCACTAAAAATGACACAAAAGCAATGGACAAATCTTTAAAAGCTTCCAGCGAACTGGCCTTTAATTCATCTACATGATAGGTATTAATTGATTTCTGAATCAGGATGCCCACGCTATTCAACAAAATAGCAAACACAAAATAATTGAGGTACAGGGAAAACCTGATGTGTTTGTTTTTCATATTAGCGCTTTAGTCGTTATTGTATATAAATATACTTAACCTTTTGAAATAACGTCAATGGAGGATTCCGCAACAAAAAAGTAAATAGATTAACTATTAGTGTTGTCCGACTAAACCGCTGTATCCGTCGCTACGCCTGAATGACCTCACCCCAACCCCTCTCCAAAGGAGAGGGGCTAGAACATTGAACCAGTAAGTGTTGTAGCGATATTGTATATTTTTAGTCGGACAACAGTGATTAACTATCTGGACTAATCCGTTTTATTAAAATTCAACACTAACATTTTTCAACTTTTGTTGCCACTGAAACATGATTAAACTCTTTGACGGTACTGATGCCCATCATGATTAAGCCCTGGCATAAAAAGTAATTTGCAGTACGATTTTAAGCAAAACAAATAAACCAGTAAACAAATTATTTACTATTAAAATTACAAGCCATGAAACTCAATGTTGGTAAAGCAGATCAAACCATCCGCTTTTTATTAGGAGCCACAATAGCCATTGCAGGTATTTATTTTAAATCATGGTGGGGACTTGTAGCGCTCATTCCACTTGTTACAGCATTTACAGGCCTATGCCCATTATATAAAGTACTTGGAATTAATACAACTAAAAATGTAGCTCCGCAAAAAACAAACAATCAGTAATTTTTCCAATAGCTCTATAGTTAATACAAAACCACACCATCAGCACTTATTAGTAATTGTTTGTTTTAAGCCAGGTTAATTTCCAGATGGCGAAGCAGTAATAAAAATTACAATACCCATGGATCAGCTTTATTCAGAAGCCGCCACTACGGGAACAATATCCTTTTTCAACTTTCTCACCAGCCGCTGTTTCATAGCGGCTTTTTCTTTTACCCAGCTGGTTTTTATACTATTTAAAAGTTGCTTATTATTCGGCGTTAAACTGTTGAGCCGATAAGTTTTCATAAATGCAATGGATGTACACTTATCCTGAAAATTACCGAGCTCAGTTAAAAGCTGTTCAAAATAATTTTCATCTTTATTTTTCCAGAAGCTCTGTGCAAGTAAATCATGTTCCGAATTATTGAACACATTCAGGTTATAGAACATGTCCTTTAAATGTTTTCTGATGGAATGAATATTGTCATCGCTAAAATGCTTAGAAGAAATAATTGCATCAATAGCAATCCATTTTTTTTCGATGAATTCTCTCAAACTGTTTAACGCAAACTTATGCGGAATGGAAGCATTTGTTTTTATCCTGGATGCCGCTACTGGTTTACCATTTAAAACTTCAGCAAGTTCGGGTTGTAGTTTTTCTATTTCGTTTTGTATGGCTTTCAGATAGGCGATGGGTTTTTTTAGTACCTTTTTAGTTACCTCCGAAATTTGTTGTTGATGAATTTGTAAATCACGGATGGCTCCCAGTAGTGCATAACATCTTTTTAAATGTCCTGAAACTCTTATCTCACCTGCTGTTTCATGATGCGCTGACAGCATCCGTAAAAAGGCCCGGACTTTTTTATACGTTACTCTAAACTGGTGTATAGCTTCAACATCAAAATCAGCTTCAATTTTTTTGATGTTCTTATTCATCTTATTATAGTAGCCATCGGTAACATTGCGGACCTGCTCTTTGTTCATAGCTAATATTGATGCACTCATATAACTAAAAGTACAACAGGGTAATTGTATTACAAAAAATGTGATTTATGCCAGGATGAAAATTTGCCAGGCAATAGTTTTTGCTTTAATAATATTGTACCAATGCAATATGGTGGTACTCTTTTAGTAAATCTTTTTCAACAAACTCAACATCACCGCCATCTTCTAATACCTTTTCAATTACATCATCCACAGCATCTTTTATGTTGGAATATTTATTGTAACGGCCAACAGCCTGTGCAATGATTTCGTTGTTATCTTCCTGTTCTGCTTTATACTCATAATTTTTTTCAATTATCAGTAAGCGGCCGCGATGGCTTGTAGCTTTTTGCCAAACGTCTTTCATTCCCACAGCTAGTTTTTTATTTGCTGTGGCTTCTGCCAATTGATTGGTGATTTCTTTTTGTTTTACCTTTTGCCAATCAGTGATATACGGAGTTACAATTTTGGTCAAATCGCTATAACCTGTTACTTCAAAATCTCCCGGCACATAATCAATTACAGTATTTACATGTTTGGTAATGCCTTTAAACAATGTTAATATTTCTTCGGATCCAACAATAAATAATGGAAATGGATATGCATTTAAAACGATATCCAGCGATTGGTCAACATGCGTTAAATAATTACCGGTAATAATTGCCAATGGGCTGGTCAATGGTAAAGAGCTTGCCACTGTGCTTTTTAATTCATTTTCCAAAAAATGACTGCGGCTATTGGAAACAATTTTAACCAACCCGTTGGAGTTGCCATGATAAATATTTGTTGCACTGGTTCCTAAATGAAGCAGGAGGTATTCGTGTAAGTCTTTTTTGCTGTTAACAAGGTTGCGTATTTCAAAGGAGTTGCTTACAATTACTTTTTCCTCCACACAAATATCCAGGTACAACACTTTTTCAAATAAGGGTGAAACATAAATAGCAATACTTTTTTTATGCGTATTATAATTCAACTCTGCAATAACTGTATTTAACTTTTGCCTGATCCCCAATATTTCTTTATAAGTGTAATGTTGCAGCATTTGCTGTTCTACCTTTTTTATAGCAGTTTCAAGTGCTTGACGTAAAGATTGCTTTGAACTCATTTTGGGTTCAAAAGGCATAAAAACAGATACTGAAGGATGGCGATTAGCCACCTCAAACACCACTGCTTTTCCGGGAGATTTAGTCATTTCCATGGAGATTTTTTTTCACTACCATCCGAAAGTCAAAAAAGTAAATAGCCCATATTATCTTT
>JBDUEK010000021.1:0-76944 GCA_040002495.1 Ferruginibacter sp.
AAATTATTTATAACCGCAGAAAGGAAATGGGATTAACAAGGGTTTTTAAAATGGTTGATACCTGTAGTGCTGAATTTGAAGCAAAAACTCCTTACTTCTATTCCACTTTCGAAAAGCCGGCGGCAAATTCTCCAAAAGTTGGTGCAATTGTTTCCAACGAATCGATGGTATCTGATAAAAAGAAAATCATCGTATTGGGTTCCGGTCCTAACAGAATTGGCCAAGGTATTGAGTTTGATTATTGTTGCGTTCATGGATTGCTGGCAGTTAAGGAAGCCGGTTACGAAGCCATTATGGTGAATTGTAATCCTGAAACCGTTTCTACCGATTTTGATATTGCTGATAAATTATATTTTGAACCGGTGTTCTGGGAACATCTGTGGGAAATCATTGAACATGAAAAGCCTGAAGGTGTAATCGTACAATTAGGAGGTCAAACAGCACTTAAACTGGCCAAACAACTGCATGAAAAAGGTATAAAAATTATCGGTACATCTTACGATAGTATGGATATAGCCGAAGACAGAGGACGTTTTAGCGATAAGTTGAAAGAGCTTGAAATTCCTTACCCAAGATATGGTACCGCCTTTAATACCGATGAAGCCATTGAAGTAGCAAAACAAGTAGGATATCCTGTATTGATTCGTCCGAGTTATGTAATTGGCGGACAGCGTATGCGGATTGTTTTGAATGATGAAGATCTTGAAAAAGGCATTTTGAGTTTGATCAAACATTTACCAGGTAATAAAATTTTGATTGACCATTTCCTTGATCGTTGCCAGGAAGCGGAAATAGATGCCATTTTTGATGGGGACGATTTTCACATTATGGGTGTGATGGAGCATATTGAGCCGGCAGGTATTCACAGTGGAGATAGTAATGCAGTGTTGCCACAGTTTAATTTGTCGCCATTGATTGTACATACCATGGAAGAATACGCTGAAAAAATTGCAAGAACCCTGAAAATTAAGGGGCTTATCAATATTCAGTTTGCAATTAAAGATGGTAATGTGTTTGTGATTGAAGCCAATCCAAGAGCCAGCCGCACCACTCCGTTTATTGCAAAGGCATACCAGATTCCTTATTTGAATATTGCCACCAAGATAATGTTGGGTGTGGCAAAAATTAAAGATTTTACCTACGAGAAAAAGATGCAGGGTTTTGCAATTAAGGAACCGGTTTTCTCTTTTAATAAATTCCCCGGAGTTAATAAAGAGCTTGGGCCGGAAATGAAAAGTACCGGTGAAGCAATACGTTTTATCAAAGATTTGCGTGATCCATATTTTAGAACTTTATATAAAGAACGCAGTATGCATTTGAGCAAATAAATTATTATCATATTGAATTTAATCAGGAATGAACAGGCTAAAAACCTGTTCATTTTCTTTTAATGGCAGGGTGTTTTCTACCGACGAAAAAGGGATAGTCAGCATTACTTTAGTTGTGTGCATTATCCCAACCCTATACAAATTTGGAAAATAGCTCCTTTCATCCGCTTGTTGATTCCATTCATTGCCGGAATTTTAATGGGTTGGTATGTCAGTTTTCCGGTTGCCATTGTGCTCACCATCTTTTTATTTACCTGCATAGCATGGCTTTTATTTCAATGGTTACCCATTTCATCCCGGTATAAATTGCATTTTGTTTACGGGCTACTTTTAAACGGCATGTTGATATGCACCGGTAGTTTAATTACCTGGCAAAATGATACCCGGCATCAACCGGGCTGGTTTGGAAATAATTATCATGACAGTGATTACCTGGTGGTAAAAATCAATGAACCTTTAATTGAAAAGACAAAATCTTACAAAGCAGATGGCGTTGTGCAATATATTATCAGCAACGATTCCGCTATAAAATGCCAGGGCAAAATTTTGCTTTATTTTTCCAAAGACAGTACAACACAGTTACTAAAATATGGCGATTTGGTATTGATCAGCAAACCGTTGCAACGCATCAAAAATTCTGGTAATCCCGGAGGGTTTAATTACGAACGATATGCCGGCTTTCAGCAAATTTTTCACAATTTATTTTTAAAAGAAAAAGATTGGGTACGGACCGGAGTAAATCATACAAATGCTTTGAGGCAATTTGTATTTACAGCCCGGGATAAAGTGCTGACAATACTTCGTAAAAATATAAACGGCAATAAGGATGAATTGGGGATTGCACAGGCACTTTTGATAGGTTATACCAACGACCTTGACAAAGACCTGGTGCAGGCTTACAGCAATACTGGTGTAGTGCATATTATTGCCATATCAGGTATGCACCTGGGTTTGATTTATATATTGCTTGTCTGGATTTTTAGCAAAATTCCATTGATTAACCGGTCCAAAGTTGCACAGGTATTATTGATATTGGTTTGCCTTTGGTTGTTTGCGTTAGTTACCGGTGCGGCGGCTTCAGTTACAAGGGCTGCGGTTATGTTTACCTGTATTACAATTGGTACAACATTTAAACGCAAATCCACCATTTACAATTCGCTTGCGGCTTCTGCATTTATAATGCTTTGTTACAATCCATATTTTTTATGGGATGTAGGTTTTCAGCTTTCTTACCTCGCCGTTATCAGTATTATTAGCTTTCAAAAAGCTGTTTATAATTGGCTATTTATCAAAAATAAATGGGTAGATAAAATCTGGAAACTTGCAGCCATTTCACTTGCTGCCCAGGTACTCACTTTTCCAATTTGTATTTATTATTTCCATCAGTTTCCAAACTTGTTCCTGTTTACCAATATTATTGCGGTGCCTTTATCCAGCCTTATTTTATACACCGAAATAGCACTGGTTTCTGTTGCAGAACTAATACCGTTTGCAGGAATTTATGTAGGAAAATTAGTGGGGTGGCTTGTTGGCTGTATGAATGGCGTGATCATGTGGTTCAATCATTTTGCATTTTCTGTATGGGATCAAATTCCATCCAGCCCGCTTTCAACTTTTTTATTGTATGCCGTAGTTATTTCAACTGCATCATGGTTAATGAAAACGAATAAAAACTGGCTCAAATTTTCGCTAATAAGTTTGCTGGGTTTTTTAATAGTACACGCCAGTAACAAATGGTCTGTAAAAAACCAACAGAAGATCATAGTTTACAATGTACCGCAACATCAGGCAATTGATTTTGTAAGCGGAAATGATTACATTTTTACAGGCGACAGTATTTTACTGGAAGATGGCATGTTGCAAAATTTTCACCTGAAACCAGGTAGAATTGCTTTACAGTTAACCAAATCATCCACTGCCATTAATCTTCTATTTCAATCGAAACCCTACTACTTATTTCATAACAAAAGAATATTGATGATTGACCAGGCACTTAACCTGCAACCTCTTTCAGATAAATTAAAAGTTGACCTTATTATTTTATCCCACGGGGCAAAAATTTCTATCGCCCAATTAGCAGCAGTTTTTAACTGTAAATGCTATGTTTTTGATGCGTCTAACAGTTTGTGGAAAATTGGTAAATGGCAAAAAGAGTGCGAAGAATTACATTTGCGCTCTTATTCAGTTCCTGAAATGGGCGCTTACATCGAAGATGTGAGATAACAGCAGGATCTAAATTTAAATTACTCATCAAATAACTCCCTCGGGGACTGATCAAACAATAAACAATTATGCAAAAAAAAATCACCACCGCACTTATTTCAGTTTTTTATAAAGATGGACTTGAAAACATTGTGAAAGAATTGCACCAGTTAGGTGTTGTAATTTATTCAACCGGGGGTACACAAAAATTTATTGAGGAATTGAATGTGCCCTGTGTACCGGTAGAGTCAATAACAACTTATCCGTCTATTTTAGGTGGAAGGGTTAAAACCCTTCATCCGTCGGTATTTGGCGGTATTTTAGGGAGAAGAGATAACCCAACTGATTTACAGGAAATGAAGGAATATAAAATTCCGGAACTGGACCTGGTAATTGTTGATTTATATCCATTTGAAGAAACACTTGCCAGTGTAAATGCAGCCGATTTTAAAGGTACGGATGCCGAAAAGGAAAAACTCGTTGTTGAAAAAATTGATATAGGCGGTCCATCTATGATAAGAGCAGCGGCTAAAAATTTTAAAGATGTGGTGGTGGTTGCAGCCAAAAAAGAATATGCAGAATTGGAACAATTATTAAAAGATCAAAAAGGAGATACTTCTATTGAGCAGCGCAAAGCTTTTGCAGCAAAAGCTTTTGAAGTGGTAGGGCATTATGATGTGGCCATTGCAAAATATTTCAACCCGGTTGAACCATTATTTTTTCTTGAATCTGTTACCAATCCAAAAGCCATGCGCTATGGTGAAAATCCACACCAGTCAGGTATTTTTTATGGTGACCTGGGTGAATTATTTGACCAGCTAAATGGTAAGGAATTGTCGTATAACAATTTGGTTGATGTGGATGCCGCCGTTCAGTTAATTACAGAATTTGCTACAACAGAAAGTAAATCGGCAGCAACTGTATTTGCAATTTTTAAACATACCAATGTATGTGGAATTGCAGAAAGGCCAACTGTAAAAGAAGCCTGGGATGCTGCGCTGGCAGGTGATCCGGAAAGTGCTTTTGGTGGTGTATTAATCTGTAATAAAACAATCGATAAAATAACAGCCGAAGCCATTAATGATATCTTTTTTGAAGTGTTAATTGCGCCAGCCTTTGATGAAGATGCACTGGAAGTATTGCGTTCAAAAAAGAATCGCATCCTGCTACGCCTTAAATCAGCTAAAGTTAATGATCAGCAATACAAATCTGTTTTAAACGGAGTGTTGGTACAAGGCACCGACAGGGGTAATTTTACAGAATGGAAAGAAGTTGGTGGCCGTGATACAACCGACGCTGAAAAGAAAAATCTTGAATTTGCCAATATCGTCGGCAAACATTTAAAAAGTAATGCAATTGCGTTGGTAAAAGATATGCAAATGGTAGGAAAAGGTTGCGGTCAAACTTCGAGAATAGATGCACTGCGACAGTCAATTGAAAAAGCCAGGCAGTTTAATTTTGATTTAAAAAATGCAGTGCTGGCGAGTGATGCATTTTTCCCTTTTGATGATTGTGTAAAAATTGCACATGCAGCCGGTATCACTTCATTTATACAACCTGGCGGATCAATCCGTGATAAAGATTCAATTGAATATTGTAAACAAAATAATCTTGCAATGGTGATTACTTCGTTGCGCCATTTTAAGCATTAATGCAAAACTTACCTGCTAAAAATTAAATCGCCCCATTCAATTTTAATGTTGAATGGCGCGAATTATTTGAGATTAAACAGTTGTAAAAATGCTGATCTTTAGCGCTCTTCATCGTATACTACATTAGTTCCCTCGTTGGTTAATCCACGACCAGCTTTAGCTTTAGCAGCACTGGTTGCTGGCTTGGTAATAGCATCCAATGTGGCGGAACTGATAGCTTTATTTTTTGTTGTAGTCACTTTTTTTTCTGCTGGTGTTTTGTCTTTTTTATCTGTATTCATCGCAATAAATTTTTTAAATGATTAATACAAATATTACCACTAAGACTATGCCACCAGGTATTAACGCCAGTATTAGCTACACGATTTATAGATGAAGGTATTTTGGGAAAATTATTCAACAAACTGATTGGTTGGTTGAACCATTTTAACAAGAACAATTCCTGAATTTTGTAGGTTGATAAAACCCGCTATTCGAAAAATTTATAGCAGCAAATATTCATTAGCAGCAAACCATTTACTTTGGAATAACAGGACCGTAGTGCACTTTCATTGACCCAATTTCCTGGTCGGGAAAAAGGATGTCATGTGCAGTTTCGTATCCCTCGTCTGCCACCTGGCTAAGCATTTGTTTTCTATTGGAGTTAAGGTTGGAACGTCTTGCAAAACAAAAAACTATTCCTGCTACCGCAGTCACAGAAATTCCCAATGCGATTTTATTTTTAAGTTTCATAATGTTGGTTTTTGCAAATTTAAAACAGCGACTAATAGTAGGAATGACTTAAATGTCAATGTTTAATAATGGTGCGTTCTTAAACTTTAATCTTTTCTAACCAGTCTCACTTTTTTAAATTTAAAATAAATTTGCTGTAAGTATGCTTCCATTGTGCAAATTCCTTACCAAATCCTAAAAAATTATTATGCCATATTGTTATTAATCTCCCATTTACTTGTTTGCATATATCTGTGTAATGTATCAACTCATCATAAGCCTGCTGAGGCGTATATTTTTGTTCATAGTAAGAATTGGCTTCCATAAAACAAAACGGATGAATCAACAATTTGGTTTGCTCATTTTTTTCAATATCAAACCAATAAAACGATGTGGCCACTGACGCCCTAAAGCCATTGATGCTGCCATATCCCATCGAATAATCATTGATAATATTATATTGCAACAAACGCCTGTATGTATGCGGAATTGTGAAATGAATATAGTGATGCCGGGAAGCTGTAATGATGGTTTCACTGATAGCTTCCAATGACCTGATTTCATTGACTAGAATGTCACCGTTGTTAAATGATTGCCAGGATGGATGGATGCCAATTGGATATTTTTCTGCATGATTCTTAATTAACAGTTTCATGGCATTTTTATAGGGCAGAATATTTTTATCATAAATGCCATTCTTTTCAGCTACCAGGAAAAAGTAGATCGGGTCCAACTGGTTTTCTTCATGAAGTTTGTCCAGCCAGTCATATGCATCATAAGGATCTTTTTTTAAGCCAAGCAAAACTTTAAACCTTTCCAACGAAGGATGTTTAAGGGCGCCGCCAACATTTCGGGCAAAACCTTTGTGTTTATAAGAATAGGCAATATCAATATCGTAGGTAGGCAAAAAACTAAAAGATGGTTTAACAGGTTTAAAAGAAGGGAATTTTTTTTCTATTATTTCAGCCAGGTAGGTTGCCCATATATTTATTACAGGAATTTGCAGAAATTTTAACCGGTATGCCAAAGAATCTTCATGTGGATACCTGCCGTACATGTCCTCATTGTAAGGAAGATATTCTTCGTAACGGCTAATCAAATAAAAGGAGGCCGCAAAAATATCAAAGGGCAAATCGCTATTGGCCATTTCAAAAAAAGCCACATTTCCCCGATATTCAAATGGAAGAATCTGTTGCGTTTTTATATCGGTTTCAAACAAAAGCTTGTGGCAGGCAACATTTAAAAAAACACCTTCAAACGCCCGTTCGCTGTAATTTATTTTCACACCTTCATAAGCGATGAATGCTTCGGGGCTGTTGATAATGGTACAACGTGTACCCATCAGCTTACCGAATAAAAAATTAGTGATATACGCTAATCTTGCTGTAGCTATTGTGGAAAATATCAATACCATAAAAAATAGGAAAAGTCAGGAACGCAGCAATTAAAAAAGTTTTAACGAACTCTTAATTGCAGCTATTTTTTAAACCGTTCTTTCCATTGTTGATTAAAAGTTTGCTGGCTAAAATTTAGTTCACTGCGATGTTTCTGCCAGCCCTTAAACAAGCCATTTACAACTTTGTTTTTCAGGTGGCCATTTCCCATATTCATGATACCTCTTTTTAAACTGGCAATTTTCCATATTTTCCAGGCCATCTTTTCTGAAAAAGAATTTAAACCTTCTGTAACCGACTCGTGCCTGTTTTCCAGCAGCAATTCATGCAGGTTAATTTTTACAGCACATACCTGCGTGCAGGCACCACAAAGTGATGATGCATAACTCAGGTGCTTAAAGTCTTCCATACCTTGCAGGTTAGGCGTTATTACGCTTCCGATAGGGCCGCTATAGGTAGCACCATAGCTATGGCCACCAATATTTTTATAAACCGGGCACACATTCAGGCAGGCACCGCAACGAATGCAATAAAGGCTTTCCCGTTGTTTAGGATTTTGCAGAATATTGGTGCGTCCGTTGTCCAGCAATATTACATACATTTCTTCGGGGCCATCCGGTTCATTGGGTTGCCTTGGTCCGGTAATAATGGAATTGTAAACGGTTACCTTTTGCCCCGTTCCATAAGTAGAAAGCAATGGCCAGAATAGCGCAAGATCCGTTATAGACGGAATCATTTTTTCTATGCCAACAATGGCAATATGTGTTTTGGGAAAAGCGCAACTCAACCTTGCATTGCCTTCATTTTCTGTAACGGCAATAGCGCCAATATCGCTGACAATAAAATTGGCGCCGGTAACACCCACTTCTGCAGCTACATATTTTTCACGCAAAATATCTCTTGCAACCAGCGTTAGTTCCTGCGGTGTTAAGTGAATGGAAGTGCCCAGTTTTTCATGAAATAATTTTGCAACATCTTCCTTGTTTTTGTGCATGGCCGGCGTTACAATATGGTAAGGCGGCTCACCATCCAGTTGCTGTATATATTCGCCCAAATCAGTTTCTACGCTTTCAATACCATTTTTTTCCAGGGCCGCATTCAGGTGAATTTCCTCGGTCACCATGCTCTTGCTCTTCACCACTTTTTTACAATTCTTTTCTTTGCAAATTGCAAGAATAGCTTCAATCGCTTCTTCAGTATTTTCAGCCCAAATTACCTTGCCGCCCCTTTTAGTAAAGTTGAGTTCAAAAGTTTCCAGTTGCTGATCCAGTGTTTCAATGGCACGCCATTTTGCATTCTTGGCCCTTTCCCTTACCAGGTTTACATCAATAAACTGTTGCTTGCCTTCCGGCACTTTCGAATTGTATTTATCAATATTAAAATTGATTTTACGCCGGTGATCCAGGTCGGCCGATTTAATGGCCGACTTTGCCATAAATGTATGTGCGGTATCTGTCATGTTTATTTTATTAATCCAGCGAAGTTACAGCCAGCAACTGCATTGGCGATAGTCTATCCCGCATTGTAATCGGGACTTCGTTCAACGTTGTTATTTCAAATCAACTTTTATTGCGTCGTTGAATTTTTATACATCCATTATTTCATCAACAATATAATACTTAATGCAGGGAATCAGAAAGCTTTTATTAATAAGTTACTTTCTCCGGTGGTACGTGCTATTCAATGACACAGCCTGGTGCTAGCTATATCGAATTAACATACTATCAAAAAAGAGTTTTATTTCAAATAAAGTATACTATTGGGAGCAGTGTTCGGTGAGGACATCAGAACACGGATGTAAACAAGCTAACTTTCAAAGATGTTTTTGAAAATATTGCTGTGATTAGATATTATTATTCGTCCTGAGTAAAATATAAGTTGCAATTTTTTAATGTTACATACACATAGCAAATATCTTCATAAACGTTGTCTCCTAAGCCAACTAAATATTGACTATTGCTCCAATAATATTGCATGGTATTGGGTGGATCCGCAAAGAATTCCAAATTAACCTTGGTAGGAGCAGTACCATAATATGATTCAAATACATTTACCAATTCAACTAACTTACTTTCTTTGATATAAAGCCACACCCATACCAATTTATCTACTTCAAAACCGAGTTCTACTCTTTCAATATCAAAACCAAGTACCTGATTAATGTTTTTATTTAAGTGTTCAAATATAATATACCTTTCATAGTAGGATACTCCTATAAAGAGTAGCTCCCGTTTATAATTGTTTAGGCATGGCTCTAGCTTATATGGGAGAAATTTCAAATGCATTTTGCAATATTGCCTTTTTTTTATAATTAACTAATGCAAAGCATTAACTCTTTTTCCTAACAGTAGCATATCTTTTTAATCCAAGATAGTCTTTGGCAATATCACCCAAGATAGAATTACTTAGTTCTGCAAATTCCTGGCATTCTTGATAACTACCTTCCTTCAATATTATACCTGTCGGGCTAACCACTTCAAACCTGCCGTTCTTCTGAATATAGTTGCCCCTTATTGTACCGAATAACAGTAGTGCTATAATAATAATAACTATGATCCAAACCGCCCCCATAGAATTCTATTTTGTTTTATGAATTAACTTTAAAATTCTTTACTGCTAATAGCTTTATAAACTTGATTTGAAGGCTTCTTCCATTTCACTCAATATTTTTTGAGCAGCCAATTCCTGATTACAATCTTCAGGAAAACGCCATTCTTTTGATTCATTCACTTTTTTAAAAACCATATTTGCCCTAAAATCCCATTTCACTAAAACAGAGCCGAAAGATTCTATAATTGTAAGCCTATTATCAGCGTTAGGTGTAATCCATCCAAATGAATATACCTCATTGTCTAATTGAAAAACTTTTGGTTTTTCATCACCTTGTAAATGGTCAACTAATATAGAATATTTTTTTGATACCCCCCCTTCAAGGGCAATTTTTGATCTCTGCTTATTCCAGTCAACAACAAATTTTATTACAATTGAGCCTACAATAAATAAAATAAAAAAAGCAACATTTGACATATTCAGTTATTTAAGCTTTATTCAATAGAGTTATTATTTGCTATAACGATGACAGAAAAGTTATTTTTAAAGACATCGGGTATAAAAATTAAGCAGCTAAGAACAGAACTTGGTTTAGCCTAAGCTGACTTTGGGATAGAAATTGATGTCGAAGAATTAAATGTTTCAAGAATGTAATATAGACGAGTTATTAATAAGTCTTACAACCTGTACAAAATAAGTAAAATAATAAACATTTCATTATTACATTTATTAAATGTTACTATCGTGGTTGGTGTCCTTTACCCAGCTATCCATAGTGTTCCCGTAAAAAAAGTCAGTGAAAAAATAAAAGTTGAACAAAGAAAAAAGGTTGAGTGCTGTCCGTAGTTGGCAACTATGGGCTTGTTCATTATAGCTACGTTGCGATATAGTTAGAGTGATTAAAAATTAAATGAGCGGCTATTTCTTCCGAGCAACACCGCAGGAGCATGACTCCGTTCTGTGTCTTTCCTATTACTAATCTTGCAGCAAGACAACAAAAGATAAGTGAAATCCATGGCGGGGCATAAATATATCACCAGTACAGAAAAAACATGAACTGGAAAAATTAACCAATTAGCTTAATAAACATCGTTCGTTCGGATAGAAGAAAACAAATTGTGATACCAATCTTGAAGTCGCAAAATGCGACCTCATAATAAAAATTATATTTACAAACCAAAATTTTTAGAAATGGCAAAGCAAGAATTACAGGTATTGGTTGCAGAGCAAAAAATACTGACTAAAATTTATGTTTTCCGTGGAGAAAAAGTGATGTTAGATCAAGACCTTGCTGATATGTATGCAGTAGAAACAAAGCAACTCAAAAGGCAGGTAAAAAGAAATATAGACCGGTTCCCCAAAGATTTTATGTTTGAACTTACAAAGAAAGAGTTTGAAAACTTGAGGAGCCAAATTGGCACCTCAACTTGGGGCGGCACAAGGTATATGCCAATGGCTTTTACAGAACAAGGTGTAGCGATGTTGTCAAGTATATTAAATAGTAAAACCGCAATAGAAGTAAATATCAGGATTATAAGAGTGTTTACAAAGCTTAGAGAATATGCGCTAACCCACAAAGAAATATTATATCAACTTTCCAAGCTTGAAAAAGAAGTAAAGGGCAACAGCAAAGACATTGAGAATATTTTTATGGTACTGAAAGAACTATTGGAAAAGGACAGCAAACCAACTCCCCGAAACAAAATAGGCTTTAAACATTATGATTAACCTGTCTGGTATTTTAATCGGGCAGGCGATGAGTGTTGGCAATCCTTGTACCGTGTAATACGATAGCAAAACGTAAAGTACTAAAGCCGGTAATGCGTAAAAGTGTTATTGGTTATTTTATTTAGAAGCCTTTAATAAGGTTTAAAATTTCGTTATTGGAAAGGTTGTCAATATCACCTTTGTTGTAGATGGAAAAGAGTAGTACGGTAGTAGCAGTAATTTTTACAAAAGATAACACCCTTGCACCACCAGACTTGCCTTTGTTTTTAGAAGCAATGGCCAAACGTATTTTATAAATATCGTTGCCCAATGGCGTACCCATAGTAGGGTTTGTCTCCAGTTTTGTAAAAAGTGTAATAAGTTCTTGTTTTAGAGAAGGGAATTTTTTTGTAAGCTTTTTAGCTTCTTTTTTAAAGTTGGCAGAAAGTTCAATTTTATAACTCATTCAAAAAATCTTTAGCAGGTGTGGTTTTTAATTTTCCTTTTTTAAAAAGTTTTACTTCCTGTAGCCCGGCTTTTATGTTTTTTAAAACCTGCTCTTTTGCCGGTTCGTCAGCAGCTTCAATTTTTTTTACAAATTGCAGACTCTTGGCCAGCTCTATAAAAAACGGGTAGTTGCTATCGGGTATGTGTAAAGTAACTTGTTTCATTATTTTTAGTTTAAAAGCGTTTGCGATTTATACGGCACAAGCTTGTTTAGCCTTGTAATCCCTGATATAAGCGGATATAATTTTAATAAGAACGCCTTGTTCTTCTTCGGGCAAAATATCCACTTCAAATCGTTGCATAAGTGCAGGAATTTTTAATGAAGGTTTAGCATGCTCATTCTTATCACCAGTAATCAATTTTTCCACACAAAAGTAACTCATAGATACTTATTTTAATGTACCATGTGTCATATTATGGTTAATTTAAAATAATATGTTTTTATCAAGGTATAATTTAAAAATGGATTTATGCCTCAAAGGAATACTCTTAAATTTATCTACATGGAGATACAGGAAGTAAAATCAAAGCAACGCTTCGTTCATCTTTAGTATTGCAAATCAACTTTAATGCGGCGGATTGAAATCTTAGCCACTAAGCAACAACTTATTTTATCACCCCCAATTCCTTCCCAACTTTTGTAAATGCAGCAATAGCTTTATCCAGGTGCGACTTTTCATGTGCGGCACTTAACTGTACTCTTATACGTGCCTGGCCTTTACCAACTACCGGGAAGAAAAATCCGATTACATAAATGCCTTCTTCCAATAATTTGGCTGCAAAATTTTGTGCAATCAATGCATCATATAACATGATGGGCACAATGGGGTGTTCTCCGGGCTTTATATCAAAACCGGCTTCCGTCATTTTAGTTCTGAAGTATAAAGTATTTTCTTCCAGCTTATCTCTTAATTCTGTTGTTTCGCTTAGCATATTTAATACCGCAATAGAAGCGCCCACAATACTTGGCGCAAGGGTATTGCTAAACAGGTAAGGACGGCTGCGCTGCCGCAATAATTCTATGGTGGCTTTACTGCCGCTGGTAAATCCGCCGCTGGCACCACCCAATGCTTTACCCAACGTGCCGGTAATGATATCTATTCTGCCCAATACGCCGCGGTGCTCGTGAGCGCCTCTTCCTGTTTTTCCTAAAAATCCGGACGAATGACATTCATCAATCATTACAATAGCATCGTATTTATCTGCCAGGTCGCAAATTGTATCTAACTGTGCAATGGTGCCATCCATACTAAATGATCCATCGGTTGCAATAATGCGACTGCGTAAATGAGCAGTTTCTTTTAGTTTGTTTTCCAGGTCTTCCATATCATTATGGCCATACCGGTAGCGTTGAGCCTTGCACAATCTAATGCCATCAATAATGCTGGCATGGTTAAGCGTATCACTAATAATGGCATCTTCTTCGCCAAACAAAGGCTCAAACAAACCGCCATTGGCATCAAATGCCGCGGCGTATAAAATGGTGTCTTCTGTTCCTAAAAATGTGGAAATTTTTGCTTCCAGTTCTTTATGAATGTCCTGTGTGCCACAAATAAATCGTACGCTACTCATGCCATAGCCACGGTGGTCAACATATTTTTTAGCAGCGGCCAAAACCTTTGGATGAGATGAAAGCCCCAGGTAATTATTGGCGCAAAAATTCAGCACATTTGTACCACCCACTATTATTTCAGCGCCTTGTTCACTGGTAATGATGCGTTCTTTTTTATACAGGCCGGCCTTTTCAATTTCTTCAACCTCATTGGCAATACGGCTTACAAATTTTTGATTCATATATTTGGATTGAACGGCAAATTTAGGCAAGCAGCCCGGTTTTATTTAATAAGTTTTAACATTAATTGCTTAAGGCTGTAACATTTTCAGTCTATTTTCGTCCTACCCCAAAACTATCAATTATGCCAATTAAAAAATCTGCCATCCTCCTGATGGTACTTGCTGCCTGCTCATTTAGTTTGTTGGTATATGCTGCTTCACAAACACTTCCCGTAAAAAATATTCCTGTTGAATGCAATGAATTAAAAGGTTGTTTAAAGATGATTGAAGCTAAAAAACTTGTTCCGCTTGATATGTTTACTGAAATCATATTAAGGCCTGCTGCATAAGGGTGCATTTATAATTGTCGCAAGAGGTGTCATCTTTTAGCCAAAACTTTAAAGTTTGAAGTGAATTAAAAAAGATGACACCTCTATTTTTAGGCAGCGACAACTTTAAATGCACCCGCTGCATAATTTATTTATTTTTTTGTAACTTTTTGTAGTTAAGCCCGTTTAATACTTAATTAGCCAAAATCAACCAATTAAACCCAGCACCAATTGCTGTATGACGGAAAAAGAATACAACCAATGTGTTAACCTGTATGCAGATAATGTATACCGCTTTATCCTCAAAAGTCTGGGGCATGATGCGGATGCAAGAGATGTTGTGCAGGGGGCATTCGAAAAAATGTGGATCAACAGGGTGCAGGTAGACAATGCCCGCTGTAAAAGCTATTTATTTACGGTGGCCTATCACCAGATGATAGATCACATAAGAAAGAATAAACGGATAACACTTAGAGAAAGTTTTCATGATACAGCAAGGGTTTCGGATAATCAACAGCATGATTCGAAACGTATTTTACAGGAAGCACTGAATAAACTGAATGAGACACAAAAAAGCCTGGTAATGTTGAAAGATTATGAAGGATATAGTTACGAGGAAATTGGTAAAATAACCGGGTTGAATGAAAGCCAGGTAAAAGTATATTTACACAGGGCAAGGTTGCAATTAAGGGCATACCTGGTAAACCCGGAAAATGTGATTTAAAAATTAATATTGTTTTAGCTATATAGCTAACTACACAACAAATAGTTGACAATGAATATTAACCGACATAATTACGAAAGCTTTTTCTTACTGTATATCGACAATGAATTGTCTGTTGCAGAACGGAAAGCTGTTGATGTATTTGTGCAGGAAAATTCCGATTTGCAGGAAGAGTTTTTGATGTTAACACAAAGCATTCTTAAGGCAGATGAGATTGTTTTTGATGCAAAGGAATTGTTGTTTAGAAAAGAAGCAAGTATTGAGGATTTACAAGAAAAATTATTACTTCATCTCGATCATGAACTGGATAATAATGCTGGCAAAGAATTAGAAGCACAAATAGAAAAGGACCCATCGGTTAAAAAAGAATGGCAGCTTTTACAACAAACAAAATTAAGCGCCTCAGATAAAATAATTTTTGAAGACAAGGCAATACTTTATAGAAAAGAAATCGGCAGGGTAGTACCATTCCCGATTAGAATTGCCGCCGCCGCGGCAGTATTTATAGGTTTTGCATTGTGGGGTGGTGTTGTTTACTTTAATAATGATAAACAACTACCCGTCGAAAATAATAATATTGCTGTTAAACAAAATCCTGTAACTCCGAAGAACGATACTGTAACCGATCCGGTTATATTACCTGAAATGGCCAAAGAACAAATTGAAATAGCGAAAGCGGATATTAAGAAAAGTAACGACGCAAAAACTCTGTCCTCACCAGTAAAAAAACAAATTATCATTCAGCCTAAAACGAAGGTTCGAGAACAACCATCTTTAATAGCAACCAATACCATTAAGGACGAACCTAAAACCAATAATTTACCGAAACCTCATTTTGAAAATATTAACAACCCTGCCAGTAACAAATTAGCTGCTGTTACCGTAACACCTGAAAAGCCAAACAATCTCATTATTTATCCCGGGAAAAATGAGCTTGCAAAGCCCAAACAAACAACAGAAAATTCAACCAATACCTTTGCTACTACTGCATCATTCAACGAAGGCAGTGAAGACAGGAATGGTGACCACGTTTTACTTATGGATGAAGAAAAAATAAAGAAAACGAAATTGGGTGGATTTCTAAAAAAAGTAAAAAGAGTGTTGGATAGAAACGCCAACATTAATTCCGGAGACAATAATTTAAAAATTGCCAACCTCGAATTTGCAATTCAATAACTCATTAAAAAAAAGAAAAAAGATGAATAAGCTATTTACACTAATGGCAATGGTAATGCTTTGCTCAGTTGCCAATGCACAAACAGATTCAACAAAGAAAACGATCGACACGATACGGGTTGGTAACATTGTTATCATTAAAGACAACAGTAAAACTGAAAATGAAAAATCGGTTAGTTCGCACATTACATTTAAAAGAAGTTATAAAAAGAAAACATCTAATATTAGTACTAACTGGGGAATAGTTGACCTGGGTTTTGCCAACTACAGCGATCAAACAAACTATGCATCTACCGGTAGCTATCTGTATACCCGGCCTGGAACAACTCCATTGGGAGAAGGAGATTTTAAATTAAAATCGGGTAAAAGTATCAATGTAAATATTTGGTTTTTTATGCAAAGGCTAAATGTAATCAAGCACTATGTTAACCTAAAATACGGACTGGGACTGGAGTTGAATAACTATCGTTATAAAACTGCTGTAAGTTACCTGGAGAATAATCCTTTCAATTCGCCACAAACATTTGATCCCATTATTTTCAGGGATTCGGTAAGTTTTTCAAAAAATAAATTAGCAGCTGATTATCTTACCGTACCCTTTATGCTTAACCTATGTACCAATCCATCTTACGAAAACAAAGGGCTGAGTGTAAGTGTAGGTGTGAGTGCGGGTTACCTGTACAGTGAGCGAAATAAGCAAATAAGTAAGGAGCGTGGAAAACAAAAGAATAAAGGTGATTATGATATGGAACGGTTTAAACTTTCTTATATAGGTGAACTGGGACTTGGCCCCGTAAGATTATATGGATCTTATAGTCCGAAATCAATGTACACAAATGGATTGGATATCAGGCCTTATACTGTTGGTATCCGGCTTAGCAATTGGTAGAAAATATGCAATAAAATTTATACAGTAAAACCTTCCCTTTTTGTGGAAGGTTTTTTTTGTTAACCAGCCGATATTTTTCATGGCGACATTGTTGCGTCGCACTCGTGTACCTATGTATTTTCATGGCATCCTTTTCCCACTATCATTCTAAAAAATTTGATTGGAAGCAACGATTTACAAAGGATGATAAATCAGCTTTACTTTGCCGAATAGCATTACCAAAAGTACAAGAGTGCGACGCAACGATGCTAAATAGTAGTACTATAGCTTGGCTCAAAAAAACCTATTCACTTTTTGGCCCTTGCGAAATATAGTAAACAGTAAAATTTTCCCTAAAATGTTAAAACAATAGTAATGTTATACACATCGATATAATATTTCTAAATGGCATAACGTTTGAATAGTGAAGGCAAATTTATTCCAGGTATGAAAAATTCCCGAGCTTCCTTTCTTTTTACAATCATTGTCATCGCAATCCTGATGGCATTTAGCCCGGCTTCACCCAAAAAAATTGAATTAAATAATACAGAAGTGATTGCTGGTATTAAATTTAGAAAGTATAGTTCTATGCGGCTTCAGACTGCTTATTATATTATTATTGATAAGAGTGATTATGAATTAAAAGTATATGACGAGGAAGGTTGGTATGCAACTTACCCCATCGTTTTTGGCAGTAAAGACCTGGGAGATAAAATGAAAGAAGGGGATAGAAAAACACCAGACGGACAGTTTAAAGTAATTCAGAAAAAAATACATCCCAAATGGTCCTACGAATTGTTGCTGGACTATCCAAACCAAACAAGCATTCAACGATTTAACGAACGCAAGCAAAGAGGGCTATTACCAAAAACTGCAAAAATTGGGAATGGTATCGCCATACATGCAACCAGGCCGGAGGAAGAATGGACGGTAGATAATTTCTATAACTGGACCGATGGTTGCGTTTCGGTAAAGTATACCGAAATGAAGGATCTCTTTAGCTACATCCCGGTGGGTACGCCTGTTAAAATTCAACAATAAAAATCCCTCCTACAAAATAGACTGCCGGTTGCATTCAGGGTGCTAACCAACCTGTTTAGAAGCATTCGAAATAAAAAGCAAACTCCCATCTCCATAACTTAAAAATCGAAAATCATTCTCCATTGCGTAGTTGTAAATATTGCGCCACGCATCGCCGATTGCAGCGGCGATCAACAATAATAACGTTGATTGAGGTTGATGAAAGTTGGTAATAATCGCAATGGGAATTCTGTATTGATAACCAGGTGCTATCAGTATTTGCGTTGGAGTTATCAACCTGTTTGTATGATTGTTTTCCATCCATGTAGATAAAGCCATTAAAGCATCTTTAGCAGAGAAACTTGTATCAATAAGCTGCGCTTCGTAAACAGCCCATTGTTTTATTAACAGCGCTTCTAAATCAATGATTGGATCTAGTAATGTTTTCACTCCCATCCAATACAAACTTTCCAGCGTTCTTAAAGAGGTAGTGCCCACAGCAATAATTCCGTTGTCGATATTTTTAATCAACAATTCAATGGTTTCCACAGAAACATCCATCCATTCCGCATGCATTTCATGGCCATCCATTGCAGCGGCTTTTACGGGTTTAAATGTACCTGCACCTACATGCAAGGTTACATAAGCAGTGCTGATATTTTTTGCCTGCACCTGCTCAAATATTTTTTGCGTAAAATGTAATCCTGCGGTAGGTGCTGCTACGGAACCATCAAATTTTGCATAAATGGTTTGGTACCTTTCCTTGTCCGCATCAACGGCTTTTCTTTTTATATAAGGTGGTAATGGCGTGTCGCCTATGTGTTCTATTACTTCGGCAAAACTTAATTGTGCAGGTTGCCAGCTTAGTTCCACTACATAAGCATCCGGTAGTTTTTCAACTAGCCGGGCAGTCATGGTCCATTGCTCTTCGCCGACAAAAATTGTTTTTTGCAGGTTTCCTTCTTTCCATTTACTGGCGCCACCTATCAAACATTTCCATCGAAGTTTTTCATGTTGTGCCATGATGGAACTATACTCATTGATTGTTTCGTACGGTTCAAGGCAAAATATTTCTATTATACCACCGGTGTGTTTTTGAAATAAAATTCTTGCCTGTATTACTTTGGTATTATTAAAAACCAGTAATGATTTTTCGGGTAGATATTCAGCTATATTTTTATAACGGTCCTCCTTAATTTGTTCATCTCTGTAAATGAGCAATTTTGATTCATCTCTCTCAGCAAGCGGAAAGGCTGCGATTCTATCTTCAGGTAAAGTGTAGGTATAATCTTTTATGGCAATATCTTTTGGGTGCATCCGGGAAAATTATTGGTTCAGGAAATTTTGCACTTCAGTTTTCCATTTTGCATGTTCATTTTTGCAAAGTGATTCGTGTTTGCTGTTTTGATAAACTACCAGTTTTTTGGGGCCAGGTAAATTCTTATAGATACCATTTATTTCTGTGGCACTAACCCTTGGATCATTAACACCCCATTGCAATAAAACAGGTTCGGTAATATCTTTTGCATATAGTTCGGGCTTCATATTAAATGCCCAAAAACCATGTTCAACACCACCCCAGAATGTAACCAGTGCAGCAAGCGGTTCAGCGGGAATTCCCATAATCCTGATTCTTCCTTCGGCTGCCTCCAGCAGGGTGCTGTAGGGCATTTCTAAAATTATTTTGGCAGGCGTTAATTCCGGGTAACTGTGTATGCTGCTGGTGATGGCTGCTGCACCCATTGAAATGCCCCAAAGTATGATGTTGCCTTCCTTTTTTTGTTTGATGTAATCATAGGCCAGTTTTACCTCCTCGCCTTCTTTGTAGCCTATCGTGCAGGTATTACCACCGCTATTTCCATGCGCCCTGAAGTCGATTAATAAAGTGTGATAACCCATTTTTCTAAAAGCGGCCGCTTCATTTAAAACGGCTTGCTTATGACTGCCATGCCCATGAAAAAGAATAACCGTGCCTTTTGCTGCTGGTGCAGTTGGAATATACCAGCCTTCAATATTGACATTATCTGTTGTTTTTAAATTAACTATTTGTAAAGCAGAATCACTGATGATATTATCAGGGCGTTTATAGGCTTTAAATCCAAGCAATACATCTTTGGTTATTTCCAGTCCACCTTTTTTGTTTTGTGGTTGAATAATCACTGATTGATCAGCGTCATAAAAATGGGTGAATTTATACGCATGAAATGCAGTGATCACATTCACTATAACAAACAATGCAAGGATGACCCTGAACAGGTAACTAACTAATCTTCTCATATTTATTTAGATAAAAACCGGGCGCTAAAATCTGCTGTTTATCTTATAAACTACATTTAATTCTGTAAAAAGATATGGTGAAAAATGATGCCATAAAAATATGAAGTTGAACGGAGCGACGCCAATGTCGATGCCATGAAACAACAATGCTGGTAAACAAAAATTTTTTTTTTACACAGCTTCTTACAAAAAAACACTAAGATAACTTACCATTTTTTATTTCATCTACAACTCCCGGATCAAGCAGGGTTGAAGTATCACCTAAATTTTCAATTTGCCCTTCGGCTATTTTACGCAAAATCCGGCGCATAATTTTACCACTCCTGGTTTTAGGTAAACCTGTTACAAACTGTATTCTATCTGGTTTGGCAATAGGGCCAATAACTCTTGTTACTGTTTGCAGAATATCATTCTTGGTGAGTTCCATATCACCATGATAACTGTTGCAGATTACATAGGCATAAATTCCCTGACCTTTAATGTCGTGCGGATAACCAACCACGGCGCTTTCTATAACGCCTGCATGCATGTTGATGGCATTTTCTACTTCCGCAGTGCCAATGCGATGCCCACTTACATTTAATACATCATCTACTCTTCCAGTAATCCGGTAATTGCCATCCTTATCTTTTAAAGCACCATCGCCTGTGAAATATAAATTTTCATAGGTGGCAAAATAATTGGTACGGCAGCGTTCATGATCACCGTAAGTGGTTCGTATAATACCTGGCCACGGCGCCTTCATACAAAGGTTACCTTTCAACATACCATCTTCATCAGGTTCTGTTATTTCATTTCCCCTGTCATCTACCAGTATGGGTTGTACGCCGGGCATAGGCAAACTGGCCCAGCTTGGTATGGCAGGAGTAACACCTGCAAGGTTTGATATCAACACACCACCGGTTTCGGTTTGCCACCAGGTATCCACAATAGGGCAGGCTTTCTTTCCAATATTTTCATCGTACCAATGCCATGCTTCTTCATTGATTGGTTCTCCAACGGTTCCCAGCGTTGTTAAGGTTGAAAGGTCCTTTCCCTGCAATGGTTCCATGCCGTAACTCATCAAACTCCTGATGGCCGTAGGAGCTGTGTAAAGAATGTTTACTTTATGTTTGGCTACAATATCCCAAAACCTGCCGGCATCGGGCCAGGTAGGAATACCTTCAAACATTAAACTTGTTGCACCTGCACTTAAAGGGCCGTACAAAATGTAACTATGCCCGGTTATCCAACCCACATCGGCCGTACAAAAATGTACATCACCGGGCTTGTATTGAAATACATTTACAAAAGTATAATTGGCCCAAATCATGTACCCGGCGCAGCTATGTACTACACCTTTTGGTTTTCCGGTAGAGCCCGAAGTGTATAGAATAAACAGCGGATCTTCAGCATCCATTTCTTCTGCAGGAAAATTGAATTCCTTTTCCTGTTCCAATTGATTTTCGGCATGGTCCATTTCATCTTCCCACCAAACATCCCTGCCTTTCAACATAGATATGGGCGTTCTCGTTCTTGTATAAACGATCACTTTTTTTATGGTTCTGTTACCAATCAAAGCATCATCAATAATACTTTTTAAAGGGATGTCTTTGCCACCGCGGTAAGCACCATCGCAGGTTACAATAAATTCTGCACCGGCATCGTACAACCTGTCTGCTATACTTTGTGCAGAAAAACCACCAAATATTACACTATGAATAGCGCCGATCCTGGCACAACCCAACACTGCATAGGCCAGTTCAGGTACCATGCCCATATAAATACAAACACGGTCACCTTTTTTTACGCCATTATTTTTAAGCACCTGTGCAAACTGGCAAACTCTTTTATGTAGCCGGGCATATGTTACAATTCTTGTTCTGTCCTCCGGGTTGTTGGGCTCCCAGATGATGGCAGGTTTGTTGGCCATCGATTCAAGATGCCGGTCGATGCAGTTTTCGGTGATATTTAATTTACCACCTTTGAACCACTCAATTTTCGGCTCTGTAAAATTCCAGTCAAGTACCTTGTCCCATTTTTTTCTCCAGTAAAAATTTTCAGCAATATCTGCCCAAAAAGATTCAGGTTCATCTATACTTCTCTTATAATCGCTATGATATTGTTCCAATGATGTTACCTGGTAAGGATATGCCATGATTTGAATGTTATTTTTATTTTTAATTTAATTGCTTTGTGCTCAATTTAATATATTTATCAAAATTACCACACACAAACGTTTGCTCAAAATCTTAAAATTTCTCTATGGCGGTTAATGATGGAAAAGGAATAGGAAAGGTAATATTTTCTTCCTCGCTTGGTACTTTAATTGAATGGTACGACTTCTACATTTTTGGTATGCTTGCCAAAACTATTGCATCGCAGTTTTTCCCGGAAGGCAACAATACAGCGGCTTTGTTAAGTACGTTGGCCATTTTTGCGGCGGGTTTTTTAGTACGTCCTTTTGGCGCACTTGTTTTTGGCAGGTTGGGGGATATGATTGGTAGAAAATCAACCTTTTTACTCACGCTTGTATTAATGGGCGGTTCTACTTTTTTAATCGGCCTGGTACCCGGTTATCGTTCTATCGGTATAGCAGCACCGTTGCTGGTTTTATTATTAAGATTGGTGCAGGGGCTTGCCCTGGGTGGTGAGTACGGTGGTGCCGCTACCTATGTGGCAGAACATTCGCCAGCCAACAGACGTGGCTATTATACCAGTTGGATACAAACCACCGCAACACTTGGATTATTTGTAGCACTCGGAATAATCATGGGTGTTAAAAATAGCATGAGCGACGAAGCTTTTAACAGCGAATGGGGTGGATGGCGTTATCCTTTCTGGATTTCAATTTTACTGGTAGGGGTTTCCATTTATATCCGGTTAAAGATGAGCGAATCGCCGCTTTATGCCAAATTGAAAAAAGAAGGAAACACTTCTACCAATCCATTAAAAGAAAGTTTTGGCCATCGGGCAAATTTTAAAATGGTACTGCTGGCCTTGTTTGGCGCTGTAATGGGACAAGGTGTAATCTGGTACACAGGCCAGTTTTACGCACAGTCCTTTTTAGAAAATACAGTTAAGATAGAATTTATACAAAACCGGGAAATTCTGTTATGGGCCATCGGTTTAGCTACTCCATTCTTCCTGGTCTTCGGCGCACTAAGCGATCGGTTTGGCAGAAAATGGATCATGCTTACAGGTATGTTCCTGGGCGTAACCTGTTACTGGAGCATATTTAATACTTTCTTAAAAGATACGGATGCAAAAAAATGGGTGGCAGAGAATGCAAGCGTAGCAGCATCTGGCAATCCTTTTAATGTGGTAAAAATTGACAGTAGTTATAATGCTGAAAAAAGTCTGGTTACCATTTTACATAAAAAAAGAACTCTGGTATATGCCGGTACTTCTTTTGCCGAAAATGTGGCTGACACTACGATACAATCCACCGGCGGACAGGCTGAAATAAAAAATGATAAAAAACCCGTGTATGATAACAAGGTTTTAAACAATGGGTTAAAATGGAAATTTGTTTTTTTGGTTTGGATAATGATCATTTTTGTAACGATGGCCTATGCACCCATTGCTGCATTTTTAGTTGAGTTATTTCCAACCAGGATCAGGTACACTTCTATGAGCCTCCCTTACCATATTGGTAATGGTGTGTTTGGCGGACTGGTACCATTTATCGCTACACTACTTTCAACCAGCTTTCCCAAAGAGCCACTGGTAGGCCTTTTGTACCCGATTGGCGTGGCGGGTTTATGTTTTATAATTGGTGCATTCTATCTCACCAATAAAATTGATAAAAATATTAACGATTAAATTATATGTATGAATCAACTAAAGCGAATCATGGGTGTTGTCTGGATGATATTGGCGCCGGTGATTATTTATTTTTTGATAAGAGGTGCTATCACTAATATAGGTAGCCATGGTACAAAGGATATTAATAAGCCCATACCATGGATAATTATTATTACCATATTTGCACCTATTGCAGCAGGGATGGTAGTATTTGGATATTATGCATTAAAGGGTGAGTATGATCATTTGCCCGAAAATTCTGACGAGCTTTAAATTACTCCGCATAAATAAAGTTGTAAATCCATGAAGCGGATGTATATCATTTTTATCATTTGTATCGTTGGCTGGCTGCTGTTTTGTGCCGGCTGTATGAAATTTAGAATGAGTGATAAAAAGGCTTATGAATTATTTAAAAGTAAGGACGTTCCATTAAAAATTTATGATACGGTTATTGAGGACCGGAACCTGCATTTTGCCATTGCCGGAAAAAACAGTTTGCCTTTACTGGTAATTATACATGGCTCACCGGGAAGCTGGAGCAATTACGAAGATTACATGTATGACAAGGATCTACAAAAGAAATTCAGGATAATGAGCATCGACCGGCCGGGATTTGGTTACAGTGATTTTGGTGATCCGATGCATTTAAAAGAACAATGCGAATTGATGCTTCGGGTGATTGGTGCTCATCAGGATGGCACCAATATTTACCTGGCAGGTCATTCAATCGGTGGCCCGGTGGTGGCTCAACTGGCGGCCATGAGTCCCGGTAGTTTTAAGAAAATTGTGATTATGTCCGGATCAATTTCTCCTTACCTCGAAAAGAAAGAAAGCTGGAGATACATTATGGACAACAGCATTCTTCGCAGGTTTTTACCCGGAGCATTTGCCCCCAGCAACACCGAAATTATCTGGTTTAAAAAAGATTTATTGGAGCTTGAAAAAGAATTACCTGCTATCCACACCGATGTTATTTTTATTCATGGTGAAGAAGATAAATGGGTACCAATTGGCAATGTAAAATACGGCATCGACAGAATGACCAATGCCACCAGCATACAATCCGATACCATCCGCGGCGAGGGCCACCTGATTCCCTGGAAAAGATTTAAAGAAATAAAGAAGATTTTGCTGGGGTTGTATTAGTTAATTAAAGGTGTTTTAATCAGGAATTTTGATTTATAATAATGCATGCAAAAAATTTCGGTTAATAATTATTAGTTGAATGCTTATGGGCTAAAGTATATAAGTTGCAAGTGAACATTTGCCAAAGGGGGTGAGAATTGAAGAAATATTTGGAGATTAATTATTATAAAATTATAAATCAATGGAAAATTGTCCAATACTGGTTAAGGAACTATTTAATTTTTTGCAGACAGGGTATGAATTTGAACTTATATCAGATAAGTCTTCTAACTCAGGCATTTTTTTTATTTATCAAAATAAATTCTGTAAAGTGGGTATTATCATTGACTATCGTGATAATGAAATATATGTGGAATTAATTCGAGGAAAAAATACGCAGTATCCAAGTGACTTGGAGTTTGGAAGAAATATTAAGCTTTTAAAAGATTTAGTAAAAAAATATGATCCTAACAAATTGCAAGCTGATAAAAATAATTATCAGCAGTATTCTGAATCGTTAAATGAAAATGCTAAAATGCTTAAAAAGTATGGCACAAAATTTCTTAGAGGCGAAGAATGGATTGATTAATCCCACTGGCTCCGATTAGGTTTTTTGCCGATGTTAGTGTTACTCATTAAACCAAATACTATTGTAGATTCAGAGCAGTTGTTGTGTCTTATGACCAACAACCGAAGCTAAGAAAAATGAAGTAGCCAAACCAAGAGGAATTATGCCAGTTATGCTAGTATATTCCAGGGTAAAACGTTAGCAAAATAAAAAAGACTAAAGCCGCCTGCTATCCATATTGCTGAATAAAGAAAAAACGAGGATTGGCTACCCTGAGTTTGCAATCCAGTTAAATCTTGCATTTGTTAAGTCAGCAAAATAAAAGACCAGGGCCGGGCATAAATATATTACCATTACAGAAATGTATGAAATATAAGTGTTATAGAAATTGACCGAAAAATTAACTGAACACCATCCGTTCAGATAAAAAATAAAAAGTAAATTTGGTGTAAATTGAAATGATTATGACCACAGCAGCTATCCGCCAGCAATTGCACAATTATCTTGAAGTAGCAGAAGATAAAAAATTGAAAGCCATCTATACAATGATGGAAGAGGAGATAAAAGAAAGTGCTGTAGACTACACAGATGAATTTAAAGCAGAACTTGACAGGCGTTATGCAGGATATAAGAGCGGCAAAGCGAAAATGATTACTGAGGTAGAAAGTAAAACAAGAATAGCAAAAATTTTAAAAACCAAACGCAGTTAGTGCCTTTTAAATACAAGCTGCATGAAGATGCACAAAACGATTTAGAAAACTCTTTGGAATGGTATATGCAGAGGAGCGTACGAGCTGCCGAAAATTTTATTGCTGCAATAGATAATGCATTGGCGTTAATATGTGAACATCCTGAAAGATGGCGCAACACGTACAAAAATTATCACGAGCTTGGATTAAAAAAATATCCGTTTACTATTATTTACACTATAGAAAAATCCGAACAAATGGTTGTGGTCTCTTCCATCTATCATCACAAAAGAAATCCCAAGAAAAAATACACCAAATAATAATTCCACACACAACACGGCTGAGAGTTGACTGTGCATATTTACGTTTATTAGTTAAAGAGTATTAAAGTTATCTTTTGACGCAAGGTGTATCGGTTAGGTTAATGAGTCTTAGCAATTCTTTTGCCAAACCAGTCCAGTGTAATCTTGCATTTGTTAAGTCAGTAAAATAAAAGACCATGGCCATGCATATATTACCAGTACGGAAATGTATAAAGTGCTGGAATTGGAAGCATTCACAAATAAGCTACAATAAACTTAACGATTTGGGTAAATTATATTTGTAAATCTTAAGAAATTAACATGGCGAAGTCTGAAAAAAGAATGGTTATACCTGATGAAACAATCATCAACAAAATCCTATTGATACGGGATAAAAAAGTGATGATAGATAAAGATATAGCTTCCTTGTATGGTGTGCCTACAAAACGTTTAAATGAGCAGGTAAAAAGAAATCTAAAAAGGTTTCCAGATGATTTTATGTTTCAGATTACACAAGAAGAAAAAGACGAGGTAGTCGCAAATTGCGACCACCTTAAAAATATAAAATACTCACCTAATCTACCCTACGTATTTACAGAACACGGAGCAGTAATGCTGGCCAGTGTGCTGAATAGTGACCGTGCCATAGAAGTAAACATACAAATCGTAAGAATATTTACGAAGATGAAAGAAATGCTTTTAACCCAAAAGGATATTTTACTAAAGCTTGAACAATTGGAAAATAAAGTAAGCAGCCATGACGAAAATATCCAACTGATTTTTGAAGCACTGAAACAATTACTAAATCCACCACAAGAACCAAGAAAACGAATAGGTTTTAAACCCGACAATTAAACTTCTAATCATTTATCCTAAGGATTAATCATCGCCGAGTAAATAGCTTCCTGTATTTCGGTTCTTACATTCATCGTTAACAACAGTCTGTTATCACCAAAAGGTGTTACCCGGTTACTCAAAAAAACATACACCAGTTTTTTATCCGGGTCAACCCAGGTGCAGGTTCCGGTAAAACCGGTATGCCCAAATGTGTTAGGCGAAGCCGACAGGCATGGATATGGATCTTTTCTTGTAGCATTGTCTTTTTCGGGTTTGTCAAAGCCAAAACCACGGCGGCTGAATTTACTGTGATATGCAGTAAACAGGTCGATGGTTTCTTTACGCAGGTAATGCTTGCCGTTAAACTCACCACCGTTTAGCAACATCTGCATAATTACAGCAATGTCGTAAGCATCACTAAATAAACCGGCATGGCCGGATACACCACCAAACATTGCTGCCCCAGGATCATGTACATCGCCCCGAACCAATTGCATGCGAAACTTCGGTTCCTGTTCGGTAGGTGCAATGCGGCTTAGTGGCAAATAAGTCCTTGGTCTAAACCCGGTAGTTGTTAATCCAAGTGGCACATAAAATTCGTCTTTCGCAAATTCATTGATGGGCTTTCCGGAAATTGCTTCAACCACTTTTGCCAGGAAGATAAAATCATTATCACTATACACATATTTATTAGGTGCACCCAGCTTGCTTGTTAAAATTTCCTGGTACATGCTGTCATTATAATCGCTTCGCAGGTACATGTTTTCCGCAACACGAATATTAAATTCATCAGATTGTTTGGATGAATAATATGTTGCCAGGGGATGACCTGCCGTGTCCAGGGTTTCTTTATAAAAAGGGATATAAGCTACAAGGCCGGCCTGGTGCAGTAAAATATTTTCAATGGTCAGTTTTTCTTTGTTAGTTCCTTTAACCCAGGGTAAATAATCACCCAATCTTTTTTTAAGATCCAGTTTACCCTCATCATACAATTTCATAAGCGAAATGGTAGTTGCACAAATTTTTGTAACGGAAGCCATATCGTAAACCGATTCAATAGTAACCGGTTCTGCATTGTCGTAATTGTAATGGCCATAAGCTTTTTGAAAAGCTATTTTTCCATCTTTTACCACCAATACAACACAGCCGGGCGTTGCACCTTTCATGATAGCATTGTTTGCAATCGAATCAATCTTATTTAGTTTTGCCATATCCATACCAGCAATGGTTTCCGACGATCCCGGGGCAAACATGGCCCTGGTTGCAATGCCGGAACCATAAGGAAAAGCATCACAAACAGTAACTGGTAATCTACCCTTCGCAGCAATCTTCCCTTCTAAAAGATCGGCCGCGGTATTTTGAATGATGTCATCATCTTCGTAACAGGCAATAAGGTTTTTTGCTCCGCAGAAATTTTTGATGGCATAGGGATTACCAAATACAAATACAGCAGCATTGTCCTGGTCCTGCAACTGATTTACCAGGTCAATGGCATGTTGACTGATACCAAAATTATTGGCAGGTGTACGATTGTATCCGTGAATACCGATGATTACTTTTTTATAGCGCTTTTTTATAAGATCTATAGTAGATAAAATTCTCGACTGGTTCTGCGCATAATCAAAGTAAAAAACAGCCGCATTAAAATCTTCACGCATGCGTTTTGCAAAACCATTGTCGCTGCTGATACCAATACCTACGAACACCACTTGATTTTTCCCATTATTTTTTTCGGGACTCAGCGAAAAAAGTGAGTCGCTGCTTTTACTTAATACAGTCAATGCATTTTCTGCAATCAGTTTACGCATGGGCGCTACTTCAGTGTTTAAATCTGCTGTAAGATTTTGAGTATCGATTGATTTTAAATTAGCCAGTCCGTATTCGTATTTTGCCAACAACACTTTTTTACAATGCGTTTCAATATCGGCCCAGCTTAATTTTTTTTCATCAATAGCTGCTTTTATTTTTTCGATCGATAATGGCACGTCTCCTGGCAGGCAAAGCATATCGTTTCCCGCAATCAGCGATTCCACAGAAGCGGCACCATCGGGAAAGAATTTTTTTACTCCCTGCATTTCCAGGGCATCTGTAAAGGTGAGTCCCTGGTATCCCAGTTGATCTCTTAATAAGCCGGTAACATTATTATAGGAAATAGATGTAGCCCTGTTTTCCCGGTTATCGATGGCTGGTATGTATAAATGGGCAATCATTGCGCTACCAATGCCTGCATTAAATATTTGCCGGAAAGGGTACAATTCCAGCGAATCCAGTTGGGCCATTGTTTTGTTGATAACCGGCAGATCGAGATGAGAATCTACCGACACATCACCATGGCCGGGAAAATGTTTGGCGCAAGCCATTACCCCAAGGTCCTGCATGCCTTTCATATAAGCAATTCCCATAGCCGCCACTTTATATTTATCTTCTCCAAAACTTCGGTCATTAATTACAGGGTTATCTGGATTATTATTAATATCTACAACCGGCGCATAGTTTACCTGCAAGCCTACCCGCTTCAACTGCCTTGCCACTACCTGGCCATATTGATAGGCAATGCGTGGATCGCTTGTAGCGCCCAGCATCATTTGATGTGGTAACGGCAACACGCTATCAATCATGCGCATGCCAACACCCCACTCGGCATCAATGCACATCAGCACAGGCGTTTTTGCCATGGACTGTAAGCGGTTAATGATAGTGGCCTGTTGCACCGGGCTTCCCTGGAAAACACAGATGCCGCCAATGTTATATTGCTTTATGAGGCCGGCAACGATACTATCATAAAAAATGGCAGTCTTATTTTTAAAATCGTAGGTAGATAACCGGACAACCATTAACTGTGCAATCTGTTCATCGGGGCTGAGCGTTTTAAAAACACTGTCAACCCAGGCAGTTGCTTTTGTGTCAGCCGTTTTGATATTTTGCTGAGCCATTGAATTGGAAGTAATAGAAAACAGGAAAAGGAATAAAAGAGATACATGTAGTCGAATCATAATGTTAGTGTGTTGTATGCACAAATTAAGAAATTACAATTTAAACAGTATGCTACCCCGCTTATTAAAACCTGCAGCCCGCTTTTTTAACTTTGTGATATGTATTACAAAGTCTTTTAACTGTTTGAGATTAAACCAGCCATTATCTGCTTAATTTTGCAGCAAAAACAAAGGAGCCATTTTGCCTGACATCATTCAACTTTTACCGGATAATATAGCCAATCAAATTGCTGCAGGCGAAGTAATACAGCGGCCGGCAAGTGCTGTAAAAGAGTTACTTGAAAATGCGGTGGATGCAGGTGCAACTGAAATAAAACTGATTGTAAATGACGCTGGAAAGTCTTTGATACAGGTGATAGATAATGGAAAGGGGATGAGTGAAACCGATGCCAGGATGAGCTTTGAGCGCCATGCTACATCCAAAATAAAGAACATAGATGATCTTTTTCACATAAAAACAATGGGCTTTCGGGGTGAGGCGCTTGCCAGTATTGCAGCCGTATCGCAGGTTGAATTACGATCAAAAAGGGCCGGGGAAATTACCGGCACTTATATTGAAATTGATAACAGTGTTGTAAAAAAGCAGGAACCTATTGCTATGGAGCAGGGTACCAGCATTGCCATGAAAAATCTTTTTTTCAATGTGCCTGCCCGTAGAAATTTCTTAAAAAGTAATCCTTCAGAATTAAGGCAAATTGTAGACGAATTTATCAGGGTGGCCATGTCGTTTCCTGATATTTTCTTTTCGCTTACCAGCAATGGCCAGCAGGTGTTTCATTTGGAAAGAGGCACATTGAAACAACGGGTTGTGCAGATATTGGGCAACAGTTATAATGCAAAACTGGTTAGCGTGCAGGAGCAGTCGGACTACATGAATATTTATGGTTTTGTGGGTAAGCCCGAAACGGCTAAAAAAACGAGGGGCGACCAGTATTTTTTTGTGAACAATCGTTTTATAAAAAGTGCTTACCTCAATCATGCGTTGATGGGTGCTTTTGATGCGATGATTGCCAAAGATAGTTTTCCGATGTATACCTTGTTTATTGATTTGGATCCTGCACAGATTGATATAAACGTACATCCTACCAAACAGGAAATTAAATTTGAAGATGAAAGAATTGTGTATGCATTTGTGCAAAGTGCAGTAAAGCATGCACTGGCACAATTCAGCATATCACCTACGCTTGATTTTGAATTGGATTCATCGATTCAACATTTAGATGCCGTGACAAAGCCATTTACAGACGAAATAAAATCTTCTGCAGCATCATCTTCTTTATACAATACTTTCAGCCAAAAGCACCAGGCACATTTTATTGAAAACAGAAGTGAGTTAAAGCATTGGAAAGATTTTTATGAACCTGCAAAGGGTGGAAATTTTCCGGCAGCAGAAAAGCAACAAGCTTTAAGTGGGGAATCTTTTAAGCTGCCAGATTATTCGGTCAGCAACCATTCGCCTTACTCCGATTGTGAGCCCATACAACTACACAATACGTACCTGGTGGTGCAAAATGATGCCGGCTTTATTGTAATTCACCAGCAAAATGCACATGAGCGGATTTTGTATGAACGATTTATAAAGGCATTAAGTGGTAAACCGGTTGCAACACAACAAAATTTATTTCCGCTTACACTTGAACTAACTTCTACAGATGTAGTAATGTTGAACGAGTTACTACCCGACCTGCATTATCTGGGTTATCACCTGGAACCATTTGGCAAAAATACTTTTGTGATACAAGGTACACCGGCAGATGTGGACCAGGGCAGCGAAAAGACAGCGCTTGAAAAAATGCTGGAGCAATACAAAAACTTTAGCAGCGATCTTAAGTATAGTAAAAGAGAAAAACTATTGCGTTCGCTTGCCTGGCAGCAGGCTATTAAGGCAGGAAAATCGTTGACGCAAAAAGAAATGAAATCGCTGGTAGATGATTTGTTCGCCTGCGGCTCTCCGAATATTACTCCGAATGGTAAACCTACCTACACTGCCTTTAAGAAAAATGAATTGGATAAAATGTTTGGCAGGTAGTGTGGTTGGATTTTTTAATCCACCATGTATTCTTGATTATTTTGAATGTTTAGTGATGAATGTTAAATGAAGTGAAGTTTTCTCACTTTAGTTTTTATTAGCCCGGCAGCTGTATTTCAATTAAACTTCAGTGGCGTCGCACATGTTAGCTGCAACGCCTTGAGGAACGAAAGGCAGTTGCACTTCATCCCGGCTCTCAAAGAGGACTTGTACTTTTTATCTTTATAGAGCCATAAAAAACTTACCGGGTAATGTCTTACAAGGGATAAATGCATTTTAAACTCGCTAATATTTTTCCCTTAAATTAACCAGGAATTTTTCTACAGCTTTTCTTATTGGGGTTGCGTTGGTAATATAATTATTCGCCAATATTGAAAAGATTAACAGCTTATTCTTTTTGGTGATGATAAAACCGCTGAGTGCGCAGTTGTTGCTGAGGGTGCCGGTTTTGGCAAAAATTAATCCTGCTTCATTTTTATAGTAGGCAGATAAAGTGCCGGTGCCACCGGTAGGCAAAATATTTTTTAACCGATCGAGCCCAAATTCATTTTTCATTTTATTGAGGATGTAAACAAATGCCTGTGGTGTAAATAAATTATACCTGCTAAGTCCGCTGCCATCTACCCATTTTGGTCTTTGTGGAATATCCCTTAGGTCGCTTTTTAAAAGGGTATCAATTATTTTTTCATCATTCATTGTGCCGATGTGTTGATTACTTGCCATTAACAATGTTTGCTCCGCAAAGAAATTATCGCTGCGGTGCATCATGGGTTTAAACAATGAATCGACGGGTTGTGAGTGAAATAAAAGGGTTAGCGTAATTGTATCATCCAGTTCAGTATCTATACTATTATGCAATGTATCTGCCAGCATACGAATAATTTCAGAAGCAGATGGATGAAATGGAATAAAGGCGTTTTGCCTGCTGCCGCTGGTGATGATTAAATCATTGTTATCCCAGTTTTTTAAAATATCAAATCCGTTTTTAAGGTCAGTGTGTTCGGGCATAATATATGCCTGGTTGTATGGAACGACGGAAAAACGATTGCCTGTTTTTTGAATGTGGATGAGGTTGCCATAGATGGGAAAATTACTTCTTTGCGTCATGTACGATTCCTTATAATCGTCCCATGCCCAGCCCATACCCAGAAAGTTATCCGTAAAAAACGGATGCGTAAATTGGATATTTTTATACCGGGTTAAGAAATTATAAACGGGTTGCGAAAATTCAGGGTGCAAAAAAGTGGGATCGCCGGTTGGTTGTATGGACAGGCTTGAATCATTATTTATTTGATACCGCATTGCAGGTAAACTATCACCGAGATATTTCAGGCCAGCGTATAATGAAAAAAGTTTTGTATTGGATGCAGGAATAAAATAATTGGATGCATCGTGATTGTACCAATAAGTACCCGTAGCTGGTTCGTAAATGCTGATTCCGATATGGCCCGTGCTGATAGCGGAATCTTTTAATAATATAGTGCTTGCCTGTTTACTAATTTGCTTTGAAACGCTGCAGGAAGAAAGTGTAAGCAATGCACTTACAAATGCGAAGCCTGCAAGTTTATACTTGTGTAAATATTGATTGAATTTTTGATGCAAACGACAAAGCTGCCAATTGGTATGCCGATGAAGTGCTTGCGACGCAACGATGCCGCTATGAAAACCAATGCCGGTATTATTATTTCTTTTAACGATAGAAAAGTTTTTCATGCGATGATTTGACTGAGCAAATGTTGTTACCCTCTTTCCTGTTCTCTTAACCATCGCTCGGGAATTTCGTTGCGACTGGCATTTACATAATCGTTGTAACTGCAGGCAATTATTTTTTTGTCGGGCAATTGCATCCACCAGCGATTGGTTTTTCTGCTTTGTAAAAAAACGGTATCTTCTTCAGCAACCACGGTGTGGTATTCGTTAAACAGGTCCCTGTTTTCTAAAGAAGCTTCCTGCTTGTTGCGGCTTTTTCCATCTATAAAATACCAAAGCATTTGTGCTATTTGCTTGGCCGTTAGTTCATCTTTATCCCTTCGGGGATCGTAACCGTATATGCCTAAACTGGTTAACTGGCTGCTCATGCCTGCATACCGCGTAAGCATACACGCTTCTTCGCCGGTGAAGCCATTGGGACTACATTGATTGGCCGGGGCATCACTATTTTTTATGGCATTGATGTCGAAACTCAGTAAGGTAGTGTTGCGAATAACGGGTTCCATTTCGTCCATATTGTCTTTGGCTACACCTACGCGGTAACAATCAAAACGTAGTTTATCCATGGTTTCCAACATGCGTGGATGTACCAGGTAACTCTGGAAACCGATATGGTTATAATGCCTAACCAGGTTGGGCTCGCTGGTAAGCATTTCAAGTAAAAAGTTTTCATTTCTTAAAGAACTTTCTCCACGTAAATCGATGGTTGCATCGATGCAGGTAGCCTCCACCTGTTTACCAAAATCTTTATAAGCAAGATATTGAGCCAGGGTTACATCGTGTGAGCCACCCAGCAAAATGACTGTCTTCTTTAATTTTAGCAGATCATATAATACAGTTTTAATTGCTGCATAACTATCGCTGAGCGCCGCACCTGTTTTAATGTTTCCAATATCTGCGATCTTCACATCAAAATGCCAGTAATGAAGTTGGTACAATTGTTTTCTGACGGCATCTGCAGCATTATTTGGTCCTGAAAAGTCACCGCTGCCTCTTGTTTCGCCAACGCCAATAAACACTACATCAACATCGGCAATATCAGGCATTTCGCCATCATTAATAAGCATGTGTTTAGCAAATTGTCCATCATTGTATCCTTCATCTTCATTTAAACTATGTATATCTACGGGAAGCAAAAAATCATGCAGGTCGTCCATCTGTTTATAAATTTAGGAGCAAACTTAGGGAAGAAAGTTCATAGTTGATGGCAGTTGGTTGTTGCCGGAAAGTAATCTTTTATTTAATAGGATTAATAGTGTAACGTGGATTGAAATTGTTGTATTATGATGGATGAACAATCAATTTTTCCTAACACATTTCCGTATTTTTGCGCCATGGAAGAGTTGTTACAAAAGATAGCGGTGTTTAAACAGGAAATAAAGGACGCAGTTGCTGCCACTGGCGATGAAGCGGAAGCATTTCGAATAAAATACCTTGGAACCAAAGGTTTGGTGAAAGAAGCGATGGGCGAAATGAAAAATGTGGCGGTAGAAAGGAAAAAGGAATTTGGCCAGGTGCTGAATGAATTTAAATTGTTTGCTGAAGAAAAATTTGAACAACTAAAGGCAAGTACCTCAGTAAGTATAGCAGATTCAGAAGTAAGCGGGCTCGATCTTTCGTTGCCGGGAGATCCGATGCCATTGGGATCGAGGCACCCTATAAGCCTGGTGCGTAACCAGATCGTTTCTATTTTTCAGCGTTTAGGTTTTGCTGTGGCTGAAGGGCCCGAAATAGAAGATGACTGGCATAATTTCACTGCGTTGAACCTGCCTGAAAATCATCCGGCAAGAGATATGCAGGATACCTTTTATATTTCTCAAAACCCGGATTGGTTGCTGCGTACGCACACTTCCAGTGTACAGGTACGTGAGATGGAAAAAGGAAAATTGCCCATTCGTATTATTTGTCCGGGGAGAGTATATAGAAATGAAACCATCAGTGCAAGGGCGCATTGTTTTTTTCACCAGGTAGAAGGATTGTACATAGCCGAAAATGTATCATTTGCAGATTTGAAACAAACACTTTATTTCTTTGTGCAGGAAATGTTTGGTAAAGATTTTAAAGTACGTTTTCGCCCAAGTTATTTTCCGTTTACAGAGCCAAGTGCCGAAATGGATATTAGTTGCCTGATATGTGGCGGAACAGGCTGTAGCGTTTGCAAACATACTGGTTGGGTTGAAATATTAGGATGTGGTATGGTGCATCCGAACCTGCTGGATAACTGCGGTATTGATAGTAATAAATATACGGGCTTTGCTTTTGGGATGGGTGTAGAAAGAATAACCATGCTGAAGTACCAGATAAAAGACCTTCGCCTGTTTAGTGAAAATGATGTAAGGTTTTTGAAACAGTTTACATCGGCGGTATAATAAATTTATATTTTTTAAATAGATAAAAGAGGCCATGTTGGCCTCTTTTGTATTTAAATGAGCTGCTGATGGCACAAAGTTTATTTGGTGCGTTATCTACCTTTATTCTATGCACACAGTAGCTATTTTTAGGGATTAGCTTGAAATTTATTCATTTGTTGTAGAACTAATTCCCCAGCAAGATTTATAAGGATGTAAACTCATCTTGCAGATTTAACGATGACTATGCAATTTCATTTGGCATTGTTCTTGAAAATAGTGGTAAGTAATCACAGTAACCTTTAATAAATCAACTAATGAATAAAATTAAAAATATACACCGGGTGAAATCCTATTTAAATGTGGTTTTAGTCATTTTATTAATTGGATTGTTAAGTTCTTGTGCAGCTTCCAAAGAAGGAAGGAATATGAAAAAAACCATTAACGGTAACTGGACTTTAGAAACAATAAATGTAGAAGGATTTACAGCAAAAATTAAAGCAACGGTTTTTAATGAAGCGGATATGGATTGCTTTATTGGAAGCGATTGGAATTTTATTGCTAATAATAGTATGGGCAGTTACACATTGCCTTCAACATCTACTGGTTGTCCGCATATTACCAGGAATATTCGTTGGTCAATATTTGAACCGAAAGATGCCGAAAGAGAATTTCAATTTAAAAGGTTGGATGATAAAAAAAATCCGCTGGATGATAACGATGGGTTCAGATTATCGGTAGCCTCACTAACAGCTAATAGCATGCAATTAAAATCGGCTATAACCTATCAAAGCAAGGCTGGGTTTATTGTATACAATTTTGTAAAAAAATAAAATAACAGATAAAACTTATGAAACAGATTTTTGGAAAAACGATCGTGATGATTGCTGGTGTAATGATCATGTGTGCTGGTTGCGAAACAACTAAGAAAGCCAACAATACTCAAAAAGGTGTAGCAATAGGTACCACAAGTGGAGCAGTACTTGGCGGTGTAATTGGTAACAATGTTGGCAATAAAAACAACACTGCGTTAGGTGCTATTATTGGTGCAGTAGTAGGTGGTGTGGCCGGTGGAATTATTGGGAATAAGATGGATCGCCAGGCAGAAGATATCAAGAAAGAAATACCAGGTGCAGAAGTAACAAGGGTAGGAGAAGGAATCAATGTAACATTTAGTGAGAACAACCCTGATGGTTCAAAAGCCGGCGTTTATTTTGCAACGAACAAATATGATATCAATTCCAACTCTCAACTGGCACTTGATAAATTACTGAAAGTGTTTAATGCTTATCCAGAAACAAATATTTTAATTGAAGGCCATACCGATGATGTTGGTGCTGCAGATTACAATGAATCGCTTTCTGAAAAAAGAGCAAATGCGGTAGGAAACGCTCTTAAAAAGGCAGGGATAGCGCCAGGCCGTTTAACTATAAAATGGTATGGGGAAATGCAACCAAAAGTTGAAAATACCAGCGATGCCAACAGGGCACAAAACAGGAGAGTTGAGTTTGCAATTACTGCAAATGACAAAATGAAAGAAGAAGCCGCAAAAGAAGCTGCTAATAATAATTAGAAGCAAACTCAACACAAACAAACAGCAAGTAATAAAAGCTGCTGCATGATTCAGGGTTAGTAAAATTTTTTTACTAAAATAAATACCTGATTCATACAGCAGTTTTTTATTTTTGGTTATGATAAAAACAATTGGAGTTGCAGGCGCCGGAACAATGGGAAGTGGTATTGCATTCGTGTGTGCCCGGCATGGGTTTAAAACTTTATTGTTTGATGTAAATAAAACTGCACTGGAAAAAGCAAAATCCAACATACAGTCAAATATTAATTACCTGGTAAGCAAACAAAAAATTAGTTCCGAAGATGGCGAAAATATTTTTGATAGGATAAACTTCACTGATTCAATTAAAGATTGCATTGCAGATTTATTTATTGAAGCCATTGTAGAAAAAATTGATGCGAAGGTTTCACTTTTTAATCAGTTGGCATCAGTTAATTCGCCGGAAATTATTTTAGCAACCAATACCTCGTCTTTATCCGTTTCTTTAATTCAAAATGAAATTCCACACCCCGGTAATTTTGTTGGCATGCATTTTTTTAATCCGGCACCTGTAATGAAATTGGTGGAGGTTATTTCAGGTAATTTAACAAACGAGACTACCACAAAAGCAATCGTTGATCTTTGTGATTGCTTAGGTAAAATGCCGGTGTTGTGTAAAGATTCGCCGGGTTTTATTGTAAACAGGGTTGCACGTGCCTACTATCTTGAAGCAATGGAAATAGTTAAAAATGGAATTGCAGATATTAAAGATGTAGATGCTATTATGGAAGCGAATGGTTTTAAAATAGGGCCATTTAGATTAATGGATTTAATAGGACTGGATATTAATTTAGCGGTGTCGAAAAGCTTATATGATGCTATACCGGAAGAAAGATTGAAACCCGCTGATTTACAAATTTCAAAAGTGCAAATGGGTGAATTGGGTAAAAAAAGCGGAAAGGGATTTTATGATTATACAGCATCATCGTAAGCTATTTGAAACAATTTAAAAATTACTCGTTAATACATTAAAAACGCTTCCATTACTTTTGTGCTTTCATTCAAAATTATGCTATGATTTTAGTTACAGGAGGAGCCGGTTTAGTAGGTAAAGAATTGCTCAGGCAGTTGCTTTCCACCGGAAAAAAAGTTCGGGCAATATATAATAAAACCCTACTTCCTTTTTTGGAAGATTCAAACCTTCAGCAGTTTCAATGTAATATCCTTGATCCGACCGGGCTGGAGGAAGCAATGCAGGATGTGACGCAGGTGTATCACTGTGCTGCGATTGTTACTTACAATCCAAAACGAAAAAAAGAACTATTCAAAGTAAATATTGAGGGCACAACAAACGTTGTAAATGCGGCGCTTAATACCGGTGTAAAAAAAATGCTGTATGTAAGTTCTGTTGCGGCACTTGGTAGAATAAGGGAAGATGTTGCAGTTAACGAAAACATGAAATGGACGGAGGAAACAAGCAATAGTAATTATGGCCAAAGTAAATACCTGGCTGAACTGGAAGTGTGGCGTGGCATTGGTGAAGGATTGGATGCAGTAATTGTTAATCCTGTAATTATTTTGGGTGATGGCGATTGGAATGCCGGTAGTTCTCAGCTTTTTAAAAGTATGTACGATGAATTTCCCTGGTATACGGAAGGCGTTACGGGTTTTGTTGATGTACGGGATGTAGTAAAGTCAATGATTGAGTTAATGCAAAGTGATATCAGCAGTGAACGTTTTATCATAAGTGCAGAAAACCGGACTTACAGGGGTGTTTTTAATTTAATTGCAAAAGGGTTTGGCAAAAAAATTCCATATAAAAAAGTAACACCCTTGATTGCAAAACTTGTATGGCGATTTGAAGCATTAAAAAGTCGCTTCACAGGTAAAGATCCATTGGTTACAAAGGAAACGGCAACAACGGCCATGGCAAAAGTTAATTTTGATAACAGTAAACTTAAAAGATTTTTGCCTGGGTTTCAATATCGAAAAATAGAAGATACTGTTATTAATACATGTAACGCAATGAAACAAAAGTTATAATTTGGTTTAATAAAAATAAGAAGGTAAATAATGCTGACCGATTTATATTAATTCAATCCTATACAAAATCAAACTTATGAAAAGGAATCTCTTAATGTTGGTATGCCTGATATTTTCAGCAGCAACATTTGCCCAAACAAACAGCTACTATTTAACCGGGCGAATTATAGATGGAGCCACCCAACTGCCACTACAGGCTGCTTCCGTTTTTGCACAGAATACTACCATTGGAACCGTTACTGATGCCAATGGAAATTTTACTTTAAAATTACCCATTGGCGGTTATGATTTAGCCATCACTTTCACAGGTTATGAAACAATTTCCCGAAGAATTACTACCGCCGATTCATATGACAAGAACATTGTTATAGAAATGAAGCAAAAGGAAAAGGCGATGGAGGATGTAGTGATAAGAGCAAGCAATGAGGTATTGGACGGATGGGAAAAATACGGCTCTTTTTTCCTCGATAATTTTATTGGAAAATCCAATAACAGTAAACTTTGTACCATCACAAATTCATCGGTGCTTAAATTTTATTATTACAAAAGAAAGGACCGTTTAAAAGTATTGGCAACCGAACCATTAGAAATTGAAAATCTTGCATTGGGCTATAAAATAAAATATACCCTGGACTCATTTATTCATGATTACAAAACGCAGGCAGGTATATATACCGGGTATCCATTGTTTGAAGAAATCACCACTACCGATTCGTTGCAACAAATAAACTGGCGGGATAACCGCGAAAAAGCATACTCCGGATCACTACTCCATTTTATGAGAAGTGTATATGATAAAACGCTGAAGGACCAGGGATTCGAAATTCAATTTATAGCGAAAAAAGAAGAAAAGGAAAGTGCGATAAAGCTAACTGATTTTTATAATTCAATTGGGTATAAAATGGATGATAGTTCGACTGTAGTGGAAATAACACCGTACCAACCTGATATAGCCATCTTATATACCAATGATGTTCCTGATCCCGAATACCTTGAGCAGAATAGTGAAAAGGCCCGTAATTTTCAACTGTCTGTGATCAATGTTAATCCCGGCAATTCCATTGATATTGAACAGAACGGTTATTATTATGACCAGTCAGATATTACCATCACCGGCTACCTTGCCTGGCATAAAATAGCTGATATGCTACCTTATAATTACAATCCGTAGTAATTATTACACAGTTATCCACCAGATTGCACACTTAATAAATTGGTAAGGATTCTTCGAAAAATATTAATTACTTCGTTTCATAATCTATACGTAAGTTTTTAACGATGCGTACCCTATTTCGGCCCTGGCTTTTTTAGCCGGGGTTTTTATTTATATTCACGCATTGTATATTCAGCAATTGATTAAATACCTCTTACATACCTTCCTTTATTTATTAATAGTAAGCTGCTCATTCGGCCAGGAATATAGCTATGTACACTACGAAACCAGGGATGGGCTCGCCGGATCTAATGTATATGATTTGTGCCAGGATTTAGATGGGTTTATGTGGTTTGCAACCGAGACCGGTTTAAGCCGGTACGATGGCACTCATTTTAAGAATTTTGATACAAAGGATGGATTGCCAGACAATGAAGTATTGAAAATATTTGCAGATAGAAAGGGGAGAATATGGATTAGCACTTTCAGTAAATATTTGTGTTACTATTTTCAGGGCAAAATTCACACAAGGGAAAATGATTCCGTGTTGACGAAACTTGATTTCAGTAATAATATTGTAACCATTGCTGAAGATGAAAAAGGTAATGTTGCTTTTTGTGATCTTTCAAATATTATTTGGGTAGTTACTGAAGATGATGAGGTTAAGTCAATAAATGTATATGGCCTTAAAAATGTTGATGTAATAAAATTTATTGGAGTTTATTCATTTATTAGACAAAAGGAACAGCATTTTGTATTACTGATAAATAACAATGTTTATTCATTTAGAAATAAAGCATTCAATTTTTATGAAGTTAATAAACAAGATTTTGATCTATACAATGGGAAAAAAATTCCAGTTTACCGCGACCCGTTAATTCAAGTAATTAAGTTTATCGATTTAGATTTTACTCCCATACATACAATTTATAATGATTATAGAGTCTTATTCATTACTTCAGCAAAAGGATGTTATGCTGTTGATTCAATTAGCAACAAACTAGGAGCTCATTTCTTACCAGAAAAAAAAGTAAGCAATGTACTGGAAGATAATGAAGGGAATACCTGGTTTTCAACTTTAGGTGATGGCGTCTTTAAATTGCCTTCCTTTCAATTTAAAGCATACTTTCTTGATGAAACCAAAGCTAATTCAGAGGTTTTTTCATTATCTAAGACCAATGATGGTATACAAATAGGATGTGGTTTTAGTACGCTACATCAATTGAATGATCTTAATCTAACTACAAAAAATTTTTCATCTCAACTCCAACTGGCAGAAACAAAAACTACAACAAACCGCTTAACCAGTATTTGCCCCTTATCTGGTGGAGGAGTAATGCTTGGTTTTGATTCTTATCTTATAAAACTACAAGCTGGTAAATCAACTGTTAATCCAATTGCGGCAGTAAAATCAATTTGTGAAATTGACAGGGAAAAGGTGTTGGTTGGTACTGCAAGAGGCGCCTTTGTTTTATCTGTTAACGATATGAAGGTACTGGATACAATCTGGAACAGCAGATGTACAAAAGTAGTTTATCAAAAAGGCAAAATTTATATTGGTACATTGAATGGATTATTCGAAATAAAAAAAGATACATCGTCAATTTATCTTGGTAATATTCATCCTTCACTAAAACGTAGAATTGCAGATATTGCCATCACTAAAGACAGCGTTTTTTGGATCATAACGCACGATCGCGGTATTATAGGCCTAAAAAATAACAAGGTTATTGCAGAAATAACTGATGAAAAAGGACTGAGTAGCAACAATTGTAAAACTGCCTTTCTTCAAAAGAATTACCTGTGGGTAGGAACTAAGAAAGGCATCAACAAAATTGATATCAGTGATCCTCATTTTCCTATTGTTCATTTCTCTGTTTCAGATGGACTTATTTCTGATATTATTAATGCCATTTATGTAGAAGATAGCATGGTGTATGTCGGTACTGCTTCCGGCCTTTCAATTTTTAATGAAAATCACATTTATGCTAATTCTAAATGTGTACTAAAAATTTTAAGTGTAAAAGTTGCGGGAAATGAATTGCGTGATTCAACGATTAATAAGATAGCGTACGACCAGAATAATATCAGTTTTAATTTTGTTGGAATCTCATTTAAATCGGATGGCAATATTACCTATGAATACAGGCTGGATGGGCTAGACAAAAATAATGAATGGCAAACCACACATCAAACCACCATCAATTACCCCACATTGCCTTCTGGCGATTATACGTTTAACCTGGTGGCAGTAAATAATTTCGGCGTTAGAAGCAGTCCTTATAGTTTATCATTTAGTATTGCAACTGCATGGTGGAAATCGATTTGGTTTGGTACGTTGATTGTAATTTTACTCATTTCATTGGTTTGGTATATCATCAGCTTAAGGTACAAAGTATTGAATAATCGTAGAGAAGAGAAACTGGATTTTAAACAACGCATAGCCGATCTTGAGCAACTAGCTTTAAGGGCACAGATGAATCCACACTTTATATTTAATTGTCTTAATTCAATTCAGAATTTTATTATCAACGGCGACTTGCTGGCAACGAACCGATACATGAACAGCTTTTCAAGGTTACTGCGGCAAACGCTTGATCATTCGTCGAGGAAAGTGATTTCTGTTGCAGAAGAAATCACTTATATCTCTACTTACCTGGAGCTCGAAAAAATGCGCTTTGGGAATAAATTTAATTACATCATAAATATAGATGAAAAGCTACCCGCCGACTTTACTTTTATACCAACAATGATATTACAGCCTTTTGTTGAGAACAGTATAAGACACGGAATACTATATAGAAAAATAGATGGAGGATTAGTTGAAATTGATTTTATTGAAACTCAGTATGATTTAACTGTTACTATAAAAGACAATGGAATCGGAAGAACAAACTCACTTATAAATAAAACAGAACAACACATCGAATATCATTCTAAAGGGATGGAATTAACTTTTAAACGTCTTGAACTTTTGAGTGAAGATAAAAAGCAAAAAGTAACTACCTTAATTACAGATCTTAATGAAAACGATGATGAATATCCCGGTACTTTGGTGCAAATAGTCTTCCCTATCAGTATCATAGATAAATTAAACAAACTAAGATGATTGAAGCAATCATAATTGATGACGAATTAAATAACATTAATTCTCTGCAAAATCTCCTTACTAAATTTTGCCCGCAAATAAATATTACCGGCACGGCTACCAATGCTAAAACAGGTTTCGAACTTATTAAAAAAATAAACCCACAACTGGCTTTTTTAGATATTGAAATGCCTTTTGGAAATGCGTTTGATTTACTCAATCGTCTACAAGAAATCAGGTTCGAGATCATATTTGTAACAGCATTTGATCAGTATGCCATAAAAGCATTTAAATACGCAGCAATTGATTATTTATTAAAGCCAATTAATATCGATGAACTAATAAAAGCAGTGGATAAAGTAAAAGCTCATATCGATAACAAAAATACAAATGAAAAAGTAACCACGCTTTTACACAATATAGATCCCAATAAAATTAACAACCCTAAAATTGCCATTGCAGAGTTGAATGGTGTCACTTTTATCTATATGGATACTATCGTAAGAATGGAGGCCCAAAAAAATTACACCGTTGTATATGTAAATGGTGGAACGAAAATTATGGCCACCAAAAACCTTGGAAGTTTTGAAGAATTTCTGCCTGAAAAACAGTTTTGCCGAATTCATCATTCTCACATTGTTAACCTGGCCTTTATTAAGAAGTATAATAATGGCCGCGGAGGACATATTGAAATGGAAGATGGAACTGAAATAGAAGTTTCAGTAAGAAAGAGGGATAGTTTTCTTGAAAGATTTAAGAATTAAAAACAGGTTTTTTAAGAAGGGCTACTACTTATTTTTTAACTTTTCCCACATTTCAGGTATCCTTTTTATCCAAACCAATTCCTTCATTTTATCTTTTGCTTTTTCAACCGGCGAGCCAAAATACACAGTGTTGCCTTCAACAGATGCCGGTACACCACTTTGTGCATATACCACTGCATTGTCTCCAATTGTGAGTGTTTTACTTACGCCAACCTGTCCCCATAATATCACACCGTTTCCAATGCTTACACCGCCTGCTACGCCAACCTGCGAGGCAAATAAGCAGTTCTTACCAATCACTGTATCATGGCCAATATGAATCTGGTTATCAAACTTGGTTCCGGCACCAATTACAGTGTCGTGGGTAACGCCACGGTCAATGGTGCATCCGGTTCCAATCTCTACATAATCTTCAATAACTACCCTGCCGCAACTAGGCATTTTTTTATACCAGATGTCACGATCTTTTTTTGTGTTATAATAAAATGCGTCGCCACCAATAACAGTGCCTGATTGAATAATTACATGATCACCAATCACACAATTATCCATGATGGTTACGTTGGGGTAGATGATACAATGCTTTCCTATTTTTACCCGGTTACCAATAAATGCATTTGGATAAATATAAGAGCCTTCACCAATAACTGCAGTATCACTTACCAATTTACCTGAAGGTGTAAAGGGGTTGAAATGATTTACGATTTCGCAATATGCTTCAAAGGGGTTATCTACAATTAGCAATGCCTTTCCATCAGGCACTACTGTTTTTTTATTGATGATAATAAAGGTTGCATTACTATTAATACTCTTATCATAATACTTAGGATGATCTACAAAAACAAGGTCACCAATTTCAACCTTATGTATTTCATTGATGCCATAAGCATCACCTTGATTGGTACCCAATAATTCAGCTTTGATTAATTCAGCAATCCACTTAATAGAAACAGGAGCAGGGAAACGCATATAATAGATATTTTTACAAAGGTACTACCCTTTGCTTTTAAAGGGAGTACAAACAAATAGTCACTAAAAGGTGTAAAAGGAGGTGCGAATTATTAAAAATCTACCAACATTTTTTTTGCAAAAAAAGTAACTAAAAAGCATTCAACTTATTCATGTAAACATCATATACTATCAATAATGTTGGATAACCTATTTAGCAATATTAAAAACTATATTCCTCTGAAATAGCAGTAAAATCAATAGTTGCAGCTGATTTAGAAAAAGTAATCAAATGTTTTATGTTCAACAATTGTATGCATAACATAGATTAAGGCTTTTCATTTTCTGGTAAAATTTGCTATCCTTTTCCACAGTAGAATATGAAATGTGAATAAAATCTTTTAAAATATTTTTTTGGATAGCAAAAATTCTTTTTAATATTGTGTATGGAAATTTTATTTCCTGGTACTTACTAACCCAATCATATAATGAAGCCCGGCTGAAACGTCGGGCTTTCTTATTTTAAGTATGTGCCCAACATTGTTTTTAAACTGCCATACCTTTGCATACTTTCACTCACTCATCAATAATTTTCTCTTGGAATATTACTGTATTATTTACAAACCTTTTAACGTGTTGTCTCAATTTACATCAGGTGATGGCAAGCAAACTTTAAAAGATTTTTTTGATGCGCCGCAAGATGTTTACCCGGTAGGCAGGTTGGATTATGATAGTGAAGGTTTGTTGATTCTTACCAATGATAAAAAAATAAATCACGATTTATTGAATCCAACATTTGCGCATACAAGAGAATATTGGGTGCAGGTAGATGGTGCAATAACGAACGAAGCAATTCATCAACTGCGACATGGAGTTGACATTAATATTGACGGTAAAATTTTTCATACAAAAAAAAGTTCCTGCAATATTTTTGAAACAGACCCAACAGTTCCTGATCGCCATCCACCCATTCGTTTTCGTAAAAATATTCCGGCGCCCTGGATTAAATTGGTCATAACTGAAGGTAAGAACAGGCAGGTTAGAAAGATGACCGCAGCGGTAGGTTTTCCAACCCTTAGACTTATCAGGCATAGGATAGAAAAATGTACCATTGAAGGGCTTCAACCAGGCGAAATGCGGCTTTTAACGAAAGGTGAAATGAATCATTTTTTGTTTCCAAACCGGAATGATGTACCTAAATAAAAACTTTGACGATTTTTCATATACCTTGTAGGTAATTACAGTACCATATCTAAAAATTAAAATCTAATAATGCTAAAATCAATGACAGGCTTTGGAAGAGCCGAACAAACGGTAAATGATAAAACATTTCTTGTAGAAATTAAGTCACTTAATGGAAAGCAATTTGAAATGCAACTGCGTTTACCTCCCTTGTTAAGGCCTTATGAATTTGACATCAGGAATATTTTACAGGAAAAATTAGTGAGGGGCTCAATTGACTGTGTTATTACTATTAAACAAAATGGTACATCCAAACCGGTTAATATTAATACCGATCTTATTAAGGCCTATTTTCAACAAATAGAAACATTGGCAGGTGAATTAAATATTGATACCAATTCGGTATTAAGCGCACTGCTTCGCTTGCCCGAAGTGGTTACACCAGCCAACGATTTTTTAAATGATACAGACTTTGCTGAGTTTAAAAAAGTATTGGAATTAGCCTTGGGAGAATTAATTAAGCACAGGGAAGAAGAAGGAGCAAGTCTCGAAAGCGATCTTATAAAAAGGATCAACAACATCAATGCACAGGAAGAAAATATTGTACTGCTTGAGCCTAACCGGATAAAAAGAATAAGGGAAGAGATTGTACAATTGCTGGAGTTGCATGTTGGCAAAGAAAACTATGATGGCAATCGTTTGGAGCAGGAACTTATTTATTATATTGAGAAGATAGATATTCACGAAGAGCAGGTTCGTTTAAAACAACACTGTGCCTATTTCAGGGAATTGCTTGCAAACAATGATGAGGCAAAAGGAAAGAAACTTTCTTTTATCATCCAGGAAATTGGAAGAGAGATTAATACTACCGGTAGTAAAGCTTACGATGCCGAAATACAAAAATGTGTTGTAACAATGAAGGATGAACTGGAAAAAGCCAAGGAACAAATTCTAAATGTTTTATAGCGTCTCCCGGCTTATTTCAATTTAGCCGGGAGTGTTTATTTTTGTACAAATTTATTACGTGAAAAGAACTGCTCACCTATTCAATATTAATTTTCTAAAGCACCTGTTTTTGTTGTTGGTTGTTGGTAGCTGCATTGCAGGATGTGCTACGGTGGAAGTGTATGAAAAAAATGCACCGATACCCAAAAAAGGATGGAGTTACGACCTGCAACCTACATTTGATTTTACAATAAAGGATACTTCAGTTTTATACAATTTATACGTTGTGCTGCGCCATACCGATGCCTATGGCTATAACAATATCTGGCTGAATATTGGTACACAGTCGCCGGGTGATTCAATCATATACCAGCGATTTGATCTGCAGCTCGGCACAGATGCAGCCGGTTGGGAAGGCAGTGGTATGGATGATATTTGGGAGCTGCGTAAATCTATTACAAGGGGGCCATTTAAATTTAATAAAACCGGCAACTATAAATTTATCATTGCCCAGGCTATGCGTGAAAACCCACTCCCGGAAATATTAAGTGCCGGCATAAGGGTTGAACAAGTGAAATAGGATAGGCTTTTTAAGCGCTTTGTTGTTACATTTCCTGGCTATTTTAGCCTTAATAATTTACCATGCCATTTTCATTACATAAAACAAAAAAGATCCGCCTGATCTTTATCGTGTATTGGTTTCTGCTAACTTATATTATTGCAGCCCTTATCTGGTGGTTTATTGCTTTAAACCAGCAGAACCAACAGATGGCTGAATTTGAAATTTCAAAACTTAAAAAGGATGACCCCGAATATACATACCAGCTTAACGGAATATTGGATATTACAAGTAGAAAAAAGGCACAGTATATTGGTGAGGGTAGCATATTCTTGCTGCTGATACTTGCAGGGGCTTTTTTTATTTACAGGGCTGTTAGAAAGCAATTTAAGTCTGCCTTGCAACAGCAGAATTTTATGATGGCTATTACCCATGAATTAAAAACACCCATTGCCATTACAAAGCTTAACCTGGAAACACTTCAAAAAAGAAAACTGGAAGAAACACAACAACAAAGGCTAATTCAAAATACTATACAGGAAGCAAACAGGTTAAATGCGCTGTGCAATAACATGTTACTTGCATCGCAAATGGAGTCGGGTGGTAACTCTTTTACAAAGGAAGAAATCGACTTATCGGCACTGGTACTGGATTGTGTAAATGAATTTGTAACAAGGTTTCCAAAACGCGACATTCAAGCATTTGTTAAAGAAGATGTGGTCGTTAACGGCGATGTGTTGTTGTTACAAATGGCAGTTAATAATTTAATTGATAATGCCATTAAATACTCCCCGAAAGATGCTGCCGTAAAAGTAACACTGAAACCCGATGGTAATACCATCAGCCTCACAATAAGCGATGAGGGAAAAGGCATTGAGGATACAGAAAAAAAGAAAGTGTTCGACAAATTTTACCGCATTGGCAACAAAGCAACCAAAGAAGCAAAAGGAACCGGACTGGGTTTATATCTAACCAAAAAAATTGCTAAACAACACAATGCCAGGTTAATTGTTACTGATAATATGCCAACGGGTAGTAATTTTACAATTGTATTTTAAGAACACAGGGGTTTGAAATAATGAACGAGATAGAGCAATCGTATTACCCAACAAAGAAACAATGAATACAAAAAAAATCTCCATATTACTGGTAGAAGATGAAGAGAATTTACAGGAAGCCCTAAAGCTTAACCTGGAACTGGAAGATTATGAAGTAACCAGTGCATACGATGGCCTTGAGGCATTAAAAGCTATTCAGCAGGAACATTTTGATTTAATGATACTGGATGTAATGTTACCCGAAATGGATGGCATCACCGTATGCGAAAGTATAAGGCTGCAAAACAACGATATTCCCATCTTAATTCTTAGTGCAAGAAATAGCAGTGCAGATAGGGTATTGGGTTTAAAAAAAGGTGCCGACGATTATCTCACCAAACCTTTTAACCTGGAAGAGTTGTTATTACGGGTAAATAAACTGGTAGATAAAAGCCATCGGCTTTCAGAACGTAAGCCGCTTGAACAAACCTATCACTTTGGTAAAAACCAGGTAGATTTTAAAGCCCTGGAATGTATTACAAAAGAGGGTAAAAAAATTATGCTTACAAAAAAGGAGATTATGCTGTTAAAGCTCCTGATTGAAAATAAGAACGAAGTTGTAACCAGGGAAAAAATATTACAGGCTGTTTGGGGATACAATGTTTATCCGACTACCCGAACGATTGATAATTTTATTTTAAGTTTTCGAAAATATTTTGAAGAGGATAGTCGTAACCCGCAATACTTCCATTCTGTAAGAGGTATCGGTTACAAGTTTACCGTCTAGTGGCATTCAAACTATGCACAATTTCATCCGCAGTATTGTAAAATTCCTGCATTTTTTCGGGGTTAGAAAAAGGCGTATACAATTGCAATTCTATATCGTCCAGCAAAGTTTGTATCTGCATACAGATATATATTGGAACTCCTTTTTTATCGGCTTCTTCAGCTATTATTTTTCGGTTAATGGTTTCAACATGTACACCTAATTTATCTGCCAAAAATTGTCTGAATTCCTTATTTAATGTTTCGAAAAATTGCCGGTGATCCTGTTGAATCAATTTTTCTTCCGTTAGTAACAAAGGTTTAAAATTGATAACCGCAACCGGCTCAAAAAGTAAGTTTTCGCTGGCTGCCATTTTTTTCTTTTCTGTAAGAATATCTTTTTTCTTGTCTTTTTTCAGCCAAAGAAATATCCCGGTTATCATGAATATAACAAGTGGGAGTATAATTAGCCAACGGTTGGTAAACAGTATATTAAAAAAGGCGTTTGCTCCACTATTTGTTTTGTTTGGGTCCGTAACAATCTCCTGTTTTTTGCTCCCCTGCGTTATTTTAATACTAACAGGTTTTGTACTGTCGGTGACATAACTATTTTGAGCAGGATCAAAATAGCAAAATTTAATGGGGGGCAATGTGTAACTACCTGGTTTGGCTACTGTAAAAGCATATTCAAAAACCTTTGTACCGCTTACCGGCACTGAATATTTATTGAGTTGCTCATTTGCTTTGGGATCAAAACTTTCAATGCCGGAAGGCCATTTTACATCAGGTGCAATTACCATTGTCATGTTGCCTTCGCCTGTAATTACAACGCTTAATTTACCTGCATCGTCTGTGGTAAAATTTGTTTTTTCAATAGCCGATTGCAGGTTGAATTTACCCACCGCACCTTTAAATGCTCCTGATGAATTTTCCCGTTCAGGCAAAGGCTTTACAGTAATAAATACAGGTTTACTGCGAAGGGTTACTTTTTCATCATGCATTCCTTCAGGTGGAACATTGGTTTGCGTAAAATCACGGAACAAATCATCAAACCCGTTCATTTGTCGGCTTAAGTATTCCTCTTTAATAAAGTGAATATTATTTTCTACCTCGGCACTTTCCAATTCTATAGAACCAGACTGCAATGCATACAATTGTGTTTTACGAAGTGTATAAACATTAAACTCTCTGCCATTTATTTTTTCTGTTGAGTAATAAGTATTGCCAGGTGGCATCAGGTCAATAACGGAAAACCCATTGAATGAAGGATTTTTAATAATACTGCTTTCCGACTTTAGCCGGGTATATAATTTATAAGTAACAACAATTGGCTGTCCAACATAACAAGTTGTTTTATCTGCATCTACTTTAATAAAAATGTTTTTATCAATCTTATCTAAAATATTTTCTCCTTTTTTCAGTACATAATCTCTGTCCGCAGATCTGAATGCCGGTTCTAAAAAACCTCCCTGTGGAGCATTATTTGAATTATTGGCAGACTGATTTTCATTTGTAACAGTTAAGGAAACACGGTTACTTTTAACGGTTTTTCCATCTGCCTTTGCAATGGCTGGTTCAAAAGTAAATTTGCCTTTTCCTTTAGGTTTTAAAATATAGGTTAGTCCAATATACTGCCTGGTAACGCCATTGATACTTTCCATGCCACTTTCCTGGTTGGGACCACCAACTATAATAAAATCTTTAAAAGAAGGAGGGGTTATTTCTTCTACCTGCCTGGCATTATCTACCATTAACTTTAGTTCGACAGTTTCATTTTTTCCAATTGTACCAGGAGATACAGTTACTTTAAATGATAATTGCGCATTTGTAAAATTCGGGCACAGGATGCCCAGCATTATAATAGCAAGAAGAAATATTTTTTTTGAAAACAGTACCATAATCCGGTGTAAAATTAAATCATAGTAATGCGTAAGGAAAATAAATGATACAATTGGTAACCAAAAAACTGTTAATAATGTATTGCCTCAAAAGTTATCAAACTGAGTGATGACAATTTTGTTAAATATCCACTTATGGTAAATCACCCAACATAGGACGTATTAGCATATCTTCTACCACTGCCTGTGGCGATAGTTTGGCAGATGCTACAATCATATCAGCAATATCACTTGCTTCCATAATCCGTTGCTCCGAATTATCAAAATCTCCCCAGGAATCACTTAAAACCGCCCCCGGAGATATGGCGGTAACCTTTATGCTATGTGGCTTTAACTCCTCCCTTAAATTTTTACTAAAGCCCAACAATGCATACTTACTGATGCTATAACTACCGCCATTGGCATAAGCACCTAATGATGCAACTGAGCAGATATTAAAAATGTGGCCCTGCTTTGCGTCAATCATTTTAGGTACAATAAACCGGGTTAAATGATAGGCGCTATATAAGTTGGTTGCTATTAAATTTTCCAGTAATCCATCGGCTTCATTATAAATACTGCCAGGTTTAAAAATGCCGGCATTGTTTACCAGGATATCAATTTCGCCCGTTCCATATTTGGCAGCTTCCATTTGTGCCCATTCACCAAATGCAAGCACATTGGCTTTTTCAGCAATATCAAATGGCTTTGCTTTTATGGTTGCCGCCGGGTATTGGGTTTGTAATTCTGCAACGGTATTGTAGAGTACAATTTCATTACGGGCACACAAATACACAGCGGCTCCTTCTTTTGCAAATGCAGTAGCAATGGCTTTTCCAATTCCTTTAGATGCCCCACTTATCAATACGTTTTTCTGCGAAAGATCGATACTGCCTGTTTTTTGAATATCCATAATTAAGTTGCTTGATGTAATTTGCAAGATTAATACATTTAAATTTAATAAAAAGTTGTCCGCAGCGTTATAAATTACATGAAGTATAAACATCTTTTTTTCGATCTCGATCATACACTGTGGGACTTTGATGCCAACGCCAGAGTTACATTGGAGGAATTATATATTTTCTTTAAACTGGAGAAACTGGGCGTGTTGCCTTTCGATAAATTTTATAGGCACTACTTATATCACAATGAAATATTGTGGAACCGGTATCACAAGGGTTTTATAAGCGGCGACGATTTAAAGTGGAAGCGCATGTGGCGCACGCTGCTTGAGTTTAAGATAGGAGACGAAAAACTTGCAAAAAATATGAGCCTGCATTTCCTGGAAGTACTGCCTACAAAAAAATTACTGTTTCCGCACACCATTGAAATACTGGATTACCTTGAATTAAAAGGGTACCACCTTCACCTTATTACCAATGGTTTTGAAAGAATTCAGTGGCTTAAATTGAATAATAGCGGTCTTGGTAAATATTTTAAACACGTAGTTACTTCAGAAAAAAGTAATAGCCTAAAACCCAAAAAGGAAATTTTTGATTTTGCAATTAACCTGGCAGGAGCCAATTTACAAGAAAGTATCATGCTGGGCGACAACCAGGATGCGGATATTATGGGGGCAATTAATGCAGGTATGGATAGCATATTTGTTAACCACATCAATGCAGTCACGGTTTTACAGCCAACATATATGATCAGTCACCTTAAAGAACTGGAAGATATTTTTTAGCATGTCAGTGTGTGTAATAACTAAAAAACCTGCTTCATTCCTGAGCAGGTTTTTTAGTTAGAAAATAAAATAGCTTATAATTTAGCAGTCTTATCTTTTCCCTTACAACATTCTTTCGTTGTTTTAGCACAACATTTTTTTCCTTTTGAGCATTTTTGCTTTTTGCCGTTATCTGCCATTGAAACTCCTGTAATCATCAATGCAGCGGTTGCTAATAAAAATATTTTTTTCATATACATCAATTGTTTTGTGAATAATTATGTGAATTTAACTGCATTATCAGTTAGTATTCAAAAACAGGTTTGTTAAATTTTATTTAGATAAACGAGGTGAAGACTAATGTTATTTTTTTTTAATTTAAAGTGGCAACAACCGTAACCCCACCCTTAACCATTTGATTGAGTTCAACATTTACTTTGGTTCCAACAGGTAATAAAAGATCTACCCTGCTACCAAATTTGATGAAACCCATTTCATCTGTTTGTTTAACTTTTTCACCAACCTGCAGATAATTGATGATACGTTTTGCAAGAGCACCGGCAATTTGCTTTACCAATACTTCTACATTTCCTTTTTTAATTACAACACTATGCCGTTCGTTTTCTGTAGATGACTTTGGGTGCCAGGCTACCAGGTATTTTCCTTTATGGTATTGATTGTACACAACTTCACCCTCCAATGGGTTTCTGTTTACATGTACATTCAAGGGGCTCATAAAAATGGAAACCTGCAATCTTTTATCTTTAAAATATTCAGGGTCCGTTACTTCTTCAATCACTACAACCTTTCCATCTGCAGGAGCTACAATGGCATTTTCATTAATGGTTAATATACGATTGGGAATCCGGAAAAATGAAATCAGGAATAGCAATACGCCCAATGTTACAAAAAACACAAACCAGCCCAATACAGGAACATTTGCGCTTAAAAAATAGAAGAATACCAGGTTAATTGTTCCAAAAATAAGGGCGCCAATAGCAATACTTTTATATCCCTCTTTGTGTATCGTCATGTAATAAAATTGAAAAACAAAGATAAGCCACGCAACTCAAGCCACAAGTATATTGGCTATACAAATAATTGGATGTACAGCCATACAAATGGTGTGGCAATCAGCATAGAATCAAAGCGATCCAGGAAGCCACCATGGCCGGGCATAATGCTGCCGCTATCCTTAACGTCTGCTGTTCGTTTTATTTTACTTTCCAAAAGATCTCCCAGTGTGCCGGTTACAGCGCAGATAGCTGCAATAGCTATCCAGTGATGCACTGCAACCGCTTTTGCCACAGGCAGATAATATCCCAACAAGGCAATTGTTACCACACATAGTATTGCACCGCCCGCTGTTCCTTCCCAGGTTTTCTTGGGAGAAATTTTTGAAAATGGAGTTTTACCAATAACAGAACCAACCAGGTAAGCCATGGTGTCATTTATCCAGATTGAAAAAATAATGGCGCAGGGAAATAATAGTGGATTGATAGCAGACTCACTACCCGAAGAAAATAGTGGGCTTTCTTTAAGCCGTAAAAAGAGCATGCATAAAATAGGCAATGTTATGTAAAGCAGCCCCGGCAAAGAATAGCCGGGCCAATGGGGACTGTTTATTTTTTTTAATAATTTAATAAACTCGTACCAGCATCCAAAATGTACCAGTGTAAATAATGCAAGAAAGCTCCATTCATTCCATAAGAGGCCGGTCATCATTACAATTACAAAAATCAACGCAGTTAATGCACGTGTTTGTAATGTTTTTATATTTATTGCCATGTAATGCGAAAATTAATGAATTGATTTTATCCGATTACCTGGTCGTTTTCGAATGGATTGTTGGTATTAATGGTGCCGGGCATTGCAATTTCTTCACCGGGATGGTAAATATATTTTTTACTTACAACCTCAAATATTTTAAACAGGCCGTAAAGCACACCTAAACATGTCAACCCGATAATGATTGGAAAATGATCTTCAATTTTAGAAGGATCAATTTTTTCGCCCGGTTTAGATGTATAGTATAGTACTGTAACTGCAACAGCATTATTAAAAAAGTGCCCAATTATATTTAACCAGATATTTCCGGTACGGTAATAAATCCAACCAAGTATGAAACCCAAGGCAAAGCGGCTTAAGAAACCAAGATAGGACAAGTGAATTGCGCTAAATACAGCGGCTGTAATAATGATGGCAACGATTGGTTTTTTAAACCATCTCGATAATAAATTCTGAATTCCACCACGAAATAAAGCCTCTTCAAAAACTGCTGGTAAAAATGCAATTACAATTACGGAAATAATATAGTCACCCAAATTATCCATACGGGCTATTACCGCAACTTGCTTATTGTATGCATCTTCAGCTAATTTAAACTTCAGCAATGTAGCTTTACTCCATGGCAGCATTTCTGTTAATTCCTGCAAAGTACTTACTACCGGAAGCGCTGCTAACATTATCAAAAGCACAACCATTACTTGCTGAATATTTAATTGTCTTTTGAATCCCAGGTGGTTAAACGGTTTTTGGTGGCATAACCATGCATATAATACCGGGGGAAAAAAAAAGAGGAATAAGGTGCTGATAAATTGCATCCAGCGTAAAGTGGAAGCATTTGCAGCAGTAAACAGGTTTTCCATCATTTTTTCTGATCCGCTACCCGTCAGGCTTTGCAGGTCTATTTTACCCAACAAAGGTATCAGGCTTGCAAAAGTGCCAATGATCAATCCTACGCCACAAAATGCAGCAAGTATGCCTAATTGCCCCCAATATGTAAAACGCTTCGTTGCTAAATGAGCCATAGTGTTTGATTATAAGTGCGTAAATTTACAGCCAAAAAAGTTTACAGGCTTAGCGAAAACACGAAATAAGCAACAGAGTAAGCCGTTCTAATAAAAATTTATCATAAGTATTTAATAATATGCCGTCAATAGGTAACATACAATTGCCCGAATTTCCATTACTGCTTGCTCCCATGGAGGATGTAAGCGATCCGCCTTTCAGAGCCGTTTGTAAGGATAAGGGGGCCGACCTGATGTACACTGAATTTATTAGCAGTGAAGGGTTGATAAGAGATGCTATAAAAAGCCGTCAAAAGCTAGATATTTTCGATTATGAAAAGCCGGTTGGAATCCAGATTTTTGGGGGAGATGAAGAAAGCCTTGCTATGGCGGCAAAAATTGTAGATGTAACTAACCCCGATTTGCTGGATATTAATTTTGGTTGCCCGGTAAAAAAAGTAGCCATGAAAGGTGCCGGAGCCGGTGTATTAAAAGATATTGATTTAATGGTACGATTAACTTCGGCCGTTGTTAAATCTACTTCATTGCCAGTAACGGTAAAAACCCGTCTGGGTTGGGATGATATGACAAGAAATATTGAAGAAGTGGCTGAACGGCTACAGGATGTCGGCATAAAAGCATTGGCCATTCACGGCCGAACCCGCACTCAAATGTATAAGGGGCATGCAGATTGGGATTTGATAGGTAAGGTTAAGAATAATCCCCGCATTCAAATGCCCATTTTTGGAAATGGTGATATTGACAGTCCGCAAAAAGCACTGGAATATAAAAACCGGTATGGTGTAGATGGCATTATGATTGGCAGGGCTGCAATTGGTTATCCCTGGATATTTGACGAAATCAAACATTTTATGGCCACCGGTGAGCATTTACCCTCGCCTACAATTGAAGACAGGGTAGCCGTTTGTAAAAAACATTTGCATAAATCCTTTGAATGGAAGGGGCCACTGATAGGCATATTTGAAATGCGCCGACACTATGCAAATTATCTAAAGGGCTTACCCGGAATAAAAGACTACCGATATAAATTAGTAACACTAAAAACAGTGGAGGAAATTGATGAAGTGCTCGATGAGATAGTAATTAAATATGCTGGTTACACATTTGAAAAAACACCGATTGAGCTGATTAACTATCACGAAAAATGCCCTGTTTAAAAGGGCATTTGGCTGGAGTTATCTATTTACATACAGGCAATGACAAACCGACCATCATGAAAATTCCAACGATACAAGGGTTAATTGATAGACGGGTTTTAGTAAACTTTACAGTTGATCCAGACGTTATTCAAAAAATTATACCTGGCCCATTTCGACCGAAAATTTATAAAGAAAAAGCTATTGTTGGTATTTGTTTAATCAGACTTAAACACATTAGGCCGAAAGGACTTCCAAACTTTGTTGGTATTTCATCAGAAAATGGAGCTCATCGAATTGCAGTTGAGTGGACAGAGAATGGGGAAATTAAAGAAGGTGTTTTTATTCCTCGCCGCGACACATCATCATATTTCAACAGTCTTGCAGGCGGACGCATTTTTCCTGGAAGACACTATCATGCGAAGTTTGACGTAAAAGAAAAAAACGGAAATTATCATATTGCATTTAAAAGTTCAGATGGAACAACTATTTCAGTTGATGGAAACAAAACTGATAGGCTAAATTCAAATTCAATTTTCGAGGACCTTGATGAAGCTTCTAAATTCTTTGAAAATGGAGACCTGGGTTATTCTCCAAACGGTGACAATTTTGACGGCCTATTACTCAAAACTTTTAATTGGAAAGTTGAACCTTTAGATGTGACTGCGGTTCAATCAAGTTTTTTTGAAGATGAAAATATTTTTTCTAACGGTTCAGTACAATTTGACAATGCACTTTTAATGACTCAAATAAACCATGAATGGCACTCCGTTGAACAAAAGACCAACTGCCTGTAGCATTCGGACTTATTGTTATTGAAACGATTCTAACAATAGTAAAAAAGTAGCTACTTCTTTCTAAATTTGAATATGAGCAATATTAAATTATTTGAGAGCAAACAAATAAGAACAGTCTGGAATGACTTAGACAAAAAATGGTATTTCGTTGTAGAAGACGTAGTCGCTGTACTTACGGATAGTAAAGATCCAAAGCAGTACATAAAACGTATGCGGCAAAGAGACGAAGCACTTGCCCAAGGGTGGGTACAATTTGTACCCACCCTTGCTGTGGAAACTGCCGGTGGCATACAAAAAATGGGGCTGTGCAAATGCACAAAAAGTTTGCTTTACCAACTCACGGTACACAAGCGTTTATTTGTAGATGAAGGCATAGCTTATAGCAAGAACCACCAACGCAAAAAAAGTTAACCAAAATCAAATATAATTGTCTCGTTAATGATGATTATAAATCCTCTCCAACACATCTTTATATTTTTCCATAATTACTTTCCGCTTTAATTTAAGCGTGGGTGTAAGTTCGCCGCTATCAATGGTCCATTCGTGAGGGAGCAGCTCAAAACGTTTCACCTGTTCTACCTGGTTAACAAATTTATTGAAACTGTCTATCAGCTCCCGGAATAATTCCAATACTTTAGGGTTATGCACGGCAGCTTCATTGGTTGTAAACTCAATTTTATTTTGACGCATCCATTCTTTTAAATTAGGCATGGATGGCACAATAAGGGCTCCCACAAATTTTTGATCGGCCCCTACAACCATCATCTGTTCTACGAATGGTGATTCCTTCATCCTGTTTTCGATGGGTTGTGGCGCAACATATTTACCGCCGCTTGTTTTAAATAGTTCTTTTTTACGATCAGTAATTTTTAAATATTTGCCATCTTCAAACACACCAATGTCGCCGGTGTGTAACCAGCCATTAATGATTGTTTCTGCTGTAAGGTCGGGGCGGTTATAATATCCCATCATTACACTTGGCCCCTTTACACAAATTTCGCCGTCTGGCTCAAGCCTAACCTCCTGACCTTGTAAAACGGGTCCGACTGACCCAAACTTTGTTCCTCCCTTATACTGACAGTTTACACTAATTACCGGGCTGTTTTCTGTAGGGCCATATCCCTCATAAATAGGAATTTTGGCAGCCGAAAAAATGCGAATCAATCTAACCTGGCAGGCCGCTCCACCGGTGATTATAAAATTAATATTATTTCCAAGTGCTTCTCTCCACTTAGTAAAAATCAGTTTATTGGCCAATGCCAATTGAATATTATAAAACACACCCTGGTTTTTACTCACATCATATTCATTACCCAATGCTACGGCCCAGTCAAATAGCTTGCGTTTTATTCCGGTAAGTTCGGCACCCTTCAACATGATTTTTTCATACACTTTTTCCAATAACCTGGGTACAGTTGTAAATAAGTTTGGCTTTACTTCTTTTAAATTTTCTGCAATGGTATCAAGGCTTTCTGCATAATAAATGCCGATACCACTATTGATATAAATGTAGGAGCACATTCTTTCAAAAATATGATTGAGTGGTAAAAAACTCAATGCCCTGCCATTTACATTCACTTCAAACGGAAAGCTTTTGCAGGAATTTAAAACGTTTGATACAATGTTGAGGTGACTCAGCATTACTCCTTTCGGAGTGCCGGTTGTGCCGGAAGTATAAATGATGGTTGCACAATGTTGCGCTGTAATCGTTTGCTTTATTTCTTCCAGTTTTGAAAAATGGCCCGGTGTAGCCTGCGGTAAAATATCTTTCCAAAAAATTGCTCCGGGTTGTTCGTCAAAACTATAAATGCTTTTTAATGATGGTGTATTCGACTGTATGCTGGAGACTTTTGAAAAGATATCCTGACCGGTAATAAATACCATTTTTACACCGGCATCATTAAATATAAACTGCAACTCGTTTACATTTGTAGTAGGGTAGATCGGACAAAGTATTATACCAATTTGCTGACAGGCCATATCCAGTATCAACCATTCAAATCGGTTTTTGCTGATAATTGCAATTTTATCCTGTGTTTCAACAGTCATATCGTTGCCGCTTAAACCCAGGCTTAACAGGGCAGCACTTAAATTATCTACGGTCGTTTTTACTTCGACCGTACTGTACGGTTTCCAAATTCCGTTTTCTTTTCCGCAAAACATATCTGTTTTTGGAAATTTATCCAACTGGCGTTGTAAGAAGTCGAATATCCTTGAGTTTTCAGTCATATACAATCGTTCAACATTAAAAAATTAATTGTGTTCGAAATAAACGCTACAATAAAAGTTTTATTAGCAATGCGTAAAAACTATCACAGAAATTGAATGATCAGTGTCAATCATTCGTATTTATTGGTATTAAAAAGTCAAGGGTAATTATTTTGAAAAATGATCACCTTGTAGGTATCTAAGTTAAATAAAAAAGCCATCCCAATTAATGGAGATGGCTTTTAAAGTAAGATTTGAGCTACTATTTTTTTGTAGCCTCAATATTTAGTTTCAGATTCACTTCTTTACGGATAAACCAATCAGCAGGATTGTTTGGTCCTTTGTAGTTAAGCCCCCATTGTGTTCTGTCGATATTAAAATCGGCATTGGCAATAAGTTTATCTCCTTCAAGGCTTACTTTGGCCGGGAAAGAAATGTTTTTTGTACTGTCTTTTAATGTAAGGTTACCACTAATAGTGTGCGTAGCATCCTTCATAACAACATCTTTGTTGGTAAGGCTGTCGTACTTAAATGGAGCAACACTGGTTATTTCAAATTTAGCTGTTGGGTATTTAGCTACATCAAAAAAATCGGGGCTTTTCAAATGTCCTTCCAGTTTTTGCTTGTTGGTAGTGTCGGCTGCCATATCTACATTTTGAAGAGAGGCTATATCTATTATAAAACTTCCACCGGTTAAATTACCGTCTTTTTCAGCAAGGCTGCCATTTTGTAAAATGAATAAGCCTGTATGCTCGCCATTGGCTTTTGTTGCATGCCAGTTAACACGGCTGTTGCTGTCAATTACATAGGTTATACCTTCTGCCTGTGCGGCTGTTTCTTTTTCTGAAGCGGTGGCTTTGTCTGCTTCGGGTGCATTGCTGCAAGATGCCATTATAGCAATAATTGCTACTGGTAATAAAATCTTTTTCATTAAATAAATTTTTAAATTGGATGTAAAGATAGGGAAAATAAATAATCAATGTTGTAACATCAATTATTTATTTTCTTTGTAGTATTGTCCTTCGGGAATTTTATAAATTCTGCCCCTTTGAAAATGGCTGAATTCGCCGTATTCTGTAGAATGTGTATGTGTCCATGTTTGATAGGAGGCAAGGTTTTGAGCAATCCCAAAAATCCATTGGTTATATGCGTCAAACATACCTTCCTGCAACAACTGACGTTGCAATTCAAACAATTTTATGGGGAAAACAGTTTCGTAATTATTAAACCAGTCTAAAATAAAACGGGTTCTGATCATAGTTAAAGATTCTGGATTTAAACCAGAGGTAGCCAGCACGCTTTGCTTTTTGATAGTTTGCAAAAATGCATCGGTAAATTTATTTTTTTCTTTATTCTCTTTGCTATAATCAGTATTGATAAATAGCTTTTTGTAACTCTCCAGTAAAATTGTTTTTATCTCAGGCGTATGGATATTTAGTGGCTCCATATTAATAAAAGTTTCGCCGTAAACAATGCTCCAAACCTTATCGGTTGTGAAATAATAAAATTTAGAAGCATTATAATAACTCGTAGTGAAATTAGGATCTACTTCTATTGATTTTTCCCATTGTTTAATGGCATCATAATCCCGCTGTGCCCACAACAATTCGCCTAATTCGTTCAGTAATAAGCCACTGTTTGGAAATTTCTTAATGCCTTTTCTATAAGTCTTTTCACAATCTTTTGGCTCACCTAACTGGTAGTAAATATTTCCGGCCAGTTTAAAACATTGATCATCTGCATCTTCCCTGTCAAGTATGGGCTTTATAGTCTCCAGTGCTTTCTTATATTCTTTTTGGAGCGTATAGTTGAGCGTTAAATCTTTAGTGATATCTAAGTTATTGGGAGCAAGTGCAGTTGCACGGCTCAAAACCAGTCCTGCGTTAGAGAAATCGCCCTGTTGCATAAAAGACCTGGCAGTCTCCTGTAGCTCAAGGGCAGTTTGAGAAAAAATTGAATTAGCCGTTAATAAAATACAGCAAGTGAAAACAAGTATTCTGATAGATTTCATTTCTCCTGAAATTTTTTTAACGACCATTATTACCATAACAATGCCAATTTTTCCCAATGCCTAAGTGGTTTTCTTTTAATTGATAAGATTGGTCAGTAAACCATCTCTTAATTTAGGCTCAAACCAGGTGCTTTTTGGCGGCATTACATTACCGCTATCTGCAATGTCAAACAATTGCTGAATGGTTACCGGATGCAAACTTATTGCTAAAGCCATTTCTCCGCAATCAACCCTTTTTTGCAACTCAGCAACGCCTCTGATTCCGCCTACAAAGTCAATGCGTTTATCAGTACGCTGATCTTTTATACCAAGAATTGGATCGAGCAGGTTTTCCTGCAATATTGAAACATCCAGTATGCCAATCGGATCATTGGTATAAGTACCTTCTTTGGATGTAAGCTTGTACCATTGTTTGCCAACATACAATCCAAATTCGTGCAGGTTTGCCGGGGAAAATGCTTTCTCAGCTTTTTCAACAACAAACTTTTCTTCCACCCTTTTTATAAAATCTTCAATGCTTAAACCGGCAAGATCTTTTACTACCCTGTTATAATCCATTATTAATAACTGGTTAGATGGAAACAACGTTGTCAGGAAGATATCTGCTCCTTCAGGTGCAGCTTTTCCCAGTGCCTTTCGCACTTTAGCTGCAGATGCAGCCCTGTGATGGCCATCAGCTATGTAAGTAGCCGGAACCTGGTTTTTAAACAATTCAGTAATCTTATCTATAGTAATTGAATCATTTACAATCCAGATAGCATGCTTTATGCCATCCTCCGCAACAAGATCGTACACCGGATTTTTATCTTTTTTCCAGTTATTGATAATGGCGTCAACTGCATCTACATTTTTATAGGCTAAAAAAACATTACCTGTTTGTGCACCAGTAGTTGTAATATGATTAATACGATCCTGTTCTTTTTCAGGTCGGGTAAATTCATGTTTTTTTATAAGGCCACTTTCATAATCATCAACAGAACTACCACAAACCAACCCGGTTTGGCTTTTACCATTCATCACCAGCTCATATATGTAATAGCAAGGTTTGCTTTCCCTAAATAATATCTTTCTGCTGATAAAAGCTTCCAGGTTTTTTTTAGCAGTTTCATATACCTGAGGTGAATGAATATCTGCATTTTCCGGAAGATCAATTTCACTTTTAGTGATATGTAAAAAACTATTTGGATTACCCTGGGCTTCTACCTTAGCTTCTTTACTGTTTAATACATCATAAGGCCGCGATGCAACCTGTTTGGCATGTTGCGCCTCGGGCCTTAAGGCTTTAAAGGGGTGTATAGTGATCATTATATAAGTTTGTTAGCTTTTGTCGAAAAAAAGTTCAATTGTAATTTTAACTGTGTAAAAGTGCGAATTCTTTCATAGCATCTACCAAAATTTCCACACTGGAAATTGGCAGTGCATTATATAATGAAGCTCTGAATCCTCCCACCAATCTATGGCCTTTTATCCCCACGATGTTTCTTTCTTTTGTATAAGCCAAAAATGCATCTTCCAGTGAAGGATCATTCAAAACGAAACAAACATTCATTTTACTACGATCTTCTTTATTAACTGTACCGGTAAAGATTGGACTTTCATCAATGGCTTCGTATAGTAGCGCAGCTTTAGCTTCATTTAATTTTTCTATCGCAGCCACACCACCCATTGCTTTTAACCAGCGTAAAGTAAGCATACATACAAAAACGGCAAATACCGGGGGAGTATTTAACATACTTCCCTCTTTAATATGATTGCGGTAATCCATAATGGATGGAATTGCCCGATTAGTTTTGCCCAGAATATTTTTGTCAATTACAACCAGGTTTACACCCGCCGGTCCCATATTTTTTTGAGCACCGGCATAAATCATGCTGAATGCATTGAAATCAATTACACGACTAAAAATATCACTACTCATATCGCCAATCAACGGCACGCTTGTATGAGGTATCATTTGCCATTGGCTACCGTAAATGGTATTGTTTGTGGTAATATGAAAATAGGCAGACTCGTTAGGTACAGCAAAATCTTTTGGGATCGCCGTGTAATTGCTTTCTTTTCCGGTACATACCACATCTACCTTTCCAAATAATTTGGCTTCCTTTACAGCTTTAATACCCCAAACGCCGGTATCAGCATAGGCTGCTGATTTTTTATTATCAAGCAAATTCATGGGCACCTGCATAAATTGTGTGGTTGCTCCACCATGCAGAAACAATACCTCATGATTATCGTCTAACTGCATTAATTCTTTAACCAACCCCCTTGCTTCATCCATTACCGCCTGGAAAGTGGATGTGCGGTGGCCGATCTCTAAAATTGAAAGACCGCTATTATTATAATTTAATACTGCTGCTGCTGCTTGCTCAAATACTTCTTTCGGCAATATTGAAGGTCCCGCATTGAAGTTGTGAATATGTAATCCCTGTTCTGTAACCGGGGAAATTTTATCTGCCATTGCTGAATTTTTTGCAAATGTAAGCAATAAAAAAAACGCCGGGAAAGTAGATTGAAAGGATATTGCCTACCAGGTAAAAAAAAGAGCCTTTATTCTTCCTGTTTTCCAATCATTTTACCGCTATTTTTCCATTGATCATTGAGTGAGTCAAATTCTTTGGAGTCGGCTTCTGAAAATTGTTTTTTTGCCAATGGACGCAGGTCTGGCTGACCGGCATTAACCCAGGCAGTATACCAAAATGAAGCAACGCTGGCAACTGATAATCGCATCCTTCTTTCTACCATACCATCCAGTTTTCTATCAAATGCAATGGTAAATGCTGAGGAATATTGACGGATAATAACACCATTCCGTGTTTCAAATGCATATTTTTGATCGCCTGAAAATTGTTTGGTAAGTTCTCTTTCCATTGTTAAAACGGAATCAGATGCCTTGGCACTTTCCAGTACACGGGCCCATATATATTCAGCCGGATTTTCAATGTATTGCGCCTTGCCAATAAAGAAATCAAATTCTTTGTCAGACAACAATTCAGGTACCCGGCTTTCCCAAAAACCGTGAATTCCTTTTTGATTGGTGTACTGCCCGTTGTGATTGCTGTTGGCGTGTAACGGCACGTGGGAGTCGGCAATGTAGTGGCCTATCTCTGCACTGTTCTTCATGATTTTGCTAAAATTCATTTCCTTAAATGCAGATGTTAATCTTAATAACATCACCTGGATATGCCAGGGTACAATGCCGTATTCTTTCAGGGAATCTTCGCCAAACTTTGCCACCGCATCTTGCCATTTACGGGGTAGATTGTTGTAAGGGTAATCGCCATAATGATCAATATCAATATAATGCCTGGGCCCTTCGTCAGCAACAGCATAGCGTCGTTTATCCGGGTCTACCGCATGCTCTGTAATAAAAGCAATGTTGGGTTTATACAATACCATCATTTCTGGTGGTAACATAAAAGTGGCATAGTAATTAATTTTTTGATGAGCAAAAAATCCCCAGCAAAAGCTTTTAGTGTATAAAAGGCAACATATAATAAATAAGAGACTTCGTTTCATCAATAACAATTTATGAGAAGGAAAATACTGTAAAAAAATGGTCTGTTCAAAAGCTCGGCTGCCTGATTTATAAATGTGCCCCTTCCAGCACATCGGTTACACCTCCACTAACAGCAAATTTCATGGTTTGTGCGGCACTTATGTTGGTAATCTGTTTAATCCTGCTTCTGGGAATGATGTAAACATTCCCCGCAACTGAATATGCCATGGGCACATAAACAGCCACATAATCTGTAAACCCGAATTCTTCCATATTTTCCTGGGTAATAAAGCCAACCCGCCACACATTATTATCATCTACATTAGCTAATACATTATGGGTAAATTTCTTTTTTTCACCGGCGAAAGCTTCAAAGAAATCTTTTAGGGTTGAGTAAATGAATTTTATACCCGGCGTTTTTTCCAGCACTTTGTCAAATGCGTCTACCATCCTGCTAATTATAAATGATGATGAAACATAACCCACTAACAGCACCATCGAAATCACCAACAAAAATCCCAGCCCGGGAATGCGTTTAACATTCCCCTCTTTATCTTCCATCATCGAAGGGGCAATACTGTGCAGAATATTGGGCAAAATACCATCAATAAAGCTAAAAACCGCAGCAATGGCCCAAAAAGTAATAGCGATCGGTGCCAGTATAAGCAGGCCCTGCAAAAAATACTGAAACAGCCTTTTGTAGGTGATTGTCTTTTTCATAATTAAAATACATTTTAATATAAAACAAAGATAAATGGATTGCAAACCACTCTTGCAGAATGAACAAATTGTTATGAATGGCAAAATACATTGATGGAAACTTTGGTTACATTAAAAGTTTCCATAGTTTTGCAATCTATTATGACAGAGTTTGAAACAGGAAACAGGATCAGGGGAAAAGCACATGATCTTTATATGCAGTACGGAATACGTAGTGTAAGTATGGATGATATTGCCAATAGCCTTGGAATGAGTAAAAAAACCATTTATCAGCATTACGCAGACAAGGATGAGCTGGTAGTGGCAGTAATTGAAAAGGAAATTGAACAAACGCAAAACACTTGTGAACTGGATCGCTCATTATCTGTAAATGCCATCCACGAAATATTTAAGGCAATGGATATGATGATTGAATTGTTCAGTAATATGAATCCTTCACTATTGTTTGATATGCAAAAATATCATCCCAAAGCTTTCCAGGTTTTCTTAAAACATAAAAATGACTACATATATAGCATCATCAAGGAGAACATCGATAGGGGAATATTAGAAGAGTTATACCGGGCAGAAATAAAAGTTGATATACTGTCGAGGTACAGATTGGAAACGATGATGTTGCCACTAAGCCCCGATTTTCATTCAAAACTAAAATACAACCTGGCAGAAATCGAAGAAGAATTTATTATTCATTTTCTCTTTGGCCTCGCTTCTCCAAAGGGATACAAACTCATTCAGAAATATCAATTAGAGCGAAAAAAAACAATTAATGATGGAAAAAATTAAGCCACATAAACTAGGATTGCTTGCAATAGCAATGGTTTTTGCAAGCGGTACTGTCTTTGCCCAAACTACAAATGAATTTACTGTAAAACAGGCAGTGGATTACGGATTAAAAAATGCAGTACAGGTGAAAAATGCTTTATTGGATGTATTGCTGCAGGAACAAAGTAACCGTGAAATTACTTCTGCCGCTTATCCGCAATTAAATGCAAACGGATCTTTTACTGACTATTTAAAAATCCCCACCAATTTACTTCCGGGTGAATTTTTTGGCCAACCAGCCGGTACTTTTATCCCCGTACAATTTGGTACAAAATACAATGCGAACGGCGGCTTTACATTAACGCAGATACTTTTTGACGGACAGGTTTTTGTGGGCCTGCAGGCTCGCAAAACCAGTATTGATGCCCGCAGAAAGGCCGCTGAAATAACGCAGGAAAATATCAAGGCAAATATTTACAAAGTGTATTACCAACTGGTAGTAAGCAAAACTCAAATTGAATTGCTGGATGCCAACCTGGCCCGCCTGCAAAAGCTGGATCATGATACAAGGGAAATTTATAAAAACGGCTTTGCAGAAAAGCTGGATGTAGATAAGTTATCCGTACAAATTGCCAACCTGCAAACTGAGAAACTAAGAGCGCTTAGCAGTATTCAAAATGGCTACACCGGTTTAAAGGTATTGATGGGTATGCCTCAAAAAGACAGCTTAATGTTAACTGATTCACTTTCGGATGAGCAAATAAAAGAAGGTATACTGGAAAGCGCTGATTATAAATATACAGACCGCAAAGACTACCAGGCATTGCTGCTTAACAGTAAGTTAAACCAATACAACATTAAGCGTTATCAACTAAGCAGAATTCCAACGCTAAGTTTTAACGCTAATTATAGCAAGCAGGCCCAGCGTACCAATTTTGATTTTTTCAAAAGCGGCGGTAGTTGGTTTACCACGTCCTACATTGGGCTTAGTTTAAATATTCCCATATTTAACGGTTTTAGAATTAACTCGCAAATATCGCAGGCCAGGCTACAACTGCAGCAAACACAAAATCAAATTGAGGGTTTGGAAACCAGCATTGACAATGATGTATCCGTTGCTAAAAACAATTTTGCCACAGCTACAGCCACGATGGATTATCAAAAGAAAAATATGGAGCTGGCAGAACTGGTGTATGAGCAAACGAAAAAGAAATATGAAGTAGGTACGGGAAGCTCTACAGAAATCAACACCGCACAGGTAGATCTTAAAACAGCACAAACAAATTATATCAACGCAATGTATGATGCTATCATAGCACGGATAGATCTTTTAAAAGCTGTTGGTAAACTTTAAATAGCAATTCAAATACAAATCAAAAAGTGAAAAAAAAATTTAATTATATAGCGATGAAAAATTTATTAATAACAGGAGCGGCGGCAATCATGCTGCTATCTTCCTGCGGCAGCAGTAAAAAGGAAGGCAATGCAGAACTTAACGATAAAAAAGCAAAGCTTGAAGCCCTGAAGAAAGAAAAGGAAGGCATTGACAATAACATTGCAGGCCTGGAAAAAGACATAGCTAAGTTAGATACCAGCGCCGCTGCAAATCAGAAAGCGAAGCTGGTTGCTATTCAAACAGTAGCCGTTTCCGACTTTTCGCATTATATAGAATTACAGGGACGCATAGATGCGGAGAATGTAAGTTATGTAACACCCCGGGGAGGCCCCGGCCAGGTAAAAGCTATTTACGTAAAACAGGGAGATCGTGTTAAGAAAGGCCAGTTGTTATTGCGCCTCGACAATGCGGTAGCCCAACAAAATGTAACGGCGGCAAGGCAGGGATTGGAAAGCATTAAAACCCAGCTTGCCTACGCAAAGGATCTTTACCAGCGGCAGAAAAATTTGTGGGACCAGGGTATTGGAACCGAGGTGCAACTGATAACTGCCAAAAACAACGTGGCCACTCTGGAGAACCAGTTGAAAACCACCGGTGAAAATGTAAAGGTTGCACAGGAGCAAGCCAACACAGCCCAGGTGTACGCAGATGTATCGGGTATTGCTGATATGGTATCGGTAAAATTGGGTGAAATGTTTGGTGCGGCTGGTGCAGGTGTAATTAAAATCGTAAACAACAACGACCTGAAAGTAACCAGCAACATTCCCGAAAATTACCTGGGTTCTGTAAGCAAAGGAAGCCCGGTAATTGTGGAATTGCCCGATGTTGGTAAAACATTCAATACCAGCCTCAGCTTTGTTGGCGCTTCCATAGATGTGATCAACAGGGGGTTTGTGGCAGAAGCAAAATTGCCAAATGATCCGGCACTTAAACCCAACCAGATTGCCATCATCAAGATAAAAGATTATTCAGCACCTAATTCGATAACTGTGCCATTAAATACGTTACAAAATGATGAAAAAGGAAAATTTGTAATGGTAGCCAGTTCCGAAAAAGGTAAGTTGATTGCCAGGAAACGAACTGTAAATATCGGTATGCTAAATGGCGATTCGTTGGAAGTAAAAACAGGCCTTAAGCCAGGTGATACATTGATCACAGAAGGATATGGTAGTTTGTATGAAGGCCAGTTGTTAACATTGAAATAAATGCCCCCTAGCCCCCGAAGGGGGGAAGAAAGGAACGGTATAATAAACACATATGCTTTTATCTTATTCGGTATTAAGCCATGATAGAAAATCCTCTACTCCCCTTTGGGGCCAGGGGCCAAAACAATTTGTATGAGTGCAATAGAAAAAATAAAAGAGAAAATAAAAGAATTTAAACCTACCTCCTGGAGCATTTCCAACAAAACCACTATTTACCTGGTGATGTTGATTGTTACACTGATTGGTGTATTCCAGTTTGTAACGCTGCCCAAAGAGCAGTTTCCTGATATTGTAATACCTACCATTTATGTACAAACTATTTATGTAGGCAACTCGCCAAAAGATATCGAGAACCTGGTAACAAGGCCGATTGAAAAGCAGATCAAAGGAATTACCGGTGCTAAAATCAATAAATTTACCAGTACCTCCCAGCAGGATTACTCGGCCATTATTGTAGAGTTTGATACAGATGTAAAAACAGAAGTGGCACTGCAAAAAGTAAAAGATGCAATAGATAAAGCCAAACAGGATCTGCCTACGGATCTTACACAGGAACCAACAGCCCTTGAAGTAAATCTTAGTGACCAGCCCATCATGTACGTGAACCTTAGTGGCGACTATGGAACCATGCGCCTGAAAAAGTTTGCCGATGATTTGAAAGATAAACTGGAAGACCTACCCCAGATAAACCGCATTGATATTGTGGGTGCGCCGGAAAGAGAGTTCCAGATTAATGTAGATAATTACCGTATGCAAACTGCCGGCGTTACGTTTGATGATATTGCCAATGCAGTAGCGAGGGAAAATATGGATATCTCCGGCGGCTTGCTGGATGTAGGTTCTATGAAACGTAACCTGCAGTTAAAAGGCCAGTTTAAATCCAAGTTTGATATCGAAGAAGTATTGGTACGCAATACAGGTGGTGCGCCCATTTATTTAAAAGATATTGCGGTAATAAAAGATACTACCAAGGATGCAGAAAGTTTTGCACGACTGGATGGTAAAAATGTGGTAACATTAAACATCATCAAACGTGCCGGCGAAAACCTGATCGAAACTAGTGAAGGAGTTAAGAAAACAGTGGATGAAGCAAAGGGAGTTTTATATCCTTCCGATTTAAAAGCAGTGATTACCGGTGATCAAAGCATCAAAACAAAAACTTCCTTTAAAGACCTGGTAAATTCTATTGTGATAGGGTTTATACTGGTATTGATTGTATTGATGTTTTTTATGGGTGTTACCAATGCCTTCTTTGTAGCACTTTCGGTACCGCTCAGTATGTTTGTGGCCTTTATGTTTTTACCGGGTGCCGATCTTATCATAGGCTCCCATGTTACCCTCAACTTTATCGTACTTTTTGCCCTGCTGTTTGGCCTGGGAATTATTGTGGATGATGCCATTGTGGTAATTGAAAATACGCACAGGATATTTACAGAGGGAGCAGGCAAAATATCTGTAAACAATTCAGCCAAGGCTGCAGCCGGTGAAATATTTATACCAGTATTAGCGGGTACGCTTACCACGCTGGCGCCTTTCTTTCCGTTACTTTTTTGGCCGGGTATCATCGGTCGTTTCATGGTGTACCTGCCTACCATGCTCATTTTTACACTGGCCGCATCATTGGTGGTAGCGTTTATCATGAACCCGGTATTTGCGGTAGATTTTATGAATCATCCCGAAGGGCAAAAAGAAAAAAAATCAGCCATATTTAAAAAGCCATCTTTCTGGATACCCATAGCTGCCGGTATATTGTTGGATTTGCTTGGAGCACCATTTATGGGTAACCTGCTTATCTTCTTTATGCTGCTGGTATTGTTAAACAGGTATGTGCTGGATGATGCCATTCATTATTTTCAAAACCATGGCCTTCCCTGGATTATGGGGCATTACGAAAGCCTGCTTCGCTGGGCATTAAAAGGATGGAGGCCCGTACATTTATTATTGGGTACAATCGGCCTGCTATTTTTATCTGTAATGATATTTGTGTTTGCGATAAAAAGTAACAGGGTAGGTGTGGTGTTTTTTCCAAAGGCAGACCCCAACCAGTTATACGTTTACCTGAAATTACCGGTAGGTACCAGCGTAGAGTATACAGATTCCATAACGCAAGTGTTGGAAAAAAGAGTAGACAACGTGTTAGGCGTGGATTATGCAACGGGCAAAACAAACCCGGTAGTGGAGAGTGTAATTAGCAACGTTGCCATTGGGGCAAGTGACCCGGCATCAGGCGACCGAAGTACCAGGAGCGAACTGGGAAGAATTCAGGTTTCTTTTGTAGAATTTGAAAAGCGCCACGGTGTATCCACCCGGCCTTACCTCGATTCTGTTAGGGCTGCCATGAGAGGCATACCAGGAGCGGAAATAAGCGTAGACCAGGAAAGCGGCGGTCCGCCAACAGACCCGCCCATCAATATAGAAATAGCCAGTGAAGATTTTGACGGCCTGGTAAAAACATCTGTGAACCTTAAAAATTATTTGGATTCTATACAGGTACCAGGCGTGGAGGAATTGAAGATGGATGTAGATCTGAATAATCCTGAAATTACTTTAACGGTAGATAGAGAACGTGCCCTTATACAAGGTGTATCTACCGCACAAATTGGGCAGGCCATCCGTACCGGTTTGTTTGGAAGAGAAGTAAGTAAGATCAAAGAAGGAAAAGACGAATACAAGATACAATTGCGTAATGACGCCATGCAGCGAAACGACCTGAGCAATCTCCTCAATATGAGGGTTAGTTTCCGTGACATGGCCAGTGGGGGCGCTGTTAAAAATATCCCGATTAGCGCACTGGTAAAGGTAGAACCAACCAGCACTTTCGGAAGTATCAAGCGCAAAAATCAGAAACGCCTGATCACCTTAAGGTCAAATGTGCTAACTACGCAGGGTTACAACGCAACTGGTGTAAACCAGGTATTAGCACAGCACATTGCCGAGTTTAAAAATAAAGCAGATGGAGTAACCATCAAGCAAACAGGTGAAGGTGAGCAGCAGGCAGAAACCGTTGCCTTCCTGTTAAAGGCCCTGGCTATAGCTTTGATGTTTATCCTTTTGGTACTGGTGCTCCAGTTTAACAGCATCAGTAAATCTGTCATTATTCTTACGGAAATTATATTTAGTATTATTGGTGTATTGCTGGGCTTTGCCATCACAGGTATGGAAGTATCGGGCCTCATGACCGGTCTTGGTATTGTAGGCCTCGCAGGTATCGTGGTAAAAAATGGTATCCTGGTAATTGAATTTGCCGATGAGCTTCGTAGTCGTGGAATGAAGACAAAAGAAGCCGTGATACAGGCGGGTAAAACACGTATCATCCCGGTATTACTTACAGCACTTGCCGCCATCCTGGCCTTTATACCCATTGCGGTTGGGTTTAATATTGATTTCGTGTCCTTATTTTCAACTCTTAATCCGCATATATTCTTTGGTGGAGACAATGTGGCCTTCTGGAAACCATTGAGCTGGACAATCATTTTTGGTTTGGCATTCGCCTTCTTTATGACGTTAATTATTGTACCGGCAATGTACCTCATAGCCGAGCGGTTAAAGCGTCCAATGCGCAATATGTTTGGTGGCCGCTGGGTCAGCTTTATGGGAATTCCACCATTAATCTTCCTGTTTATGCCAATGATGATCGCCGTTGCAATTCGTCATAGAATTGGTGTAAACCGCAGACGAAGAAGACTGGCAAAAGACAAAGCCGCCAGTGAAACCTGGTTTGGTAGTTGGATATAAAAAATGAAAAATCAACTATGGCCGCTCTTTTAAAGGGCGGCTTTTTTTATGAAAGATGGGTTGTCAGCTTCAGCATTTATTTCAACTTCAGTTCCGGCTATCCGTTGCATGTCCGGCACAGGCCCCATGCACATGGCTTCACCGGGCATTCCACTCCTATCCGGCAGCCCATCAGCCAATCAATGCTATTAAACAGGCATTTTTGTAATAGCTGTTGTTCAAAATTTAATGTCGTGTTATGTCAATATTTTCAACATTAAATTATTTTCATGTCGAACAATTCAACATGAGTAGTTTTTAATGTTGAATTAATTACAAATTTTCAACATTAAAAGAAGTTATTGGATACTCATTCAACATCAGCAGCTATTGATGTCGATAAAAATTAAAATTTTCAACATCAGTGTCATTTGATAAACATACCATTTAACACATTGCCAAACCTTTCAGTATTAAATTGTGGTAATCTTTTTAGCAGCATTTAATTATATAACTTTAAATCATGAAGCCGTCTGTAAATAATTACAACTTGCTACTTGATAGCATTGGGCTAACAATTGAACAAGCCAGACAAAATGCTATCAAGACAATTAATACAGAACTGGTAAAAGCGAATTGAGAAATTAGCAGGCACATTGTAGAATATGGGCAGGAAAGAGCAGAATACGGATGTGATTTACTGGCAAAGGATTTGGCAGGTGGAATATTTTAGTTGGCGGTCATGCTAAAGGGCAACAATACTAAAATTGAAGATAAAAGCAAACCAAAACTCAAAGTATAATGTCGTATTTTTAACACCCAATGGCAGACAAAGCTTTTATAACTCCCAATGTACTCAAATGGGCTAGAGAATCGGCAAAAGTGTCCGAAGAAACTGCTGCTGCCAAGGTTTCTGTAACGGTCGACAAACTTCAAGAATGGGAAAATGGAACAAGTCAACCAACTATAAAAAAAGCCCAGACTTTGGCAAAAGCTTATAAGCGACCGTTTGCCCTATTCTTTCTTCCAGAAATACCTAGAGATTTCCAACCTCTTCAAGATTTCAGAAAAAGTGATTCAAAAAAATTGACGACTTCTTCAGTTTTTATCATTCGTGAAATCCAACAAAAGCAAGCTTGGATAAGTGACGCCTATGCCAACAATGATGAAATTAAATTGCCTTTCGTTGGGCGTTATACAATCAATAACAACCCACAAGTGGTTGCCCAAGACATTTTAAAAACCTTAAACATCCACCCGGCTCGCTATAAATCTGAAAGTCCGATCAAAGAATGGATAGATGCTTCAGAGACGAAGGGCATCTTTGTATCAAGGACAAGCTTTATACATTCCAGACTCAAGCTTGATTCAGACGAATTGCAAGGTTTTGCAATTTCTGATTCTTATGCTCCTTTTGTATTTGTAAATTCCGATGACTGGAATGCTCCGCAACTTTTTACACTTCTTCATGAGTTAGCTCATATATGGATTGCAGAAACGGGTATATCCAACGATGTAGAACCTGAAATCAAAAACAAAGAAAAATTTCATCCAGTAGAATTGTTTTGTAATGAAGTAGCGGCAAACGCCTTAATGCCCGAAGACATAATATTAAATTTTGGCACACAAATTTATCAAAATTCTAAAGAGGTTTTCAAGACGGCAAAAATTTTTGGCGTAAGTTCTTTTGCACTTATTGTTAGAGCATTAAACCTCGGATTAATTTCTATTACAGTTTACCAAAAACTAAAAAAGCAGGCTGACTTAGACTTCGTTGAATATTTAAAACATGAAGCAGAAAAGAAAGCAAAGCAGAAAGAAAAAGAAAATCCTGGCGGACCAAACTATTTTCTGTTACAATTAAATAGAAACAGCAGGCTTTTTACACAAACAGTTTTGGATGCATTTCGTGGGGGTTCTATCGAACCAACTTTGGCAAGTAATCTACTAAATGTTCAAATAAATAAATTTCAAAAACTCGAAGCACAACTTTACAGATGAGCACAATGGCAAATAAGTATTGTTTGGATGCCAATGTGTTAATTCAAGCATGGCGAAAATATTATAATCCAAAGTTTTGCCCCGACTATTGGACTATCCTCATCGAATTAGGTGAGCAAGATAAACTATTCATCCCTGAATTAGTTTACGAAGAAATAACAAGAACAGAAGATGACTTGTCCATATGGTTAAAAGCAAGTAAGATACCAATACGAAAAATCACTGAGGCAGTTACTATTTGTCTTCAAAAAATATATTCTCACGACCCAGTTCATAAAAATTTGGTTGACAATACAAAAGCTCGTTCCTTGGCTGACCCTTGGGTAATTGCACATGCAATAAATGAAAATGCTACAGTAGTTACAAAAGAGGAAAAAGTTACTGCTTTAAGTTCAACAAGAATTAAAATACCAAATGTTTGTGACAACATGAGAGTTCGATGGATTAATGACTTTGATTTTGTAGATGAGTTAGGAATCCAATTCACTTGTTCAATCAAATAGC
>JBDUEK010000022.1:0-75786 GCA_040002495.1 Ferruginibacter sp.
AGCGTGGCATTGTAGCCGAAAGGTTATTTGGTGAAAAAGAACTGTTGTATGATAAAGGATATTCAATGGTTGATGCGGATCAATAGTATTGTAATACTAAGATTTTTTTAACGCTTAGTGAAACTAGATGAAAAAGAAACTATTACCCCTACATCCGGCCCAGCAAGATGTCTGCACGGATCAGCTTATCAATCCTGAAAGTCCTCACTATAATATTGGAGGATACGTAAGGGTGAAGGGGGAATTAGATGTGAAAACCTTTCATGAAGTAGTTCGCACTATTCCTACGGTATTTGATTCCCTTGGGATGAAATTTTGTTTGGAAGCGGATGGACCACGATTTTTTCTAAACAAGGAATGCGATTCGGCTGCATTGGAAGAATTGGATTTTTCCAATGCAGTTGATCCTCGCTTTGCTGCGCTTGAATGGATGAAAAATAAATTCAATCAACCATTTTCGCTGCAGGATGAGTCCCCATTATATGAATTTAGATTGATAAAAATCAGTGCAGATGAGCATTGGTTTTATGGCAGGTTGCATCATTTATTAACAGATGGTTTTGGGTTTATTGTATTCTTACAATATTTAGCTCAAAAATATAAATCGTTGGTTGCAGGCGATGGACTGCAATTTAACTACCCTTCCTATTTAGAAGCATCAGCCGATGCCAGTGAATATTTTAACTCCCCCGATTACAAATCAGATGCTATTTATTGGCAAGGAAAAATTAATGAAAAGCCTGCAGAAATTTTACCGGTAAAATATGCCAATAAAGATGCATCAGGTAATGGAAGCAATACTTATATTGTCGATATAAATCCTGCAAAAAGAAAATTACTGGATGAATTGCAACTGGCGACAAAAACTGGCTTGCAGCACATAACGCTTGCCGCTTTAATTGTGTACTTCGGTAAAATCACTGATCATGCTGATTTTGTTTTTGGTATTCCGGTTCATAAGCGATCCACCAAAAAGCTGAAGTCGGTTGTGGGCATGTTTAGTGGCGTATTACCATTTAAAGGGAGTTATCAAAAAAACAATACTGTTTTAGATCTGATAAAACAAAGTGCATCTGCACAAAAGATTGATTACAGGCACCAGCATTATCCTATCGGCGACCTTACCAGCGTATTAAAAGGTGCAAATGAAAAAGGGTACCTGCATGAAATAAGCGTAAACTACGAACCATTAAATTTTGAATTGGATTTTGGTGAAAAAATTCAGTCGGAAGTTGTTCGTCTGATGTCTGATAATGGCAAGGATCCATTACAAATTAGCTGGAGAGATTATGGTAAAGACCAGCCATTGAGGCTGCATGCAAATTTCGGTAACGAATATTTCACCTTACCTGAAATGGAACTTTTCATTGATCGCTTACTTTATATCATAGAGCAATTTGCATCAAACCTTCATACAAATCTTGATTCAATAAATATTCTTCCGGAAAAGGAAAAAACTTTACTGGTAGAAAATTTCAATGGCCCACTGACAGACATTTCTCCGAATGACAATATTATAAATTTTTTTGAATTACAGGTTACAAAAAATCCCGATAGCATTGCATTGGAGTTTCATGATAAACAATTTACGTATCAGCAGTTGGATGAACAGGCTAATCAGTTGGCAAACTATCTGAAACGCCTGGGCGTAAAAGATGAAATGTTGATACCAATCTGTATTGAACGTTCTGTGGAAATGATGGTGGGTATATTAGGCATCTTAAAAGCTGGTGCAGCTTATGTTCCCATTGATGTAGCGTATCCTCCGGACAGAATTTTATTTATGTTGGAAGATATAAAAGCTACGCTTTGTATCAGCTCAAAAACCTGCAGAACAAAGTTACCTGCAGCAATAAATTTAAATATTATCTCATTGGATGAAGAGTTGTCTTTATTCAGCAATGAACCAACTACTGCACCTGGTTTATCAATCAATAAAAATCAACTTGCGTATGTAATTTATACCTCTGGTAGTACTGGCAAACCTAAAGGGGTAATGATAGAACATGGGACTGTTGTTAACCTCATAAATGCACAAACTGCTTATTTTAATATTGATAACAGCGAGCGGATATTACAGTTTTCCAATTATTGTTTTGATGCATCTGTTGAACAGATTTTTCTTGCATTTTTTAATGGGGCAAGATTGGTTTTGTTTGAAGAAGGGCTTCAGTTAAGCATGGATGCTTTTCAAAACTACTTATTCGAAAAGCAGGTAACGCATGTGCATGCCACTCCATCTTTTCTTGAAAATCTTACCTTGCTCGATTTAACTTATTTGAGACGGGTAATAGCAGGTGGAGATCTATGCAAAGCAGACCTGGCAAATCATTGGAAAAATAAGATTGACTTTTTCAATGAATATGGCCCAACTGAAACCACCGTTACTTCCATAGAGTTTAAAGCCGGTGATAATAACATTGGCCAGCTAAATGCATTACCAATTGGAAAGGCCATTTCAAACATACTGGTTTACATACTGGATAAAAACAATGCACTTTGTCCGGTGGGAGTTGCAGGTGAAATCTGCATTGGTGGAAATTGTTTGGCCAGGGAATATTTAAATCGTCCGGAGTTAACTGCGGAGAAATTTGTGGCCAATCCTTTTACAAAAAATAGCAGTGAAAAAATGTATCGTACCGGCGACCTGGGAAGATGGTTAACGGATGGCAATATGGTATACCTCGGAAGGATGGACGAACAGGTGAAGATGAGAGGGTACAGGATTGAACTGGGAGAAATTGAAAACGTACTGCAGAACTATGAAGGCATTAAACAGGCTGTTGTAATGGCGCCTGAAGACAAAAATGGAAATAAAGCATTGGTAGGTTATGTAGTACCGAAATCAACATTCGATAAAGAAAAGACACAATCATTTTTACGGTCAAAATTGCCTGAATACATGATTCCGGCTTTGTGGGTTGTGTTGGATACAATTCCACTTACAAGCAATGGTAAAGTCAATAAAAAGCTATTGCCTGCTGCGGAAGTAAGTGAATTAATAAACACCGAGTTTGTAGCTCCCGGAAATGAAATGGAAGTTCAGCTTGCAGAAATTTGGAAAGATATTTTAAAACTTGACAAGGTTGGGATTCATGATAATTTTTTCGAGTCGGGCGGACATAGCCTGAATGCCATTCAGCTAACTACAAGACTGCATAAATTACTTAATATCAAAGTTGAAGTCAGTTCAATTTTTTCAAATCCTACTGTTGCACAGCTTGCAGGTATATTGTTATTGCAAAAGAAATCGCAATTTGAACCTATCAAAAACTTAGCTGTAAAACAATATTATGACCTGTCACATGCTCAGGAAAGATTTTGGATATTAAGCCATTTTAAAGATGGTTCCGAAGCATACAATGTTTCAAGTGCATTTTCCATTGAAGGTAATTTGCAATTAACAGCATTCGAAAATGCATTCAATTCAGTTATAGAGCGGCATGAAATATTAAGGACGGTTTTTGTAGAAGTGGATGGTAAAGCTCAACAAAAAATACTAACTACAAAAGAGGCAGGTTTTGCAGTAAATACAATTGATATATCTGATAATAAGGATGCTGAAAGTTATATAAAAAAATGGCTTGAAGCGGATGCCAAAGTCGCCTTTGACCTTTCTAAAGGGCCATTGTTAAAGGCAACCATTTTTACATTAGCACCGGAAAAATATATACTGGCTTTTAATATCCATCACATCATCAGCGACGGATGGTCGAAACAAATCTTTATCCGTGAATTCCTGCAATATTACAACCTGTACACAATAGGTATTGGTGCAGACCTGCAGCCTTTGCCTATCCAATATAAGGATTATGCAGCCTGGCATTCGGCATCATTTGAAGCCCAGGGTAAATACTGGAATGACTTGTATAAAGATGATGTTCCGGTATTAAATTTTCCGCTAGATTTTGAAAGGCCGAAAGTGCTTTCGTTTTTTGGTGCCATGCTGCAGGAAAGTTTGCCAAAAGAACTGGTAACCGGTTTAAAGAAGTTGGCGATTGAAAACAACATGTCTTTAAACAATTTATTCCTGGCCTTATATGCCCTTATAGTAGCCCGCTATAGCCGCCAGCAAGAGGTAGTTATTGGGTCGTTAAGTTCGGGCCGCAGTCATTTCGACCTGGAAAATCTTATTGGAGTATTCATTAATTTTCTACCAATAAAATTTTCGGCAGACAAAGAATCAATATTAAAAGAATACCTCGCCGAAAGTAATGAAGCACTTTCCCAGGCATATAATAACCAGGATTATCCGTTTGACTTGATGGTTGAACATTCGCTGAAGAAAAGAGATGTTTCACGCAATCCATTCTTTGATACTATGCTTAATTTTCATCTCGAAAATGATTTGCAAGGCAAAGAAGATAGGGATAATCAAACATCCGAAGCGGCTGGTATAAGTATAAAACCTACCCAATCTTTGCAGGATGAATTGTTTCAATCTGTACTCGATTTTAAATTAGATGTTGAACCCGCTGCAGATAAACTGGATTTGTTTCTGAGTTATAACACCAAATTATTCTCGAAAGAAACGATGCAGCAATTCCTCACTGAGTTCATAGCATTATTGAATTTAGTTACCACCAATTCTGAAAAAAAGCTGGCAGATTATGGAACCTGGACAGATATTGCGCAGGAAAATAATGAATCAGAGGTAGTAACCAATCTTCCTTTAAATATTTGTGCATCTTTTGTACTCGATCCGGTTCAGGAATACATCGAGTATTGGAGTAATGAAGTTGATTTGAATATTGCCGTGTCTATGGCGCCCTATAACCAGGTTTTCCAGCAATTGCTAAATCCGCAAAGCCTGCTGCATAGCAAAACCGGTATCAATGTATTATTTATTCGGTTAGATGATTGGTTGAGGGAAAAAAATAATGCTGGTTTAACAGAAATTGAATACCTGGACAATATCCACAATGAACTTTCCCTTGCCATTGAACAAGCCGGTAAAAATACTGTTGTGCCCTTTTTAGTTGGGATAGTTCCCGTATTAAATACTGTGGCATTTTCTAAGGAAACAATTGCTCACATCAGCCAGTTAAATGAAAAATTACAATTACTGGTTAAAAAACTGCCTGCTTTTCACCTGTTGAATCTAACAGAAATTGCCAGCTTATATGAAGTAGAGGAAATTTTTGATGCTATCTCAGATAAACTGGGGCACATGCCTTTTACCCAGGAATATTACGCCGCTATCGGAACCTATCTTGCCCGAAAAGTGAATGCTTTTGTGGGGCCAAATTATAAGGTGCTGGCATTGGATTGCGATAACACTTTGTGGAAAGGCGTGTGCGGCGAATTGGGAGCTACCGGCGTAACAATTGACGAAAACTTTAGCGACCTCCAGAATTTTTTTATTCAAAAATACCACGAAGGCTTTCTGATCGTTCTATCTAGTAAGAACAATGAAGCGGATGTATGGGAGGTTTTCGAAAAGCACCCCGGTATGAAACTTAAACGTGAGCACATTGCTGCCCATCGCATCAATTGGGAACCAAAATCGGATAATCTTTTATCGTTATCAAAAGAGTTGAACCTGGGTATCAATAGTTTTATCTTTTTAGATGATAATGAGTTTGAAATTGAGCAAATGAATGCCACGGCACCAGAAGTACTGTCAATTGTGTTGCCTGTTGATGCAGAAAGTTATAAGGGTTTTCTTGACCACATTTGGGCATTTGATTATTTTAGTATTACTGCGGAGGATGCTAAAAGAAACCAACTATACAAAACTGAGAAGCAACGGAAAGATGAAGCAGTGAAATTTGAGTCAGTTACAGATTTTTTAACTTCATTGAAAATAGAAGTTCACATATTGCCGTTAAATAGCGACAATATGGAACGGGCCGTGCAATTAACGCTGCGTACTAACCAATTTAATTTGAATGGTATTCGTAAAACGGCCGATGATCTGGCAACTGTAATGAATGAAAAAAATACAGTTAGCTGGATTATTGAGGTTAATGATCGTTTTGGAGAGTATGGTATTGTGGGCCTGGTAATGGCAAAAGAAGAAAAAGACACAATGGTAGTTGAAACCTTCCTGCTAAGCTGCAGAGTGCTGGGGAGAAATGTGGAGGATGTAATATTGGAAGCCCTACAAAAACATTGCAATAAAAGAGAGCTGAGCTATCTAACGATGCTGTTTGAACCCACTCCCAAAAATAAGCCATTCCAGGAATTCCTTGAACGTACGGCATGGGAAACGGGAAGTCAGTCATTTGCTTTTAGACAAAGCCTGAAAAAAATTGGACAAACTATCTCGTAATAAATTATGAAGAATAAGCAAATTAACAAAACGCTGGTTGGCAAGACCGGGAAAGATCTTATTGGGTTAATGGGGGTCAGGGGGAAGTCACAAACTAAACTGGTAGATATTGTTGCACCTGTAAGCGAGGTAGAAGTGGCGCTTTTTGATATTTGGAAAAATATTCTAACTCAGGAAAATTTTGGAATAAACAACGACTTTTTTATAATTGGAGGCAATAGCATAAAAGCTATTCAACTGGCCTCTAAAATTGCGAGGCATTTCAATATTCATGTTGAACTTACAGATATTTTTGTCCATCCTACCATCACCCAGTTTTCTGAATTCATCCAAACAAAACAAAACGGGCATAGTAATCATACTCCAATTGAAATAACGCCAAGACCTGAAAATATTCCTTTATCTTTTGGCCAGGAAAGATTGTGGTTTATAGATCGGGTAGATGGAAGTATTCCTTATCACGTACCGGCGGTACTCAAGTTTAAAGGTGCGCTAAACCGGGCCGCAATGACACATGCGTTACAACAAATTGTAGCACGTCATGAGGTACTCAGGACAGTAATTGAGGAAAAAGATGGAAGAGCGTTTCAGCGAATTAATAACCACCAAAACTGGCAACTGTCTGTTATTGACGGCTCAAACTACACTGAAAATCCAGATGAGTTAAGAAAGTTTATTCAACAACTAATACGGGTGCCTTTTGATCTTTCAAAAGATGCAATGCTCCGGGCAGACCTGATTTCACTTACAGATAATGATCATGTGTTGGTGGTAACCTTGCATCATATTGCTTCAGATGCCTGGTCACTGGCTATTCTTGTAAAAGAGTTTATGGAATTGTATAATTCCTTTGAAGAAGGCAGAGGCGTCCAATTGCCACCGCTCGAAATGCAATATGCAGACTATACACTATGGCAAAAGCAGGATGGACAAAAAATTAAACTCGAAAAAAATCTTGAATATTGGAAAAGAAAACTGGACGGTGTTGCGCCACTACAGCTACCTGTAGATTTCGCAAAGCCCGTAAACAGAACAACCAATGGGGGAGCCGTTGATTTCATTATTGGCAAGGATTTATCTGACCAGTTAACTGAATTTACGCAGGAACAGGGAGCTACCCTGTTTATGGTGTTACTTGCTACATTTAAAGTAATGCTGCATCGATATAGCGGACAGCAGGATATTTGTGTGGGTACTTCTATTGCAAATCGAAACCGCCGCGAAGTGGAAGGGTTGATAGGTTTTTTTGTAAACACACTTGCCCTACGCACAGAAGTTATAAGTGATACTTCCTTTCTTGAATTGCTGGACCAGGTAAAATTAACAACACTGGCAGCTTACGAACACCAGGACATACCATTTGAAAAAATTGTAGAAGTGGTGGACACGGAAAGGGATACCAGCACCAGCCCGCTGTTCCAGGTAATGTTGGTTATGCCCAATACACCCGATGTTACACAACTGAAATTAAAAGGTGTTGAAACATCTGCGGAAGCATTTTTGCACAATACTTCTAAATATGATCTTACTTTTTTTATTGCTGAAACTGCCAATGGTTTGCAGGTTTCTGTGGAGTACAATACCGACTTATTTAATGCTGATACTATCCAAAAAATGTCGGCTCATTTCGAAGAGCTGTTAAGCGCAGTTGTAACTGATACTCATCAAAAGGTTGGCCTGTTACCCATGCTTACGCAGGCGGAACAACTTCAACTCGAAGCATTTAACGTCAGCATTGTAGCTTATCCAAAAGATAAAACTGTTGTTGATTTATTTGAAGAACAGGTAATCAAAAATCCCGCAGCCACGGCGCTGGTATTTGAAGGCAATCAGCTTTCATACAAGGCATTAAATGAGCGGGCCAATCAACTGGCCAATTACCTGCGCAGTCGTGGTGTAAAAGAAGAAACCTTGGTACCCATTTTTATGGAACGTGGATTAGATATGATGGTGGGCATAATGGGTATACTCAAAGCAGGAGCAGCTTATGTTCCAATTGATACAGAATTTCCTGCTGAGCGAATTAGTTATATGCTGGAAGATAGCGGCTCACCCATACTGCTATGCAATGCCGAAAGCAAAGAAAAACTTACAGCACAAATTGATGTGGAGGTTATTGAAATCGATGGCATTGAAATACAGCTTCAACCAACACAAAATATTGCAACAAACCTTGCGCCTTCCAATGCCGCGTATGTAATTTATACTTCCGGTTCCACAGGCAAACCAAAAGGTGTAATCATAGAACATAGAAATCTTGTTGACTATGTTGTTGGATTGAACAATAAAGTGCAGGTCAATCATTGCAAATCATTTGCATTGGTGTCAACCATCGCTACCGACCTTGGTAATACAGTTATTTATGCTTCCCTTTTATCAGGTGGAGCGCTACATATTTTTTCAAAAGATGCTGCTACTAACGTTGAAATGCTGCATGAATATTTTGCAACAAATAAAATAGATTGTTTAAAAATTGTTCCCTCACATTGGAAAGCTTTGTGCATGGGAGATGAGTTATTGGTACCTGCAAAATTATTGGTGTTTGGCGGGGAAGCGCTTAGATCCGAAGTGGTTGAAAATATTGCTGCGTCTCATCCTGCATGTAAGGTTGTTAACCACTACGGTCCAACTGAAACTACCATCGGTAAATTGCTTCATGTGGTTGATGCAACGAAAACTTATGCCAGAACCATCCCAATCGGAAAGCCTTTTTCCAATACGCAGGTTTATATATTATCAAAGGATATGCAAGAATGTCCTATTGGTGTACCCGGACAATTATATATTGCAGGTGATGGCGTGGCAAGAGGATATTATAACAATTCGGAACTTACAAATGAAAAATTTATAACTGATCCATTTGCTACTCAACCGGGTTCAAAAATGTATGGGACCGGTGATATGGTAAGGTGGCTGGCAGACGGTAATATTGAATTCATTGGCCGTGTAGACGACCAGGTTAAAATCAGGGGATATCGGATTGAACTGGGTGAAATTGAAAGAGTGTTATTACAGAGTCCGTTGGTTAGCGAAGCTGTGGTGCTTGCAAAGGAAGACAAACAAGGAAATAAAAAACTGGTAGGTTATATCGTACCTGGCGGAACTTATGATAAGGATGGTGTACTTGCGTACATGAAAGAAAAATTGCCGGATTACATGATACCGGCAATGTTGATGGAACTCGAAAGTTTGCCATTAACAGCCAATGGTAAAATAGATCGTAAATCTTTACCAGACCCTGAACTTTCAGATGCACAATCCAGTGCCTATTCAGCGCCACGTACAGATGCTGAAACAGCATTGGCGGAAATATGGCAGGAATTACTCGACATTGAAACGGTGGGTATTCACGATAACTTTTTCGAATTAGGTGGCGATTCAATTATTACCATTCAATTAGTAAGCCGTGCCCGTCGTGCCGGTTACGAACTGCAGATGGGAGACGTATTTACCTATCAAACCATTGCCCGTTTATCGGCTTTGTTAGACCAGCGTTCGAACACATCTGCAACTGCATCCGGCGAACAGTTTTTATTGGAGGGAGCAAGCAGCTTATTGCCCATTCAGCAATGGTTCTTTGATAAAGATCCATTAGAGCCGTCTCATTTCAATCAAACGATGTTACTTCGGATTGATAAAGGGATTACCGAAGCTTTATTAAAAAGAGCAATTGAACAGTTGACTGCTCATCATGATGCCCTGCGGTTTAAATATTATAAAAAAGACGGAAGCTGGTACCAGGTTTATGAGCACCAGTCCGAAATGAGCCGGGTAGTAGTTGAAGATCTTCAATCAGCATCGCCGGATCAATTAAGTGGCCTCATCAATGATAATAGCGATCGCCATCAAAAAAGCCTCGATATAGAAAAAGGAGAATTGGTTCGTGTAGTATTAATGCAAACACCCGCTTCGGAAGATGCTAATCGCCTCTTATTTGTGGTTCATCACCTTGCCATTGATGGCGTTTCCTGGAGGATATTGTTAGAAGACCTGGAGCTTTTGTTAACTGGTTTTAAAAACGGAAGCACAACAGAACTTGGCAATAAAACAAGTTCTTATCGCCAATGGTACGAAGCATTGGTAAAATATGGCCAAAGTAATAATGTACTGAATCAAAAAAGCTACTGGACCAAAGTGCTGCAAAATTACCAGCCAATTCCTGTTGACAAAACACACACACAGCCGGTAAGAATAAAAGATATCACGCATCATACAATGCGGCTTGATGCAGCACAAACGAGGTTGTTAACCCATGATGTACCACGTGTTTATCATACAGAGATAAACGACATATTGATGGCTGCACTTGCCAAAACATTTACTGAATTTGCAGGCACAGATAAGATAATTATTGGGATGGAAGGGCATGGCCGTGAAAGCATTGAGGCCGGTGTAGATACCAGTAGAACGGTGGGTTGGTTTACTACCCATTATCCTGTATTACTAAAAGTAAATACGGGTAAGGGTGAAGATGATTTGATAAAAAATATTAAAGAACAGTTAAGGCAGGTCCCCGACAAAGGGCTTGGGTTTGGCGTATTAAAATATATTAACAAAGAAGAAGCCTACCAGGGAAAACCGGGTTGGGATATCATATACAATTATCTCGGACAAGCAGATAATGTTTTCAATACAGGCCAATGGCTTGGTATGGCAACAGAAGCTGCCGGTGCAGATAGAAGCCCTGAATATGTAGTAAGCGAAAAGCTGGTATTGAACGGAATGGTGCAAGGTGGTGAGTTGGTGTTTCATTGGTCGTATAGTGATAAACAATATGAAAAGGCAACCATCATTACGCTTGCAGATAAATTCCGATCCCACCTGGAGTTATTGATTCATCATTGCATCAGTCAGCAAAAAAATACCGGTGTTGTATATACGCCTTCCGATTATGGGTTGGGTAAGGAAGTCAGCTATACAGAACTGGACAGCTTTTTGAATCAGCCATTTAACGGGAAGCCGGTTAGTAAATCACTGGAGCGTATGTATCACTTAAGTGGTTTGCAGCAAGGGATGCTATTTCATGGATTGTACGACGGTGATGGTGCAGGCTACCTGAATCAATTTTGGTGCGACCTTATCAATCCCGATATTGATATTTTAAGAAAGAGCTGGAACCAGGTATTGCATTCACATACTATCCTCCGCAGTGCTTTTTATCATGATGCATTTAGTATCCCAGTACAGGTGGTTTATAAGGAAATAAAACTGCCAATAGATGTAATAGATTTTCGTGGTAAAAATGAAGTTGAACAAATAGCCGCCCAAAAACAATTTGAAGAAGACGACAGGACAATGGGGTTCAATTTTGAACGTGCTCCACTGCTACGTATATCTCTCTTACGCTTAGACGAAAATCGTTACCGCATGCTTTGGTCCTCTCACCATATCCTGTTTGACGGCTGGTCAAGGTCTGTCATGATGGGTGAGTTATTAAATATATATGAGTCATTTACCACTGGTAAAGTATTAGCGCCTGTAACAGAAGATCATTACGAAGATTATATACGATATATAGAATTAGTCGACAAGGATAAAGAGCAGGCATACTGGAAGAGTTATTTGAAAAATGTTGAGCAAAGCACTTTGCTTCCATTTATTGGCACCACCACGGAACGTAATAAAGGCTTAGGCGAATATGGCTCAGTTATACTTGAAATAAGCAGTGAGATAACAGAAAAAATAGGGCAGTATGCACAGCGTCATCGCCTCACAATGAATACCCTGATGCAAGGCGTATGGTCGTACCTGCTACACTGCTATACTGCCAGCAACGATATTGTGTATGGTGTAATTGTATCGGGCAGGCCAGATGATCTTCCAAACGTGGAGCAACGCATTGGTATGTTTATCAATGCCCTCCCGTTATTCTCCAACTTAAAGGAAGAGCAAACTATCGCAGCATGGTTTCAGGATATCCAGCGTGATCAGGTTGCTTCCCGTCAGTATCAGTATTCCACTTTAAGTGAAATTCAGGAATGGGCCGGTCTTAAGGGGGATATGTTTGACAGTTTACTCGTATTTGAAAATTACCCTGTAAGCAAGATATTGGCATCAAAAGAATGGAATTTAAAAGTGGAGAATGCCCACGTACAAGAACAGACAAACTATCCGCTATGTCTTATCATTAATGGTAGTGAACAAATAATTATAGATTTCAACTATAATAAACAATTGTTGAATGAAAATCATGTCGGAGAGATTCGCAATCATTTTGAGCATGTTTTACTTCAACTGATTGAAAAAGGGGAAGGGAGGGTTAGCGATATTGAACTGCTGACAAAGCCTGAAAAAGAACTATTGACGAATGGTTTTAATAATACAATTGTTGATTACCCAGTTGAGAAAAGCATCATAGATCTTTTCGAAGAGCAGGTATTAAAGACACCGCAGCGCATTGCTGTTGAGTTTGAAGGCAGTCAATTTACTTATCAGCAACTCAACGAACGTTCCAACCAATTGGCGCATTATTTAAAAGGCCTTGGTATAAAACAGGACACACTGGTGCCTGTTTGTATTGAACGGAGCATGGAAATGATAGTAGGTGTTGTAGCGATATTAAAAGCAGGAGGAGCTTATGTGCCGGTTGATCCTGATTACCCACAGGAAAGAGTGCAATACATGATCGCTGACATCAACGCAGCAGTGATCATTAGTAGTAAGGAATGCAGTAAAAATATTCAGCAAAGCGATGCTGTTACAGTTCTTCAACTTGATAGTAATTGGGCCGAACTTGAAAGGCAATCAAAGGAAAATTTACCAAGTAATTACCAGCCTCAACAACTGGCTTACATGCTTTATACTTCAGGCTCAACCGGAAAACCCAAAGGCGTAAAAATGCCAGGTGGAGCTTTAGTGAATTTATTAAGCTGGCAGGAAAAACAATTTACCAATAAGCACCGGCGTGTACTACAGTTTGCAAGTCTCAATTTTGATGTAAGTTTCCAGGAAATATTTTCCACCCTTTGTTTTGGCAGTACTTTATACCTGATCAATGCAGAGCGCAGAAAAGATGTTCCGGAATTGTTGAAAGACCTGGTGATTTATAACATCACCCATCTTTTTGTACCCTATATTGTCTTAAAAAATCTTGCTGATAATATTGTAGCGCTTGGGTATGATTCTTTCTACCTGGAAGAAGTAATTGTGGCTGGAGAACAATTGAAACTAACAGATGATATACAATTGCTGTTAAAGAAAAATATCGGTAACATCATCAACCAATACGGGCCAACCGAAGCGCATGTGGTTAGCAGTTATACGGTCAATAAAAACGCACCGCTTCCATCGCTTCCACCCATTGGCAAACCGATTGATAACACCCGCCTTTATATTCTTGGTAACAATAAACAACTGGTGCCAATTGGCGTATCAGGCGAATTATATATTGGTGGTGTGCAGGTAGCACAGGGATACCTGCATCAACCGCAACAGACAGCTGAAAAATTTATGCCGGATATATTCAGTACTGACCCTGCTGCAAGATTATACAAAACAGGAGACCTTGCCCGCTGGTTATCCGATGGGAATATAGAATACCTCGGAAGAATTGATGACCAGGTAAAGATCAGGGGCTTCCGCATTGAGTTGGGCGAAATAGAAAGTTGCCTGCAGGAATGTGCATTCATCCGCCAGGCAGTTGTGCTGGCAAAAGAAGATAACAATGGCAATAAGCGGTTAGTAAGCTATATCGTAGCAGAAGGTACATTTGATAAAGAAGCGGTCATCGCTTTTGCAAAATCAAAACTACCGGACTATATGGTACCAGCTTTATGGGTACAATTGGAAAGCCTCCCGGTAACGCGTAATGGAAAAATAGATAAAAAAGCTCTGCCAAATCCCGATGCCGGTGAGCTGATTGGAAATGAATTTGTAGCACCAGCCAGTAAAACCGAGCAGCAGCTCGCAGCTATCTGGAGCCGGCTTTTAGGTGTAGAAAAAATAGGTGTACATGATAACTTCTTTGAGTTAGGGGGTCATTCATTGCTTGCAACACGTATTGTTTCCGCTATACGCAAAGAAATGGAAGTAGAACTTCCAATAAAGGAACTGTTTGTTCATCCTACCATTGCAGGATTATCGCTACAGTTGGCAGGCCAAACAAAGACTATTGTGCAGCCTTCAATACAGGTACAACAACGGCCAGACCGTATACCACTTTCCTTTAGCCAGGAGCGTTTATGGTTTATTGATAGTATGGAAGGTACACTCCAGTACCACGTGCCAGCAATCATCAGGTTAAAAGGCCGCTTGAATAAGGATGCCTTGTTCAATACTTTACAGCAGATCGTTAATCGGCATGAAGTTTTGCGAACAGTGTTCCTGGAAGATCATGGTGTAGGGTACCAATGTGTAAAAGAAAAGGACATGTGGCAGTTGAATATTGTTGATGAGTTAATTTTCAATGAGAGCACACCAGAACTACAGCAATATATTGAGCAATTGATAAAATTGCCATTTAACCTTTCGCACGATTATATGCTTCGTGCTCATCTTATCGCTTTGGGGGAAGCAGATCATATAATGGTAGTAACTATGCATCATATTGTTGCTGATGGATGGTCTATATCAATCATAGTAAAAGAATTGATGGAATTGTATGCTGCCTATGAAGAAGGTCGGCCGGTAGTGTTACCTTCATTGAATATCCAGTATGCCGATTATGCCATTTGGCAACGTAATTATTTGCGGGGAGCTGTGTTGAGTAAAAAACTGGATTACTGGAAAAATAAATTAGATGGCGTAGCCACGCTTCAATTGCCTGCGGATTATTCAAGGCCAGCCGTGCAAAGTAGTCGTGGAGCCAACATAGTTTTCAGCGTTGATAAGGATTTAACTGAAAAATTGTCAACACTCAGTCAGCAACAAGGCAGCACACTGTTTATGACATTGCTGACAGCTTACAAAATATTGCTTCATCGCTACAGTGGTCAGCCGGATATTTGTGTTGGTACACCAATAGCAAATCGTACACAGCAGGAATTGGAATCCCTCATTGGATTTTTTATTAATACGCTGGCATTACGCAGTGATTTGTCCAACAATCCTTCATTTACCAGTTTATTAAACCAGGTAAAAATCACTACATTAGAAGCTTACGGCAACCAGGACGTGCCTTTTGAAAAGATAGTGGAAGCGGTTGTAAAAGAAAGAGATCTTAGCCGCAATCCATTATTCCAGGTGTTATTTTCGCTGCATAATACCCCAGAAGTTCCGGAACTTCGATTGAAAGATTTGCACCTATCCATAGAAAAGCACCAGCATACCACTTCACAGCTGGACATCATATGTAATATAACAGAGACTAAGGAGGGTTTACATGCAGCCGTAGAATATTGCACCGATCTGTACACGGAACAAACCATACAGCGCATGATGGCCCATTTCGTTGAATTATTGCGATCGATTGCTGCAGCCCCTGAACAAAAAATAGGGGAATTGAAAATGCTTAGCGCTTTGGAAGAAAAGCAATTACTGGTGCAGTTCAATGATACAAGCGTAAAATCTAATACAATAGCCCCAGGTGTAATCGAGCTGTTTGAGTCACAGGTTTTAAAGAACCCTTCGGCACTTGCAGTTGTATTTGAGGAAGAGCAATTAAGCTTTAATCAGCTCAATGAAAGGGTAAATCAACTGGCAGCCTTTTTAAGAGCAAAAGGTGTAAAAAGCGAAAAGCTGGTACCTATCTGTGTCGGTCGTTCCTTAGATATGCTGGTTGGTATCCTGGCAATTTTAAAGGCTGGTGCTACTTATGTTCCAATAGATCCTGAATATCCGTTGGACAGGATCAGTTACATGCTGGAAGATACTAAAGCCTCCATCGTATTAAGCAATAACGAAAGTGCATCGAAGTTACCGGATGAAGACAGTCTTGATGTGATTTATATTGATGGCGACTGGCCATTGATCAGTATGCAACCTGCCGGTAATCTGTTAACAGCCATTCAGCCTGAGCAACTTGCTTACATAATCTACACTTCAGGTTCCACCGGTAAACCAAAAGGGGTGTTGATAGAGCACAGGAATTTGTTAAGTTATTTACTCAACGATAAAACAAATTACCTTACAAACGAAGCCGGAAATGCCGGAAGCTTTATTCACTTATCCTACACTTTTGACGCGTCAGTAACAGCCATATTTATGCCTTTACTTGCAGGTAAGTCTGTAGTAATTGGATCAAAGGTATCTGTAAATGTTTTTGACGATACCAACCTGCATAAATATGCGCCGTACGATTTTATAAAAATTACTCCCGGGCATCTTGCGCTGATGCAGCCACAGATAGAAACTGAAAACGGAATATTGCTTACTAAGCGCCTGGTGCTCGGCGGCGAAGCGTTATTGACCGGCCAGTTTAGTTATCTGTCTGAAAATGGATTAAATGTCGAAATCATCAATGAGTACGGGCCAACCGAAGCAACTGTAGGATGCAGTGTTTTTGGTTTCCAAACCATTGGCGACGATGAAAAATTAAGTAATGGCATTTCAATTGGTAAACCAATTGACAATGTGCAAATGCATATACTTGGTATTTATAATGAACTGGTTCCAATCGGTGCCACCGGCGAATTATGCATCGGCGGTGATGGGCTTGCACGTGGTTACCTCAACCTGCCGGAACTATCTGCAGAAAAATTTGTAAAGAATCCATTCAACAATGAACCAGGATCTAAAATATATAAAACCGGTGACCTTGCACGCTGGTTGCCAGATGGAAATATTCAATACCTGGGAAGAAAAGATGAACAGGTTAAAATACGTGGATACCGGGTAGAGTTGGGCGAAATAGAAAGCGTATTGCAACACTGCGAATTTGTAAGCCAGGCAGTAGTATTGGCAAAAGATAATAAAGAAGGAACCAAACGCCTGATCGCCTATATAGTACCAACTGATGCGTTTGAAAAGGAAGCAATACAAGATTATTTAAAAGAACTTTTACCTGAATACATGGTTCCGGTGCAATGGGTGGAAATGGAATCAATGCCACTGACATCTAACGGCAAAATTGACAAAAAATCGCTGCCCGATTCGGAAGCTTCCGGAGCGATAACAAGCGGTTATGTTGCCCCACGCAATGATTTTGAAACTGCATTGGCAGAAATCTGGCAGGACCTGCTGGATGTAGAACAGGTAGGTATACACGATAACTTTTTTGAATTGGGTGGAGATTCTATCATCATTATACAGATAGTTAGCAGGGCAAGGCGTGCCGGGTATGATTTCCTGGTAGCTGACGTATTTGCGAATCAAACCATTGCACGTCTTTCTGCTATGGCAGATCAAAAAGCCGGTAGTGCTTCCAGGGCGTTGGGTGAGCAGGTATTATTGACGGGCCCCGCAGGACTGCTGCCAATTCAGCAATGGTACTTTGATGGAAAAGAAACCGGCATTTCGCATTTCAATCAATCTGTTTTACTAAACATTGATAAATCAATAACAGGCGGGCAACTGCAAACAGCTCTTGAAAAGTTAACTGCCCATCATGATGCTTTGCGTTTTATTTATCGAAAAAATGAAGATGGATGGCAACAGGAATATGGTGCCAGCAAAAGCATCTTGGTGGAGGAAAATCTTCAGGACCTGCCTCCTGAAGGTATTGGAACTTTTATTACTGAAAGGGCGGAAATACATCAACGCAGCCTTGATATTGAAAAAGGCGAATTGGTACGAACGGCTTTTTTCACAACACCTGCCACCGAAGCACATAACCGTTTACTGATCGTTATACATCACCTGGCAGTGGATGGTATTTCCTGGAGAGTCATACTGGAAGATCTTGAATTGTTGCTGACTGGCCTTAAAACCGATGTGCCAGCCGATCTTGGACCTAAAATCAGTTCCTACCGCCAATGGTTTGAAGCACTTGAGAATTATGGGAAGGGCAAACGCCTAAAATCTCAGCTGCGATACTGGGAGCAGGCAGTAGACAATTATGAGCCGTTACCGGTTGATAAAACGTATACAGACGGAGTAAGGCTGATGGATATGAAAGAGCAGGTAATCCGTCTTAACACCGGTGCTACAAAGGCATTGATACAGGAAGTACCCAAAGTTTATCACACTGGCATCAATGATATTTTAATGGCGGCACTTGCAAAAACATTGTGTGAGTGGGCAGGTACAGAAAAAGTAGTGATTGGCCTGGAAGGGCATGGCAGGGAGGATATAGCTGAAGGTATAGATACCAGCCGAACCATAGGTTGGTTCACCAGCATGTTCCCGGTATTATTTAAGTTAAATCCCGAAAGCGAAATATCAACTGTAATTAAAGAAATTAAAGAGCAATTGCGCCAGGTGCCCGATAAAGGATTAGGCTTTGGTGTGCTTAAATATCTTGCAAAGGAAGAAAAATTTGCAAGTCAAAAACACTGGGATATTGTGTTCAATTATTTAGGCCAGTTAGACAATACGGCTACAAGTGCCAAATGGCTGAGCGCTGCCTCCGAATCAAAAGGAGCCTATGCTTCCGGGGAACACCTGGTACATGAATTAATGGCCGTGAATGCAATGGTAACAAAAGGGGAGCTGGTATTTAACTGGAGTTATAGCAGCCTTCACTTTCACTCCGAAACTATTTTTAATTTAACAGAGCAGTTCCTCGTTAACATAACCAATATTATTGACCATTGTATAGCCCAGGATAACCCTGTGTTCACACCATCTGACTACGGTCTTGGAGAAGAGGTTACTAACAGTGAGCTTAATTTATTCCTGGATGAAACTTACCAGGAAAGTACCCGAAGAGAATCGATAGAGGGTTTGTACCGGTTAAGTGGATTGCAGTCAGGTATGCTTTTTCACGGTTTGTATGACGAGGGCGGCGCCTATATGGAACAGTTTAGTTGTGATCTTTCAGGGCTAAACCTGTCTTTTTTTGGCAAAAGCTGGGACCAGGTAATGAAGCATCACAGCATTTTACGTAGTGCCTTTTATTTTGACGCTTTCAGTATACCGGTTCAATGCGTTTATAAACGGGTTAAATTACCAGTAGAAGTATTGGATTACCGGAGTTTGAGTGAATCAGCCCAGGCTGCAGCGATTGAATTATACAAAGAAGCTGACCGCATAAAAGGGTTTGATTTTAAGGCAGCTCCATTAATGCGTGTAGGATTGATACGGGTAAGCGATAACCGATATACAATGGTCTGGTGCTTCCATCATATTTTATTTGATGGATGGTCCTTGCCTGTATTAATGGAGGAATTTTTAATTACCTATGAATTACTGGTTGGAGGAAATGAAGTGCAGGCATTTGAGGAAGACCGTTACGAGGATTACATACGTTACATTGAACACGGGAATAAGGAAGACGAAGAACGGTACTGGCGCCATTATTTGCAAGGCCTTGAGCATAGCACATTACTGCCTTTTGTAACATCATCCGCAGAAAGGAATAAAGGTGTGGGAGTTTATAAATCAACTTCTATACATATTGAACCGCAACGGACAACCCGTATTCAAAACTATGTTCAAAAACATCGTCTTACTATTAACACGTTGATGCAGGGCATATGGAGTTGCCTGTTACATCGTTATACAGGAAGTAACAGTATTGTTTTTGGAGCTATCGTATCCGGTCGGCCTGATGACCTGCCCGGTGTAGAAAAAAGGGTAGGCTTATACATTAATACGTTACCCCTGCATTCTACTTTACAAGAGCAAGAGCCTGTTGTTGAATGGCTGCAAAGATTACAAAGTGAGCAGGTATCGTCCCGGCAGTATCAATACACGCCTTTACATGCGGCACAGGCATGGAGTGGAGTAAAAGGTGATCTTTTTGACAGCATCCTGGTATTTGAAAATTATCCGCTTAGTAAAATAACTGGTGCAAGAAAATGGAGCCTGGGGCTGGAAAATCTGGTTACCCATGAGCAAACCAATTACCCGATAACCCTCACTATTTCCAGCAGGGAAGAAATCAATATTCGCTTTAGGTACAACAGCAGTTTATTACCAGGTGATTATCTGCAGGAAATAAAAGATCATTTCGAACATGTGCTATGGCAATTGGTGAACGAAGAAGTAAACACCTTCAATAATATTCGTTTGCTTACACCGGCTAAAGAATCAGTACTGAAAGTGAATTTCAATGATTCGCAGGTAGATTATCCGAAAGATAAAAGTATGGTTGATCTCATACAGGAACAGGCAGAAAAAAATCCGGGTAACATTGCCGTAGCATTTGAAAACGAACAACTCACTTACAAACAGTTTAACGAACGTGCCAACCAGCTTGCGCATTGCCTGCGAAGCAAAGGAGTAAAGGCAGAAACCCTGGTTCCTGTATTTATGGAACGTTCCCTTGAAATGATGGTTGCTTTGTTGGGTATTTTGAAAGCCGGCGGCGCCTATATTCCAATAGATCCTGAATATCCTGAAGACAGGGTTAGGTACATGCTGGAAGATACCAAAGCAAGTGTTGTTATTTGCACCCCACATAGTAAAAACAGAGCAGGTAATTTTGAAAACCTTGATTTGGTAGTATTAGAAGAAACCTGGGCAGATATCAACGATCAGCCGGTTCATAATTTATCAAATATTATTGCGCCTCATCACCTTGCTTACGTAATATATACATCCGGTTCTACCGGCAGGCCCAAAGGGGTTATGATAGAACACAGTGCATTGATAGACCATTGTTATGGTGTAATAAAAAGTGCCGGTTTAAAACGTTGTAATTCCTTTGCACTCTTTGCTCCACTTGTGTTTGATGCCGGTCATTCCATGTTACATTCGGCATTTTTACTGGGGGCCTCATTGCATGTTATTTCTAACCGTTTACTTACAAACGGCCACGAATTAGCTGCATATATCAATCAGCATGAAATAGATTGTATTAAAATTGTGCCTTCACTCTGGCTAACATATGCGGATGGCGGAAATAATGTACTGGGCAAAAAAATAATGATATTTGGCGGGGAAGGATTTACAGTAAGTGTTTTGGACCGGTTAATAAAAGCAAATTATCCCGGCGATGTATTCAATCATTACGGCCCCACTGAAGCAACAATAGGAAAATGTATCTATAAGGTAGATCTTCAACAACCGTATAACAATATTCCGATAGGTAAACCGTTTTCAAATACACAACTTTATATTGTTGATCCGTTTATGAATGTTGTTCCTATGGGAGTTGCCGGTGAACTGCATATTGCCGGAGAAGGACTGGCCCGTGGTTACCTCAATATGCCTGACCTTACCGATCAGAAATTTATTACCGATCCTTTTAGTAGCAGGCCGGGTGCTAAGATGTATAAAACCGGCGACCAGGCAAGGTGGCTGCCTGATGGAAATGTTGAATATCTTGGCCGCATCGATGACCAGGTAAAGATCCGGGGTTTCCGTATTGAAATCGGGGAAATAGAAACTGTGTTACAACAAAGTGAACTCGTTGACCAGGCTGTGGTGTTGCCAAAAGATGATGGCAATGGCAATAAGCGCTTGGTAAGTTATATCGTTCCAAACGAGTCTTTCAGCAAAGACGCCATGGCGGTGTATCTACGAAGCAAGTTGCCGGATTATATGATCCCGGGGGTATGGGTTTCACTCCAAAGCATACCATTAAATATCAATGGTAAAATTGATAAAAAAAGCTTGCCCGAACCAGATGCCACGGAAATGCTTAGCAATCAATACATGGCACCACGCACAGACCTGGAAATCCGTTTAGCTGAAATGTGGAAAGAAATTTTGCAGGTAGAGCGAGTTGGCATAGCTGATAATTTCTTTGAACTGGGTGGTCATTCCTTACTGGTGATGCGCCTTATATCGGCAGTGCGCCGGGAATTTAAAGTAGAACTTGCCATTGGAGCTTTCTTTGAGCTGCCAACGGTAGAAGAATTAGCGAATTATATTAAAGTAAATCAAAATAATTTTCAAGCTGAATTTGAAGATTATGACACGATTAAATTATAAATTACTGTTTTATTTTACCCGGTAAAAAAATAAAAATATGTCTGCTTTTAGTCTTGGGAAAATATTGAAGTTGCTAGAGAAGGCAAATAGCCAGGGTGTGAATATTACATTTTCCGCAGGCGAATTATCAGTTCATGTTGAAAAGGGCAAATCCATCGATAAGGAACTGCTGGCAGATTTAAAGTCCGGCAAACCAGACCTTGTACATTATTTTCAAAATTTTGCCAGCAAAGGGCAAAAAGAACATTTAACACAACTAATTCCATTATTTGATAGAAACGAGCTGAAGCAGGTGCCGGTTTCTTTTTCCCAGGAACGCTTATGGTTTACTGATCAGTTGGAAGGAAGTGTAAAGTATCACTTGCCAATCGTACTCCGGTTGAAAGGGGAACTGAATATAGGTGCCTTGTCCCACACTTTTCAAAGCATCATCAATCGTCACGAAGTACTCCGCACAGTGATACGTGAAGAAGATGGCAAGGCCTTTCAATACCTGAAAGAAAAAGATGGCGGCAAAATTAGCCTGGTAGACGGTGCTCAATATCTAACGGATGCGCTTTCATTGCAAAATTTTATACGCAGCCTGATAACAGCCCCATTTAATCTGGCACAGGATAACATGGTGAGGGCTCATCTTATTCAATTAAAGGAAGATGAGCACATACTTGTTTTCGTAATGCACCATATCGCTTCAGATGCATGGTCGGCTTCCATTCTTGTAAAAGAAGTAGCGGAATTATACAGTTCTTTTAACGAAAAAAGGGAAGCAAGATTGCCAGTACTCAGAGCACAATATGCGGACTTTTCAGTTTGGCAGCGAAACTACCTGCAAGGCGAAATATTGGAGAAAAAACTTGCTTATTGGAAGCAACAATTAGAAGGGGCTACACCATTGCAGATTCCAACCGATTATCCTCGTCCGCCGGTGCAGGGATCAAAAGGGGCCAGTATTTTTTTTAGCGTTGATAAGGAAATAAGCGATTATTTTCAAAAGTTGAGCCAGCAGCAAGGGGCTACATTGTACATGACCTTGCTCACAGCATTTAACATCTTGCTTTACCGTTACAGTGGGCAAAATGATATTTCCGTGGGAACTTCCATCGCAAGCAGGGAGCAACAAGAACTGGAAGGATTGATCGGTTTTTTTGTAAATACACTGGTTTTTCGTAACCAGGTAAATGGTGACGAAACCTATATGGAACTGCTGCAACAGGTGCGTAGCAATACCCTGCAGGCGTACGAACACCAGGATGTATCATTTGAAAAAGTGGTGGATATAGCACTTAGTGAAAGAGACCCAAGCAGGCATCCGCTTTTCCAGGTAATGCTGGTATTAAAAAACACACCCGAACTGGCTGAACTGCGGTTAGGCGAGTTGCAATTAATATACGAAAACTACGAAGCCAATATATCCAAGTTTGATTTCACCTTCTTTGTTAATGAAACACCTGCCGGCTTTCAGTGCAATGTTCAATATAGTTCCGATTTGTTTACTGAAGAAACCATTGCCGGGTTAATTAACCACTTCAAAGTTTTGCTGGCTTCAATTGTAAAAGATCCCGGTCAAAAAATTGGCCAACTACAAATACTTACAAAGCCGCAGGAACAGCAGTTACTGGAAACCTTTAATTCAGCTGAAGTTGCTTATCCAAAAGATAAAAGCGTGGTGGATCTGTTTGAAGAACAGGTTGCCAAAGCGCCGGGTAATATTGCCTTGGTTTTTGAAGATGAGCAAATAACCTATGCCCAATTAAATAGCAAGGCAAATCAGCTTGCCCATTATTTAAAAAGTTATGGCCTTAAAGATGGTGAGCTTGTGCCGCTATACATGGAACGTGGTGCGGAGATGATGATAGCAATGCTTGGCATCATGAAAGCAGGTGGCGCCTATGTACCCATTGATATGGATTTTCCGCAGGATCGTATTAATCATATGTTGCAGGATTGTGCCGCCAAATTAGTTGTAAGCAATAGCAATAGCAGTTCTGGCCTTGAAGTTGAAACGGGCGTAGCCATTATAAACTTAGATCAGTTAACCGGCCAGGCCAGGGAGAATTTATCAACAAAAGTTTTACCAAACCAACTTGTGTATGTGATATACACTTCCGGTTCTACCGGTAAACCAAAAGGCGTAATGATAACCCACAGCAACCTGTTGGATTATTATTACGGATTAAATAAATACACTCAAATAGACCAGTGCCATTCTTTTGCATTGGTATCTACCATCGCCACTGACCTTGGCAACACAGTCATTTACGCATCCCTGCTCTCCGGTGGAGCACTGCATGTATTTACAAAAGAATCTGTTAGCAACATCGAATTGCTGCACAAATACTTTAGTGTACATGCCATTGATTGTGTAAAAATAGTTCCCTCACATTGGAAAGCAGTATCCCAGGAAGATGATTTATTGTTACCCAAAAAATTGCTTGTTTTTGGAGGTGAGGCACTACCGGCAGACCTGGTAAAAACTATCCAAAACTCAGGTGCAACCTGTAATATCGTAAACCATTACGGCCCCACAGAAACTACCATCGGTAAATTACTGCATGTAGTAAAACAGGGCTATAATTATAACAGCACTATTCCCATCGGTAAGCCTTTTTCAAATACAAAAAGTTATGTACTGTCAAAAGAATTACAACCCAGCCCTATTGGCGTGCCTGGCCAGTTGTACATTGCAGGCGATGGAGTGGCAAAAGGTTATCATAACAATGCTGAATTAACCAATCAAAAATTTATCACAAATCCATTTGAAAAAAATGGACTAATGTATGGAACCGGTGACCTGGTAACATATTTACCAGACGGAAACATCTTGTTTATTGGCCGGGTAGATGACCAGGTAAAAATAAGAGGTTACCGCATTGAATTGGGTGAGATAGAGGCCGTACTTCAAAAATGCGATTTAATAAGCGAAGTCGTTGTACTGGCAAAGGAAGATCACCAGGGTAATAAAAGACTAATAGCTTATATCGTACCGGAAGAAGCATTCGACCGGGAAGGAATTATTGAATATTTGAAGGAGAAGTTGCCGGAGTATATGATTCCTTCCTTGATGATGGAACTGGAAAGCCTGCCATTAACAGCCAATGGCAAAGTAGACAGGAAATTGTTGCCTGATCCGGATGCAGAATTATTGAGCGGACAGTACGTGGCTCCACGCAATGAAGTAGAAGCAAAACTGGCAGCGATGTGGGGAAAGGTATTAGAAGCAGACCAGGTAGGTGTTCATGATGATTTCTTTGAACTAGGTGGACATTCATTGCTTGCAGTAAGATTGATTTCATTGATTCGTAAAGCGTTTACAGTTGAAATGCCCATCGGCGATATATTTGATTTTCCTACAGTGGCACTACTGGCAAAGCAGGTAGAAAAGCAATCGGGACAAGTCTTATTGCCCGCGATCAAAATAGCCAACCCAAGGCCTGGTAAAATTCCGTTATCCTTTAGCCAGGAAAGGCTTTGGTTCATCGACCAGCTTGAAGGAAGTGTTCAGTACCATATATCAGCTGTACTTAATTTAAAAGGTACACTCAGCCAGGAAGCCCTCGCTTATGCTTTACAAAATATCATCAACAGGCACGAGGTACTTCGAACTGTTATACGGGAAGAAGATGGAAGCGGTTATCAAGTGATTCAGGACAAAGATGCATGGACGTTAAATGTGGTTGATGGCACTCTTTACAATGAAGATTTGACAGCACTTCAGCAATTCATTCGCCAATTGGTAAATCAACCATTCAACCTGGCGCATGATTATATGCTGCGTGCCGACCTGATCAATATAGCCAAAGAGCAGCATGTGCTTGTGGTAACGCTGCATCACATTGCTTCGGATGGTTGGTCAGCGTCCATCATTGTGAAAGAATTGGTAGAATTATATAATGCATATTTTGAAAACCGCTCAGCTACTTTACCATTGTTGCCACTTCAATATGCAGACTTTGCTATTTGGCAGCGGGAATATTTGCAGGGCGAAGTGTTGGGAAATAAACTGGCTTACTGGAAAGAAAATTTATACGGCGTTGAGCCTTTGCAGTTACCCACAGATTTTGTACGTCCCGTAGTTCAAAGTACCCGAGGTGCCTCTGCCAGGTTTTACGTTGAACAGGAGCTTGTAACAGGTATTCAATTGTTGAGCCAACAGCAAGGTACTTCAGTGTTTATGACTTTGTTGGCGGCATTTAAAGTGTTATTATTTCGCTATAGCGGGCAGCAGGATATTTGCGTAGGTACACCTATTGCAGGGCGGCAACAACAGGAGTTGGAAGGATTGATTGGTTTTTTTATTAATACCCTCGCATTGCGCAGTGAAGTTACCGAAGATATCTCTTTTGCAGGATTACTGCAGCAGGTAAGGGCAACTACACTTAAAGCCTACGAACACCAGGAAGTTCCTTTTGAAAAAATAGTGGAGGTTGTTGCACAGGAACGGGAGATAAGCCGCAGTCCTGTATTCCAGGTAATGTTTATTCTGCAGAATACGCCACCGGTAGATGATCTTCGTTTGGGAGAAGTGGAACTGTCTCGTAAAATGAACGAACATGATAAAACGAAATTTGAATTAATGTTTAGCATGTCGGAATTGTCGGAAGGGATGAATGGCACTGTTGAATATTGCGCCGACCTCTACACTGCCGAGACGATTGAAAAAATGATTACTCATTTTAAGGCTTTGCTACAAGCCGTTGTTAAAGCGCCGCAACAACAGGTGGGCACCTTACCAATGCTTAGCTGGGCCGAGGAACAGTTATTAGCCGGTTTTAATAATACAATTGTTGATTACCCAGTTGAGAAAAGCATCATAGATCTTTTCGAAGAGCAGGTATTAAAGACACCGCAGCGCATTGCTGTTGAGTTTGAAGGCAGTCAATTTACTTATCAGCAACTCAACGAACGTTCCAACCAATTGGCGCATTATTTAAAAGGCCTTGGTATAAAACAGGACACACTGGTGCCTGTTTGTATTGAACGGAGCATGGAAATGATAGTAGGTGTTGTAGCGATATTAAAAGCAGGAGGAGCTTATGTGCCGGTTGATCCTGATTACCCACAGGAAAGAGTGCAATACATGATCGCTGACATCAACGCAGCAGTGATCATTAGTAGTAAGGAATGCAGTAAAAATATTCAGCAAAGCGATGCTGTTACAGTTCTTCAACTTGATAGTAATTGGGCCGAACTTGAAAGGCAATCAAAGGAAAATTTACCAAGTAATTACCAGCCTCAACAACTGGCTTACATGCTTTATACTTCAGGCTCAACCGGAAAACCCAAAGGCGTAAAAATGCCAGGTGGAGCTTTAGTGAATTTATTAAGCTGGCAGGAAAAACAATTTACCAATAAGCACCGGCGTGTACTACAGTTTGCAAGTCTCAATTTTGATGTAAGTTTCCAGGAAATATTTTCCACCCTTTGTTTTGGCAGTACTTTATACCTGATCAATGCAGAGCGCAGAAAAGATGTTCCGGAATTGTTGAAAGACCTGGTGATTTATAACATCACCCATCTTTTTGTACCCTATATTGTCTTAAAAAATCTTGCTGATAATATTGTAGCGCTTGGGTATGATTCTTTCTACCTGGAAGAAGTAATTGTGGCTGGAGAACAATTGAAACTAACAGATGATATACAATTGCTGTTAAAGAAAAATATCGGTAACATCATCAACCAATACGGGCCAACCGAAGCGCATGTGGTTAGCAGTTATACGGTCAATAAAAACGCACCGCTTCCATCGCTTCCACCCATTGGCAAACCGATTGATAACACCCGCCTTTATATTCTTGGTAACAATAAACAACTGGTGCCAATTGGCGTATCAGGCGAATTATATATTGGTGGTGTGCAGGTAGCACAGGGATACCTGCATCAACCGCAACAGACAGCTGAAAAATTTATGCCGGATATATTCAGTACTGACCCTGCTGCAAGATTATACAAAACAGGAGACCTTGCCCGCTGGTTATCCGATGGGAATATAGAATACCTCGGAAGAATTGATGACCAGGTAAAGATCAGGGGCTTCCGCATTGAGTTGGGCGAAATAGAAAGTTGCCTGCAGGAATGTGCATTCATCCGCCAGGCAGTTGTGCTGGCAAAAGAAGATAACAATGGCAATAAGCGGTTAGTAAGCTATATCGTAGCAGAAGGTACATTTGATAAAGAAGCGGTCATCGCTTTTGCAAAATCAAAACTACCGGACTATATGGTACCAGCTTTATGGGTACAATTGGAAAGCCTCCCGGTAACGCGTAATGGAAAAATAGATAAAAAAGCTCTGCCAAATCCCGATGCCGGTGAGCTGATTGGAAATGAATTTGTAGCACCAGCCAGTAAAACCGAGCAGCAGCTCGCAGCTATCTGGAGCCGGCTTTTAGGTGTAGAAAAAATAGGTGTACATGATAACTTCTTTGAGTTAGGGGGTCATTCATTGCTTGCAACACGTATTGTTTCCGCTATACGCAAAGAAATGGAAGTAGAACTTCCAATAAAGGAACTGTTTGTTCATCCTACCATTGCAGGATTATCGCTACAGTTGGCAGGCCAAACAAAGACTATTGTGCAGCCTTCAATACAGGTACAACAACGGCCAGACCGTATACCACTTTCCTTTAGCCAGGAGCGTTTATGGTTTATTGATAGTATGGAAGGTAGCCTGCATTACCACATACCTGCTGTAATAAGGCTTACCGGTAAGTTAAATGTAAACGCATTGGAAGGTAGCATTCAATCCATCATAGAAAGGCATGAAGTATTGAGGACAATTTTTCTTGAGGAGGAAGGACAAGCTTATCAACAGGTTAAATTGTCAGATGAATGGACACTTGAGATAGAAGACGGTTCGCACTTAGAATTTGAAACTAACAGGCTTCAAAAATATATACAACAATTGCTCAGCAAGCCTTATGATCTTTCAAAAGATTATATGTTACGGAGTAATCTTATTGTGCTCGGTCCGGAAGAATATTTACTGGCTGTGAGTATGCATCATATTGCTGCTGATGGGTGGTCTATTTCCATATTGGTTAAAGAAATTGCGGAATTGTATAAGGCATCCGCTGAAGGCCGGACTCCGCAACTGGATCCAATGCCTGTACAATATGCAGACTTTGCTATATGGCAACGTGCCTACCTGAAAGGGGATATTTTGGATAAAAAACTGGCTTACTGGAAACAAAAACTGGAAAGTACGGCACCCCTGCAGATTCCGGCCGATTTTCCAAGGCCTGCGGTACAAAGCCTCCGGGGTTCTAATGCTATATTCAAGATAGATAAAGTGCTTGCGTTGCAATTAAATGAATTAGGTAAACAGCAAGGGACAACCCTTTTCATGACACTATTGGCCGCATTTAATGTACTTATGTATCGTTATAGCGGGCAACAGGATATTTCCGTAGGAACTCCAATTGCCGGCCGACTTCAACAGGAAACGGAAGGCCTGATTGGTTTCTTTCTCAATACCCTTGCCTTGCGTAGCGAAGTATCGGAAAATGAATTGTTCACAACTTTGTTACAACAGGTTAAAACCACCACACTCGAAGCTTATGAAAACCAGGAAGTGCCGTTTGAAAAAGTGGTAGATATCGTAGTCAAAGAGCGGGACCTTAGTAGAAATGCCTTGTTCCAGGTTATGTTGGTTTTACAAAATACACCAGAAGCACCTGCGTTACAACTGGGCGATGTTACCCTTACAAGAGAAGGCTATGAGCAAACCGCTTCGAAGGTAGATATGGCATTCTATTTAACGGAAACACCAGATGGATTAAACGGGGTAGTTCAATATTGCACCGATTTATTTACACCAGCAACAATCAAAAAAATAACAGCACATTTTCATCAGTTACTTGTCTCTATTGTTGCCCAACCGGTTCAAAAAATTGGAACCATTCCAATGCTTTCAAAAGCCGAAGAAGCGCAGGTAACAGTAGAGTTCAATGATACGGACAGGGATTATCCATTAAATAAATCCATTGTTACCTTGTTTGAGGAGCAGGTGAAAAAAACGCCGGATGCCACCGCCGTTATTTTCGGAAATGAACAAGTTACCTACCAGGAGTTAAATAATAAAGCAAACCAACTTGCACATTTCTTACGCAGAAAAGGAGTTGAAGATAAAAGCATTGTGCCCATTTACGTTGAACGTTCGCAGGCAATGGTTACCGGGCTGCTGGGGATATTAAAAGCAGGCGCCACCTACGTTCCTGTTGATCCGGAATATCCGGTAGACAGAGTAACTTATATGATAGAAGATTCAGGCGCTAAAATAGTTGTAAGCAATAAAGCGAGTGTATCGAAATTGCAGGGCTTATCCTCACTTACAGTTATTGATTTAGACGAAGCGCAGGATGACATTGCCAAAGAATCTACAGCCAATACAGAAATACCAATAAATCCGGATGACCTGGTATATGTAATTTATACTTCCGGCTCTACCGGAAAACCAAAAGGTGTGATGGTAGAAAATCGTGGTGTAATAAACCTGTTGCTTAGCATGCGGGATGATGTTTACTTTACACCATCATCCAGTTTTCTTTCAGTAACCACGTATAGTTTTGATATCTGTTATCTTGAATTATACCTGCCGCTTCTTACCGGTGGTAAATTAATTGTAGTGCCAAGAGAAATAGCCATTGACGGTTTCCGGCTAAAATCGCTGTTGGAATTGCATCGGCCAACACACATGCAGGCCACACCTGCTACCTGGTTGTTATTGCTGGATAGTAACTGGGATAATAAAGAAGGCGTAAATATGCTTATTGGTGGAGAAGCCGTGAAGGAAAATATAAAAGACCAACTCACAAAAAGGGGCAATGTGTACAATGTGTATGGCCCTACAGAAACCACCATCTGGTCGGTGATGAAGAAATTGAAGTCGGATGAAAAAGTATTGATCGGAAAGCCAATCGCCAATACAGGCATTTATATTCTTGGGCAAAATCTGCAATTGGTTCCTGTAGGTGTATCCGGTGAAATATGCATTAGCGGTGCTGGTCTTGCCCGTGGTTATTTAAACCGGCCTGAGCTTACCAATGAAAAATTTATTCCACATCCATTTGCAACACTGGCCGGGCAAAGATTGTACAAAACAGGTGATCTTGGCCGTTGGTTACCCGATGGAAATATTGAATGCCTTGGCAGAATTGATGACCAGGTGAAACTACGAGGCTACCGGATTGAATTGGGCGAGATAGAAACGGCTATGTTACAAAGTAACCTGGTTAGCCAGGCGGTGGTGCTGGTTAAGGAAGATCAGGAAAGCCAGAGCAGGCTGGTATCTTATTATATGCCTCAATGGCAGGTGTTAAAAGATAAAGAGACTGCTTTATTTGAAAGTAAGTTAGCAACCTGGAAGGAAATATATGAAACGGCATATTACAGCCGGGATGAACAAATAGATGCAGATATGGAGATCAATAACTGGAAAGATAGTTTTACAGGAACAGTTATCAGTTCGGAAAATATGCAGGAAGTGGTTGATGACATCGTCGAAAATGTACTGCTGGAAAAACCGGAAAATGTTCTGGAGATCGGTACGGGTAACGGGTTAATATTTAATAAGCTTGTCGACAAGGTGAAGCAATACATTGGGGTAGATTTTTCTCAATCGGCCATTGAGCATATCAGGCAAAGAATTGAAAAATCAACAGATGCTTATGAAAGGGCAAGTTTCAAAGTATGTGCTGCTCATGAAATAGAGTTGGATGAAGATGAAAGGCCAGATACTATATTACTCAATTCGGTCGTTCAGTATTTTCCCGGCGGAGATTATATGACAGAAGTAATTGGTAAATCTGTTTCGCTTTTAAAAGATGGAAAAGGGCGTGTGTTAATTGGCGATGTAAGGGATAACCGGTTACTGGCATTATTTAAAAGCCGTATCCAGGTACAAAAATTACAACATTCCGTGAGTTTGCAGGAATTTGTTTGGGCTGTTAACCAGGAATTGATAAAAGAAGAAGAATTATGTTTTTCACCGGCATATTTTCTTGCGCTTAAATCTGTTTATCCGCAAATAACTAATGTTGAAATAAAATGGAAACAGGCTTCTTACATCAATGAATTGAGTGCATATCGGTATACGGTTATTTTACATATAGGTGTTGAAAAACAGGTGTTATCCCCGGATTGGACAACACTTGAAATGGCAGGGGGAAAGCAGGGTGTGTTATCACAGCTCGAAAAATCAATACCAGTTTTAGCATTGAAGCAGGTCGCAAATCCAAGGCTTGGGCAGGAAAAATTATTAAGCAGGGCATCCGGTGATAAAACAGTAAATACAGTAGGCGAATTATTACAGATAATGCAGGAAAGCGATGCGGAAACTAATGATATCAACGAGATTATTGCAGTAGCACAATCAAAAAATTATCAGTACACATTATTAATGGACGAAGATCCGCTGAAAGTAAACTTGCTGCTTCAATTGAACCCGGTTGATGCTTTTATTCAAACACCGGCTGTCGAAAAATCGCCGGATATAAAAGTAGCATTTACAAATATTCCCTTGTTCAATGATATCAGCCTGTTAATGCAAAAAAAATTAAGATTGGCACTGCAAAAATCTTTGCCCGACTATATGGTTCCTTCAGATTTTATTGCACTGTACCAGTTGCCATTAACAAATAATGGAAAAGTGGATCGTAAATTTTTAAGCCAGCGGCACGACAGGGCCTTGTCAAATAAATTTAACTACCAACCACCTGAAACTGAAATAGAAATAAAACTGGCAACTATCTGGCAAAATTTATTGGGTGTTGAAAGAGTTGGTATTTACGACAATTTTTTTGAATTAGGAGGCCACTCTCTGTTGGCCATGAGGGTAATTTCCTCCATACGTAACGAATTCGAAGTTGAACTGGTTATCAAAGACCTTTTTCAATTTACAACCATCAGGGAGTTGAGCAAATATTTGGAAGTACAATTAAACATTTATTCGGAAGATCAGGATTCCTCCGAGTATGAATCACTTTTTATATAAATAAGATAATTTTAACCATTAATGATTGAAGCAATGATGAACAAGACCATCGATTTACTGTATTTGGCAAAACAGCAGGGTATAGAGATCGTTTTGAATGAAGAGCAACTTCAATTAAAACTTCCAAAGAATAAGAGTATCGATAAAAACCTGTTGCAGGATATAAAGGATAGTAAGGAAGCAATCATTGATTTTTTGCGTAACAACCAACGTTCGGTCCGGCCCGGCAATGCAATAACCAGGGCATACAGGAGTGCCCTCCGTCACATTCCTCTTTCTTTCGGCCAGGAAAGGTTGTGGTTCATTGATCGTTTTGAAGGAAGTTCTCAATACCACATGTCGTCTGTATTAAGACTGAAAGGAAAGCTAAACAAAGATGCGCTGACAAATGCATTTAATACAATATTTGAAAGACATGAAATAGTTAGAAGTATTTATGTGGAAAAAGATGGGCAGGTTTACCAGGAGGTGAAAGATGCAAAGGACTGGCAGTTAAATTTTGTGGAAGGTACAGCGTACAAAGAAAATAAAGATAAGCTGCAACTCTATATTGAATCACTTATCAGCAAACCTTTTAATCTGTCAAAGGACAATATGCTGCGTGCCGACCTTTTAACCCTGGATGAAGAGGATCACATATTAATAGCCACCATGCATCATATCGCTTCGGATGGCTGGTCTCGTTCTGTCCTTGTAAAGGAGTTGGTAGAATTGTACAGCGCTTATGAAGAAAACCGTATTGCGCAATTACCTGAAATTCCACTTCAATATGCTGATTATGCTATCTGGCAACATAATTATTTATCAGGAGAACTTATGGAAAAAAAGCTGGGGTATTGGAAAGCAAAACTGGAGAATGTAGCTACCCTGCAACTTCCTGTCGATTATAACCGGCCTGCAGTTCAAAGTACAAGGGGCGCAAATGTAAAGTTTACTATTGATAAATCACTATCTGCACAACTTCTCGAATTGAGCCGGCAGCAAGGATCCACACTCTTTATGACATTACTGGCTGGTTTTAAAGTATTATTATATCATTATAGCGGGCAGCAGGATATCTGTGTAGGCAGCGCTATTGCCGGAAGGCAACAGCAGGAATTGGAAGGAATGTTAGGTTTTTTTGCCAACACGCTTGTTTTCCGTTCTGAAATAAATGAAGATACCACCTTCATTGAATTTTTGAAACAAGTAAAACGCACTACCATCGAAGCTTACGAAAACCAGGAAGTGCCCTTCGATAGAATCGTGGATTCAGTAGTGAAAGAACGCTCCTTAAGCAGGAGCCCGTTGGCACAAGTGATGTTTGCATTACAAAACACACCCGAAGTACCCGAATTGCGCCTGGGTAATTTACAATTGTCACGGGAAGGTTATGAACATACCACGGCTATGTTCGACATAACATTTTTTATAAATGAATCCCCAAATGGCCTGCAAGGGTTAATAGAATATTCTACCGATTTATATAACGAAGATACGCTTGTACGTATGGCAGGCCATTTTAAAGAACTGCTTGCAGGTATAATTGCCGCACCACATCAAAAGATTGGTTTACTGCCATTGCTTACACCCTCAGAAAAACAGCAGTTATTAACAGCTTTTAATGATACAGATTTGGTTGTACCAACAAATAAAACCGTTATTAACTTATTTGAAGGTATAGCAGCAAAAACACCCGGTAGCGTTGCCCTTGTTTTTGAACACGAAAGATTAACCTACAAGGAGCTTAATGAACGTTCCAATCAACTGGCGCATTATTTAATCGGCAAAGGGGTAACCCACGAAACGCTGGTACCAGTTTGTTTAAAACGTTCGGTGGATTTGATAGTAAGCCTCCTGGCTATTTTAAAATCAGGCGGAGCGTATGTCCCCATTGATCCTGGGTACCCGGGGGAACGCATCCGTTATATGCTTGAAGATACAGGGGCCCGGATAGTTATTTCAAACAATTCCGAAATTACTTCCTTCGAAGGAGGAGAAGCCATTGAAATAGTTGCTATTAACAAAGAATTTACTCAATTCAGCAATCAACCCACTCATAATTTAAATAGCGTTGTAATACCTGGCCAACTAGCAAATGTAATTTACACTTCTGGGTCAACCGGTAAGCCAAAGGGTGTTATGATAGAACATAAAGGATTGGTTAACCTGGTTGAATGGCATAATAAAGCTTTTAATGTATCAGGCTCCAGTAATTCCACAATTATGGCAGGGGTGGGCTTTGATGCTTTTGGTTGGGAAATCTGGCCCTATCTTTCAATAGGTGCTTCTTTATTAATTATTGATGATGATACCAGGCTGTCTCCATCAAAATTGCTGAACTTATTTAATCAATATCAAATTACCCATAGTTTCGTTGCAACTGCCCTCGTACAGGAGTTTATACAGGTATCGAAAAATAAGACCCAATCATTACAATTTTTACTTACCGGTGGCGACAAATTGTCCTCCATCAACATTGAAGGCGTAAGTTATAAACTTGTAAATAATTATGGCCCTACCGAAAATTCAGTAGTTAGCACAAGTTACCAGGTACAAGCAAACAATAAAGAAAGTACACCACCAATTGGTGCGCCTATTGCAAATTCCGCCATCTACATTTTAAATAAAAATGATGGCTTGGTGCCTATTGGCGTAGCAGGCGAACTTTGTATAAGCGGGGCAGGATTAGCCAGGGGATATTTAAACCGTATCCAGTTAACAGAAGAAAAATTTATTACCAACCCCTTCGTTACACAGGAAGGAGTAAAAATGTACCAAACTGGCGATATTGGCCGCTGGCTCGCCGATGGCAATATCGAATACCTTGGACGCAAAGATGAGCAGGTTAAAATCCGCGGGTATCGAATAGAGTTAGGCGAAATTGAAAATGTGCTTCAGCAGAGTGGGCTGGTAAGTCAGGCGATCGTGTTAACCACGGAAATTAACGAAGGCGATAAAAGGCTGCTGGGATATTTTGTGCCAGACTGGGAAGTAGTAAAAACAAAAGAGCTGGAGCTGTATCGTTCACAAATTGCAGGTTGGAAAGAATTATACGAGAATGAATATGCACAAACAGAAGGCGAAGTGGATGTTGATGTAGAGTTTAATATTATTGGTTGGAATGATAGTTTTACAAAGGAAGCCATTCCCGCAGATCAAATGGCCGAATGGGTAAAAGATATTGTAGAAGTAATTTTGTCGAAACAACCACAGCATGTATTGGAAATTGGTTCGGGTACAGGTTTGATATATTACCAGCTTGCGGGTAAATTAAAAAAGTATATCGGCACAGACTTTTCAAAATCATCTATTTCCCAAATAGCTCAAAGAGTCAGCAAAGCTGCACGGAACTATGGTGATACGGAGTTGCAGGTATGTGCGGCGCATGAAATTACGCTGAAGGAGAATGAACAGATAGACACAGTAATACTCAACTCTATCGTGCAATATTTTCCCGGCGAAGATTACATGAGCACTGTAATTCAAAAAGGCATTTCTATTTTAAAAGGGAATGGGCGAATAATCATTGGCGATGTTAGGGACAACCGCCTGTTAAAATTTTTTAAAGGCCGCCTGCATTTACTAAAAACCCAGCAATCAGCCAGTGTGAAGGAATTTAACTGGGCAGTAGAACAGGAAACACTGAATGAAGAAGAGCTTTGTTTTTCGCCTGAATATTTTTACAACCTGGCTTCCGTTTATCCGCAAATAACGCATATAGATATCCAGTGGAAACAAAGCGATTTTATAAATGAGCTTACGCTGTACCGCTATACCGTAATTATTTATGTAGGTATTCAAAATGAAACAATTGATCCCGCCTGGCAAAACTGGGATATCCCGGCTAACAGGCAAAATATAACAGCCCAGTTAAATGACGGCCTTGGCATAATCGCTTTAAAAGATGTACCCAACCCAAGGTTATGGAAAGAAAGGCAACTGGGCAGGGCATTGCAGGATAAAACCGTTGGAACAGTAGCGGATTTATTAATTGCGCTTGAAAAAGAAGAACTGGAAACAGCGGGGGTAAAAGAACTGCTTCAATTGGCAAAAACAAAAGGGTACTTTTACCGGTTTTTGCTTGATGAAGACCCGCTTAAAATAAATATTCTGTTGGAATTGCAACCTACTAACAATTTTATCAGGAAGGTGTATAGTGACACCACAACAGCATCCACCACATTCAATACCAATATTCCATTGTTTGCGGATATCATGTTGTTGATCCAAAAAGATATCATTTTACGGATGGAACAACAACTTCCGGAGTATATGATACCATCCGAGTTGCATGCACTGGGGAAATTACCGCTTACAAATAATGGAAAAATCGATAAGAGTTTTCTTAGCCAGTTAGCAGGACGAGTGGCGATAAACCAGTTAAGTTATAATGCACCCCGTACACCAATGGAAACAACATTGGCTGCTATATGGCAATCGCTCCTTTCTATCGATAAGATTGGTATTGACGATAACTTTTTTGATTTAGGTGGCCATTCATTAATGGTCATGCGGCTGATATCAGCCGTAAGGAGGCAATTAGGAATTGAACTTGCTATTAAAGACCTTTTTCTTTATCCTTCGATTGTTCAATTGGCTGATCATCTCCAGCTACAGGATAAAGGCTTGTTACTTCCACCCATTGAAGCAAGATCCAGACCCGCATATATCCCGCTTTCTTTTGGCCAGGAGCGTTTGTGGTTTATCGATCGTTTGGAAGGAAGCGTTCCCTTTCATGCGCCTATGGTATTAAAGTTAGCTGGAAACCTAAATACGGAAGCCCTGGCAGCCGCTTTGCAATCAATTGTAAACCGGCACGAAGTACTCAGAACTGTTTTTAGGGAGGAAAACGGCAGGCCATTTCAATACGTCAATGATAAAGACAATTGGGTGTTAAATCACATAGATGGAGCTACATATCAGCAAAATGACCATGAATTTAAAAGCGTAATAAAGGCATTAATCAATAAGCCATTTGATTTGCTAAAAGATCATATGCTTCGTGCCGATTTGATTAAAATTGACGAACAGCAGTATATACTTATCCTCACTTTGCATCATATAGCCTCCGATGCCTGGTCCTTATCAATACTGGTAAAAGAAGTGGTGGAATTGTACAAAGCTTATACGGACGAGCGGCCCGCCCAATTGCCATACCTGGCTATCCAATATGCAGATTTTGCGGTTTGGCAAAAGGCATATTTGCAGGGCGAAATGCTTGCATATAAACTGAATTACTGGAAAGAAAAACTCGATGGCATTATACCCCTGCAATTGCCCTCCGACTTTACCAGGCCCGCTGTTCAAAGTACAAAAGGCGCAAGTATTGGATTTAACATCGATAAGCAGTTGGCTGAACAGTTAAAGGAATTAAGCCAGCAACAAGGCACCACTTTATTTATGACAATGTTGGCGGCTTTTAATGTTCTATTGCATGGTTACACTGGCCAAAAGGATATCTGCGTGGGCACCTCCATCGCCGGCAGGCAGCAGCAGGAAGTTGAAAATCTGATTGGTTTTTTTGTAAACATTTTGGCTTTAAGAACTACCGTAGATCCGTCAATTACATTTACAGCTTTACTTGAACGTGTAAAGCAAACTACTTTGGATGCTTATGAACACCAGGAAGTGCCATTTGAAAAAGTAGTGGATGCAGTTGTGAAGGAAAGAGATCTCAGCAGAAGCCCGTTATTCCAGGTTTTGCTGGTGGTACTTAATACGCCGGTCGCTGCCAAAACTGATTTGGGAGATCTCATTTTATCCGGAAAAGGCTATGAACATACGTCTTCGAAATACGATATTACTTTTTTTGTAACTGAAACCGTACAAGGCCTGGCAGGGTCGATGGAATATAGCACTGAATTGTTCAGCGAGCAAACTATTCAAAGTATGATTACTCATTTAAATGAACTGCTCCATGCTATCGTTAACAACCCGCTTCAAAAAGTAGGAGACCTGCCATTAATAACGATGGGGGAAAAAGAGGAACTGTTACAAAAATTTAATGCAACTACACTTGCATATCCAGGTCATCAAACCATCATTGAATTATTTGAGGCGCAGGTTCAGTTAAACCCAACTGCATTGGCGGTAATATTCCAGGATGATGAAATAACTTATGATGAACTCAATGTACGTGCCAGCAAGCTGGCAAATTATCTACTCGGAAAAGGTGTAAAACCAGCAACCAACGTTGCTCTATTATGTAATCGTGGCATAGAGACGATTGTAGGAATAATGGGTATTTTAAAAGCTGGTTGTGCTTATGTCCCAATCAATATAGAGTATCCCGTAGAAAGAATAAATTTTATAATTGAAGATGCGGATATCACAAGTATTGTCCACAATAATCATGAATTATTAGAGGCAACTGGTTTAGACAAGTTTAATTGTATTTATATAAACGATTCCAGTGATGCTGCGTTGGCAAGCTCTCCTGCAATAAACACAACCGCTGGTTCCTGTGCTTATATAATGTTTACTTCAGGCACCACCGGCCGCCCTAAGGGAATTGCCGTAAGCCATCAAAATATTATTAAACTGGCATTTGACGGCGGCCCTATCGCCATTACATCAACAGACCGGGTGCTGCAATGGTCAAACTATTCATTTGATGGCTCCACTTATGATATTTACAGTTCTTTATTAAATGGCGCTACCATCTGTATGATTAATGATAGCTGGGCATCTGATATCGACGAGTTGTCAAAAGTGATGATTGCAAAAAATATTACGGTATGTTTCATCACAACAGCGCTGTTTAATACTTTTATTGATGTTCGTCCAAAAACGCTCATTGGCCTCAGAAAGATTTTGTTTGGCGGTGAAATGGTTTCCCTTTCACACGTAAAAAAAGCATTATCGATTTTGGGGGAAGGCAAAATAGTACATGTATACGGGCCTACAGAAACAACCGTGTATGCTTGTAGTTATGCAATAGATAAATTAGCAGCAGCCACCGGCATACCTATTGGTAAGCCCTTGTCCAATACCAGGTTTTATGTACTAAATGAATATAAAAAATTGCTGCCGGTAGGTGTACCAGGGGAGTTGTATATTGGGGGAGATGGCGTATCACTTGGGTACGTAAACAATCCCTTGCTAACTGCCGAACGTTTTATTCAAAATCCGTACAGTGATATTAGTGAAGACAGGCTATATCGTACAGGCGATATTGTTCGCTGGTTACCTGGTGGCGTCATTGAGTACATAAGCAGGATCGATGACCAGGTAAAGATCCGCGGTTACAGGATTGAGCTGGGAGAGATAGAAAGTGTATTACAGGAATGCAGCCTGGTACGACATGCTGCGGTAATCGCAAAAACAGACAAAGATGGAACAAAACGCCTGGTAGCTTATATAGTTCCCAATGATGAATTTGACAAGGCGGCAATACAGTCCTTCCTGAAAAATAAATTGCCCGATTATATGGTGCCTGCGTTGATGGTGGAAATGGAAAGCCTACCATTAAATGCCAACGGCAAAATAGATAGGAAAGTATTACCCGATCCGGAACCGGTACAACAAAGCAATGATGAATTTGTAGCGCCGGCTAACCATATAGAAAAAGTGCTGGCGAATGTGTGGCAAAAACTGTTAGGGCTCGATTCAGTAGGCATTCATGATAATTTCTTTGAAATTGGCGGTGACTCCCTGTTAGCCATACGGGTAGTTTCGGCTCTGCGAAAAGAACTTGATTTGGAAATGCCCATTAGTAACATCTTTGAGTTTCAAACCATCGCATTGCTTGCGGCTCAATTGGAAACACAATCAGGTATTACAGTGCTGCCGCCCATTCAATTGGCTCCACGTCCGGCATTTATTCCATTGTCATTTAGCCAGGAGCGTTTATGGTTTATCGATCGTTTGGAAGGAAGCAGGCAATATCATATTCCCGCAGTGATGCGCCTTAAAGGCGAACTTGATAAAAGTGCGCTTGAATACGCCCTGCAGGAAATCGTTAACAGGCACGAAGTGCTAAGAACTATTTTTCTGGAAGAAGACGGAAATGCCCACCAGGTAGTAAAAGATAAGGCCGCCTGGGAATTGCCCGTAACAAGCGGATTGCATTTTAATAATGACAAACCCGCTTTACAAAAGCTAATACAACAAATGGTGAGCACTCCCTTTGATTTATCAAAAGATAACATGCTTAGGTCGGGGATCATAACTATAAATGACCAGGAGCATATCCTGGTTGTAACCCTGCATCATATTGCTTCAGATGGATGGTCAAGATCAATCCTGGTAAAAGAAGTGGCAGCTTTATATACTGCACATGAAGAAAAAAGAGCAGCTTCGCTGGCACCTCTTCCCGTACAATATGCAGATTTTGCCATCTGGCAACGAAATTATTTGCAGGGCGAGGTACTGGATAAAAAACTGGATTACTGGAAGCAAAAACTGCAGGGCATAGAGCCGTTGCAGCTACCCATCGATTTTCCACGTCCCAATGTACAAACTACCCGGGGCGGTAATGTTGGATTCTCTTTCGATAAGGAATTATCCGAAGCCCTGCGCCTGTTAAGTCAGCAACAAGGTACCACATTATTTATGACCTTAACTACAGCTTTAAAAGTGTTGTTACACAGGTACAGTGGACAGAAGGATATTTGCATTGGCACAGGTGTAGCAGGTCGTCAGCAACAGGAAGTTGAAGGGCTTATCGGATTTTTTATAAATACGCTTGTATTAAGATCGGAAATAAATACCGAAGAAAACTTCATTGATTTATTACAACAAGTAAGGGCAACCACCCTCGAAGCGTACGAAAACCAGGAAGTGCCTTTTGAAAAAGTAGTTGATGTGATTATTAAAAAAAGAGATAGGAGCAGAAACCCTGTCTTCCAGGTAATGTTCGTATTGCAGAATACACCTGAAGTTCCCAGCCTTGAGTTAGGGAAATTACAATTGGTGGGAGAAGGACATGAACACACAACAGCACAATTCGACCTGTCATTTAGTATAACAGAATATGCTCACGGGCTGATAGGGTCGCTGGAATACAATGCTGATCTGTATAAAAAAGCAACAATCGAGCGACTGCTCACACATTTTAAACAATTGGTTGTTGCTATAGTAAATGAACCGCAGAAAAAAATAAGTGAATTATCTATTATTTCAAATGAAGAAACCCAACAGCTATTGGTAGGTTTCAATTCAAATGAAACTAATTATCCCAAAGATAAAACAATCGTTGGTTTATTTGAAGACCAGGTAATTGCAACTCCAGGTTCAGTAGCTCTTATTTTCGAAGATAATCAGTTTACTTATAGAGAATTGAATGACAGAGCTAACTACCTGGCAAATTATCTTCAATCTAAAGGTGTGGTGGAAGGAACGCTAGTAGCCATTAGTTCAGAACGTTCGCTTAATATGATGGTGGGAATCCTTGGCATTTTAAAAGCAGGCGGAGCATATGTTCCCATCGATGCTGCTTATCCAACGGATAGAATACAATTTATGTTGGATGATACGGATGTACGTATAGTACTTGCAAGCGAGGCGGTAAGAACTAAAATACCTGTAAGTGATAAATTTGAGATAATCAATTTATACGCCGATTGGGATAACGCAGACGGATTTCCAGTGGGAAATGTGAAAACCAATGTTAAACCTGAAAGCCTGGCTTATGTAATCTATACTTCAGGATCTACCGGAAAACCTAAGGGTGTAATGGTAACTCAACGAAATGTGGTGAGCCTGGTTAAAGGAATTAACTATGTTTCCCTTACTAAAGAAGACGTGTTATTGTCAACAGGTTCTTCATCTTTTGATGCAACTACTATTGAATATTGGGGTATGTTATTAAATGGCGGACAATTGGTTTTGTGCACCGAAGATACATTGATGGATAGTGTGTTGTTAAAAGCAGCAATCGACAACAGAAAAGTAACAAGGATGTGGTTCACATCAAGTTGGTTTAACCAGTTGGTAGAGTCTGATATTACACTCTTTGAAGGACTTGGTACCGTTATGGTTGGAGGTGAAAAATTATCTGAACATCACATTGAAAAATTCAGGCAGGCATATCCACAGATCGAAATAATCAATGGCTATGGGCCAACAGAAAACACCACTTTCTCATTAACGTACAAGGTTAAAGAAACAAAAATTAAATCTGCTATTCCAATTGGGCGGCCATTAAATAACAGGAAAGCCTACATCCTTGATAAAAAGTTGCAATTGGTTCCCGTAGGTGTAGTTGGTGAAATTTGCTTAAGTGGGGCCGGGTTATCAAGAGGGTATCTAAACAGGCCCGAACTAACTGCTGAAAAATTTGTTTTAAATCCATTTGATAAAAATGGTATTGAAATCATGTATAAGACAGGCGATATCGGCAGGTGGTTACCCGATGGAAATATCGAATACCTGGGCAGGATAGATGAGCAGGTTAAAATTCGTGGATACCGGATAGAATTAGGTGAAATTGAAACTGTATTGCTGGAATCTGAAATGATAAGCCAGGCGGTTGTTATAGTATCGCAGGACCAGGAAGGCAACAAAAGGTTAGTTGCTTACGTTTTGCCTACCGGATTGTATAATAAAAACCAGTTTATCACGAACCTTAAAACGAAACTGCCTGATTACATGATTCCATCTTTGTGGGTGGAACTGGAACAACTGCCATTAACCAAGAATGGTAAGGTAGATAAAAGGGCATTGGCGGATCCGCTTGAAACGGATAACCTGAGTAACCAGTATGTAGCGCCTGCAACCGAAATGGAAATAAAGCTGGCTACTATCTGGGAAGAAATTCTTCAGGTTGAGCGCATTGGTATAAATGATAATTTCTTTGAACTTGGGGGGCATTCATTATTGGCAATGAGATTGATGTCGGCTGTGCGCAAAGATCTACAAATAGAGCTGGCAGTAAAGGAATTGTTTAATTATCCTACTATTACGGAAATGGCCAGCTACCTGCAGGAGCAAAAGAAGGGCTCATTGCTACCTGCCATTAAACCACTACCAAGGCCCGATTATATTCCTTTATCTTTTAGCCAGGAACGTTTATGGTTTGTCGATCAGTTGGAAGGAAGTGTGAAATATCATGCACCTGCGGTATTAAGGTTAAAAGGAAAATTGAACCAGGACGCATTAACTTTTGCACTAAAAAATATTTTAGAGCGTCATGAAGTTTTGAGGACTGTATTTCATGAGTCAGAAGGAAAGCCTTATCAAACAGTAATTGAACATAAGTTGTGGGCCATGTCCCAGGTTGATGGAGCTAAATATCAACATGACAAAGCAGGGTTACAAAGCCTGGTAGAAAAGTTGATTTCGGTATCATTTGATTTATCGAAAGATTATATGCTTCGGGCCGATTTAATTACCATTGAAGTGGATGATTATGTGCTGGTAGTAAATATTCATCACATTGCTTCCGATGGTTGGTCATTGCCAATAATTGTGCAGGAAGTAATGGAATCCTACACTGCATTTGAAGAAAGCCGTCAACCTGAGCTACCACAATTGCGGCTGCAATATGCAGATTATGCTATCTGGCAACGTAAATACCTGGATGGAGAAATACTGAATATAAAAGCTGCATATTGGAAAAACAAGCTAACTGGAGTATCACCGCTTCAATTGCCAACAGATTTCACCCGTCCATCCGTAAGAACAGGAAGAGGGACTTCTACACATATAAAAATTGAAAAAGAGTTGGCCGACCAATTAAATGAACTCAGCCAGCAACAGGGAGTAACTTTATATATGACTTTACTCGCCACCTTTAATGTATTGCTGAACAGGTATAGCGGAGATCAGGATATTTGTGTAGGGGCATCCATTGCCAATCGGCCGCAGCAGGAGTTGGAGCGCTTAATTGGTTTCTTCGTAAATACACTTGCCCTGCGTAACCAGGTAGATGATTCAGAACCATTTACAGATTTACTACAGCAGGTAAAAACAACCATGCTGGAAGCATATTTAAATCAGGATGTTCCGTTTGAAAGAGTGGTGGAAGAAGTTGTAAAAGACAGAGATACTTCCCGTACACCTTTGTTCCAGGTTATGCTTGTGTTATTAAACACTCCAGAGTCAAATAAGCTGGGAATAGGCGATGTAAATTTATCTCCTGAAACTTTTGAGGTTAAAATATCAAAATTTGATATTACCTTTCATATATTGCTAACTGCTAATGGATTGCCTGTAACAATTGAATACAATACAGATATTTTCCGGGAAGATACGATCCTTAGAATGGCAGGGCATTTTAAGGAACTTTTAAAATCCGTCGTAAAAAAACCTCATCAATCAATCGATTTATTACAAATGCTAACTGATGCAGAAGAGCAACAGTTATTAGCTGAATTCAACTAATGGTTATACAAGAAATTATGGATAAGAGTTTTATTGATTTATTTAAAGCTCAGGTTTTAAAAACCCCCGAAAATATAGCGGTGGTTTTTGAGGGAAAGCAGTGTACTTACCTGGAACTGAATGAAAAAGCTAACGATCTCGCCATTACTTTAAATGCAAAAGGAGTTATAGAAGACTCACTTGTACCTATTTATATAGAACGGGGCATAAATATGATTGTGGGGATATTGGGCATTATGAAAGCAGGGGGAGCCTACGTACCCATCGATACCGATTTTCCCGTTGAGCGAATCAATTATATGCTAAAAGATACATCAGCAGCAATAGTTGTTAGCAGTAAACATAGCAGGTTAAGTTTGCCGGAAATTGACGCATTTGAAATTGTTGAAATAGAATCTGTACCGGAAAGCCATTCCCAAAATCTGCCTGCACCTGTAAAAGCTGGTCAGTTGGCTTATGTTATCTATACTTCAGGATCTACAGGTATGCCAAAAGGTGTAATGATAGAACACGGCAACCTGGTAGATTACGTAAATGGTTTAATTGAAAAAACACAGATCAATGAAAGCCGTTCGTTTGCTTTAGTATCTACCATTGCTACGGATTTGGGTAATACCGTAATTTATGCTTCCCTGGCAACAGGAGGAACTTTGCATTTATTCACAAAAGAATCTGTTAGTAACATTGAATATTTACACAGTTATTTTGCCAAACATTCCATCGACTGCTTAAAAATAGTTCCCTCTCACTGGAAGGCGCTAAGCATGGATGATCAATTGCTTTTACCCAAAAAGTTATTGGTTTTTGGTGGAGAAGCATTACCGGAAAAAATAATCACCGATATATGGGCCGCCAACGCTACCTGCCGCGTGGTAAACCATTATGGACCAACCGAAACAACCATTGGTAAACTGCTTCATGTTGTAGAGCATGGAGCAAAATATGAGTTCACAGTACCAATTGGAAAGCCATTTTCAAATATCAAGGTGCTTATTTTAACGAAGAATTTAAAACTTTGTCCCATTGGTGTTCCAGGCCAGTTGTACATAACCGGCGATGGTGTTGCAAGAGGATATTTGAATAATCCTGAATTAACGAAAGAGAAATTTATTCCCAATCCTTTTTCAAAACAGGCTCATGCTGTCATGTACAGTACGGGTGACCTGGTAAAATATTTGCCCGATGGAAATATTTCATTTATTGGCAGGGTCGATAACCAGGTAAAAATTCGTGGGTATAGAATTGAGTTAGGCGAGATAGAAAATATATTGCAGCAATGCGCCTTAGTTGACCAGGTGGTTGTGCTGGCAAAAGAAGACAAGCAAGGAAATAAAAGATTGGTTGGTTACATAATGCCTGAAGGCGAATTTGATAAAGATGCAATCCTTACTTATTTGAAAGATAAGTTACCCGATTACATGATACCGGGCATATTGATTGAAGTAGAAAGTATGCCTTTAACTGCCAATGGTAAAATAGATCGCAATGCCTTACCCGATCCTGAAGCAATAGGATTGCAGGAGGATTTATACTTAGCACCTCGTAACGATATTGAAGATAAGTTAGCTACAATATGGCAGGATATTTTGGAAGTGGACCAGGTGGGGGTAAATGATGATTTTTTTGAACTGGGAGGCCATTCGCTGCTGGCGGTTCGTTTGGTTTCCGCCATACGTAAGGCCTTTGTTGTGGAAATGCCCATTAGTGATATTTTTGATTTTCCAACTGTAGCGTTGCTGTCACAACAACTTTCCAATAATACAGATAATACAGTATTGACCACCATCCAGGCAATAACACCAAGGCCTGAACGCATTCCACTGTCGTTTAGCCAGGAAAGGCTTTGGTTCATTGATCACCTGGAAGGTAGTGTACAATATCATTTACCAACCGTTTTAAGATTAAAGGGGTTATTGAACAGGGATGCGCTGTCGCACACGTTACAACAAATTGTAAACAGGCATGAAGTTTTGCGTACTGTCATCATGGATGAAGCGGGAAAGCCCTACCAGTTTGTAAAAGATACCGATGGCTGGGCGTTAACAATAACAGATGGCGCCGCATATGGTAATGACCAGGATGCATTGAAAAAATATATTCAACAATTGATTGCCGTACCATTTGATCTTTCTAAAGATTATCTATTACGGGCCAACATGGTGTGCATCGGAACAGAAGAACATGTACTATTGGTAACCATGCACCATATCGCATCTGATGCCTGGTCAACACCGGTACTGGTTAAAGAAGTTGTTGAATTATACAGTGCTTATCTTGAAGGAAGGCCAGCCAGTTTATCTCCGCTCGGGTTACAGTATGCAGACTATGCAATCTGGCAGCGTAACTATTTGCAAGGTGAAGTATTAAATAAAAAACTGGATTACTGGAAACAAAAACTGGAAGGAATAACAGCACTTGAAATTCCGGCAGATTTTCAAAGGCCTGCTGCTGGTAGTATACGCGGAGCTGCAATGAATTTCAGGGTAGAAAAAGGAGTAGCCGATCAATTACAGGATTTAAGTCAGCAACAGGGAAGTACATTATTTATGACTTTGCTTGCCGCTTTTAAAGTATTGCTTAGTCGCTATAGTGGCCAACAGGATATTAGTGTAGGAACTTCCATTGCCAATCGCACCCAACAGGAGATGGAAGACATGGTTGGATTTTTTGTGAATACGCTTACTTTAAGAAGTAAGGTGGAACCGGATGCTTCCTTCAACGAATTATTGCAAACGGTAAAAACTACTACCATGGAGGCTTATGCGCACCAGGATGTACCGTTTGAAAAAGTAGTGGAAACAGTCGTAAAAGAAAGGGATAACAGTAGAAGTCCGTTATTCCAGGTAATGCTGGTATTACGCAATACCGCAGAAGCCGGAGAATTACGTTTAGGTGAACTTACACTCTCAGGTGTACAATTTGAATTAACAACCGCAAAATTCGATATTACCTTTTTCGTTACGGAAACGGTCAATGGCTTAATTTGTTCCGTACAATATAGCACTGATTTATACAAGGAAGAAACAATCAGCCGGATGATTACTCATTTTAAAGAACTGTTATCTTCAGTTGTAAAAGCACCTCAACAAAAAATAAGTTCACTGCAAATGCTCACACACCAGGAGCAAAACATGTTGTTGAACGAAACTGGTATCAACCATGTAATTTATCCTTCGGATAAAAGTGTAGTTGACCTGTTCATTGAACAGGCAGAAAAAACACCGGGAAATATTGCCGTGGTTTTTGAAGGCAGGAAAATTACTTACAAGGAATTGCATGAAAAATCAAATCAACTGGCACATGCATTAAGAAGTAAAGGAGTTACGAACGATACGCTGGTACCAGTTTATATTGAACGGGGTATTGACATGGTGATTGCGATAATTGGTATTATGAAAGCCGGAGCAGCTTATGTACCTATTGATACCGATTTTCCCGCCGATCGAATTGGCTATATGCTCAAAGATGCCAACGCAGCTATCATAGTAAGCAGTGAAGAAAGCAGTTTGAAATTATTAATTGAGCCGGGTATTCAGGTTGTAACTATGCAGGATATTGTTGACCAGCCTGTCACAAATTTGCCTAGTAAAGTACAGCCGAATAATCTTGCTTATGTAATTTATACTTCCGGTTCTACAGGTAAACCTAAAGGGGTTATGATTGAACACCGGAGCCTGGTAGATTATTATTTCGGATTAAAACAAAAAATTCAGATCAGCGAGTGTAACTCATTTGCATTGGTATCTACCCTTGCAACCGATCTAGGAAATACAGTTATATACAGTGCCTTATTATCAGGCGCTGCATTGCATATTTTTTCAAAAGAAGCTGTAAGCGATACTGAATTATTACATAGTTATTTTAATACACATAAAATTGATTGTTTAAAAATTGTTCCTTCTCATTGGAAAGCGCTTAGCATTGATGAACAACTATTACTTCCAGAAAAATTATTGGTATTTGGAGGAGAAGCCTTGCAAGCAGGACTAGTTGAAGACATTCTTAATACCCGTACTGCCTGCAGCGTTGTGAACCATTACGGTCCTACAGAAACTACCATTGGTAAATTATTGCACGTTGTGGAAGCTGGCAGAACTTATGGAAATACGGTTCCGGTTGGTAAACCTTTTTCAAATACCCAGGTGTATGTTTTATCACGCAATTTTGAGTTATGCCCGGTAGGCGTACCTGGCCAATTATACATTGCGGGCGATGGTGTTGCCCGTGGATATTATAACAATCCAGTTCTTACAAAAGAAAAATTTATAGCAAATCCTTTTGCAAAAGAAAGCGGGGGATTAATGTACGGAACAGGTGATCTTGTTAAATACCTGCCCGATGGAAATATTGAATTTATTGGACGGGTAGATGACCAGGTAAAAATTCGTGGATACCGGATTGAACTGGGAGAAATAGAAAGTATACTACAACAAAGTGAGTTGGTGAAGCATGCAGTGGTATTGGTAAAAGAAGATAAACAAGGCAATAAGCGATTGGTGGCCTATGTAGTTGCCGATGGTTATTTCAGCAAGGATGAAATTATTGATGAATTAAAAGAAAGGCTTCCGGAATATATGATTCCAGCTACTATCATGGAGTTGGAAACTTTACCTTTTACTGCCAACGGAAAAGTTGACCGGAAAGCATTGCCCGACCCGGATGCTGCGGAAAGCGCAGGCAGCGAATATGAGGCACCACGAAATGAAATGGAAACAATATTGACCGGTATATGGCAGGATGTATTGGATCTTGAAAAAGTGGGCATTCACGACAATTTCTTCGAATTAGGTGGTGATTCAATTATTTCGATACAAGTAGTGAGCAGGGCAAGACGAGCAGGTTGCGATTTCCAGGTTGCAGATGTGTTTACCTACCAAACCATTGCTTCTCTTGTTGAATATGTTGAACAACGGATTGAGCAAAAAGCAGTAAGTACTGAGCAAACATCACTTACCGGGCCTGCTGGATTATTACCCGTTCAGCAATGGTATTTTGAAAAGCAGCCCGTAGAAATTTCTCATTTTAACCAGGCAGTAATACTTGCAATAGATAAAGCAGCGACCGAGCCAATGATAAAATCGGCGGTTCAACATTTAACCGCATACCATGATGCATTGAGATTTAATTATCAGCAAAAAGATGGTGGCTGGATACAGGAATATGGCAATGACGAAGGGGATTTAATAACCCTTCATTTAGGTGATTTGGGTAGTGACTGTTTTAAAACTTCGCTAGCTGCCGAAACAGATAAAATACAACGCAGCCTTGATATAACTAAGGGCCCCTTAGCAAAGTTTGTACTGGTAAAAACACCTAGGTCCGAAACGAACAACCGGCTGTTAGTAGTCATTCATCACCTTGCAATTGATGGTGTTTCATGGAGAGTATTGTTGGAAGACCTGGAACTATTACTGGATAAATTAAAAACCGGTGAAGCCATTGATCTTGGTAAAAAAACAAGCTCCTATCGCCAATGGTACGAGGCACTGGAAAAGTATGGGCAAAGCCCGGCATTTTTATCACAAAAAGAATATTGGGAACAGGCCGTAAAAAGTTATCAGCCATTACCTGCTGATACTGATTACAATGGAGATGTGCGGCAAAAGGACAAAAGTGGTTATAGCGTTCGGCTTGGTAAAAACGAAACAAGGCAATTATTACAGGATATTCCTAAAGTTTATCATACAGAAATAAATGACCTTTTACTTTGTGCGCTTGCAAAAACAATTGCAGACTGGAGCCAAAATGAAAATGTACTTATTGGACTGGAAGGGCATGGAAGAGAAAATATTTCGGATAGTGTAGATACAAGCCGCACCGTAGGTTGGTTTACTACGCATTATCCGTTATTACTAAAAATGGGTAATATCAAATCAACCAGCGATGCCATTAAAACTGTAAAGGAACAATTGAGGCAAGTACCGGATAAGGGTATTGGTTTTGGCATACTAAAATACATTGAGAAAGATGAGGCGGTGCAGGGTAGAGAACCATGGGATATTGTATTTAATTACCTGGGTCAATTAGATAATATTGTTAAAAAAAGTAAGTGGTTATCTGTAGCGGGTGAATCTGCGGGAGTAAGTACCAGTGAGGAATATGGCGTTAATGAAAAACTTTGGATCAATGGTTCTGTCAGGGATGAAGAAATGGTTTTTTATTGGACGTACAGCAATTTGCATTTTAATGAAACTACCGTTCAACAGCTGGCAAATAATTACTTAACTAATCTTACCAGCCTTGTTTCGCATTGTGTGGAAACGCAGGCAAGTGGCGAACTTGTTTATACCCCGTCTGATTTTGGATTGGGAGCAGAGATCAGCTATTCCGAACTGGATACTTTTTTAAATGAGCCTTTTAATGGTAAGCCGCAAATTGAGAATATTGAAGCGCTGTATCGTTTAAGCGGGTTGCAGCAGGGAATATTATTTCATGGCCTCTATGATGGAAAAGGAGAAGGGTATATTAATCATTTTTGGGCTGACCTGATTAACCCACAACTCGATATATTAAGTAAAAGCTGGGATTGTATATTAAAAAGACATACTATTCTTAGGAGTGCCTTTAACTATGATTCATTTAACATTCCGGTTCAATATGTATATCACGATGTTCAATTATCGATTGAAGTTATTGACTATAGAGGAATGACAATAGAGGAACAGGCAATATCTATAAAACAATTTGAAGCTTCGGACAAGGCCAGGGGATTTAATTTTAAGGTCGGCCCAATGATGAGGATTTCGTTATTCCGTTTAAATGATGAACGATACCGTATGCTTTGGACATCACATCATATTTTATTTGATGGCTGGTCAAGGTCGATATTGATGAGCGAGTTCCTCAACATTTATGAACAGCTTGCAGCAGGAAATGCCTTGCCGCTTCTATTGGAAGATCGATACGAAGATTATATCCGCTACATAGAAAAGATAGATAAAGATAAGGAGCAGTCTTACTGGAAGAATTATTTACAATCTGTTGAACAAGGTACATTATTGCCTTTCATAAACACAACCACCGAGCGTAACAAAGGGGTGGGCTTGTATAGTTCAATAATATGGGAAATAAGTAATGACATAACAGAACAGATAGAACAATATGCGCAACAACATCGCATTACATTGAATACCCTCATGCAGGGAGTTTGGTCGTACCTGTTACATCAGTATACAGGCAGTGATGATATTGTGTACGGTGTAATCGTTTCGGGCAGGCCCGATGATCTTCCCCACGTGGAACAGCGTATTGGTATGTTTATTAATACACTTCCGTTATGCTCCCATTTTAAAAAAGATCAGGGCATTATAGGATGGTTACAGGATATTCAAAATAATCAGGTAGCCTCCCGTCAGTATCAGTATACAGCCTTATCGGATATACAGCAATGGACAGGGGTACGGGGGGATATGTTTGACAGTTTATTCATATTTGAGAATTATCCTGTAAGCAAGGTGTTAACATCAAAGCAATGGAGTTTGGAAGTAAAAAACGTGAAGGTTAATGAACAAACAAATTACCCTTTATGCATCAGCATCAGTAATGCCGGGAGAATCCATATTGATTTTGGTTACAATACGGGTTTATTAAAAAAAGAATCTGTTGAGAAAATAAGGCAACATTTTGAACATGTTTTACTTCAGGTAATAGAAAAAAGTAATGGCAGGATAGGAGATATTGTTTTACTTACAGATGCGGAACAACAACAATTGTTGGTAGAGTTCAATAACACCCGTGTAAATTATCCAAAGAGCAAAAGTATAGTAGATTTATTTGAAGAACAGGTAGCCAGAACACCTGATAAAATTGCGATAGTTTTTGAGCAAGAGCAGTGGAGCTATAAAGAATTAAATGAGCGTTCCAACCGGTTGGCGCATTACCTGAGGGCAAAAGGGGTAAAAGAAGATATATTAGTGCCTGTTTGCATAGAGCGGTCAGTTGGAATGATAGTGGGGATACTGGGAATATTGAAGTCGGGAGGGGCTTATGTACCAATAGATACCGATTATCCCGATGAAAGAATAAGGTATATGCTGAAGGATATGCAAGCCACTATAGTTGTAAGTAGCCGATTGAGCCGGTTGAAGTTGGTAGCCGCAGAAGATATTGATATAATAGAAATAGAAGGAGATTGGGAAGTAGATACCCGCTTGCAGGGACTTGACAGTGTGCAAACAATTATTAAACTTCATCAATTGGCTTATGTAATTTATACATCCGGTTCAACAGGCAGGCCTAAAGGAGTAATGATAGAACATGCTGCTTTATTAAATTATGTGTTGGGGTTTCAACAATATTTTTCAATAAATGCTGATGACATTGTTCTTCAACAGTCTTCCACATCTTTTGATACTATGGTTGAAGAAATATATCCTGCATTAATTACGGGAGCCTGCATACATTTGATAAAAGACGGGGGCAGGGATATAGAGAACCTCAGGAAATTTATTGAAAATAACAGTGCTACTATTTTAAGTACAACACCAATGGTAATAGAATACCTGAACAAGGAATTATCAGGTACAGGCAAATTAAGATATATCATTAGCGGAGGAGATATACTTTATGCCTCCTATATAGATAATTTGTTTGGGAAAGTTGCCATAGTGAATAGTTATGGCCCTTCTGAAACCACTGTATGCGCTACCTATAATAAGCTTGAAAATATAGCTGAAGCATCCTTAATTGGTAAACCTATTGATAATGCCGGCATATATATAACCAGCAGGGAACAGCAGTTGGTTCCGGTAGGTGTTGTTGGAGAAATATGTATTGGTGGAGCGGGATTGGCCAGGGGTTATTTAAACAATGAGCAGTTGACTAATACAAAGTTTATTTCAAACCACTTCAATAAGGAAGCGGGCGCCAGGATATATAAAACTGGAGATTTAGGGCGTTGGCTCCCTGAAGGAAACATAGAGTATTTGGGAAGGATTGATGAGCAGGTAAAGATAAGGGGCTATCGGATTGAATTAGGAGAAATAGAGACTGTAATACAACAAACCGGTTTGGTACAACAATGTGTAGTAATGCCAATTGAGGATAAAGATGGGGATAAGCGTTTAGTGGGCTATGTAGTGCCTGAGGCAATATATAATAGACAGGCTCTCAATACCAGATTAAGGAATATGCTTCCCGGATATATGGTTCCTACACTTTGGATAGAGCTGGAATCATTACCATTGACAGTTAACGGAAAAATCAATAAAAAAGCCCTGCCTGATCCCGATGTAAGCTCTTTGGTAAATAAAGAATATGTTGAGCCACGAAATGAACTTGAAAGCAAAATAGCTTTCATTTGGTCGGAATTACTTCAAATTAAAATGGTCGGCGTGCACGACAACTTTTTTGAATTAGGTGGCCATTCATTGCTTGCAGTAAGGTTGGTTTCGGCCATTCGGAGAAAGCTTGATCTTACACTTACGATAAATGATGTATTCATTTACCCAACCATCGCTTCGTTTGCTAATAATATTGTTGAAAAAATAATCAATCCTTCACTTCCCATTGTTAACATTAAGTTTTTGGTCCCTATCAAACCTAGTGGAAATAAAATTCCGCTCTATATTGTTTGTGGTGCCGGAGGTACTGCATTAAGGTTTAAGAAGTTTGCAGAAATGATGGATGCAGATCAGCCGGTTTATATCTTGCAGCCTCCAATTGATAGCGATACAAAAGGCTTTCCCCAAAGTATAGAGGAAATATCAAAAATCTTCATTGAAGAAATTTGTATCAACAACCCGGAGGGGCCTTACGCATTGAGCGGGCATTGTCTGGGGGGAATCATTGCTTTTGAAATGGCCAAGCAATTAAAGGCAATGGGTAAACCGGTTCATTTACTTGCCATGTTTGATACTGTTATTCGCAAAAAGGAAAAACCTGTTGTAGCGGAATTCGCAAATTTTTATAACATTCCGGTTATAATAAAAAGAATTCTTTCAAAAGCTATATTAAAAATTGATTTTGAAACGTTTTTATTGAGAAAGCATACCAGGAAAGCTATTGGCTATAAATTGAGATCATTCAGGTCATTTTTCAAAAAGAAACTCAAAAAGAAGGAATCACATATAGAAGACATGGATAATGTGGGATTGGAAATTTTTGATGAATCTTCTGAAGTGTATAGAATTGCCAGCAGAAATTATAGAATGATACCTTACGATGGAGAGATTTTATTGTTCTATGCCAAGGTGCGGTACTATTTTACCGATGTCAACAATAATATCAGATTTAAAAAAGTTAATTTGAATCATAGCACAAAAAATCTCTGGCGGGAATACTCACCATCTGTAGAAATTCATGAAATAGAAGGTGATCATTCAGATATTTTTGAAACATCTCACGGAAACCAATTTGCCAGTTTGCTGCAAAAGGAATTAAACAAAACTGAATTAGTTAACTAGGATATTGGAAATTTATACCATCCTGCCTCTTAATACTAAATAAAATTATGATATCAAGGATTTGGAAATTTATTTTTAATTCGCCAGACATTCCAGATAAATCTTCCGAGCTATTAACGGTGAAAGATCGGTTAAATGCGTTTAAAAATCTTCCCATGTTTTTCAGGCTCATCTGGCAAACAAGCCCCTGGTTAACATTCTTCAATGGGTTCTTACGAATATTACAATCCGTAATGCCACTGGGTATGTTGTACACAGGCAAATTGATCATTGACCAGGTGGTTATGTTAACACGTGCAGGCAATGGCAATCACTCACACACTTTTCTGTGGCAATTGGTTGTTATTGAATTTTCGTTAGTAGTTACTATGACTGCGTTCACACGTATTGTTTTGCTTATTGACAGTATGTTGGGCGAGTTGCTTACAAACAAAACGTCAATGGCGCTTATGCAACATGCCGCTACATTGGATCTTGACCAGTTTGAAGATTCTGTTTTTTATGATAAGTTGGAAAGGGCTCGTCAGCAAACACAAGGTAGGGCAGTACTACTTTCGCAGGTATTTAGCCAGGTACAGGATTTTATTACTATCGGTGCGTTAGCCACCGGGCTTATTCTATTTAACCCATGGCTCATTTTTGTGTTGATGCTTTCTATTATTCCATCTTTTTTAGGAGAGTCTTATTTTAATGCAAAAAACTATAATCTGCTGCGAAGTCAAACTGAGGGTCGTCGTGAAATAGAATATGTTAGGATGATGGGTAGTAGTGACGAGTCTGCTAAGGAAATACGGTTGTTTGATTTAGCTGATTTTTTTATTACACGATTCAGAATAATTTCAACACGGTTTTATAAAGCAAGTCGTAACCTTAATATTAAGCGTGCAGTTTTAGGCACTATTTTATCACTTCCCGGAACCATCGGTTTTTATGTTGCTTTTGTTTACATAATAAATGGTGTTTTATCGGGTGTACTTACAATAGGGGGGCTTACATTTCTTATTGGTACCATCCGGCAATTAGGAATGCTGTCTCAAAGTGTAATGAAGCGGGTGAGCCTGGTTGCACAGGGTGCTTTATATCTTCGTGACTACTTCGAATTTTTCAAGATAAAATCCAAGATGAAACTGGCAGCGAATCCTTTGCCTTTTCCTCGCCCAATCAAACAGGGATTTGTATTTGAAAATGTAGGATTTAAATATGTTAATTCACCACGTTGGGCAAACAGGAATTTGAATTTTACGTTACATGCCGGTGAAAAATTAGCATTGGTTGGAGAAAATGGCGCAGGAAAAACAACGCTGGTGAAATTATTGGTTAGATTATATGAACCTACAGAAGGCCGGATTTTATTGGACGGACATGACTTGAGAGAGTATAATATTGCCGATTTACGGGCAGAAATAGGTATTATTTTCCAGGATTTTTTGCGTTACCAGATGACAGCAACTGAAAATATTGCCATGGGTAATATTCATCAAAAAGAAAATAAAGAATTGATTATTCATTCAGCTGAGCAGAGTTTAGCCAATACAATTATAGACAGATTGCCTTATAAATATGATCAGATGCTGGGACGTAAGTTTACCAAGGGTGTTGAACTTTCAGGTGGCGAATGGCAAAAAATTGCACTGGCACGTGCATACATGCGTAATGCACAATTGATGATTTTGGATGAACCAACGGCTGCATTGGATGCACGTTCTGAGTATGAAGTATTTGAACGTTTTTCTGAACTAACTAAAGATAAATCTGCGATGTTAATTTCTCATCGCTTCTCTACTGTAAGAATGGCCGATCGAATTCTGGTGTTGGAAAAAGGCCAGATATTGGAAACAGGCAGTCATGAGGAATTGCTGGAAATGGGTGGACGATATTCAGAATTGTTTCAATTACAGGCCATGGGATATCGTTAACGCTTTAAATAAGCTTATGCTCATAAGCGTACTTTATTAGTCCGAGTACGTTGTTGGTTTTTGTTTTTCTGAAAATGTTTTTCCGGTGCGTTTCAACTGTTCTTTCACTTAGAAAAAGACGCTCTGCAATAGTTTTGTTGTTGTACTCTTTCTCTATTAGTCGAACAATTTCAATTTCTCTGGCTGTAAGATTAACTTCAATATTTTCTTTTTTTCGTTCGCTGGCTTTTGTCATTTCATCCAAAACTTCCTGGCTGAAATAGATGCCGCCTTCAGCTATTTTTTGAAGTGCCTGCAGAAATTCCTGCTTGCCAATATTTTTCAGTACATATCCCGAAATGTCGGCATCTTCAATCATCTTATTTACGAGCTCACCCTGGCCACTCATTGACAATGCAAGAATTTTAATGTGTGGATATTTAGTATGTACTTCTTTTGACAGTTCAGCACCATTCATTTCCGGCATCATTACATCCGTTAAGAGAATGTCAACAGGAACCTGGGTTAATAATTGGAGGAGATTAACCGGACTTGTAGATTCAGCAACAACCACAATATTATCGAGCCCCGCCAATAATGATTTTAGCCCATCAATTACTATTTGATGATCATCAACCAGCGCTATGGAAATTTGCCTTTTAAGCATTTGGTGTGTGGTTTACAAACAGATAAATTATTGTTATTCTATTAAACAAAACGCTGACAACAAAGCTTTGTTGTGAAATTTTCTAATCATTTATACAACCGGCACATGAATAGCAACCAACGTTCCTTTTCCGGGAGCCGTATTAAACTCTACAGTTCCCTTAAGGTATTCAATTCTCGCTCTTACATTTTTAAGCCCGATTCCATCAACACTACTATTTTTTTTCAACTCGAATCCTTTGCCATTATCTTCAATAGTAGCAGCAATTCCATCTGCATCTTTAATCAAAGAAATATCAAGCATATTGGCTCCGGAATGTTTTATCACGTTATTTACACATTCCTGCAATACCCGGTATAAAACAGATTCAACATTACTATCCAGTCGTTCATTGAGGCCTTCGGTATGTAAATTAATTTTTAATATTCTGCCATCAATTTTATCAATAAAATCTTTAACTGCACCAGCCAGGCCGCTCCTAAGCAAAGCATTGGGCATCATTTGGTGACTAATACTTCTGATTTCTTTGCAACTATCATCTATTAAACCGGCAATTTTTTCGTAATTGCTTTTTTGACCATCAGACGTAAAATTCAGCTCACTTTCAAATACAGATAAATTCATTCTGGCCACACTCATCATTTGACCAACTCCATCATGCAATTCTCCTGCAATTCTTTTTCGTTCATTTTCTTCAGCCTGCAAAACTGCCTTTACAGAAAGCTCTTGTTGCATCATTATCTCAAGCTGCAATTTTTTCTCCTGGCGAAGTTTGTACCTTTTGTAGTATGAGTAACCAAGCAATCCTCCCAGCAATAAAAGCGCAGTAATACCAATGATAAAATAGTTTTTACGGGTAAGCGCAAATTGCTGTTGCTGTATTACATTTTCTTTCTCCAGTGTTTTATATCGTGTTTCCTGTTCTGCAAATTTCTGACTTAGTTCATCCGTATAAAGTGAGTCTTTAGTGGATGCATATAATTTAAACATGCTTAAAGCTTTACCCGGGTCTCCCTTTTCTTCATACAATTTCGATAGGCTGCTATACACTTTGTTTATTTCAGGATTACAGTTCACTGCATTTTTACCTTTATCCAGCGCCTTATTTAAAATGGCTTCGGCAGTATCATACATTTTTTTTTGCAGGTAGGCTTCGGCCAGGTTATTCATGCAGCTTACCATTCCTTTGGTATCCCCCAGGCTATCTCTTAACAGGTACGATTCTTTAATTAATGGGATAGCTTTGTCGGCATTACCAGTTGCAAGAAACTGGCCTCCGTAATTGTTCAATGCATTAGACAGGTATTCCTTATCACCCAAAGCTCTGCACATGTTGATCGCCTTTTGATAATAAAATGCAGACTTAGAAAAATCACGAATATTTAAATAGTTGTTGGCAATGTTTACATATGAACCAGCCAGACCGTATTTATCACCAATTTCTTCTTTAATAATAATGGATCTTTCCTGGTATCTGATGGCCTCTTTATAAAGCCCCATGTTTTGATTGATGATGCCAATATTATTAAGTGAATAAGAAACGCCTGTTTTATCTTTTGTGTTTTCAAACAACGATAAAGCGTTAAACTGGTTATCAAGCGCTTTCTCAAAAAGCCCTTCCTTTTGGAAAACAATTCCTATTTTATTGTAAAGTTTTGCCTGGCCCTTATCATCTTTTAGTTGCTTTCTTATTTCAAGCGAATGGTTGTATAGCACAATGGCCGAATCATAATTTTCCTTATCGAAGAATATGATGCCCAGGTCATTATAGGCCTGTGCAATTCCTTTTTTGTAGTTAATTTTTCCGGCAGTAGCTATTGCCAGGTTTCCATAGTTAATAGCCTTATCCCGGTCAACCATTCTATACTGCCAGGTAAGCTCATTGTAGGTTTGAACTAATGCGGAATCTTTTTGTGAACCGGCAATTTTTTCAAGGCTATCAAGAATAGCTTTGTTTTTTTGGGCGATAGAAAATTGAGAAATGAAAACTGCTATGACAAATATCAGTGATAGTTGCAAAATGTAATTTTTCATTAAAGCTGATTACAGGGGTGAGTTTATTGGCCATTTAATGCCGGATACTTTAGATTTTTTTAAAATCCTAAAACTTCCTTCATGCTAAATATACCTTGTTTTCCCTTAATAAATTCAGCAGCTAATACAGCACCTGTTGCAAAGCCCTTACGGTTATGCGCAGTGTGAATGATTTCGATGTCGTCGATTGGAGAACTATATTTTATTTTATGGGTTCCAGGCGCCGGATCTATTCTTTCGCTAATAATAGATAGCTCTTCAGCATTTATAGCAGTTTGATTTATCCACTGTTTTTTCCTGCTTAAATTTTCAAGTATTTGTTCTGCCAAGGTAATAGCAGTGCCACTTGGCGCATCCCTTTTTTCAGTGTGGTGTATTTCTTCAAGCGTTACATCATAGTCTTTATGCGAATTCATTAGCCGGGCCAGCATGGCGTTCATTTCGAAAAATATATTTACGCCAACACTAAAGTTACTTGCATAAACTATCGAGCCATTTAGAGTTTTGCACTTACTTGTTACTTTATCCCATTCCGCTAACCAGCCGGTACTTCCACTAACTACGGGTATGCCAGCTTCCAGGCATGTTAATATATTTTCTACAGCACTATGCGGACTGGTGAATTCAATCGCAACATCGCAGGTTTGTAAATTTTCTTTTGTAAATGCATCCAGGCTATTAATGTCAATTTTAAGTGGCATGGTATGGCCTCTTTGCAATGCAATTTGTTCAATAGCTTTTCCCATTTTTCCATATCCAATCATGGCAATTTTTAAACCTGCCTGCTGAGGATTTGCTGTAGCACTCATAATTTTTTTTTGATGTTGAAACGCAAATATAATTATTTACCCGTCTTGGGCTTTCGGGAATGTATATCAAATACCAGGCTTAAGCCGGTGGTATTTGCCATTGGACTATATCCGGGGTGAAATTGCAGGCTCAGGTTGTCATTTACATCGAAACCCTTTAGCTGTGCATCTACGGTAGCATCCACAACATTTAATCCCCAAAACAAAATGAAAAACAATACGGAGTAATCAATATTCTGACGAAATAAATCCCGGTTGCTACGTATGGATGGAGCAGAAAGTTGCCTGAACCTAGAATCTATCAATGAGTCGTTTAAGGGATCTCTATCTAATTTTAAGATATAGGCTTGCCTCAAAAGTTTGTATGTTTTTATGTTGTAAAAAAACACGTATGCTGTTGTTCCTAACCCACCATAAACCAATGGAAGTTTCCAATATTTTTTATTGTAAATCTGCCCCCATCCTGGTAGTATTGCAGACCTTAGAGTTGCGGTTCTGGGATTAAATTTTTTTTTGGAAGATTGTTCTTTCGAAGTGTCAGCAGGGCTTGTTTTTTTTACAATAACAGAATCTTTAAAAACCTGCGCTGACAGGTTAGACCCATGAAAATATAAACATGCAAATAAAAATATTACCAATAAACGCTGCATCAACTTACTTTAATGTTCAGCTTGTCCAACAAGCCATTCAGTTCTTCCAGAGAATAATATTCAAAGGTTACAGCCCCGTAACCTTTTTTGTTATGCACCAGTTTTACCTTGGTATTATAGTGAGATGCTAAATTATCTTCTATCTTTTTAAATGCTGGTGGCAATTGCGGTTTTACGGAATTTTTAACAGCCCTAGTGCCGGTGTACATATTGCGTACAAGGTCCTCTGTTTGGCGAACTGATAATTGCTTATTTTTTATTTCGGAAAAAATGAATAACTGCTTATCAACCATATCCACATTAATGAGCGCTCTTGCATGTCCCATACTAATCACCCCGGTGCGTACCGCTATCTGAATATCCGGGGGTAATTTTAACAGGCGAATATAATTGGTAACGGTGCTTCTTTCTTTACCCATGCGTTCGGCCACCTGCTCCTGTGTATATTCCAGTTCGTCCATCAGCCTTTTATAACTCAATGCTATTTCAATAGAGTTTAAGTTTTCTCTTTGTAAATTCTCAAGCAACGCAAGTTCCAGCAGTTCTGCATCATTTGCCTGGCGTATGTAAACCGGTACATCTTTAAGCCCGGCAATTTTTGCTGCCCTAAAACGTCGTTCACCTGCAATGAGCCGGTATTTTCCATTGGCCATTCTGCTAACGGTCAACGGCTGAATAATATCATGTAGTTTTAATGATGCAGCTAATTCGCTCAATGCTACTTCATCAAAATCTTTACGCGGTTGTTTTGGATTAACTTCAATTTCTTCCAGGGCAACCCTGTTAGTAGCCGTTGTTTTTTCAACCACATCAGTTCTTAAAGTTCCGGCTGTGCTTTTAAGATCAGCATCAATATTTTGTAGTAAGCTTCGGATGCCCTTACCGAGTGCGTCTTTTTTATTTGGTGCTGCCATATTTTTATTTGGAGAAGTCATAGTAAAATAAATCCGGTGTTATTATTTTTTGAATGGCAGCATTTGCAAGTTGGACTAGTATGCTACATTCTATAAAAAAGTTGTTAGAATTTTATCGCCAAGGTTATTTAATAAAGATCGGGCAGTGTTTTATTGCATCACTTTATCTTGCTGTTTAATTTTAGTAAGGTCGTTTTTCTGTAATATTTCTTTCGCAAGATTTAGATAATTAACCGATCCCTTGCTATCTGCATCATACAAAATTACCGGCTTACCAAAGCTGGGAGCTTCGCTCAACCTGGTATTGCGATGAATAATACTGCTAAAAACCATCTCTTCAAAATGTCTTCTTACTTCAGCTACTACCTGGTTACACAGGCGCAAACGGCCATCGTACATGGTCATTAAAATACCTTCTATTTGCAAATCAGGGTTTAACCTGTTTTGAACAATCTTAATTGTATTTAATAATTTGCCCAATCCTTCTAATGCAAAAAATTCTGTTTGTACAGGCACTACCACGCTATCAGAAGCTACTAAAGCATTTACAGTTATTAATCCGAGTGAAGGAGAACAGTCAATAACAATGAAATCGTAATCTTCTCTAAGCGGCTCCAAAATTTTCTTTAACACGCCTTCCCTGTTGGGGTAATTAATCATTTCAATTTCAGCTCCAACCAGGTCAATATGAGATGGTACAAGATCAAGATTCGGAATGTCGGTTTTCAGCAATACATCTTTGGCCAACGCCTCATTCACCATACAGTCGTATAAACTCTGGGTAATATTGTGCAGGTCAAATCCAACCCCTGTGGTGCTGTTTGCCTGTGGATCCGCATCCACCAACAAAGTTTTGTATTCAAGTACAGCCAAACTTGCTGCTAAATTTATCGCTGTAGTTGTTTTACCTACACCACCTTTCTGGTTAGCTATACCTATTATCCTTGCCATACTTACTTCCGGGATGAGATCATTTAATTTAAAAAACTATGTTGATATTATTTATCGCTGTCTCCATTCAATACGAAGCATTGAGCAGGAATTGGCAAAGGTACTGTTTGAAAGGCAACTATAAACTACAATTTGAGGAAATTGAAAACCTTAACCAATCAATATTTATACCTTTAATCATAATTAGATAATCGTGCTGTTATTTATCCCATTTTAGCTTCGAAAACCTATTTCAGCTTTGCAAATTTGACCATCATTTGACCATCGACTTGTATTTGGGAACAAAGGCCCTGCTTAATTGTTGGTTAAATGAGCCTTAATTAATTAAAAAATAAATATGTACTTAATAATATCAGGAACTAATCGTGTTGGCAGCAATACGCTTAAGGTGGCAAAGGAATATCAACGATTGTTAAAAGAAAAATTCATTGAATCTACCTTGCTTTCGCTGGAGGGGGTGAACCTGTTGCACAGAGATGCTGATTTTGAAAAGATAGAAAATGAAATGATCATTCCTACCAACAACTATATTTTCATTTCGCCTGAATACAATGGCAGTTTTCCGGGGGCATTAAAATTATTATTTGATACTGGTAAGTCTCATTCACTTTGGTGGCACAAAAAAGCTATGCTTGCGGGTGTTTCAACCGGTAGGGCAGGTAATATCCGGGGGATGGATCACCTGACAGGTGTACTAAATCATGTAAAAGTTACCGTGTTGCCCAACCAGCTGCCAATTTCATCGGTTGACAAGCTAATGGATAAAGAAGGCCATTTTACCGATGAACCTACATTGAAAGCAATTGGTAAACAGATTGATGAGTTTATTAAATGGACAGAAGTAGTTAAATAAGCTGTTAAAAACCAACTATTCGAAACTTCAGGTAAGTTTATTTTTTTTTATCCGGTAATTTTATGACCCTTTTACCTTTTGAACTTAATTATTAAATTTCTTCTCATGCGTTCTCCTTCAGGTGCTTTTATTTTTTTAGTGATCATGCTGATTTTGGATACTTATGTATTTCAGGCGATAAAAGCTGTTTCACAATCCGTATCTCCTAAAACTAAAGTTATTATTTACAGTGTTTACTGGACGATCACTTTTCTTGCAGTTATTGGATTTTTATTATTTGCACTTACAGACAGGGAACTACTTCCCAAAACGTTGCGGACTTATCTATTTGCCATTATTATTGGATTGTTTCTTGCAAAAATTGCGACCGTTGTTTTTTTATTGATTGATGATGTTCGCAGGGGAGCACAATGGTTGGCGGGCAAATTGTTTTACAGCAATACGGAGGGAGAGGCCATGAATGCAGATGGAATTACACGATCTGTATTTTTAAGTTGGTTTGGACTTGCGGTGGGTGGCACCCTGTTTGGTAGCCTCATTTATGGATTTTCAAACAAATATAAATACGATATTAAAAGGGTACAACTGGCATTTGATAACCTGCCAAAAGGCTTTAAGGGAATGCGTATTCTTCATATAAGTGATATACACAGTGGAAGCTTTACGGATAAAAAAGCAGTACATCATGGTATCAAAGAAATATTAAACGAAAAAGCAGATCTTATACTTTTTACGGGTGATCTTGTAAATGATAAAGCCACTGAAATGGCCGACTACATGGATATTTTCAGCGAGTTAAAAGCGCCAATGGGCGTGTATTCTACATTGGGAAATCATGATTATGGTGATTACGTACAATGGCCGGTTGATGGTGTAAGTAAACAACAAAACCTTTCGAATTTAAAAGATATTCATGCAACATTAGGCTGGCGTTTATTAATGAATGAACATGTTGTGCTTGAAAAGAACGGTGACGAACTGGCCTTACTTGGAATAGAAAACTGGAGCGCCAAGGCTAATTTTCCCAAGCATGGCAGGATGGATCTTGCTCATCCGGGAACCGAAAAATATCCATTTAAAATATTAATGAGCCACGATCCCAGTCATTGGGATGCAGAAGTAAAACCAAAGTATGGTGATATTGATTTAATGCTAAGTGGCCACACACATGGAATGCAATTTGGTATAGATGTGCCGGGTTTTAAATGGAGCCCGGTTCAATATGTTTATAAACAATGGGCTGGGTTATATGAAGATTTGCAACAAAAATTGTATGTAAATCGTGGATTTGGTTTTATAGGATATCCAGGCAGGGTGGGCATATTACCGGAAATCACTATTATTGAATTGGTGTAATAGCTAAGCCGGATTTTTATCAAAGAAGCTAGTCGTTGAATTAATTTGGCTTGCGAATTAATATTGAAAATGATTTTCAAATTATAAAATAAAAATGCCGGAGTTAAATCCGGCATTTTTATTTGACTGTATTATCAGTTTATCTTTTCTCTCTCATCGGAATTCTTTTTCTTCCTTCAGGCCTTTCCGACCTGTCGCTTCTTCCCTCATCAGATGGCCTTTTAAATCCACCGTCAGCTTCATTCATTCTGATAAGGCGGCCGTTGTATTTTTTACCATCAAGACTTTTAATCATTTTAGCTGAAGCACTATTGTCAACTTCAATCCATGCGTTCATTTCCCTGATGTCTATTTTACCAAGTACTTCTTTATTTAAACTGCTTTCATCTAAAATGAATTGTAAAAAGCTGGCTTTATAAAAACCATCTTTTGTACCAAGGTTTATGAATAGTCTGTTATACCCATTATCACGCCTTACAAATGCTGGTCTTTCTCTTCTGTCACCACCATCCCTGAAACTTCCGGTTTGATCCCTTTCCCTTCTTTCTCTTGAATCCGTTTTCATATTCAGGTCGTCAGCATTTTCATAATATTTCAAGAAATGATTAAACTCCAATGCTGCAACTCTTTTTAAAACATCATCTTTACTAACATCAGCAAATTTTTCCTGCAGGTCTGTTAAGTAAGTTTCATAAGCTCCGTCTGAAATATCAGCTTCCATTAATTTATCCATAAAATGGAAGAATTGTTTTCTGCAAACATCTTTACCACTTGGAATATCAAGGCGATGAAATTGTGCGTTGATCATTTTTTCAATCGACCTGATTTTGTATGCTTCCCTGCTATGACAGATGGTAATACAAATTCCGCTTTTACCAGCTCTTGCAGTACGGCCACTTCTATGTGTGTACACTTCAATGTCATCTGGTAATTCGTAGTTGATTACGTGTGTAATACCATCTACATCAATACCTCTTGCCGCCACATCGGTAGCAATTAGTAACTGAATGCTTTTATTACGAAAGCGGCCCATTACTTTGTCACGCTGCTGTTGGGTAAGGTCGCCATGAAGCGCCTCAATATCATATCCTTGTTTTACCAATTTTTCAGCAACATCCTGTGCATCTGCTTTTGTACGGGTAAAAATTACACCATACATTCCCGGGTTAAAATCTACCAGGCGCTTTAGTGTATCAAAACGGCTATGTGCCGGGGTAATAAAATACTGGTGATCGATGTTTACGTTGGCAGTATTCTTTTTACCCATGGTAATCTCAATGGGATTATCCATAAAGTTTTTAGAGATAGCTTTAACGGCTGCAGGCATTGTTGCACTAAACAACCAGGTGCTTTCTCTTTCAATGGTATTTTTCAATACAAAATCAATATCATCTCTAAAGCCCATGTTCAACATTTCATCGGCTTCATCCAATACTACATACTTAACTTTTTGCAGGTCGATTGCTTTTCTTTCGATCAGGTCAATTAATCTACCGGGAGTAGCTACAACTATTTGTACGCCTTTTCTAAGTTCCCTTATCTGCATAACAATTGAAGCACCACCATATACCGGTTCTGCACTTAATCCTTTGATGTGCTTTTTAAAGTTCATCAGGTCATTGCAAATCTGCAGACAAAGTTCTCTTGTTGGGCATACGATTAATGCCTGTGGATATTTTAGTGATGTGTCAATTAAATGTAAAAGGGGTAATCCGAAAGCCGCCGTTTTTCCGGTGCCGGTTTGTGCTAAACCTACAAAATCCGTTGTGCCTGATAATAATACGGGGATTGCTTTTTCCTGGATGGGAGTGGGAGTTTCGAATCCCATTTCTGTAACAGCTTGTACTAATTGTTCGTTTAAGCCTAAGGCTTCAAATGCATTCATGTAAATGTTTTTTGTGTTTACATGATATGCTACTATTTTCCTGTTGTTACGCTACTTATATCCTAAATAAAAAATTAAAGTAAATACTAATTTCAACAGCCTTTTGGGCATTTCATGCAATACTCGTTATAAATAATTTGCAAAAGTAATGTTTTTAGATTACATAACCCAATTAAATGATTCTCTACTTTAATATATTTGCGTAATGGCTTAAACTTAAAGGATAATATAGAGTCATACCCTGGCTTATTCACTGCTTAATACTTCTAAATGCGACAAATAGTTTTGCTAACCTTTTCTGTGCTCATGCTGTCTAATAAAAGCTATGCACAACAAACAAAAGATACGAGTGTTCAACAAATTGATTCGTTGCAGATAATGAAGGAATTAATGGACCTGTTGGGTACTGTGGATAAGCCGGCCAGTTATGCGTTTGTAAATCTGGGTATTGGTAACCGCCTTTTTAGCATGCGTAACAATTCTTTAAATGCCAGGCAAAGTTCTGTCAACACTATTATTTATACACCCACAGTTGGGTACTTTCATAAATCTGGATTGAGTATTACAGCTGGTGCAAATTTTTTAAATGACGGCATTGATTTTGGAGCAAAACAATATTCCATAACATCTGCATTTGATCTTTCGGGGAATAAAAACTGGGGTGTAGGAATTTCCTACACACATTATTTTGTACAGGATAAATTCAGTCCATTTTCATCGCCATTTCAGGACGATATTTATGGATCAGTTAAATATAAAAGGACCTGGATACAACCTGGAATTTCAATCGGGTATTCTGCCGGTTCCTATAATGAAGCACTTGAAAAAGATACCATCATTAATGGAAGACTAAAACATCGGTATGATTCCATTACCTATAAGCTGGATGCTTTTTCACTGGTGTTTTCTGCGGGCCACCAGTTTATTTGGTATGGTACAATTAATAAAGATGATGCGCTTGCATTTACGCCCACTTTAATGGCGAATGCCGGATCGGCTACTACATCAACCACACACAATTCGAACGTTGCCTTGATCAATTTTTTTATCAGGAAGGGCAGAATACCAAAGTTGCAAACCGATAAATTTGAAATGCAGTCCTTAGCGATAAATCTTGATCTCACCTATACTGTTGGCAAGTTCACATTTGAACCACAATTATACCTTGATTATTATTTACCTGAAACCGATTCAAGTAGATTTTCGCAAGTGTTTGCTTTTAATGTTGGGTATAGCTTTTAGCATAATCAACATTTTTATTTAGATCAATCGGTCAAGTCAATTACCACTTACTTAAAAAAAGTATTTCAAAATTTCCATTCGTTTTGTTGATGATATTGTATGTACATTGGTCATTAGAATTTTATTTATTCTTTGAATTTTCATAGCTGAAAGAAGCTTTAACATCATTTTTCAGGACGCCTATATACAACAAAAAATCTTTAAATATTGGTTAACAAATAATTATATAATTTTTCAATCTGTTGGCATATAAGTTGAAACAATAAAGCAAAAAACTAAAATATAATTTTATGAAAACGAAACTCTTAACCCTTATTGCCGCGGTACTTTTTTTTAGCGCTGCAAATGCACAATTTCATCTTGGAGTAAAAGGTGGTGCGAATATTAATAAACTAACAGGTCAGTCTTTTAAAGATGAATTTAGTTTTGGTTATCATTTGGGTGCATTCGCCGAAATTGGATTGGGTAAACATTTTTCTATTCAGCCTGAAGTTAACTTCAATGAATTTCAACAAGACACAGCAAGTAAATTCAGCCAGGTTTATAAATTGAATAATTTGTCTAAAGTAAAATTGAATTACTTAAGTATTCCTATTTTGTTAAACATTAAGCCTTCTAAAATTGTGAGTGTTCAAGTCGGCCCACAGTTTGGAATTTTAATGAATCAAAATGCTCAATTGGTTCAGAATGGTAAAGATGCATTTAGTAAAGGTGACTTTAGTATGTTGGCGGGATTGCAGTTAAATTTAGGCAGCGTAAGGGTTTACGGACGTTATGCAGTGGGGCTTACAAACCTGAACGACATTGATAACAATGACAAATGGAAGAGCCAAAGTTTTCAGATTGGCGTAGGGCTTGCAATATTATAACGCTAATTACGAATGATTGTCGGATGGCCATTTTTGTTCCACCTGATAATAGCGGAAGGCTCAACAATATAAAGATCGTCCTGGCGGTGTTGAACTATATAGTCAACACCGTTTTTTATTGCGATATCAATATCATTAAAAATACCGGGTGGTGGGTAACCGCTAATGTTAGCAGATGTTGACACAATTGGCTTACCAAAAACCTGAATCAGTTCTTTACAAAAAGGATCGTTCACAACCCGGATAGCAATAGTGCCATCTTCATTAATAATATTATCTGCTAAACCTATTGCTCCCTCATAAATTACAGTGGTTGGTTTATGAATCCCTTTTATATAGTCAAAAATTTGTTGATCAGGTTGGTTTACATAATTCAGAATTTCTTTATCCCCGCTTACCAAAATGATCATCGTTTTTGTATTCGCCCTTTTTTTTAATTCATATATTTTTTGCACAGCCGTAGCATTGGTAGCATCACAACCAATACCCCAGATAGTGTCAGTAGGATAAAGTATCAGCCCACCTTTTTGCAAAGCAATGAGGCATTCTTCAATGTCATTTTTAAATTGAATCATAGTAGTTGTGTATAAACTTTCATAACATTTTCTGCATAGTTGAATGGGGCGAATTTTTGTGCCTGTATAAAACCTTTGGCCCTCAATTCACCAGCAATTGTTTTATTTGTTGCAATTGAAAACATATGTTTGGCAAGCGTATCATCTTCATGCGGAGCAAAATATAGAGCAGCTTCGCCTGCCACTTCCGGCATGCTGGAAATGTTGCTACTAATAACCGGCAAGCCGCTCCACATTGCCTCCAGTATAGGTAACCCAAATCCTTCAAAAATAGAAGGATATATCAATGCCAACGCCTGTTGGTATATTGCAGGAAAATCAGTGGCATTGGTAAATGCAATTTCTTTTGCCTGCGGAAGATCATTCAAAAATATTAACTGGTCATTCATTTTATTTTCAGCCATTAATTTTTTTACAGCATCCTTTTCTTTTTTTCCATCCCCGATGATTACCAATGGGATATTCATTTTATCCTTTAATAAAACGAGTGCCTTGCAAATAGTAACCAGGTTTTTTCGGGGTGCGATAGAACTTACAAACAAGAAATATTTGTCTGGCAATCCATACCTTTTCTTCACTATTTCTTTTTCACTTTCACTCTGAAGGTTTTCAAAAATCGGATTGCAACTTTGGTAGCAGGTAAATATTTTGTTGGCACTTATTCCATAAATATTCACCAGATCTTCCTTTGTTTGTTCGCTGATTGCAATTACAGCATCGGCAATTTTGCAAGCCCGTTTTATTTTCCATCGATGCGTATAGCGCTCATCAAAATTATAGGTTTCGGGGAAACGCTCATAAATCAGATCATGTACGGTAACCACAGTCCTTACCTTAGTCTTTTCAATACCATTTGGCAATTCATTGCTCAAACCATGATAGATATCCAGATTGGATGCCGCAATATCTTTTACTACGCCGCTTCTTCTCCAAAGGGCCGGGAATTTTTTGTAAAAAGACTGCTGCGGTGTATGCACTTCCACATTATTCATTGCAGTGATGCTAAATAATGAGGTTTGTTTGGGTGCAAATAATAAGTATTTATTATCAGGAAAATATGCAGCAAGTATGGACACCAGGGAGCGGCTATAATTCCCCAGGCCTGTGTTATTTTGAAACGCCCTTTTGCCATCGTAGCCAATAATCATTCACCCTTTTTTTAATGTTGGCTGCAAGATATAAAATCCCTTTTACCGGCAATACTTCCAACTTAATTTAAATAACAGTTGTGTTTGCTAACTTTGAAAATATAGCGGATGCATTTTTGCCACCCCGTTTCCAAAGGATATTTTAAAACCTATCTTCATATCATGTTGTCAATTTAAAACCCGGATACATATAAAATTCAATGGAACATATTTCCGTCATAATTATCACCTTTAACGAGGAAAGAAATATTGGAGCTACGCTGGACGCTGCATGGAAAGTAGCCGATGAAATTATTGTTGCCGATAGTGGCAGTACCGATCATACCCAACGGATATGTATAGAAAAGGGCGTTAGATTTATCAATCAGCCCTGGCTTGGTTATGGCGAACAACGCAATTCGGCGGTTGCAAAAGCAGCACACAATTATATTTTAGTTTTGGATGCGGATGAAGTTTTAGATGATACGCTCATTCAATCTATCCTGCAACTAAAGCAGCATGGTTTTTCAGAAAAAGTATATGCACTCAGGCGGAGCAATTATTATTTTGGGAAATTTATTCAACATGGCCTGGAAGGGCTAGAGATTAAACCAAGACTATACGAAAGGCAATCGGCAAAATGGAACAATAAACTGGTACATGAGGAACTGGAGTTTGCGACTGATGTAAAAGTCATTAAACTCAATGGCCACCTGTTGCATTATACGTATCGCACAATGGCTGAGTACATGATAAAGGCAGATAAATACACTACACTATCGGCTGAGCAATATTATCAACAGGGAAAATCGTCACCGGGAATAATAAAACTGGTAGTGAGCCCTGCATTTACTTTTGTAAATGCATTTATAATAAAAGCGGGATTTTTAGATGGATGGCATGGCTTTATTTTGGCCAAATTGCAGGCATATTATGTATTGTGTAAATACGCTAAATTAAAAATGATTTATTATAAGAAAAGAAATGAGCAACAATAAACGAAACCGGTATAAAATCATTTTGCCCTATAAAGCTGTTATTATTTATTTTCGCAAAAATTAAAACAACACTGAAATGGATTTGAAAAAATTAATACAAGGCGCCTGGGATAACAGGGAATTGTTGAAAGATGAAACTTATATCGAAGCTGTGAGAACTGTGCTGGAAGACCTTGACAGGGGAAGGCTGCGTACCGCAACTCCCACAGAAAACGGTTGGGTAGTTAACGAGTGGGTAAAGCAGGCAATACTGATGTATTTTGGTATACAACAAATGCAAACATACACCTTGCCGCCTTTTGAATTTTATGATAAAATGAAATTAAAAAGTGGCTATGCAGCTTTGGGTGTTAGAGCAGTTCCACACGCAGTTGCAAGGTATGGCGCTTACCTGGCCAAGAATGTTGTATTGATGCCATCTTATGTAAATATTGGTGCCTACGTAGATGAGGGTACCATGGTGGATACATGGGCTACGGTAGGTAGTTGTGCACAGATAGGAAAAGGCGTGCATTTAAGTGGTGGCGTAGGTATTGGTGGCGTATTGGAGCCGTTACAGGCTAGTCCGGTAATTATTGAAGATGGTTGTTTTATTGGTAGCCGTTGTATTGTTGTAGAAGGTGTGAAAGTTGAAAAAGAAGCAGTGCTTGGTGCAAATGTGGTACTAACCCAATCTACTAAAATTATTGATGTAAGTGGCAGCGAACCAATAGAAATGAAAGGTTGCGTGCCGGCCAGAAGTGTTGTGATTCCCGGTACTTATAATAAGCAGTTTCCTGCGGGGGAATATGGAGTCGGATGTGCGTTGATCATTGGAAAACGCAAGCCTTCTACCGATCTTAAAACAAGTTTAAATGATGCGCTGAGAGATTTTAATGTGTCCGTGTAATTTATCAGTATAAATAGTTTTTCTACAATAAAATCTGCCGGTAATAAAGGGACTTTTTAATAATAGATTCGCCTTTATTACCGGCCTTTTTGTGAATCCATCCAAATGCAATCGATCAAAAAAAGCAACAATGTTCCTTTGGCAGGTTTTATCATTGCATTTTTAGGAGCAATATTATTTTCCACCAAAGCAATTATTGTAAAAATAGCTTTTGCAAAAGCACATACAGACGCATTGAGTTTATTAACGGTGCGAATGATTTTTGCATTTCCATTTTTTTTAGCAGCGGCTATTTTTGCCAGTAACAAAAAAAAGAATAATGTAAAACTCACCAACCGGCAGTGGCTGATAGTGATTGGGTTAGGCATTGCAGGGTATTATCTCAGCAGCTTGTTTGACTTTATCGGTTTGCAATACATCAGTGCCGGTTTGGAAAGGTTGATTCTTTTTTTGTACCCGAGTTTTGTTGTAATCATTAATGCCGTTTTATTTAAACAAAAAATAACCCGTATTCAGTTGATTGCATTGGCGCTTACCTATGCAGGAATTGGCATTGCTTATGTAGGGGAATTTAGTTTGGATTTGCATAACCCTAATTTTATTGCAGGAAGTATATTGATTTTTATTTGCGCCATTACTTATTCCATTTACCTGGTAGGCAGTGGTGTAATAGTGCCGCTGATCGGGGCCACAAAATTTACTGCATACACCATGCTGGCCGCAACATTTGGTGTGTTTGTTCATTTTATTGTTACCGGTAATTATTCCAATATGCCAACAGGAGGAAACTTTTGGGGTTACGGATTGCTATTAGCAATTGTGGCAACGGTCATCCCGGGATTTTTACTTTCAATTGGTATGAAAAAAATTGGGGCAAATAATGTGGCAATCGTGTCCAGCATTGGCCCGGTTAGTACAATTATCCAGGCACATTACTTGTTGGGCGAACCCATATTTGCAGCACAACTGATTGGAACCGTTTTGGTAATTGCCGGTGTTTTATTAACTGGCTGGAAATTGCAACAAATTTCCACCTGATTTATTTATAGTTTTTTAATCGAAACCTGTTAGATTTTCTATATTTGCAACCCTGAATGAATTGGATGGCGTAGTTCTTAAATTAGAGTTGAATTAATAAGCCCAGATGGCGAAATTGGTAGACGCATCCCGGTTTCAATCGGGACGTTCGCAAGGATGTGTTCCAATGAAAAAGGAATACTTGACTAAAATCAATAACAGCGCTCTTAATTTAAGTAGGATAAACAGGCCCAGATGGCGAAATTGGTAGACGCACTGCCTTCAGGTGGCAGCGTTCGCAAGGATGTGCAGGTTCGAATCCTGTTCTGGGCACCAAAGTGGACAAATCGAAAAATGATTCGGTTTGTCCATTTTTATTTTGGCTGAAACCCTTATCCAGACTGTATATTAGCTCAACTCTTTAGTTCAGTCTAGTGGTTCTATATTATTGATTTCTTTTGACAACTTAATTAGCCTCTATTCCAAACTGGTAATTCGTTTTTCATAATCGCCCTTTATTGAGCGATAGCCGGAAGGCTCAATCTCGTTATATAAAAGCAATTTACGGGCATTACTAAGCTTATTATTCGCTTTCTTTAAAGCTTCCTTTTTTTTGCTTTACATCTTTCTCTGCGACCTGGTTTTAGTCTTAAATTAATCCTGAAGAACGGCCGAATACACTTCAGTCATGCCAGCTCTAGGAATCAGCTTTTTTGATTCTTTTTTGAAAATAACTCATTAGTGTTTTCAGCCTTAAACCTGGCGCCACAAGATGAAATGCTATGATAGTAGTAATATCGAGCGTTCCTGCCTTTGAAAGTGTTGACGGTAAGCAGTTTGCCGCACCGTGGACAAAGCAAATAACCTCTTAATTGTAATACATCAAGAGTACCAACCTTAGCCCGGTAATTTTTTTTCTTACATTTGGATAATCCTGGACATCATAAAAAAGCGACTCCGAAATTATCGGTTGGTGTAATCCTTGACCATGTCTTGCTGCATCATCTTTGTATCCGGCGATATAAATACGTCCGCAATAGACTGGATTTCTTAATGAATTCCAGAAATTAGATTTAGAACATTTTACACCTTTTTAAAAGTTTCCTTCATTATTTGTCACTACCATCCGAAAGTCAAAAAAGTAAATAGCCCATATTATCTTTGAGGTGA
>JBDUEK010000023.1:0-70761 GCA_040002495.1 Ferruginibacter sp.
ACCGGCCACCCCGACCTTGGCAAGGTCGTGCTCTACCAAATGAGCTACTTCCGCGTTATTATAAAGAACTAAATTATTTTTTGGAGTGCAAAAATACGGTTTGTATTTACACTACAAAATTTTTTATTTGTACGTAGGATTGTATAAGGTATTTTCCGGGACTGTAACTACAGGTTTACCCTTGTAACGATGCCCGTACTGGGCTAAACAGCCGCCCAATATAAACGCCACAACCAGGAAAATTTGGCAAAACCAAAGAAACCGTGATGATGATACCCAATTGTGCGTAAAATCTTTGTGTTTCGTGTCTATTACTTCTACTTCTTGTTCCATAATGTGTTGTTTGCGAGGCAAAAATAAGAAAAGTGCTGCAAAAAAAATTATTTGTTCTTAACAATTTCCGAGAACCTGTTTTTCTTTTTAATAAAATATTCCCAAACCACCGATGAACTGTAAACTCCATTTAATTTTCCATTTTTTTCTTTTGGAAAAACAGATTGCCCCCGGTCAATTAACAGCCATTTAATAAACATAAAATGCGCTTTAATAATTGTAAAAAAATATTTTACATCACCCGCCAACAATCCTTTCCATGCTGCCAGGGCATCCATCAATAATCTAACCGGTATTCGCCATAGCGCCACTTGCAACGGCATATTCTTGGCGCACATCACCAGGTTGTTCCTGAAATTTAAATAAGTTTTAAAACTACTCTCCTTTTTCAACGTTCCACCACCCACATGATATACTACCGACAATGGCTGCACGAAAATTGAATACCCGGATAATTGCAATCGCCAGCAAAGATCAATTTCCTCCTGGTGTGCAAAAAAATATTCATCCAGTCCACCAGCTTCATGGTAACAGGAGGTTCTTACAAACATCGCTGCACCACTAGCCCAAAAACAGGCAGCGGCATCATCATATTGCCCGTTGTCCTTTTCACAAACATCAAACACCCGCCCTCTCGAGAACGGATAGCCGAAAAAATCAATCCAGCCACCGCAAGCACCCGCATATTCAAATAACTCTCTTTGTTCGTAGCCACGAATTTTAGGTTGACATGCAGCAATGACCACATTACTTTCCATCAATTCAATCACCGGTTCAATCCATGCCGGTGTAACTTCAACATCGTTGTTTAGCAACACATAGTAATCGCTTGCAACCTGTTTCAATGCAGTATTGTAACCTTTTGCAAAACCTTCGTTTGCAGGGTTAACAATTATTTTTACTGTTGGAAAATGTTGCTGTAAAAACAAAACAGAATCATCGGTTGAAGCATTATCTGCCACAATAACTTGTTTATTTTCATAAGTAGAAGCGAGTAGGAATGGAAGAAATTTTTGGAGAAATGCTTTACCGTTCCAGTTTAAAATAACGATTGAAACCAGGGGAAGTTTTTTTATACCAGCATTTACAGCCGCTTCAGCATCGTTGCGTCGCAATCCGTTCATCGTTTGTACTACTATTTAACTTTAATTACGTTTTCACAAACATAATTCATTCTTTTTTCTCATTTCCTATTTCTTCGTTTACATTTGATACAATGATCACACAACTCTTTAACTGGCGCACGGCGCTTGCTTTGGTTGCCATTGCAATTGTAACAGGTACCGTATTTTATTCCGGTTACCTCTCTAACAAAATAGCACAGGCCGAAAGAGAAAAAGTAGACATCTGGGTGCAATCACTCAAAACCAGGGCATTGGCCACAGAGCAGATTGCGCTTGATCTTACCAACACCATCACCACCCACAACACCGATATACCAATTATAGAAACAGATGAAAAGGATAATCCATCGGGCCAGGGACTTAACCTGGACACGATACTTTTAAAAACAGATACCGGTTACTTACGGCGAAAAGTAAAAGAATTTAAAAGCCAGAATGAAGCCATTGTTGTTGAGATCAATAAAGACCCGCTCATCATTAATAAATATTATTTTGGCGACTCCAAACTATTAAAAGAAGTACAGTATTACCCGCTCATTCAACTATTAATTGTTGCCCTGTTTATTATCATTACATTGATAGCAATTACTACCAGGAATAAGTCGACACAAAACCAGGTTTGGGCCGGCATGGCTAAAGAAGCTGCCCACCAGTTGGGTACACCACTTTCATCATTACAAGGTTGGGTAGAGTTATTAAAAGAATTGCCCGGCAATGAAAAAGTTGCTTCAGAAATGAGTAAGGATGTTGACAGGCTAAAACTGGTGAGTGATCGCTTTGGTAAAATAGGCGCCACCCCTCAACTTGAAGCCATTGACCTTGTTGCGCAAATAGAGAGCATGGTTGCCTATATCAAAAGACGTTCGCCTGAAAATGTAAGTTTCAGCATCATCAACGAAGGAGACAACGAAATCGCAGCAATGATTAATGCCCCCCTTTTTGATTGGGTAATAGAAAATTTATTAAAAAATGCACTCGATTCAATGGAGCGAAGTGGCAGCATACAATTAAAAATCAGGGATGAAGTAGCACAGGTTATCATTGATGTAACGGATAGTGGGAAAGGCATCAGCAAACAAAATATACCAAAGGTATTTAAGCCAGGATTTACAACTAAAAAACGAGGATGGGGACTTGGTTTAAGCCTGTCGAAACGCATTATCGAACAATATCATAAGGGCGAATTATTTGTAAAAAATTCGGAGCCAGGCAAGGGCACAACATTCAGAATCATATTAAAAAAATAAATGGCATTGGTATAAATATATTTGATCGAAACTCTTTTAAAATTATTTACAATTAAAGTTTTTACATTTGCAGTCCTCAAATGTTTTACCTACTGGCAACAGTATCAGTGCAAATGCGGCGATGGCGAAATTGGTAGACGCACTACCTTGAGGTGGTAGCGCTCGAAAGGGCGTGGGAGTTCGAATCTCCTTTGCCGCACACAAAAAAACCTTCTCTTTTCGGAAGGTTTTTTTATTACAATTACAAATTGTTTTCAAAAGATTATTATCTCAAAATAAATTTATCAGGTATAAAATACGCGTTGTATTGTCCAGTACAAAGCGATGAATGCTATTATCGTAGAGATTGGATATACAATGGCTTTACGATACCAGCTCTTATCTCTCAACGGAATTATCAGGCAGGCAAACATGGCCGTTATAATAGTAACCTGCCCTAACTCTACTCCAATATTAAAAGCAATTACAGAAGTATAAAATTTTCCTGCGGGCAAACCTATTTCATTGAGCGAACTGGCAAAACCCATTCCATGAATTAAACCAAAAAGAAATACAACCAGTATTCGCCAAGGCTTTAATTCGGTCAACAATAAATTTTCGAGCGCCACAAAAACGATCGACAATGCAATAATAGGCTCCACCACAGGCCCCGGTGCCATCACAATATTCTTCATACTAAGTGCCAGCGTAATAGAATGTGCAACCGTAAAAGCAGTAGCCTGCCATAAAATTGTTTTAATTTTTGTACTAAGCAAACAAAGGCTTACCACAAACAAAATATGATCAACTCCATACGGCAGAATATGTGTAAAACCCAGCTTGGTATAAAACCAAACTACATCTTTTACCGGCGCATTTTCCAATGCATAATTAATACTGTGGGCAAATATTCCCTGAACAAAAAGCACACACAATATAACCAGTCCAGTCTTTTTAAAATTTACTCCCTGCTGCATGGTTAAGCTTTACGTTCACCAGCTAATTCCTTCAATGCATTTTCACCACTTACTTTTAAACGCTCCGGAATATTAGGATTGTTTTTTAATGCAGCCTTCAGGTATTGGGTAGCCTTTACATTGTCTCCGGCTTTTTTATAAATCAATCCCGCCCTGCATAACAACACCGGGTTCATACTATTGGTACGAAGCGCCGTATTTATATAAGGCAATGCCTTTTCATTTTCATCTTTTTCGTAGTAAACCCATGCCAGTGTTTCATTTACATCAATGTTTTGCGGACGGCGATTGTATTCTGCCAGTGCATGTTCCAATGCCTTATCGTAATCATTTATTTTTAGATAAGCATAAGCCAGTTCCCTATCTGCATAATGCCCAATGCTTTCATCGTTGTTGGCTGCTGTAGCATTTTTATTCATTTCAGCTATCACTTCTTTTGATATGGCATCAGCCTTATCTTTTTGTCCAGCGAGTTGATATACATCCACCATATCTTCTTTAAAAGAAATATCATTGTTGATGGAATCGGCCTCTGCATAAAAAGCCAAAGCTTTGTTGTAATCTTTTGCAGCAAGTGCTATTCTTGCTAAGCCAGCCAACGCATGTACATATCCTGGGCGGCTGTCTAATGCAACATTGTAACTCAACTCAGCATTTTTTAAATCACCTGTTTGTTCGTATAAATGTCCCAATTGAATTCTTGACCATTCAGTTGCCTCATCGCCAGGCACACCTGCATCGATAGCTAGTTTCATTGCATCAACCGCACCCGGGTAATCTCCATGTATTTCACGCAGGTAAGATGCTCTTGCATACGAGCGCATGTCGGGCCTTATTTCCATCATCCTTTCAGCGCTTGCTACTGCAGAGTCATAGTGTCCCATTTCTACATGTCCATCAACCAGTATGCCATATAAAAATGCGTTGTATTGATTTACACGGAGGGCAGATTCTGCCAAAGCAAGTCCGTCAGCAAAATGGTGTTGAGAAAGATAGATCATTGACTTTAAGGTCAAGGCTTCAAAATTATTGTATTCCAGTGCCAGCACGTCATTCACGCATTTCATGGCAGCTTTGTCATAATAGGCGTAATTGCCGGTGGCCCTTGCTTCCAGTATAAATAAATTGGCAAGTGAAATCAACGATTTTTTATCTGTTGGGGTTGCTTTAATTTTTTGTTGCAATTTGGCAACATTCATTTTGGTATTGTTCCATTCAGGAGCCTGGGCCAGCAAACCAGTTCGTTCAAGTAACTGATAAGTGGTTGCCTTTTTTTCTTTTTCTTCTCCTCTGAATTTTATCACCACAAAACTTGCAGCTCCAATAAAAAGGATAATTAAAGCACCATAGAGCGTGTTCCTTTTCATGTTCATAATTTTAATGTTTTTTAATTGTTGTTTAAGGCAAAGGGCATTTCTGAATTATCTGAAATCAAAAATTATATATAGATGGTAAGCATCATTTTTTAAGAAGATAAGTCCGCAATTCTCGTGCGGACTTATCGGATTGTATTCAAATTTTATTAATTATCCTTTTACCACACGCAGACTTTGTTTTACAACGCCATCTTTTGCAACTTTTACAAAATAGATTCCTTTTACAAGGTTTCCACCGTTCCAGCTTTGAGTATAAGTACCGGCTTTCATATTTTTATTTACCAGCATTTTTACTTCATTACCTTTTACGTCATGCACAGTAATGGTTACATGTGCATCGTTAGTAAGACGATAACGGATTACACTGTTATCAACAAACGGATTTGGAGAAGCGGTTGCAGTTACTTCAGGTGCACTTATAGCTAAGCCTTCGTAAACTCTGCCAGTTGAATTCACATTATCCATTGGTGAGGCCGACCTTTGACCGGTTGTTGTTTCACAATCACAAATGTGCGATCCAGCCCATGGTGTTTGTACATACGGGAAACTTGTTTTGAAAGTTGTATCGTTTTTCTCAACACCTGTAGTATAAGTCAACACGTTTAATAACTGAGGAGTTACAGGGCTTCCGCCAACTGTATAATCATCATACCATAGGCCAATTGCAGCTAATACCACACCACCTACAGCTTGCAGTTCAATTCTTGTTACATCATCTTCCAGTCTTCTTCCGTTTGGAAATCCATCCATATTTGGAATATTCTGAATGCTTGTGTTAGCATAAGCAGGATCCAACAAACCAGTTACAGCAGCCTGTACCAAACCTAATGAACTAAAGTCAGGACTGTTTCTTGGTGTTGGCGGAACTGCCATGTTTAAACGAAGCATATCACCACCGTTTGGCAAGAAGTTATTGATAAACGGTTTTCCTGCAGCAAGTGGATTACCTGCTGGTTTGCCAGTAGCCAATTGATAAGGAGCAAGGTTAGGAACACCTGTATGGAAGATTGGCCAAAGATCTACTGACCGTGGAGAATTTGCTTTTGGCAATAACAATGTACCAAAAATAGCATCATCCAATGCAGTACCAGCCAGTGCTGCATTACCTTTTAATCCATACAAACCATTTTGCCCGTCACCAAAGCCAAATGAACCCAGTGAATTCTTTTGAATGCGCAATGGTTTGAAAGAAGGAACTGCTCCGCCAAACTGTGCATCATCCATATACAATGCCAACTCGGGATTGTAAAAATTATCGCCAAAAAAGTTGATGGCTGCTAAATCTTCATAAGGAGTAATGCGATTCCAAACATCTTTTGAAGCAACCGGAATAACTGCTTCATTTGTTAAAGGCATTCCTAATCTTGAAACCTGAATCCATTTTCCTGAAGTTGACTCCAGTTCGTATTTATTACTTGGATTTGGTTTAATTTTTCCTAAATCAGCACCGGTAATTTCATTCAAAACACTAATCTTTTGTCTGCTTGCACTTGCCCAAACACCAATTACATAATTAGGATCAAGAATAGTTGCAGCAGCGCTAACTGGCTTATGATCTTTTTGTAAAGTAGAAATATCAATTTGTAATGCAATGCTTGATACGTTCAAACATTTTAATCCATCAACTGATTTACCAGAAGCACGTGGAGCATCACCCAAATCAAAAATACCGCCAAGATCAACAAAGAATGGATCATCTGCAGTACCACAAAAAACTTTTTCGCCGCTTGAAGCTGTTGTTACAGCCGCTTGCATAAGGCTGGTATAAGATGGTGCATTTAGGCCAACTGCAGAGGTGATAGAACGATCGCCGATGTTTGGAGGGGGTACAATTCCGTTATTTACAACTGTTGAAAATGTTTTACCTCCATCCATGCTTCTTTCCATCAGATAGGTTGTTTTAAGGTTCTGCTTACCTAACCTGATATTAAAGAAAGTGGTGCCGTCTTCATTCTTCTTTTTAAATGTAAAGCGGTAAATAATATCATCGCCATTGGTTGCAATGTTATTATCTATGTGTATTTCGTAGCGTATATTTTCTCCAAATGAATAATAATTTGGACCTCCCTGTGGCAACTGACCTGGCACATAGTTGGCGATGATTGTAATTTTATTCGGATTGTCGGGACTTCGGAAGGCATAAACATCGGTATTATCTGCCAACGGATCGTTAGCGATCAATGGCGCTTCTCTGTGTGAGGATGCAAATACCGGGGCAGTAATTTGCAAGGCCATTACTGCCGCCATAAATGCAGCATAAATTTTTCTTTTCATAAATAATTTTTTTTGAATTGTGATGGAAGTAATACAATACACATAGCCTATATTAAAAGAGGTTATTCATATAGCCCGATGCATGTATTAATACCTTTTTTTTTAAAGGTGAAAATTGCTTTTTCCTGTGTTGTTAAAATTGGGGGGATGCTATGATTTTAATAGGGATGGATCGATTACTTATCCTGCAGGGATAGCTAATTTTCGTTAGTCAACTTATTTACGTAAACTGTTGCTATGTGGATTTAACTTTTAATTATAATAATTTTAATTGGATATTATTGCATGGAAATAAGGTTATACAACCGCAAAATTTTGCAATAAATAAAAAGATTACCCATGGCAAACAATATTAAGTGCCCTAACTGCGGTCATGTATTTGACGTAGAAAATGTGTTGGCGGCCGATATAGAAAAAAAGTACCAGCAACAATACCAGGATCAACTACAACAGTCGCTGGGAAAGATAGAGCAGGATAAAAAACGACTGCAAGATGAACAATTACAATTTGAAGAAAAGAAAAAAAGGGAAAACGAAATATTTGCCCAAAAACTTCAACAGGAAAAATTAAAAATTGAAACCGAAGTACAGGAAACGCTTAGGAAAAGCATTTCATCTGACTTTGAAAATAAAATCAGGCTGCTTGAAGATAATAGTAAAGACAACGAAGAAAAATTAAAAGAAGCCCGTAAAAAGGAACTGGCATTTTTACAAAAAGAGCAATTGCTTCAAAATAAAGAAGCCGAGCTGGAACTAACCCTGCAAAAAAAACTGCAGGAAGAAAGAACCGTTATCTCGGAACAAATCCGCAAGCATGAGCATGAAAAAAATGAGCTAAAAGAAACCGCCTTTCAATTGAAGTTAAAAGAAATGCAGTTGCAACTGGACGAGCAAAAAAAACTGGCGGAAGAGATGAAAAGAAGAGCAGAACAGGGATCTATGCAACGCCAGGGCGAGGTACAGGAATTACTGCTTGAAGAAATATTGAAAGAAAACTTCCCCTTTGATTTTATTGAAGAAGTGGGTAAAGGAGTGGAGGGTGCAGACTGTATGCAGGTAGTTCGCAATAACATAGGCGTTGAATGCGGCCGCATTATTTACGAAAGCAAGCGTACCAAAACCTGGAACAATAGCTGGTTGGAAAAACTAAAAAATGACAAACGCAACCGGGGCGCCGATGTTGCCATCCTGGTTACACAGGTTTTCCCGAGAGATATGGAACGATTTGGCGAACGTGAAGGAATTTGGCTTTGTAACTTTAATGAAGTAAACAGCGTTGCACACTTACTTAGAAACGGCATCCTGAAAATTCACGAAATTCAGAAGATTGAAGAAAATAAAGGAGATAAAATGCAACTGTTATATAACTATCTTACAGGCAATGAGTTTAAAGGCCAGGTAGAAGCAATTGTTGAAGGATTTATGGCTATGAAAACAGGCATTGCCAAAGAACGGATTCAGATGGAAAAAATTTGGAAAGAAAGAGAAAAGCAATTGGAAAAAGTATTATTGAATACCAGTGGCATGTACGGCTCTGTAAAAGGAATTGCAGGTACCTCTGTAGGGAATATTCCGCTGCTGGATGGTACCGATGATGAAGAAGATTTACTGGAAGTTTAAAATTTATATATGCCCGGGCAATATCCGTTAACCAATGTTTCTTTTCAACAGCCCATTTATAACGACAGTCAAATAATTACTGGCTATAGAACGGTGCATGTTGTGATAACGTTTGATCAAAAGAAACCTGAAAATCAAATTGAAATCATTGCAATTCCTTTAGCAATTGCTTTATTTATTGCTGTTTGCATTTTATTTATATTTTCTAAAATTAAATCCAACTCCAAAATCGATAAAATATTAACTGATATAGAACGTTTCTCCAAAAGGATAAATAGTGAAACATAAAGTATGGATTTTTAATATATACTAAATGCCGCAGGATACAACTATATACTGGGATGGTAATGGACAAATGCCGGCAGCGATGGATAGCCTGTCAGCGGAGCAACAGCAGTTGGTATTTCAATTAATTCGTGATGCACAAAGTTCTCCTGAATCAAACGAGTTATCTGCCGGCGCAATTCTTGCAATTACGTTCATAATTCTATTGACGGGCCTTATTATTTACGCCAAACTAAAATCAAATAAATCTCTATTTCAGCAGCCCGTACCTGATCTAAATAATCAAATTGCTAGTCCCAATGGTGAAGGCCCGCAACTGGTATATTCGGGCAGTAAATTAAAATTCAGCGATCAGTTATTGGACGAAGTATTAATTAAACGATTTGCTTACTATCAAAAACTTGACGAAGCAGACCGAACAAAATTTGTACAACGTTTAAAAAAATTTATTGCCATAAAAACATTTGTAATTCATGACAGCAGCGGTTATAAAGAAATGCCCATACTTATAAGTGCCACAGCAATTCAAATTAGTTTTGGGCTAGATAAATATCTGTTACCACACTTCAATGTTTTCAATATTTATCCAAGAGAATTTTTAGGCACTTACCCATTCTTCCGGTTTCTACTGGGCAATGTTTCGGGTAACACCATTAATCTTTCATGGAAAAATTTTATGGATGGCTATACATTTCCCGGCGATGGACAAAATGTAGGGATTCATGAACTGGCGCATGCATTGTACTATCAAACCTTTGTTGTAGAAAAGCACATTGATAAAAAATTTAAAGACACTTTCATTGATTTTGATAATCATGGCAATAAAGTATACGACCTGGAAAAAAAGGCAGGCAAAGGATTATATACTTCTTATGCAATGAAAGATTTCCAGGAATTCTGGGCAGAGAGTGTAGAAATTTTTTTCGAGAAACCCATTCAAATGAAAGCCATTTACCCCAGTTTATATGCAGCTATCAGCGATTTATTAAACCAGGATCCCGCAGCTACCTATTCAGGAAACGTTACTTAATACCCATGAAATACAATGGTCATTAAAGAATAAAAAATGAACTGTCAATTTGATGTCTGAATCTTTTAGAAATTTGCAATGAGCTACCCCTTCATTTCCACTTACAGTTAGTTTTTCAATTACAAGGTGCTTTTTAAAATTAATTTCACCATCTCCATACCATTTATATAGCGACTCTTTAATACTCCAGGCAGCAGTTAGTAACTGAATTGGCAAACCGGTAGCAAAAGCGGGGCTTGCCTCTACAATGACAACCTGCTCCTGCAGTGAAAGAAATTTATGTTTTACTTTATCAACTTTTAAAGAGGTTAGCTCCACGTCTACTCCTACCCTATAATCTCTGCTAACAATTACTGCTGCATAGTTACCACAATGAGAAATGGAAAAATGAAATGCTTCATTTTCTAAAAAAGGCTTTTTGGTATCTGCTATCCGAACCAATTCAAATGGAAAATCGGGGTAAAGTTCTGTCAACATAATTCTACCGGCAAGATGTTGCAGGCGCTTGTGTGGATGAGTAATCTCCCTTTTTAAACTTACCTTTTGCAGGAAAAACTGTTCCGGTTCAGTTATATGCCAAACACCTAGCTTGCTTGTAGCGTTGATATTTTGTTGATAAACCAGCGGCATGTAAACGATTCCGGATTTTTGATTGTAAAATTTTGAATGAATATTTGCACAAATTATTACAACCGGCCTAATAACGAAATTACGAAGTACCCCGATATTGCATTCATACTAAAATAACTAATTTAAAAATGATCTTAAGCGACACCCGTATTTTAGAAGAAATAGAAAATGGCAGCATTAAAATAGTTCCTTACGACAGGGAATGTCTTGGAAGCAACAGTTATGATGTACACCTTGGTAAGCACCTTGCAACTTACACCAACCGGGAGCTGGATGCCAAAAAGCACAACACAATCGAACATTTTCAAATTCCGGAAGAAGGCATCGTATTGGAACCCAACGAACTTTACCTGGGTGTTACGGAAGAGTACACAGAAACCCATGCCCATGTACCTTTCCTTGAAGGCAAATCCAGCACGGGTAGATTAGGAATTGATATTCATGCCACCGCAGGCAAGGGTGATGTAGGATTTTGCGGTAATTGGACCCTTGAAATATCGGTTAAACAACCTGTTAGAGTATATGCAGGTATGCCAATTGGCCAGTTAATCTATTTCCCGGTTGATGGTAATATTGAAGTAAAATACAATCAAAAGAAAAATGCAAAGTATAGTGGCCAGCCAGACAGGCCAGTTGAAAGTATGATGTGGAAGAATAAATTTTAGTTCGAACGTGGGGATGTACAGGTCAAAATAAATTAAGCTTCCAGAAAAAATTAAACACGGGTAAATAACTTGCACGGATTTTAAAGGCACTTACAATCTCCCGTATTTTTTATAATAAGAAATCATAAACCCGGTTACTTCATCATAACTCAAAACACCACTAGGTTGTTCGTTGCTTTCGAGGTAAACACCGTATAACCATCGAATTACTGGCTCTGCGGGGTTTTTATGCCGATTATGAAATTTCTGCCATTCTTTTATATCATTCTTCACTTCTGGAATCAATTCATTTACAAATGCTTTGGCAGATGCAGAATCGGCCTTGTAAAGATTTCGCTCAGCATATAGAAAAAGATCAAGATAAACTGAATAGTGAAAGCCGGTATCTTTAGAAGCAACTGCAGCGAGATATCCTACAAAATTCGCTTCATTTTCCTTAGCATATCCTAATTGGTGAGCAATTTCATGACATGCAGTATAAGGCTGAGAAAATTTGGGAACCAATGTATTTACCTGTGCCTCGCCGGTAAAAGGATTATAATATCCTAAAAATCCAAGATAATTTCCCAGCCAACCCCAAATGGATGGTTTTATAGAAGCATGATTATAATTTAGAAAGGGATATTGTTTATCCAGTGAATCGTAAGCCAGTAAAGCACGACCGAACAATTGCTTATTATTTAAGATAGCTTCATTCCTTTTCATCAGGACCTTCTTACATTCATTTACTTTTTTAATTAGAAGTGTATTCAACGTTTTCACATCATCAACAGAATAACTTGCCATTGAGATACCGAGTTGACTTGCAATTCCCTTACGGTTGTAATTGATTCCCCAGAGCACATTGAAAACAATATAAATCGCCAATATCCTGATAATCCCAATCTTTACGAGGTAAGTAAGATCACGTTTAGTAACGGACCCTTTTAGCAACAAACCAATACCATGAAATATTTTCCAAAATATCCATATAAGCAACAAGCCATACAGCACATCCCCAAAACTAAAACTCATCCACGCAAGTACATATCGTAAACAAATAGATATATAAGGATATACTCCGGTGGAATAATAGTGCTCTACCCAACCTGAATTCATGGAGAAAAGGCGTATCAACAGGGCAATAACAACAAGGGAAACAGCGGTAATCCAATAAATTCTTTGCTTCATTACACGTAAAAATAATTAAAAATGAAACTTTACCACTATTGGACGTAATTATTCAATAATTATTATGCAATTTAATGCTAAAAATACTACCTTCGCCGTCCTTTAAACCGGAGGTAATGGGAAAAAGAAGGGAATTTGAAATAGCGTTTGTGGGTTTAAAGCCCGGACTTCATGAGTTTACTTATGAAGTGAATGACAATTTCTTTGCTGAAGTTGAAAACCGGGAGTTTACTAATTGCACTGCAAGTATTAAACTCCAACTCGACAAAAAAAGCAGTTTTATGCTGCTTAAATTTGAAATTGGCGGTAAAGCTGATGTAATGTGCGACAGATGTGGTAACACATTAATGATGGATTTGTGGGATGAGTTTAATATGGTGGTAAAGATGGTGGAGGATCCCGAAGAGATGAACACATTGGAAGAAGATCCGGACGTTTTTTATATTTCAAAAACAGAAAGTCACCTTCGTCTGAATGATTGGATCTTCGAATTTGTAAGTTTAAGTGTTCCTTTTCAGAAAAGTTGTAAAGAGGAAGAGTTGGGCGGACCAAAATGCAATAATGAGGTGTTGGAAAAATTGAAGCAAATGGAAGCAAATGAAGCTGCCAGGAATGCAAAGACAATTTGGAAAGACCTTGATCAGTTTAAAACAAGCGACAAAAAATCGAAATAAACAGGTAGAAAATATTAATATTAATAATAACAACAACTAAAATTTAAAGATATGCCAAATCCGAAACGACGCCATTCGCAGCAGCGCAGCGCAAAGAGAAGGACGCATTATAAAGCAAGCGAAACTACGTTAACTGTTGACAAAACAACCGGAGAAACACATGTACGCCATCGTGCCCATGTTAGTGAAGGCAAATTATACTACAAAGGACAAGTGGTAGCTGAAAAAGCGCCTCTAAAGGCATAATATTTTTCAAATGCTGAATTCTAAGTTATAAATTCGATAAACGAATTTATAACTTAGAATTTTTTATTTAATCAATGGACTATGAACATTGCCCTGGACATGATGGGTGGCGATTTTGCACCACTCGAAGCAATAAAAGGTATTTCATTATTTTTAGACGGGGCAATAGCTGATGTAGATATAACTTTAATAGGCGACCAGGAACTCATAAACAATTTACTGGCAGAATATGGTATTCCCGATACCAATTTAACCGTAGTGCATGCTCAGCAGGTTATTGAAATGCACGAACATCCTACCAGGGCCCTTAAAGAGAAGCAACAATCTTCAATTGCAATAGGATTTCAATTACTTGCCACTGGCAAAACCGACGCATTTATAAGCGCTGGTAATACCGGTGCAATGATGGTTGGTGCACTATTTAGTATTAAGGCTATTGAAGGTGTAACACGACCCACCATTGGAGCTTACATGCCGAGAGAAGATGGTAGTTTGGGTTTGCTGTTGGATGCAGGCATCAACGCCGATTGTAAGGCAGAAAATATATCACAATTTGCAACACTGGGTGCTTTGTACGCCGAGCATATTTTAGGAGTAAACAATCCTAAAGTGGGTTTGGTAAATGTAGGCGAAGAAGAAGGTAAGGGAAATTTACTGGCCCAGGCTGCATACCCACTTTTGAAAGAAAATAAGCATATTAATTTTATTGGAAATATAGAAGGCCGCGATATTTTGATTAGCAAAGCAGATGTGATGGTATGCGACGGATTTACCGGGAATGTTGTATTAAAATTAGCCGAAAGTATATATGATATAGTAAAACGCCGTGGCATTAAAGACGAACATTTTGACCGGTTTAATTTTGAAATGTATGGAGGAGTTCCTGTATTAGGAGTTGCTAAACCTGTAATTATTGGCCACGGAATTTCACATGCAATTGCTTTTAAAAACATGATCTTAATTGCACATCGCATGCTGGAAAAAAATCTGATGCAAAAAATGAAAGACATCTTTAATGGCCGTGCTTAAATAGCCGGCAATAAAACGCTTTAAATAGCATTGAAAAAGGGTCGATCGCATAGATCTGCCCTTTTTTATGGAGTGGATGTAAAGCTGTATTTGGTAATTATAGCTGACGTACAACAATAAAAAATCCGCTGCAAGCAACGGATTGAAAAAATTATTTAAGTGCAGTTAAAATATATACGCTAACCTAACACCGACAGAGCTAATAGAGCTGCCTGATCCTGAATAACCATCAAACTTAATGGTAGCATCCAATGCCTTTTCAGAATTTGTTTTAAACTCATAGCCAACCAACGGAGAATATGCAAAATAAGTACCCAGGTTTTTATTAATAATTCCCACTCCGGTTTGTGCGCCAACATATACACTTCCAGCAACAAAATATTTAACGCCGACCTTGATAGGGATAATATTCAAACCTGATTTTTTATTACCATTACCAATAGATTTACCGTTATAGAATATAATACCAGTAGTTCCCGTTCCATATAAATTTTCCTGCAAGTTGAATTCAACCTGTCCTGTGGCACCAATTCCAAATGAGTAACCATCTGCAAAAGTTCCTGTAGCAAAAGACAATTCCGGGCCAGCGCTAAATTTAAAACGGGTATCATTCTGTGCCATTAACGCAGCAGAACTGGCGCAGGCGATTAATAGTAATACGAATATTTTTTTCATCTTTATTAGTTTTGATTTTGCGCAAATTTATGTCAGCGGATTCTTGCTTCCAAAATTATAAATGTTAAGTTTAATTAAAATACCAGGCCCACATGCCCGTACAAATACTTTTCCAAAAATACTATCGTAGTAGTAATAATAATATGCAAATCGATGCTTTAATTATTCAACGGCTATAGTTGGGGCAAGATTTTCAAACATGTCATTTGTCATTCTTGTAAGGTCATATTCTTCCTTCCATTGCCAATCCCGTCTTGCCACAGAATCATCAATACTTTGTGGCCAGCTATTGGCAATTTGTTGGCGATAATCTGGCTTATAAGTTATGGCAAAATCAGGTATATGCTTTTTTATTTCTGCGGCAATTTCCTTTGGTGAAAAACTCATAGCAGCAATATTGTAAGATGTCCGGATTTTTATTTTTTCTGCAGGAGCTTCCATCAATTCAATCGTAGCTTTAATTGCATCAGGCATATACATCATGGGCAGATAAGTATCTTCACTTAAAAAGCAGTTGTATTTTTTTTCTTCAAGCCCATCCTGAAACATCTCAATTGCGTAATCTGTTGTACCGCCACCTGGCGCACTTTTATAGCTGATAAGGCCAGGGTAACGAAGGCTCCTAACATCTACCCCCCATCGCTGAAAATAATAATTGCACCAAAATTCGCCGGCATATTTACTAATCCCGTAAACTGTTATTGGTTCAATAATGGTTTGTTGCGGACAGTTGACTTTGGGTGAGGTTGGGCCAAATACTGCAATGGAACTGGGCCAATATACTTTATGAATTTGTTCTTCTTTAGCAATATCCAATACGTTTAATAAACTTGCCATGTTCAGGCTCCAGGCAAGGTTTGGATTTTTTTCACCAGTTGCAGAAAGAATAGCAGCCAGCAAATATATTTGGGTAATGTTTTGGCGTATAACCTGTACATGCAACATTTCTTTATTCATCACATCCATGCTTACATAAGGGCCAGTTCCTTTCAGCAATTCATTTTCTTCACGCAAGTCACTTGCCACTACGTTAGCGTTACCATATATTTTTCTCAATGCCAGGGTAAGTTCTACTCCAATCTGACCGGAAGCGCCAATCACCAAAATTTTTTCTCTAATCATAAGTAATCTTTTTCCGTGTGCAATATAGAACAAGTTGTTGCTAAATTCTTTTAAAAAAACCGGCTAAAAAACAATTCCTTTTTGGGCTACCCGATTTTTATTATGATTAGCTGCTCCAAAAATAAATTCATGCAACAGGGGTAATTAATGCCAAAAGTTGTTTAAAAATAACGATACCTGTTGCTCAATTACCGCAACCAGTTACACAGTGTAGATTTGATCACAAACAAAGGCATTATAGTTTCACTGACTACCAGCAATTTCTTTTTTCAATTATGAAAAATTACTTTTTTCAGTATAATCATGTCAACGGCAATTATATTTAATTATGAGGGAAAATCAACTTGTCTGGGAAATGATGACAATGCGAATTTCCCAAAAGCAATATTAGCTATAGACATTGCTGAATCTCAATTTCAAATCCTCAAACTACTTTAACTTTATTCATGCGTTGCAGAACCCTGATATTATTCTTCCTTATTTCAATTACCCACCTTTCTGCGCAGCAACACAGCGGATATATATTTCGAAATATTACTCAATCAGATGGCTTGCTTCATAACAGCGTTTTATCTATCGCACAGGATGATAAAGGATTTATCTGGATTCTTACATCAAATGGGCTGCAACGATATGATGGGTCACGCTTTGTAAACTACCACGATATTGTTAATAGCCCATCCAGCAGCTTCTCTAATGGTGCAGAACTATATATTGATAAAGCCCTGAATGAAGCATGGGTTTTAAAAGAACAGGAGCTTGAAAAACTGGATATTAAAAAAAACATCTTTACAAAATTTAACGTTGGTGATTTTGTTGCTGATACCACATTAAAAGAAAACTTTTATAGAGATGAAAATAATCAACGGGTTTTACTAAACGACAAAGGCGTATTTTTTTATAATGAAATTACCCGGAAATATATTCCGTCCCTAATCAGCATTTACCCTATCCAAAGTAACAAAAGCAGCTATTTCACTACCGATAGTATTCGTCACCAGAGTTGGGGTGTTGGCGGGCAAGGCTTGTTGCTTTTTGATAAACAATCGGCCAGGATTTATTCAAAAAATTACAACCCGATAAACCACCCCCTGCTGCAACAAATGTTAACGCCGAAAAAAGCCTGGCTTAGATTAATTCACCAGGACAGCAATCAAAATATATGGCTGGGATCCTGGAGCGATTATTTTTTCCGATACAATAAAACAACGCAAGAGTTAACAAGATACTCACTCGCTGAAATTCAAAAAAAACAACAACAAGGAAAAAAAGTACTTGCCAATACTTTGTTGATAAGTGGATTTTTTGAAGATAATCACCATGTAACCTGGATCATTACTGAAAATGCAGGGTTATTAAAATACAATGATTCAACGGACGATTTTGAATATTTCATTGCAGACGAAAATAACCGGCAGGCCATACAATATAATTACAAAATATTTTGCATATTTCAGGATAGAGAAGAAAATATTTGGTTGGGCACCGACAAAGGCATCAATATTTTTAATCCTTACCGTCAGCATTTTAAAGCAATACGCAATGAGAAAAACAACAACGCTTCTATGCCCCTTAATGAGATTGATTGCATCATACAAAATAATCAATCAAACATATTAGTTGGCACCTGGGGTGGCGGCCTTACTATTTTTGACAAACAATGGAACTTTAAAAGAAATATCAATTTTAAGGACGAGCCTGATAAAAACCTTGTTTGGTGTTTTCAGCAAAACGATGATGGTAATATTTGGGCAGGTTGCCAACATGGATACATTCATATAATAGATCCAAGTACCGAAAAAATTGAAACCATTCATCCGGCAGAATTAGAAAATTCCACCGTTAGGTGTATGAAAAAAGATAGTGCCGGAAATATCTGGTTAGGATTACACAATGGAAAAATAATTAAATGGGATAAACTTAACAGGAAGTTTTACCCATGGAAAGAGCCAATACACGCAAGCAATTACCCCCTGACTTCTATTTCAAATATTTATATCGACAAAGCACAACGGTGCTGGATATCTACCGATAAAGGGTTTAAACAATTCGATCTTTATAGAGGAGAATTTACACATACATGGCTGCCTGATGAACAAAATAAAAACGCCATCTCCGGTCTTACCTGCCAGGGCATCGAAAGCTATGATGACAGCACTTTGCTGATTGGAACTATTTACGGCGGTATAAATGTGTTCAATATTATTAGTCAGCAATTTTTGCATCTCAACACATCAAATGGGTTACCGTCTAATTCAATTTATGCACTTAAAAAGGATAAAGCAGGTTTTATATGGTTTACTACAGACTATGATTTGTATAAATTTAAATATAATGATAAAAAAATTGACAGGTATAATATTGGGCCGGGGGTAATAAACGCTGCATTTCAATCGCCGGAGTTTTATGCCTTACAAGATGGCAGATGGGTAACGAGTACTGCAACTGAAATTTTTTGCTTTCAACCAAACAGGAATGTGAATGCTGCGGGGATTAATACAAAAGTTGAGATTACCGGGTTTAAAATATTTGACAGCACTGTTTTTATTAATACAATACTGGATGCAAAAAATGCCATTCATTTAAACTATAAACAAAATTTTATTACCATTGAATTTGCCTCACTCAATTTTTCAAATCTTCAACACACGAAATATTATTACAAACTAAATGGCGTAGATCAGGACTGGGTAGTATCCGACACAAAAAAATTTGCAAGTTATACCAATCTGCAACCAGGCACCTACTCATTTTCTGTAAAAACTGAAGGTGATGCAGGACGCTCGGATTCAACTAATATATCAATTATAATAACTCCGCCTTTTTGGCAAACATTGTTTTTTAAAGTAATCGTCATTTTAGCAATTGCCGGAATCTCTTATTGGTTAATCGTTAAAAGAATTAAGGCTATCAGGCATGAAGCACAAATGAAACAAAAAATTGCTGAAACTGAAATGATGGCACTCAGAGCCCAGATGAATCCGCATTTTATTTTCAATTGCCTCAACTCTATCGACAACCTCATACAAATAAATGATAAGGAAAAGGCAACATTGTATCTTTCAAAATTTGCTAAACTTATCCGGTCAATTCTTGAAAATTCTAAAAATAATGTTGTACCCTGTTGGAAGGATATGGAAACGCTTGAATTATATCTTCAATTGGAATCTTTACGTTTCGACAATAAATTTTCGTACACCGTAAATGTGGCCAACGAAGTTATTAATGGCGATTACAAAGTACCTCCATTGGTAATTCAGCCATTTGTTGAAAATGCAATTCACCATGGTTTACTTAATAAAATTGGTGAGGATAAAAAATTACAGATTAACGTGCGTGCGCTTAACAATCACATATACTATTCCATAGAAGATAATGGTGTAGGCAGGGACAAAGCCGCATCCTACAAAAAAATGAATAATGCAGTGTATGAATCAATGGGCATGCAAATAACAACAGAAAGAATTAAACTTTTTAACCAGCAAAAGGATGGATGGGTGAAGGTTACAGACCTTGTAGATAAAAACAAGATAGCTACAGGTACAAAAGTTGAAATCACCCTTTTAAATAAACCTTAATATCATAACTTATGTTTTCTGCAATAATTATTGATGATGAAGCCAATAGCCGTAATTCCTTAAAACAAAAACTTGCCAATCATTGTCCGGATTTAACCGTTATTGGCGAATGTGAAAATGGGGAAGAAGCCATAAAAATGTTAGCTGAAAAAGAACCGGATATTATTTTCCTGGATGTTGAAATGCCCCGGATGAATGGCTTTACAATGTTGCAAAAATTATCTAAAAAAAACTTTGAAGTAATTTTTATTACAGCGTATGATCACTACGCTATAAAAGCAATCAGGTTTAGTGCATTAGATTACCTGGTAAAGCCTGTTGAAGTAGATGAACTTAAAGTTGCCGTAGAAAAAGCAGCACAAAAAAGAAAGGCGCCATCAGAAAATAACCGGCTTGAAATAATGCTGCAAAATTTATTGTATGATAAAAAAGAGATGCAACGAATTGCCATACCATCAATGGAAGGACTACAGTTTGTAGAACTTGGCAATATCCTATACCTTGAAGCCAACAGCAATTATACCTGCTTTTATTTAACCAATAATTCCAAAATAACCGTCACTAAAACTTTAAAGGATTTTGAAGAATTATTGCCTTCATCTGTTTTCATTCGGATACATCATTCTTATATCATCAATAAAAATTTAATAGACAAATATATCAAAGGCGAAGGTGGGCAGGTGTTAATGAAAAACGGTGTTATACTGGATGTGGCACGCAGAAAAAAAGAAGAGTTTATGAAAGCCATCGGCCATTAGATAATGCACGATAAATTGTTAATTCGATTAATTTTTTAAAGCAATCACTTTCTAAAGAAATAACTTTGCGGCTAATTTAAAAGAACAGCAATGAAAAATTATCTGAATGAACTTTTTGATGCACAAGAATATGACGAAAGCAATTTTTTTTTGATAGCGGGACCCTGTGTGGTAGAAGGAGAAGCTCTGGTAATGGAAGTTGCAGATAAAGTTTCGGGCATTTGCAGAAACCTGGGTATTCCTTACATATTTAAGTCATCGTATCGCAAAGCAAACCGAACAAGCGGATCTTCATTTACCGGCATTGGCGACCTGGAAGCTTTGGAACTTTTGAAAAAAGTTGGCAACATTTATAAATTACCCACCGTATCAGATATACATGCGCATGAGGAAGCTGCTATGGCAGCCGAATATATAGATGTGTTGCAAATTCCCGCTTTTCTTTGCAGGCAAACCGATTTACTACTTGCTGCAGCGGCAACAGGCAAAATTGTAAATGTAAAAAAAGGACAGTTTGTAAGTGGCCCTTCCATGAAGTTTGCGGTAGAGAAAATACAGAATGCAGGCAACGAAAAAGTAATGCTAACGGAAAGAGGAAATACTTTTGGTTACCAGGATATGGTTGTGGATTATCGGAATATTCCCTGGATGCAACAACACAATGTGCCCGTAATTATGGATTGCACGCACTCACTTCAGCAACCCAACCAAAGCAGTGGTGTTACCGGCGGCAATCCTCAATTAATAGAAACCATCGCCAAAGCTGCAATTGCTACTGGTGCCGATGGATTATTTATCGAAACCCATCCTAACCCATCTGTAGCCAAAAGTGATGGAGCCAACATGCTTCAACTGGACTTACTGGAACCCCTACTTGAAAAGTTGGTCAAAATCAGGAAAGCTATCAAATAATAAATCCCGAATAGTTCGGGATTCTATTAAGTTGTATAATAAAACAACAACGATTAATACTGTAATAGTATCATAAAACTCATAGGTGATAATAAAGCGGGATTATCAAGTCCGTTAACCAAATTGATAACAGGTGCAAAGGTAACTGCTACAAAACCAGGCCCAATGCCTATATAAGACACTTAACTAATCGCAAACGTTATAATTAACAACGTTTTATACCAAATACTTCAAATTATCAATGTTTAAACAACTGTGTATAATAGTTGACGTTTAAAAACAACTTGAATATTGAATAAAAAAAATAAAATTTGGGAAATATAAGCAGAGGCTTATTCAATCCAGAGAAGTTGTAATCAGGTCGATTGCAAAATAAATTAAATGCAGATTTTTAGTTCAGAGAAATTGCTACAGCCTGACAATATTTACTAAAGATATTTAAGTGGATTTCTGCGGGCATTCAGGATATATCTTTTAATATTCATCCAAAAAGCAAGAAATAAATATATAATTACCGGCGATCCCATAGTGATAAAGGTGATATAAATAAAGTTCTTCCTGATGGTGGATGTGGCTATACCAAATCGTTCTCCTATTGCTGTACAAACCCCAAAAACATGCCACTCAATAAAGTGCTTGATTTTTTTCATAATGTAATTTACAAATTAATGCCGGTTTTTAGCCAACATTTAAATCCTGATTTCATTAAAAGCATGATCGTTTTTTTGTAATTTCGGGGAAATCAATTTATAATTTCGAATTATGAAATATTGTGATGTTAAAATTTCAAAACGTTAACTCCTCCAATATGCTATTTCCTGTTGATGAATTGAACTATTTCCTAATTATCAAATAATAAACATGGCCTTCGACATTGAAATGATTACCAAGGTTTATGCCAAATTCGGGGCCCGCATTGATGCGGCCCGTAAAGTAGTTGGCAAACCACTTACACTAACAGAAAAAATATTGTATGCTCATCTTTGGGAGGGAGAAGCTACCAAAGCATACGAGCGTGGAAAAAGTTATGTTGACTTTGCACCGGACAGAGTTGCAATGCAGGATGCTACCGCACAAATGGCGCTACTTCAGTTTATGCAAAGTGGCCGTACTAAAGTGGCCGTACCCAGTACCGTGCATTGCGACCATTTAATTGAAGCAAAAGTAAACAGCAAAACAGATCTTGACAGAGCGGTACATGAAAGCAGCGAAGTGTATGACTTTCTTGCATCGGTAAGTAATAAATATGGCATCGGCTTTTGGAAGCCTGGTGCAGGTATAATTCACCAGGTTGTGTTAGAAAATTATGCTTTCCCCGGTGGAATGATGATAGGCACAGATAGCCATACAGTAAACGCTGGTGGTTTAGGAATGATTGCAATTGGAGTTGGTGGTGCTGATGCATGTGATGTTATGGCAGGGTTGGCCTGGGAACTTAAAATGCCCAAATTAATTGGTATTAAATTAACTGGTAAATTGAATGGCTGGACAGCGCCGAAAGATGTAATATTAAAAGTTGCCGGTATCCTTACCGTTAAAGGCGGAACAGGTGCTGTAGTGGAATATTTTGGAGAAGGAGCCACCAGCATGAGTTGTACAGGAAAGGGAACCATCTGTAATATGGGTGCCGAAATTGGTGCAACTACTTCTACTTTTGGATATGATGTGAGCATGAGCCGTTATTTAAAAGCAACAGGCAGAGCTGCAATTGCCGATGCAGCAGATGCCATAGCAGCTCATTTAACAGGAGATGCGGAAGTATATGCAAACCCGGAAGCTTATTTTGACCAGGTGATTGAAATAGACCTGAGTACATTAGAGCCACATTTAAACGGGCCATTTACTCCGGATCTTGCAACACCAATTTCTCAAATGAAAGCTGCTGCTGCTGCCAATGGATGGCCTACTAAAATTGAAGTTGGTTTAATTGGCAGCTGTACCAATTCTTCTTACGAAGATATCAGCCGGGCTGTAAGTCTTGCTCAACAGGTTACCGACAAAGGTTTAAAACTTAACTCCGAATTTACCATTACCCCAGGTAGTGAGCTGGTTCGTTATACCATTGAAAGAGATGGATTTTTAGGTGTTTTTGATAAAATTGGTGCAACAGTTTTTGCAAATGCATGTGGACCATGTATTGGTATGTGGGCAAGGGTTGGTGCTGAAAAAGCAGAGAAAAATACAATTGTACATTCTTTCAACAGGAACTTTGCAAAACGTGCTGATGGCAATCCTAACACTTTTGCATTTGTAGGTAGCCCCGAAATTGTAACTGCAATGGCAATAGCAGGCGACCTTTCTTTTAATCCATTAACCGATAGCCTGATTAATGACAAGGGCGAAATGGTAATGCTTGATCCGCCAAGTGGAGACGAATTGCCATTAAGAGGTTTTGATGTGGAAGATGCCGGCTTTCAGGCACCTGCTGAAGACGGTAGTGGCGTTCAGGTATTGGTATCGGCTGTAAGTAAGCGTTTACAACTATTAGATCCGTTTGCTGCCTGGGAAGGTACAGATCTTAAAGGCCTTAAATTGTTGATTAAAGCAAAAGGAAAATGTACAACGGATCATATATCTATGGCGGGCCCATGGCTTAAATTCCGTGGGCATCTTGATAATATTAGTAACAACATGCTGATAGGTGCCATAAATTTTTTCAATGAGAAAACTGATTTGGTAAAAAATCAACTGACAGGCAACTATGGTACTGTTCCTGGCACACAAAGAGCGTATAAAGCTGAAGGTGTAGGTACAATTGTGGTTGGAGATGAAAACTACGGTGAAGGTTCTTCAAGAGAACACGCTGCAATGGAGCCACGCCACCTTGGTGTACGTGCTGTGTTGGTTAAATCTTTTGCCAGGATTCATGAAACAAATCTAAAGAAGCAGGGAATGTTGGGGTTGACTTTTGCCAATAAAGAAGACTATGATATAATTCTGGAGGACGACACCATTGATATAATTGGATTAACCAGTTTTACACCGGGCAAATCTTTACAAATTGTTTTGCATCATGCCGACGGAAGCGCTGATACCATTGACGTAAATCATACTTACAATGAACAACAAATCGAGTGGTTCAAAGCAGGTGGTGCGTTAAACATCATACGCAAAGAATTTGAAGCAACACAATAAATAGTTTGTTCTTTTTAAAAATGCGAAACTCTTTCAGGAGCTTCGCATTTTTTTTACCTATGAAACTATTAACTCTTTACCATGCTGTATTTGGAAATTATACCATCTTGATTTAATAGGAGTCCAAAGGACTAGGTTGAAATCTTAGATGGTATTATACCGATTGCAAATCGCATTGGACTAAATAACGGTATAATCGGTATTATAGTTCGGAACCATTAAAATTGTCCACAAAATCCAATATAAATTGCGTCCTCTACTTTTATTGAACACTTATTGGTCGCTATACAACCCACCTTTTAAATATCAATATTTCCATGATCCTTTTTTTTGTTTTTCCTAATTTCACCATTCAATAATATTTGTTACTATGCTCCCAATAAAAACAGCACTTCTCTCCTATGGTATGTCCGGTAAACTATTCCATGCTCCTTTTATTCAACTACATCCTGGTTTTGAATTGGCAGGCTCCTGGGAAAGAAGCAAAAAATTAATTGAAGACAGTTATCCCGGTGTTACATCTTACCCATCGTTAGAAGCTGTACTTGCAGACGACTCCGTTCAATTGGTTATTGTAAATACACCCACAGGTACTCATTACAATTATGCCAAACAGGCATTGCTGGCAGGTAAGCACGTTGTTGTTGAAAAAGCATTTACAAGTACTGTTGAAGAAGCAATTGAACTAAAGGAATTGGCTGCAGAAAAAAATAAAAAAATATCTGTTTTTCAAAACCGGCGTTGGGACAGTGATTTTAAAACAGTAAAAAAGATAATTAGCGAAGGATGGCTGGGAGAGATTGTAGAAGCAGAAATACATTTCGACCGGTATAAAACCGAGTTGAGTCCTAAGCCACACAAGGAAATAGCTGGTCCCGGATCGGGCTTATTAAAGGACCTTGGCCCTCATATTATTGACCAGGCTTTAAATTTATTCGGGTATCCCCAGGCACTGTTTGCAGATGTAAGAATTACCCGTCCTGCATCGGAAGTGGATGACTGGTTTGATATTTTACTTTTTTATCCCGGATTAAGAATGCGATTGAAAAGTGGCCTGTTTGTAAGAGAAGCATTACCGGGTTATATCTTTCATGGTACTAAAGGTTCATTCATTAAAAAGCGTACCGATATACAGGAAAATGAGTTATTGGCTGGTAAAAAACCCAACACTACCGACTGGGGTACTGAGCCCGTAAATGAAAAAGGACTATTACACACAGAAAAAAATGGTAAAATAATTCGCAAAAAAATCAAGTCACTACAGGGCAATTATTACGGATATTATGAAGGTGTTTATAAAGCCATTACTGAAGATGTACCGATGCCCGTAACTGCCGAAGAAGGTATCCATGTAATGGAACTGATCGAAGCGGCCTTAAAAAGCTGCAAAGAAAAAAAGGTAATAACTTTTTAAGCCTACATTTAACAAAAATTAAATCCGTTCATTCAATGTTTAAACATTAATTATCGTATATTGCAAATTAAATATAACAACTATGGCAACAAAAAACTGGGTAATAGACCCAACACACAGCGAAATACATTTTAAAGTAAAACACCTGATGATAACAAATGTTACAGGTGCATTTGATATTTTTCAGGCTACTATTAAAACTGAAGATGAAGATTTTATGCGTGCTAAAATTGATTTTACCGCAGATGTGGATTCCGTATCTACAGGAAATGAACAAAGAGACGGGCACTTAAAAAGTGCTGATTTTTTTGATGCAGAAAAATATCCAAAAATTTCATTTACTGCTACAAATGTAGAAAACGTTGACAATGATGGTTCTTATGAGTTATATGGCGATTTAACCATTAAGGGTGTTACAAAAAATGTTAAACTGGATGTTGAGTTTGGTGGCGTGGTTAAAGATCCATACGGCAATATTAAAGCAGGGTTTAGCATAAATGGAAAAATAATGAGAAAAGATTTCGGCCTTACCTGGAACCCAATGACAGAAGCCGGCGGAATAGTGGTAAGCGACGATATTAAAATTTCTTGCGAAATACAGTTGATCGAGCAACAATAAGCATTTTAAAATAGCGAAATAAAAAAACGAAACCTACCCTGGTTTCGTTTTTTTATTTCATTTTCAGTCTATCGGGCATCGAACCATAAAGCAGTTTCATCATTCCAATCGCCATTATAATTTATAAAAAGCTCTTCCCCTTTTTCAATTACACGAACTGTTTTTACCATCATCGTGTCAGCACTATAATCCATAAAATACTCACAATTGCTATTGTAACTATGGTTGTAAATTGGTATTAGTCCAAGCGCCATGCAGCATTTATCTTTATGCTCGCCCCATTCAAAAATATAATCGTGTAATAAAGTTTTATCCAGGTGTATTCTGTCTTCTTTACTCATTACAACCACCGGTGAAATTTCTATAATCTTGTTGGCAGCAATGCGTTTTTCCGTAAAAACACCTTTGCCCATAGTGTTAGTCTGGCCCACGAATAAATAAGGTTTTATCATAACTTTTTATTAATCGTAAATCGAGTAATTTGCAAGATAGTTATTGTACAGGTATGTACCATTTTGATAGAACAAGATGAGACTTCCTGCTTTTGTAGAAAAAATAATTTTTCCAATATGCAGCATGAAATAGATGAAATATCCATACAGGAACAATTTGAAGAAGTAATTGCTTCTGAAGACATGCTGCGGATACAATATTTTCTTAATCATCAAAACATTAGTGACGTTGCCGAACTAATTTATGAAAACGATGATTATGAAAGCAGTATTATCAGTCACCTTTCATTGCACCGGGCTGCGAGTGTTTTTAAGATACTTGAACTTACTACTCAAAAAAGAATCATCAAGGCATTACCGCCTCTAAAATCAGCCGAATTACTTAATGAACTTCCTGCAGATGACCGTACCTCTTTTTTAAGTGAATTACCGAGCAATGCAGTAAGAGAATTAATAAAATCATTGGATCCGGAAGAAAGAAAAATTACGCTGTCGTTACTCGGATACCCGGAAGGTAGTGTGGGCAGGCTAATGACGCCTGACTATGTGTATGTTTACGAAAATGACACGGTAGAAGATGTATTAAACACCATCCGGAAATATGCAAAAAACAGTGAAACAATTGATGTTATTTATGTGATTAATGTAAATGGCGAATTGCTGGATGATATCCGGATAAAAGATTTCATTTTAGCCACGCCTGAAACTAAAGTAAATGAATTAATGGATGGCAGGTTCATTGCATTGAGTGCAGAAGATGACCAGGAAGTAGCCAATGAAGCATTTAAAATGAATAACCGGGTAGCCTTGCCTGTAGTAAGTAAGAGCAACAAATTGCTGGGTATTGTAACAATTGACGATGTGCTTTGGGTTGCCAACGAAGAGTTTAGTGAAGACATGCAAAAAATGGGTGGTACACAGGCTTTGGATGAACCCTACCTGGAAATGCCCTTATTAAAATTGTTCACTAAAAGAGTGGGTTGGCTCATTGTACTTTTTTTGGGAGAAATGTTTACAGCCACTGCCATGGGATATTTTGAAGATGAAATAAGAAAGGCCGTTGTTTTGGCGCTGTTCATTCCATTGATCATTTCAAGCGGGGGCAACACGGGCTCGCAGGCATCTACATTAATCATACAGGCAATGGCTGTGGGTGAGCTCACGCTGGCTAACTGGTGGCGGGTTATGAAACGGGAAGTTATACAAGGCATCATGCTGGGAACTGTACTAGGCATTATCGGATTTACAAGGGTGTTCATTTGGGCACATATAGTTCCGGATATTTATGGCGAACATTTTGTACGCATAGGCCTTACAGTTGGTATTTCATTGGTTGGTGTTGTACTTTGGGGTACACTTACCGGTTCTATGTTACCATTAATTTTAAAAAGATTGGGTGCCGATCCTGCTGTTAGCTCTGCTCCTTTTGTAGCAACGCTGGTGGATGTAAGTGGCCTGGTTATCTATTTTTCTGTAGCCTATTTCTTTTTACAGAATATACTTTTATAAATAAAAATAACAGCCATTGATCAATGCATACTTGCAGATTCAGCAGATGCTGCCCCATATTTTGATCGTGTAAGTGTTGCTTTACCTTTCTTAAAACTAAGTAAGAATAAATCATCAAAGTCATTGGATGGAATATAATCCTTAGGATATTCAGCAATGCCCAGTTTGCGTATCACTAATGGAATGGTATTACTGTGGCCAATAATCAATATTGCGTTGTTTAAATCATGATGCGCTTTTAATTTATTGATAAGGTCTGTACAGGAAGTATCACTTCCATAATGCACGGTATCTATCCCAGTCTGAATTCGAAGGCTATCACCTGTATTTTGAGTACGCTTATACTCGGTTACGTATATGCGCCTTATCTTCTTGCCTTTCAAGGCTCGCAACAGGTCTCCTGCTCTTTTGTTACCATCAGGAGTAAGTAACGGATCATCTCCCGGCTCCTTTTCTGCATGACGCACCAGGTAAATTTTTGCTTTATTTCCAAATTCAACCGTTTGGGCTTTGGCCGAAATCACCAGACAGGATAACAATAACATAGAAAGAATTCGCATACAAAATGATTTTTAGCAATTTAAGCTTAGGTCAGTTAAAAATGAAGCATATCTAAAGAAAGCGCTCTTTTGGCTACATTTTTGTTAAATTGCCTGATTAAAAATCATTGCGGTTTACAGAAAAAAGCAATGCTTCTATATGAGTTGATGTATGTGAGTCCTGAAATTATCAGGATTTGATATGCAATGCCAATGGAAGCCATACTAAATTACTGTTGCCGGTTTACCCCAAAAAAAACAAACTAATATGTGTGGAATAGTAGGATATACAGGCCCAAGAGAGGCTTACCCAATAGTAATTAAAGGGCTAAAAAGATTAGAGTACCGTGGATACGACAGCACCGGAGTAGCGTTACTAAATGGTGGGCTGAAAGTTTATAAGAAGAAGGGCCGTGTGGCAGATCTTGAAGAATTTGTAATGGGTAAAGATCTTCATTCAAATATAGGCATAGGCCATACCCGCTGGGCCACCCATGGCGAGCCAAGCGATCGTAACTCACACCCACATACCAGCGCAAGTGGCAAACTTGCCATGATACACAATGGTATTATTGAAAACTATGCCCAGATAAAAAAAGAATTACTAAACAAGGGCTACCAGTTTACCAGCGATACAGATACCGAAGTGCTGCTGAATTTTATTGAAGACATCAAGGAAAATAATAATTGCAACCTGGAAGAAGCGGTACGAATTGCACTTAAAAGAATTTCTGGTGCGTATTGTATTTTATTGATTGCCGAAGAAGATCCTGAAACAATTATAGCTGCAAGAAAAGGCAGTCCATTGGTAATTGGAGTTGGTAAAGGCGAACATTTTTTAGGCAGTGATGCCTCTCCCATGCTTGAGTATACAAAGGAAGTTGTGTATGTAAACGACTACGAACTTGCCATCGTACGACCGGATGAACTGATATTAAAAAATCTGGGTAATGAAAAAATTACTCCCTTTATTACCAAACTGGATATGGAACTGGCAGCCATTGAAAAAGGCGGCTACGATCATTTTATGCTGAAGGAAATTTTTGAACAGCCGAGTACCATTCAAGATTGCTTACGTGGACGATTGGATGCCAAAGCAGGCACTATTACTATGAGTGGCGTTCAAATAAATATTGAAGCGCTTAAATCTGCACACCGTATCATCATTGTGGCATGTGGTACAAGCTGGCATGCAGGGCTGGTAGCAGAATATGTAATAGAAGAACTTTGCCGCATACCCGTAGAAGTTGAATATGCTTCTGAATTCCGTTATCGCAACCCGGTCATCAATAAAGGCGACATCATAATAGCTATATCGCAAAGTGGTGAAACTGCCGATACATTGGTAGCCATTGAAAGAGCTAAAGAACAGGGTGCTGTAATATTTGGAATTGTAAATGCAGTGGGTTCTTCCATTTCAAGAATTAGTGATGGTGGCGCTTACACGCATGCCGGGCCGGAAATAGGCGTAGCATCCACCAAAGCCTTCACAGGCCAGTTGGTGGTACTTACGATGATGGCATTAAAAATTGGTTGGGAAAAGGGAACAATTGACGAGGCCCGTTATCGCCATTTATTGGTTGAGCTGGCAGATATACCTGAGAAAGTTGAAGCCTTATTAAAAAATGCAGATGAGTTAAAAGTAATAGCTGAAAAATATAAGGATGCCAACGATGCCTTATTCCTTGGGCGTGGTTATAATTTCCCCATTGCATTGGAAGGTGCATTGAAATTAAAAGAGATTTCTTACATACATGCAGAAGGCTACCCCGCCGCTGAAATGAAACACGGCCCAATTGCACTTGTTACGGAAACATTGCCTGTAATATTTGTAGCAACAAAAGATACTTACCACGAAAAGATTGTAAGCAATATACAAGAGATAAAAGCACGTAAAGGCAAAGTGATTGCCATCATTACAGAAGGAGATGATGTGATTCCGGGATTGGCTGATGATGTATTTTTTGTTCCCCCGGCCGATGAATTAATTGCCCCCATACTTACCTGTGTGCCGTTGCAATTACTATCGTACTACATGGGCATTATCAGGGGTGTGGATGTAGATAAGCCACGTAATCTTGCCAAAAGTGTTACGGTAGAATAATTGAATTTATCTTAAAGTTTTTATATAAAATTGTAGTCTTACCGGCTACAATTTTTACGTTTCTAATATTTAATCACCATTCCGGGAATTCTTGCTACCCCTGCAATAATTTCAAGGATAGAATAACCCTTTCGAAGTTCGGGGCCTATATATGAATATAATCATCAAACATCCCGTTAGCGAGCTTGGCTACAACTTCATCGACGAAAAGTATATACCTGAACAAAAGGATGAATACTTTTTGCGTAACCAACAAAACCCAGGTGGCGAAGCTTACCGGAAATTATCTGCCTGGGAAATAGAGGTATTGGTACGTAACCGTAATACATCCGATGACTGGAACAAAATATTTGTATCTGCCGAATTTAATCCGGAACTGGTAAAAAACTGTAAGTTTTTTGGCCTGATAAGAATCGGAAAACTGGAACCCTTTTACCTTGAATTTCACAACCTGCGTTTACCAGTAGGACTCTATAACAGTACAATCATTAGTTGCGACTTTGGCAACAATGTGTGCGTTGACAATGTAAATTATTTAAGTCATTACATCATTGGAAACGAAGTAATGCTTGCCAATGTGAATGAACTGGCTGCTACTCCCAAGGCTAAATTTGGTAACGGTATTCTTTATGAAGGTGAGCCGGAAAACAGCAGAATTGAAATGGAACTTTGTAATGAAAATGGAGGCAGAAGTGTTATTCCTTTTGACGGAATGTTGGCCGGTGATGCTTTCATGTGGAGCAAGTACCGCGACAATGATGCGTTGATGAAGAAGTTTAAAGAATTTACTGATAACAGGTTTGATACTTTACGTGGACATTACGGACGTGTGGGCGACCGCACAGTGATTAAAAACTGCAAGATTATTAAAGACGTATTAATAGGTACGGATGCTTACCTGAAAGGTGCCAATAAATTAAAGAACCTTACTATAAAAAGTGATGAAGACCGAACCTCGCAAATTGGTGAAGGATGCGAAATTGTAAACGGTATTGTGGGCTATGGTTGTAGAATATTTTATGGCGTAAAAGCCGTTCGTTTTGTAATGGCATCTCACTCGCAATTAAAATACGGTGCCCGGCTTATCAATTCCTTCCTTGGCAATAACTCTACCATCTCCTGTTGCGAGGTATTGAATTCACTGATATTTCCTGCACATGAGCAACATCATAACAATTCCTTTTTGTGTGCATCGCTTGTAATGGGACAAAGCAATATGGCGGCAGGAGCAACCATTGGCAGCAATCACAACAGCCGTGGAGCAGATGGCGAAATTATTGCCGGCCGTGGTTTTTGGCCGGGGTTATGTGTTAGCTTAAAACACAATTCAAAATTTGCTTCTTTTACAATTATTGCCAAGGGAGATTTTCCGGCTGAACTAAATATCCCCATTCCATTTAGTTTACTGGTCAATGATGTGTCGCACGATAAGTTGGTTGTGATGCCCGCTTATTGGTTCCTTTATAACATGTATGCATTGGAACGCAACTCACGCAAATATGTAGCAAGAGACAAACGAATTACCCGTATCCAGCATATTGAATATGATTACCTGGCGCCGGACACCATCAATGAAATTTTTACAGCTTTAACCATCCTGGGTTCTTTGCAACCTGATGAAAATGGCGTTGCAACAATTGAAGGCTGGGAAAATACCGACCGAAAAACTGAAATAATAAAAATACCACAGTCTGTTTCAGTATTTAAAAGATTGGTTCAATTTTATGGAACTATTGAAATATTGAACCATATACAACAAAATAAATTCGCAGGATTTGATGAATTAAAGAAAACCATTTCAGCAAAAATCCAACGCACCGAATGGGTAAACATTGGCGGCCAATTAATTCCTACACCAGTGGTTGAAAAATTTAAACGGGATGTTGTTTCCGGAAAAATAAAGAGCTGGGACGAAGTACATGAGTTTTACACTGCTCAAAGTGAATTGTATGCAACAGAAAAGTTAAATCATGCCTACACTTCGTTACTGGAAATTTTAAACATTACTCCAAGACAATTTAACGCAGCACTTTTGAAACAATTATTGCAAGAGGCAGTTACAACAAGGGAGTGGATGTGTAAAGAGATTTACAATACAAGGGCTAAAGATTATACCAATCCATTTAGAAAAATGGCTTACGAAAATGAAAAAGAGATGAACAGTGTAGTTGGCCGCCTGGAAGAGAACGCATTTATACAGGAACAAACCGGATTGTTAGACGAGTTAAAAAAACAGGTTAAATCTGTGATTAGAAAATTAAAATTGTAACAGAGACCTAATTAATCCTGGTTACCATCAGGCCATAATAATTTTCCATCTATAAAATTAAAAATTGAAGCATCTTATATCTTTGGTCGTTTTGATCATATTATCTTGCCAGGTGAAATGCCAAACCATTGCACAAATAAAAAAAGAGCTGGACACAACCCGGGATCCAATCGGTTATGTAAAATACAAACTGAAAAAAAAGTATAAAATAGATACAGTTACTGTAATAAGTTCCACTTCATTTATGGGATTGGCTGATAGCCTTGCTTACAAAGGAAAAGTGGGTAAAGTATATGGCCCTTATAAAAAAGGGAATTACCTGATTAAAATACTGGCTAAAGTTCCTAACACATTTTATCATGTAAGCCACATATTGATTGATACAGCTATTTTTAAACGAGCATTTGCAGATTCGTTGGCGGATAATTTGATTCAAAGAATAGAAAGTGATAGTACAAGTTTTGCATCAATGGCCCGTACTTACAGTGCCGACAATGGCTCTTCTTCGGAGGGTGGTGATCTTGGCTGGTTTATTCGGGGTGCTATGTTGCCTCAATTAGACAAGGCGATCGCATCACATAAAAAAGGTGACATTTTTAAAGTTTGGACCCCTGCAGGTCTACATGTTGTAACCATTACCGATAACCCTAAAAAAGACAACGGTTTTGCCTTAATGCTCCGGGTGTTTTTGTAAAAATTAAAAGCCCGGAGATTTCTATGAAAACTATAATGTTTGCATAAAAACTTCCGGGGCTTTAAATTTGATTCCTATTCTTTAATTGCCATCCTTTCCTGCCTTCAACTTCTCAATCATACCCATCACACTATTTTTATTGTTATCATCAGGTGCCTGTAACAAAGCATTGTTTGCATATTTTAATGCCTGCTTATAATCTCCGCTTGCACTAAGGCCCCTGGCCATTCCAACATTGGTTGTAAAAACATTGGGGAATTTTTTATAGTTCGCCTTAAATGCCTCTAATGCTTCGGCTGTTTTTTTATCTGCCAATAATCGCCTTGCATAACCATGCACTTCCGTCATACTACCCATTGTGGATGCCTCTTTCATAATGGCATCAGCATCTGCATTTTTTCCCATTTTATTTAATATCCTTGCTTTAGTAGATAGTGTAGTAAAGTTTTTTTCTCCAATAAAAGGACCACTAATGGCGTAGTCGGCCCATTGTAAACCTTCTTCCAGGTTGGTATTATTATCAACGGTCCAGCTTGCTGCCTGTGCCCATACTTTCCAGTCAAATCCTTTTGAACTTGCCAACTCTTTTCTGAAATATGCAGCCTGTAAACTATTCACATCAGATTCAACTTTAAACGGGAAACTCAATTTTTCCCATTGCAAAGCAATATCGGCGGTATTGGTTGTTTGATTGAGAAAAACAAATTGCAAAAACTCAACTGCGTTATCCAGTGATTTTTGTTTGATGGTAACTCTCAATGCATCATCATCAGGATTATAAAAAAAGCTTCCCCATGCATCATTGGCTTTTGAAAAAATCAGCGTTGATTCATCTTTTCCAACAGCAATAAAAAAACCATATTTACCCGCTGCTAATTTTTTGCCTTCAATGGTTACATCCGTAGAAAAATCGATGGTAGTATTTTCATTGGCGCCTGCCCGCCATGGAGCTGATTTGCTGGTACCAAAACCAAGATTGGTAAATCCGTAAGGAACCAGGCCGCCCCATATTTTGCCTTCTCGTCCTTTTACCGCAGGCCTGCTATAGTCGATCGTTACATCAGTTAGCCCTACCCTTTCACCGGTTATTGCCTTTTTATTACCACCACTTGGCAAGGTGGTTAACTGGGCCATTGATATGCACTGTAGCAGCATACCTGCCACCATGCTTAATATTACTTTTTTCATATACAATTAATTTTATGGAAATAAAAATACAATCTATAACATTAAAAATCACAACCATTTGATAGGTGGCTAATGCAACTGAATGGTGGTGGGCAGCAGCAAATTTATAAATCCTTCATCTTCTTTTGGGAGCGAAGCATTTCACCAAAATCCATTTTACGTGCAAGCGATGATACCGCCAATGCAATTCGTTTGGTACGGGTTGGTTCTGTTTTGGCGGTTTCAATCCATTTGCTGTAGTAATGCTGAAACGACATGGTCATGCTCTTATAATATTCCATAGCTGCCGGTTCATCATCCAGGCATTCTAAAAATTCTGCATTAATCTCGTATGGAACTTTGTCTATTGTCAGTTGTACTTTCAACATCGCACCTTTGCGCTTACCAATGGCCTTCCGCAATGCTGCATTCAGGGGCATGATAAAATTGCCGTTTCCCATGGGCAATAAAGCAATTTGTTTGATAGAATGATCATCCAATTTCCCTTTTACCCTAAACGATTTTTTGTTGCCCGGATTTAATTGTTGTGCTATATCTTCCGGTACTTCAATGTAAGTCCAGCCGGTCTTTTCACCTTGCTTTTCAAATCTTAATATTGTGGTAGTGTAGCTGATCATTTTAGTGAAAGCAAAGTATAAAAAAAAATCAAACTTATCGGGCAAACAGTGCAGGTTCTTTCAAAATGAACTGTTTAAATTTTTGGATTCTGTTAACGGCTTATTGGTTAATTTTATTGATATGAAATATGTATGCCGCATTAGTTATACCCTGTTATTTTTTGTTGCAAGCCTTTCCTCCTTTGCCCAAACTACAGATGATAATTTTAAGATGATAGATGATTATGTAAAATCTTTGGGGCCATTAGACACTTTAAATATGGGTACCATCAGTTACATTGTAACTAAAAAATTTCCTGATAATAAAGATAAAGTAAGGGCCATTTTTGACTGGATAGCTTACAATATAAGCTATGATTTAAAAGCCGGCCGAAACAATGACAATGAAAAAACAACTACTGAAAATGTATTAAAAACCAGGATGGCTACGGCAAAAGGATATGCAGGCTTGTTCCAGGATATGTGTAGTGTAATAAAAATAAGGTGCCTTACCGTTGACGGCTATGCGAAATACAAAACGGAAGACATCAACCAAAAGCCAGATGAATTTAATCATACCTGGGATGTAGTGCAGTTGGGACAAAGCCCCGACTCCTGGTTTTATGTGGACCCTACCTGGGGTAGTGGCTATACCGATGAAAAAATGAAACTGTTTACAAAGTATTACAATGATGCTTACTTTTTTGCCGATCGTACCATCTTTAACGCACAGCATTTTCCTGATAATTCGGCATGGCAACTTGGGGCAGGAGCAAAAAGTTCAGGAAGTTTTTTTTCGCAGCCACTTGTAAAGTCTGCAGCCTATGAGTTTGGGCTTGGAAAATTTTCACCTGATGATGGCTCTATCAAAGCAAAGCTAAATAAGGCGTTCAGTTTTTCTTTGATGTTAAGTCCCAATGCTGCTATCGAAATTGTATCAATGGAAATGGGTGAAGACAAAAGAAAGAAAACCAAAACTATGGACTACACATTTAGCCGTGGCACCCTTAGTTTTAATTACAAGTTTGAAACTGAAGATGAATTTCCAATAACGATCCTTATCAATAATAGACCTATTCTTAGTTACCTGGTTGAGGTAAGTGAATAGAATGACAGACAGGACTAAACAATTTAAACCATTTTGCTAAATTCGGCAAAATGGTTTTTAACTTCTTCTCCTGCTTGTTCACAAGATTTTTCGGCTTTATCAATTACATTTTTAAAATTTCTCCATTGTGAATAACCAAGAATTCCTTGAAGTTCTCTTGCACTCCAACATTCAATACCTTCGTAGTCGTAGCAAGCATCTTCAAACATTTTAAAAAGTTCAGCTATATATTCCTTTTTCATAGTTTTTGTTTTTAAAATACAACATCAAAATACTTTTTATAAAGTGGATATCAGCTAAAATAGATGTGTGGTTTAAAAAATTTACTACCAAATATAATTTACTATCAAGGGTTTAAAGCAATTCCTTTATTTTATTTTCCAGCTTCTTTCCTTCCAGGTCAATCGAAACAATCTTTCCGGTTTTATCTAACAAAAAAGAAGTGGGTATTTGATTAACGCCATATTTTTCGGCTACCAATGAATTCCAGCCCGCAAGGTCAATCACCTGTGTATATTTTATACCATCCTGTGCAATGGCTTTTACCCAGGCAGATTTTTTACTATCGATTGAAACGCCAAACACTTCAAACCCGGCCGCTTTATATTGCTGATGTAATTTAACCACCGCCGGATTGGTTGCACGACAAGGCCCACACCAACTGGCCCAGAAATCTATCAGCACTACTTTTCCCCGTAACGATGAAAGATTTACCATACTATCTTTCGTGTTGGGCAATGAAATTTCAGGAGACATGTCGCCGACATGCAACTGTGCCTGTGCAATTGAAGCACTCAACATTATAATAACAATCGTAATAATATTTTTCATTTATTTTAATCTCTCTTTTATGAAATAACACTTTAAAAACAATTTCCTATCCGTACAATAAACGATAAAACTCTATTTAAGTTTTGTTATCGTTCTCATATTGTTGAAACTTATTTAGCCATTGCAACCTGCAAAATCACACCCGCTAATTAACAAAATTCCAGGAAATACCGAATCTGATAACCAAACCGGGATATACATAATGAGGAGCCGCAAAATTGTTTTTTGTAAAACCAAAGCCGTTTGCAAAATCAAGGGTGTTCAGGTTCTCTGCTCTCAGGTAAGCGGTAAATGTTTTTATTCTGAAATGCATAAATGCAGCTATATCGGGGCGGTTATGTATGGTAAGTGTATCCTGTGGAGTAAACTTGCCCATTAAAGGCGAATAATTATATTGTTTGTACGGTGTATAATATCGGAATTCCAGGCCAGTGCTTAGATTCAGGTTTTTGTAAAAAATGCCTTCGTAAGCCAGCCTGTTTCTTGTATAGATAAACGGCATTTTTATAGGAGAAGCCCCATCCGTTTGTTGCAGAGTTATATCTGAATACCAGTTCCATCTTCTACTTAACCTTGTTTTACGAGAGGCACTTGCCTGTAATATATTGATCACATTGCCATACTGAGCTGTATGATAATAATCAGTAAAATAAACATAGTTTGTTACCAGGTAATTGGCAACGGCCAGGTTGATAAAAGGGTTTTGTGCAGATGCTTTTATGCTTGTAATATTTTCCTTGCTGTAATCGTCGGCATTGCCGAAATTAAACGACGACTTTGAATTGTAAATGTAGGACGGGCTGCGGTTTACATTATTAAAACTGATGGTAACATTGCCCAGTTTTTTATTCAGGTAACGGCTTAGCGATGCATATATATTATAATCTGCATTATTAAATCCCGCCAGGTAAAACTCTCCTTTTGCAACAATATCCCAAAGCCTGTTTCTCGTTTTGTTACGATATTCACCATGCAACATAATGTTGTATAGAGAGGTTCTGCTGCCGCTTGAAAATGTACCAGTGATATTTTCTATAGTTGCCCCGGCCAATAAAAACTGTGCAGCATTTTTTGTATCAGGAAACTGAACCAGGGAAAAGTCATTTGAAAATACTTTCCACCTGTCCATCACCATTAAAGTGTCTACCCTTTTACGTAAGGTAGTATCATACCATTGTTGGTATATGACCGAATCTGCCAATACATCTTTAAACTGGTAACTATAAGTGCTGTAATTAAGTGTATGTTGAAATCTAAGTTTTGGGTAAAACAAATATTCAGTGGTTGAATCATTAATCTCCACCGAATCTTTTTTACCAATATCATAAGTCTGGCGCAGAAAGAAGGTAAACTCTTTATAAATATTTCCGGTACTAACACTCGATTTAAAAGGGTTAGGTTCAATACCAACATTTCCTCCCAGGTTAACGGGTATGGTAAACCGACGCTTAAAATCAACATTAGATAAAAGGCTATCGTTTTTAATTCCCCCGTTCTCTGAATTCTTTACTGTATTACCTAATAATGAAAAAAACGCAGCATACCTTTTGCGCTTACCCTGGTAATTACTAAATATCCGGTAGTTGTTGTGGTTGGTATTTTGGGTAACAAAAAAGCCCGGTGCAGATATGAGCCGGTATTCAAATCCGAAATTTAAATTGGGCCGCGGACTTTGGGTATGCAGTATTTTAACCATCTGCTCCTTACCCGATGCAAGTTGGTAACCTAGTTGGGTAAAGGGTTTGGTAGTTTTAAAAAAACGTGTTTTCTCCAATGAAAATTTGTAAGCATCAAATGCATGAAAGCCTGCATCCCAGCCGGGTTTCATAAATGGCACAAATACCAGCGGATAACCGGCTGCTCCATTGTTCCCCAGGTATTGTTCGTCTGCCGGTTCCGAAAAATAAGTATAAAAATCATTGATACTGGTATCTAGTTTTACGCTCCGTATAGAATCGAGATACCGGAAACTAATCGTAATAGAATCTTTTGCATCGTCCCTGTGTTCAAAACCAAGACTATCATTTTTGGATACATTTCCCTGGCGGTTGTTGCTGTTGTTGTTGTTTCCACCCGAATTAGGTATAAGTTTCCTTTGAGCAAAACTGTATTGCAAAACCAATAGCATTAAAAAAGTAGCGACAATTTTATACATCACTTTAGTTGAGCAATAAGTTCTTTAAATATCAAAGTAAGTTTGGGGCCGGCGTTTGTTGCAGCTTCCAGCACTTCCGCATGTGTAATTTTATTTTCTTCTTCCCTGATGCCGATATCTGTAATAACACTCATGGCGAAAACGATTAAACCCATATGCACTGCAGCAATTACTTCCTGTACGGTGCTCATCCCTACTGCGTCGCCTCCAATGGTTCGTAATAATTGGTATTCGGCACGTGTTTCAAATGTTGGACCGGTTACGCCACAATACACTCCTTCTTTCAATGGGATATTATGTGTTGCTGCAATTTCTTTTGCCTTTTGAATAAGTAACTTTTGATAAGGCTCACTCATATCCGGAAAACGTGGGCCCAACTCGCTGATATTTTTGCCCAATAAAGGATTAACAGTTAAAAAACTGATGTGATCTTTTATCACCATTAAGTCGCCCACTTTGAAACCTGCGTTCATTCCACCGGCGGCATTGCTAATTAGTAATGTTTTGATTCCTAAAAATTTCATTACTCTAATTGGAAAAACTACTTCCTCCGGCGAATAACCTTCGTAGTAATGAAAACGTCCGGCCATAGCCACAACGCTTTTTCCTCCTAAGCGACCAAAAATTAATTTACCACTGTGCCCCTCTACAGTACTAACAGGAAAATGCGGGATATCGCCGTACGGTATCTCAATGTCAATCTCCATTTCATCTGTGAAATTTCCAAGACCGCTTCCGAGCACAATTCCTGCAACGGGAGTGATATCGTAAATATGCTGTATGTATTTAACAGCCTCGTTAATTTTGGCGATCATCTCTACTTAACTAATTGATAAATTTTTAATTAAACCTCACTCATATTTTAAAGAATTTATATTCAATAACAGTACGATTGAGTTGTTGTGCAAAGAAAGGAAACAATAGCCAACAGCCGCTTAAAATAATGGTAAAAAAAATGGGAACGCTGTTATACGTTCCCATTGACTTATTTAAAAAGATACTATTGTTTGTTGAATTTTTTCACAATGATATCATCGTTCAGCTGTATTTTAATTAAATACGTACCGGATGCCATATTGTTCATAGATACAGGCAAAATAGTATTGCCCTGTGGCAATTTCACGGTGGCCGTGTAAACAATTTTGCCGCTTAAATCTGTGATTGATAGTTGGCCTTGCGACGCTTTATCTGCGTTGATAGATACGCTTAATTTACTGGTAACCGGATTAGGGAAAATACTTACATCTGCAATTCCATCGTTTCTGATCCTTCTTGTATCGCTTAGTTTAGATGTATTATCTTTTTCAACAGTACGCAAGCGGTAATAATTATTGCCTCTTGACGGATGCAGATCTGTGAAGATATAATTACGAACAGTACTGCTATTACCTGCTGCAGTAACCTGGCCAATACTTACAAAATTCACTCCGTTTGTACTGCGTTCTACAACAAAATGATTGGTATTTAATTCTTGTTGTGTACTCCAGTTTAATATATTAACACCATTGGAACGACGGGCAGTAAAAGAACCAAGGCTAACCGGAACAGTAGTTCCGGAAAGCGTATTGCCAGCAGAAGCTTCAATCGTAAAATCTCCCTGATTTTCCACCGGGCTATCAAAACTAAACACCCGCATATAGTAATGTGTGTTAGGAGAAAGAACACTTAAATCTATAACTTCAGAACCATAACTCGTTGCATCAGCGCAAGTGACAGGTGTGCCTAATGCAGCACATGAAGTAGCAGCGTAAACCTGGGCAACAATATCAATAATACTGTCACTTGCAACTGTTGGCGATATTGTAAGGGTTCCTGATGGTGTTACTCCAGTTGTTGTGAACTCAAACCACACATCATCATCAGGCGAATTTGCAAATCCTCCACAAGCCGTACCTGGTATGGAAAGGGTGGCATCAAAAGTTGTAGAAGTAATTTTATTGGCAGCAGTGTTTGTTGCAGTTATTGAAACGGCACCGCTACAAGGATTGTTTACCGGGGTAGCAGGTTCTGGGCCTGTAGTAAATGACCCAATACTACAACCGCCAGCAGGTGCGGAAATAACACCTATTACCGGCACTGTAAACCAGTAATAGGTTGTTGATGGAAGCACGTTTGAGATGGATGCAGAAGGCGCTGAAATATTACCCAAATTAACTAGATTTCCTGAAGTAGTTCCGAAGTAGAAATCATAAGAGTCAGCACCTGCAACGGCAGCCCAATTAAATACTAGTGATTGAAGCGTGTTAGTAGCCCCATTGGCTGGTGTTAACAAAGCAGGGCATGGCAACGCAGCAAAAGCCTCGGATGCCCATGTTGAATAGCTGCCGCCACAATTTGTTCTTACATACACGTAATTTATTGATCCTGTAACTATGCCTGTAATACTGGCTGAATTGCCGGCAGCAAGGGTACCTGATGATGGCGCAACCCCGCTGGTATTAATAGCCCACTCATATCCAACAGGTGTACCTAATGACGGAGCAACCCAGTTTAAAGTTGCCGTACCAGCTCCATAGTTATAATTGGTAGTTTTAATGCCCGTTGGAACACCACAATTTGGCTGCGGTGCAACCACTATATCGTCCAGGAACAGGTTGTTTCCATATCTGCCTACGGCACTAAAAATTAAATAATTGGAAGCACTATTAAATGATGGAGGAATATTAAAAGTATATTGATACCATCCATCGGGGCCAGATTCCACTGGCGCATAAGAACGCTTCCTTAAAACCTTTCCTAAAAAACTTGCTCCAACAGCAGACTGGCTTGTGTTTATATAAACACTGATACTGTCCTGCGAAGTATAAACATTGTCCCTGTACATCCAAAAAGAAACATTATGCGGTCCGCCGCTAGTAAGATTTACGGCATTAGAAAACAGGTAAGCACCATTTCCAGGGTCAAAATCGTAAGATCTAAAAGTTGCCATTCCTGCACCTGAATGCGGATCTACATTATATGAATTGTTACCGTTTGGATCAAGGTCACCCCCAAACGTACCAGCGGTTGCACGTTCCCAAACAGCCGTCGGGTCTGTACCAATGGTGTGTGTATTATTCCAGCCTGTTGGGGGAAATAATGCTGCATCAAAGCTTTGAGTTAGCTGCGCCTTGATAGTAAATCCAACAAAAATTACGATAAAAAATAAGAGTAGTTTTTTCTTCATCTGTTTGGTTTGAAATGTTTTAACAATGATAATATAATCATGTTTCGTTAAATAAGGAGGCAATCATTTGAAAATGAAAAATTGGTAACTAAAGTTCGAAGGGTAACAGACACAAAATTGGATTACTTGTAAATTTATAGTAATTATTAATACGTTCCTTAAAATTTGCGTTCCTTTTTTGAGTGTTACTTTCTTATCTTCGCTAAAAAAAATTACATCATGAATCTTCACGAATACCAGGCAAAAGAACTACTAAAAAAATTCAACGTGCCGGTGCAGGAAGGCATTGCATGCAATACTGCTACCGAAGCTGAAGAAGCTTACAGACAAATACATTCTCAATACGGCAGCAAGTTTGCAGTGGTTAAAGCGCAGATACATGCAGGTGGCAGAGGAAAAGGTACCATTGTTGGCACAGAACAAAGAGGTGTGGCTGTTGGAAAAAACGCCGAAGCGGTAAAGCAGATAGCACAAACAATTATCGGCGGAACATTAGTAACCATTCAAACCGGGCCTGCCGGTAAACTGGTTAACAAAGTATTGGTTGCACAGGATGTGTATTACGAAGGAAATTCTCCCGTAAAGGAATTTTATTTGTCAATATTACTTGACAGAACAAAAGGACAAAACGTAGTGATGTATAGTACCGAAGGTGGTATGAACATTGAAGATGTAGCACATGATACACCTGAAAAAATATTTAAAGAATGGGTTCATCCCGGCGGTGGTTTACAAGCTTTCCAGGCACGTAAAATAGCTTTTAACCTGGGATTATCCGGTGAGGCATTTAAAAATTGTACAAAATTTGTAACCAACCTTTACAATGCTTATGTGGGGTTAGATTGTGCTATGCTGGAAATTAATCCACTTTTCAAAACAAGTGATGACAAAATGATTGCGGTGGATTGTAAAATGAATATAGATGATAACGCAATTATGCGTCATCCTGATATTGCTTCTTTAAGAGACGTAAGTGAAGAAGATCCTACAGAAGTAGAAGCTGGCAAATTCAACCTCAATTTTGTAAAATTAGATGGCAACGTAGGCTGTATGGTAAATGGTGCCGGACTTGCAATGGCCACGATGGATATGATTAAATTAAGTGGTGGTGAACCTGCTAACTTTTTGGACGTAGGTGGTACTGCCAATGCACAAACTGTTGAAGCTGGTTTCCGCATCATTTTAAAAGATCCCAAAGTAAAAGCAATTCTTATCAATATTTTTGGTGGTATTGTACGTTGCGATCGTGTTGCCCAGGGTGTTATTGATGCTTACCAGTCAATTGGTAATATTGAAATACCAATTATTGTGCGGTTACAAGGAACGAACGCAGATGTTGCAAAAAAATTAATTGACGAAAGCGGACTAAAAGTACAAAGCGCAATTTTGTTGAGCGAAGCGGCCGGACTGGTAAATAAAGCTGTAGCTTAATTTTAGATCAATATTATAATTACAAAATCCCGTCTCAATTAAGAGACGGGATTTTTGTTTGTACCAACCAGCTATAGTTGTAGAATTTATTTTATTTATTAAACTTTTATTTGATGTCTGATGTCTGATGTCTGATTTTTTTAAATTCGGTGCATGCTGTTTTTGAATGGTTGCTTTTGCTATTTATATACTTTTTTACTTTTTTGTACCCGGCATTTATTCTTTGTGCATCAACTTTGGCGTACTCTTGTACATTTTTTCCCTGATCAGCATTGCTGTGAAAGTACAAGAGGGCGATGCAAGGATGTTCATCTTTATTCCAATGCCTGGACAATAATCATTTCTTAAAAAAACACCTCATGCTTCATTCAACATTTAGCATCAAACATTTACCATAATAAAAATATCAACCATAAAAAAATCAGACATCAAAACATCAGCCATCAGACATAAAATCTCACTCTGTTCTCAAGCTCTTCACCGGGTTTGCCAGTGCTGCTTTAATAGTTTGCAGGCAAATCAATATGGCAGTAATAAAACCAAGTACAAATAAGGAAAGCAAAAATGGCTGTGCAGTAATGTTGATACGATAAACATATGCCTGCAGCCATTTACTCATCAGCATATAAGCCAGCGGACAAGCAACTACGCCGGCAACTAAAATAACTGATAAAAACTCTTTCAAAAACAGCGACATTATTCCACCGATGGATGACCCCAACACTTTTCGTATACCAATTTCTTTGGTGCGTTTTTGAACACTTAGTGATATAAGGCCCAATACACCCAGCAATACAATAATCAATGCCAGTATAGTTGCAGTATAGGAAGCCTTCTTTAATTGTAGTTCTGTTTTATATATTTTGGCCAGCGATTCATCAATGAATTTGTATTCAAAAGGAATTCCGGGCATGAGGCTGCTCCACTTTTTTTGCAATGCTTCAATTGAACTGCCGGTATTGCCCGGATATAATTTGAATGAAAAATTTCGGTAAGTATTTGTTAACCCTACATAAATAAATGTAAGTGGCTGTATGGCATTTTGCATGCTGCCAAAATGAAAATCTTTGGTAACGCCGGCAATGGTAAATATTTGCCCGCCACCGTTTTGAAACTTCACCTGTTTACCAATGGCTTGTTCCGCATCATTCCAGCCAAAAGCTTTGGCCTGTGTTTCATTAATTACCAATTGAAATGAATCAGTAACCGGGCCTCCGTCCGTAAAAAATTTACCCGCTTTCATGGGTATGCCGTAAGTAGCTGCATAAAACTGATCGCACATCAGCAATGGAGATGCTATGGAGGAGGCAGAGTCGGAGCCTGCTTGATACAAAGACGCCGAACCGCCACTGTTGCCATCGGGTACTTCAAATGAAAGTGTAACATTTTGTACTTGTGGCAAACCTGCAAACTGGCGGCGCATTGCCTCCATTTTTTGAAAGCCTGCCGGTGTCCAGTCACGAGGCAGTTGTGCTGCCAGGATATAATCTTTGTCGAAACCCAGATCCTTGCTAAAAAATAATTTTACCTGCGATGAAATAATCAATGCCCCAACGAAAGCAATGGTTGCCGTGCCAAACTGGAAAGCCACCAGCGATTTGCGCAACCATACATTTTCTTTAATAGAAGAAAGTTTACCCTTTAATGAATCCACCGATTTTAGTGCCGATAAAACAAACGCAGGATAAATACCGGCAGTAATACCTATTATTAAAATCAGTAACAGTGGAAAAGCTATGAAGTAAAAGGGAAAGCTACTCAGTGAAGGCATTTCTGTACTCAACAAATTATTGAAAAAGTTCTTCGAACATATAAAAATCACAAATGCAAAAATCATAGAAAAACTTACCAGTAAAACTGACTCAATTAAAAACTGGATGATGAGTTGCTTTTTCAATCCACCCAATACTTTCCTAATGCCGATTTCTCTCATCCTGGTAGCAGAGCGGCTAACTGACATATTAATAAAATTGATGATTGCCATCAACAATATAAATAACGCAATTGCCGACAATGCATACAACATCTTTTTCACCAGGCCATTGTTGGCATCGAGGTAATAATTTTTTAATGGAACCAGGTAAGGCTTCATATCGGCCGATATCTGCGGCGGCGCATTTTGTTGTAGCAGGTATTGCATTGGCACATCAAGAGCAGCGGGTTTTACCCCCGGCTGCAATTCAATATAACTTACAATATATTGATTGGGCCAATCCATATTTCTACCGAAGTAGGTAAGGTTTGCTGAGGAAATATAAAACTGGTTATTGTTATCATCATTCAAAAAAGTGATAGAGTTTTTTGTTGGCTTTTTTAGCACCCCGGTAATCGCAAACGGATGTTTGGATCCGGAAAAGTTTTCAATGGTGAGCGTTTGCCCGATCACATCTGTTTTGCCAAAATATTTTACTGCTTTACTTTCTGTTATCACCAACGAGTATGGCCCCTCAAAAGCTGTTGCCGGGTTGCCATGCAACAATTGAAAACCATACATGCTTAACATGGTGCTATCACATATCTGCAAGCCTTCCCTAAAACTTTTATCGCCTTTACTTACATTAGAAGTAACTCCATCCCAGCGATAGTAGTTGGCAACAAGATTAGGATAATGCTCCTTCAAAGCCTTTGCCAGCGGGCCTATAGAAGTAAGATCAAGCCCCAGGTTGGGGTTTTTCCATTTGCTTTGAATCACAAATTGCCTGTTGGCATTTTTCAAATCTGCATTCACCTGCAACTCACCCCACACGTAAGCCGCAATCAACAATGTAAATGCAATTCCAGTAGATAAACCAATAATATTGACAGCAGTATAAAACTTACTTTTAACAATATTTCTCCACGCTATTTTAAAATAATTTGAAAACAAGATTGGTGGTTTTAATAATGATGAAACAGCTATTGATGTCTGATGGCTGATTTTTTGATGTCTGATTTTTGATGTCTGATGTCTGATGTGTCGATGTCTGATTTTTTTAAATTCGAAACCCAATTGCTGATGGCTGATTTTTTGATGTCTGATGGCTGATTTTTTTAAATTCGAAGCCTGTTGTTTACAATGGTTCCTTTTGTCATTCTCTTACTTTTTATTTTTTTTACTTTTTACTTTTTACTTTTTATGCTCCCGACATTTGTTCTTTGTTCATCATCGTTGCATCGCACTCTTGTACTTTTTCAGCAGGTGGCGGCTATTTATACGTAATGTTTGCATTTAAATTTTACAAACTCTTTCGCCAAATCTATATTTCCAAATCCCCATTCTTTTTTTCTAAATTCAACGACCAACCTATCGGATCAACATTCATCATTTCATAATTCATATTTCACCCTTTATAAAAGCTTACTCCGCCCGCAATACCACTGTTGCGTATCAATTGTTCAATTTAGCTGAAATAGTACAAGAGGGCGATGCAACAATGTTCCTATCTATTCTTAAGCCGGGACAAAAAATAATTCTATTTTATACCCTGCGGCACTTTAATTGGTAACAACAATTTTCAAACATTTCATAATTCATCTTTCATATTTCATATTTACATAACCTACTCCGCCCTCAACACTTTCGCCGGTTTTGTTAAAGCTGCTTTGGCCGCATGAAACATTGCTGTAGTTGTGGCGGTAATTGCAATTACAACAGCCGACAAAATAAATGGAATTGGGGAAAGCCCGGTATTATATGGAAATACATTCAGCCATTGCTTCATAAAATATCCGGCTACCGGAAATGCAATAATGGCAGCTATCAATGCCAACCACAAATAGTTGCTGGAAATCATACCAACCACCTGAAATACAGATGCACCCATTACCCTGCGTATGCTTATTTCCTTTTGTTTTTGTTGCGTTGTAAATGCAGTTAAGCCTAACAAACCCAGGCTGGTAATAAGAATAGTGAGTATTGAAAATGCTGCGAATATTTTACCTCTTTTCTGATCGGCTACATATTGCGAATTAAAATCTTCATCCAAAAATTTATATTCAAATGGCAATTGCGGAAAATATTTTTTCCAGGCAGCTTCTACTTTACCAATGGATGATTTAATATCTGTTGTATTCATTTTCAACTGAATAATATTGCAATTAGGTGTGTAATATAAAATGAGCGGAGCTATCGGATTGTATAAGGATTTTTGATTAAAATCTTTTACAACACCCACTACTTCCAGGACATTACCTGATGTATCTCCCGGATATTTTACCAGTTTGCCAATGGGATTCTCCCAGCCAAAATCTTTAGCCATGGCTTCATTTACAAGAATACTGTGTAAGGTATCTGAAGGCATTGAAAAATTGCGGCCCTTTACTATCTTCATACCAAGCGTGCCCAAAAAATACTCATCAATATTATAACATTCAATCCCCTTTTCTCTATAACCAGTTTTACTTTCTACAGAAAATAAGTTGATGTTGCTATTGGTGCTTCCCGGATAAGAATAGCCTGTACCTACAGACGCAATTCCCGTAATACTACGTAGTTCGCTATTTAACGAAAATATTTTACTACGTTCGTCCTCACCGGTATTTACTGTTACAGTCATTACCTGGTCAATTTTAAAACCAAGGTCTTTTTTGTGCAGGTACGAAAGTTGCGCATACACTACCCAGGTACAAATAAGCATCACAATAGAAATTGTAAACTGAAGCACCACTAATGATCGACGGAGATTTACATTACCTGAAGCTTTTGAAAGTGCTCCCCTCAATATACTCACAGGTTTAAAAGAGGAAAGATAAAATGCAGGATAACTTCCACCCACCAATCCTGTAAACAATGCAATGCCAATCAATAGTAAAATATTGGCAGGCTGCATCAATGTATGTAGCGTAAAAGTTTTGCCAGATATATCGTTAAATGCTGATAATAATAACGCAACAAGCATTGCACTTAATAGTACAGCAACAAAAGCAGTTAACAACGACTCACTCAAAAACTGCAATACCAGTTGCTTGCGTGTTGAGCCCGTTACTTTGCGGATACCGATTTCTTTTGCACGCCTTGCCGACCTGGCCGTTGTAAGATTCATATAATTGATGCAGGCTATCAGTAGCATAAAAAAAGCCACTGACGAAAAAATCCAGATATAGGACATGCTTCCCAGTTCTTCGGGTTCGCCCATCAAATCTGATTTAAGGTGTATATCCGTAATTGGCTGTACGCCGTACTTTATTTTGATATTATATTTTTCAAAAATTGGCGCCATAAATTTATCGTACAATGGCAATAATTTTTTATTAAATGCCTCCGCATTTGTATTGGGTTTTAACAACACATAGGTGTAGTTATTAAACCCGCCCCAGTTATCGTTATTACCAGCAGGCAATGTTGATAAGGATATTAGCACATCAAAACGCAGGTGCGAATTACCGGGCACATCTTCAATTACCGCTGTTACCTTATATAAATCATTGTTAGCCGTTTGCAGTGCTTTACCAATGGCTGTTGTGCCTCTGCCAAAATATTTATCAGCAAGCGATTTCGATATTACAATACTATTAGGTGCCGTTAAAGCCGCAGCAGCATTCCCTTCTACAAACCTGTAAGTAAAAATATTAAAGACAGTACTGTCGGTATAGTACACTTTCTTTTCATAATGGCTGTCATTACCATTTTTAAACAGGGTTCGTTCTTTTGAAATAAACCGAACAGTTGCTTCCACTTCAGGGAAATCTTTTTTTAGCGCAGGCCCTAATGGAAACTGCGTAGATGCCCAATCCATCTTTTTTTCAGGCTCCTGTATGTATGAAACAATACGAAATATACGTTCAGCTTTTGTATTATAACGATCGTAATTTAATTCGTCCTTTACATAAAAGATTAAGAACAGGCTAAACGTAATACCAATAGTAAGTCCCAATACATTCAGTACACCGTACCAGGTATCTTTTCTAAAATTGCGCAAGGCAATCACTAGTAAATTCTTTATCATAATATTTACATTAACCCAAATGATTATAAACAAAACAAGATAGGTTTCTACTTTAAGCCTCTACATATAACAGCCCTGCCGAATTAAAAGAAATCAGCAATCAGACATTACTCTGTTCTCAAACTCTTAACAGGGTTGGCAACTGCGGCTTTTACTGCCTGGAAACTAACTGTAACCAATGCAATTATTACGGCTATAAATACAGCTATTGCAAACAACCACCAGTTAATAGGCGTTTTGTAAGCAAAGCTTTGCAGCCATTGTTGCATCACGTAATAGCCAACTGGTATGGCAATGATTGTTCCCAGCAACACGGGTTTTAGCAGGTCTTTCGACAAAAGAAAGACAATGTTTCTTACAGAAGAACCAATTACTTTTCTTACACCAATTTCTTTCGTTCTTTTTGTTGCTGTATAGGAGGCCAGTCCGAATAAACCGAGGCAGGCGATGCAAATTGCAATGACAGAAAAAACACTTAATAATTTTTCCTGCTTAATTTCTGAAGTATATAATTTGTCAAATTTATCATCCAGAAAATTATATTCGTATGGATAACCTGGCGCAGCCGCAGCATATATTTTTTTGATGCGATCAATTGCAGCCGGTAAATTTTGCGTTGATAATTTTACCAGTGCCAGGCGGCGATCTCCTTTTTTGGTAGATATAATCAAGGGGCCGATGGGCTGCTTCAGCGATGCAAAATGAAAATCCTTTACCACACCCACAATTTTTCTTGGCACACTGTCAAGCGTAGTGTTTTTCACCCGTTTGCCAATTGCCTGTTCGGGTGTGTATCCAAATTTAGCAGCAGCCAGTTCATTTACAATTACTGCATCGGTTGAATCGGTCGGATAGGTTGTTGAAAAATCCCGTCCGGCAACAAATTTCAAACCCAGTGTTTGGGCATATTGAAAATCTGAAAACTCCGTATTGATCATTATCTTTTCCCCCGGTTTACCTTCTGATTCAAAATTGTAAGAATCATGAAAACCGCCCGGCTGACCAGACATCAATGAAACAGCTTTTACAGATGGGTCTGCTTCCAACTGGCGTTTAAACTGCTCTTTGTTTTCATATAATTTACGATTGTCAATACTTACAATCATCGATTGCTCTTTATCAAAACCAAGGTCTGTATTTCTTACAAAATACATTTGCTTCATTACTACGGCAATACTTATGATCAATAATACAGAAATAGCAAACTGGAAAACCACCAGTGCCTTCCTAAACAATGCACCATGTGCACCAACTTTTAATTTACCCTTCAACGATTCAATGGGTGAAAATGAAGACAGTAATAATGCCGGATAACTACCTGCAAAAACGCCTACTACTATTATTACGCCCATAATAAAAACGTATAATAATGGATTACTCCAGTAAGCAGGTAATTCATAGCCAAGAAAGCCAGTATAGGCGGGCATTACCAGTTGAAGTAGTATCATTGCCAGTATGGCCGAAACAGTGGCAAACAAGACGGACTCAAACAAAAACTGTGCGGCAAGCTGTCCACGTACAGCACCTAATACTTTACGCAACCCAACTTCTTTCGACCGGTCGGTTGCTCTTGCTGTGGCAAGGTTCATAAAATTAATACAGGCAATCAACAGTATTAAAATAGCGATGCTCATAAAAATATACACCATCTTTTTACTACCATGTTTCACACTATCAAAAGGCGATTCGCCCTCAAAATAAGTACCGGTTAACGGATGAATGGTGAGGCCCATTTTAAACCCGTTTTCCTTGTAGAATTCGCCGAGGTATTTATCCATAAATGCCGGAAAGTTCTTCTCCAGGCTTGCAGGGTTTACTGCAGGGTTTAACTGTACGTACGAATACAGGCTGTTGCTGGGCCATTGGTTCATCCATTGTTCGTTACGCCAGTTGGCTAAGGGCACCACCATATCATAATCAAGGTGAGAATTTACCGGCACATCTGCTGATATGCCTGTAACGGTTAGCCGCATTTGTTTATTGAAGTCAATTACTTTGCCAATGGGATCTTCATCGCCAAAATACTTTTTGGCAGCAGATGCGGTCATCACGATACTTAACGGATCATTCAGCACCGTGGCGGCACTTCCTTTTAATAATTTAAAACTAAAAAACCGGAAAAAATTACTGTCTACCAGGTAAATTTTCTTTTCGTTGAAAGAGATGTTGTTGTAAGTAACAAGATCATTGTCCGGTGAAACCCGGGTTACACTTTTGATGGCATCGGGATAGTCATTTGCCAGCGTAGGTGCATACATAGGTGACAGGTAAGGAATATTTCCCGGTAGCGCATCACTGTTGCTTACACGCATTACGCGATAGATATGCTCACCATCCTTGTGAAATTTATCATAACTAAACTCATTCATGATAAACAGGAAAATCATCAGGCAACAGGTAATACCGACGGTAAGGCCCAAAATATTTATCAGGGAAAACATTTTCTGTTTCCTGAAATTTTTCACTGCCAGTAAAAAATAATTTTTTAGCATAGATTATAATATTTATCCCCCAGCCAGCAGGAGCATTATTTGAACAGTATTTAATTTCTATTACCCATCTTTTGCAATGCAGTTACAACAAGTTCCTCTATCAGCACCAGTTTCATATCAAAAAAAATCAGCCATCAAAAAATCAGACACCAGACATTATTCGGTACGAAGGCTCTTCACCGGGTTAGCTATTGCTGCCTTAACAGATTGAAAACTTATGGTCAGCAAAGCAATTGAGACAACCATTAAACCAGTGATGGCAAAAATTGTCCAGCTTATATTTGTTTTGTAAGCAAAATCCTGTAACCATTTGTTCATCACAAACCAGGCAACGGGTATAGATATAACCAGGGCTATTAGCACTAGCTTAATAAAGTCTTTTGCCAGCAAGGCGATAATACTTGCCACGCTTGCACCAATTACTTTTCTTACACCAATTTCACGGGTGCGTATCTGTGCTGTAAAAGTTGCCAACCCAAATAATCCAAGACAGGAAATAAATATTGCGATGCCAGTAAATACATTGAAAAGGATGCCGGTGCGTTGCTCAGTTTTATATAGTTCATTAAAGGTTTCATCGAGAAATGCATAGTTAAATGCAAAGCCTGCGTTGTACGACTTCCATTCCTGCTCAGCCGCAGCTATGGCCAGTGTTGCAGCAGTTGTAGATGTTTTAATATAGATAGTTCCCATATCTTTTGGAAAATAATAACACACTACCGGCTCAATTTTTTTCTTCATGCTGGCAAAATGAAAATCTTTAACCACACCGATGATCGTGCCTTCGGTACCCCAAAGTTTAAATCTTTTCCCTATGGGATTTTTAAGGCCTGTTTGTAGTACCGCTGTTTCATTCAGCATAAAATGCGTGGAATCCGCAACAGTGCCGGTGAAGCCAACGCCATCAACTATGTTAAGTTTAAAAAAAGAAACAAAGTCTTTATCCATTGCCAATGGCCTTACCATCATTGTTTGTCCGGGCTGTTTTCCATCCCACTCATTGCTACCAGTTTGTCCGCCAATATTTACGATATTAGAACCGGCACGGGTTACGGCCGAAACACCTGGCTTAGAGAGCAGGTCTGCTTTAACTGCATCGTAGTGATTTCTTATGTCACGCATGGAAAAAGAAAACACATGATCCTTATCATACCCCAGGGATTTATTGTGAATATAATTTAACTGCCGGCTGATAATAAATGTGCCGGCTATTAACACAATTGAAAAAGCAAACTGTGTTACCACCAATACTTTTCTAAAAGCGGCATCGGATAATTTTACAGATATTTTTCCTTTGAGTGCTTTTAATGGCTCAAAGGATGACAATAATATTGCCGGGTAAATACTTGAAACAGTCAGCGTAACAAGGATAGTAACCGCGATGATTACCCACACATTTGGGTCGCCGAGATGAAACACCAGTTGCTTACCAGCAACATCGTTGAATGTTGGTATTAACAGGTAAATAAGACCGATGGCAAAGATGGCTGCTATTATAAAAAGCACGGCTGTCTCCACAATGAATTGTAAAAAGAGCTGAATTTTTGCAGCGCCTACTATCTTACGCATACTTATTTCTTTCGCCCGCAACATTGACCTTGCTGTGGATAAATTAACGTAATTGATACAGGCAATCGCCAATATCAGCAAAGCTATTATCGTAAACATTCTAACAGTTTCAATACCACCATCTGTGCCATCAGATTTATACAGGTGCATGTTCGTTACATTTTGCAAGAGGTAAGCTATATCTGTATCGTCCGGCTTATTATCAAGATGAATGGTCCGTATTTTTGTTTGCAATACAGCAAGATTGGCACCGGGCTTCAGCGATAAAAAAGTGATATAATTAAATTGGCGAAAATCATGATTCATATTGTCGCCCACAGGCCGGCCGGCATACAATGTTTTGCCAAGTAAAGCAATCGGCATAAACATGTCTGCTTTGATAGTAGAGTTCAATGGAAAATCTTTGATAATACCGGTTACTGCAAAACTGGTAGAATCATCAGCCACGATAATTTTACCTATTGGATCCGCATCACCAAAATACCTGCGTGCAGTAGTTTCTGTTAGTACCAGCGAATGATCGTTCATGAAAGGTTTATCTGCATTGCCTTTTATTAAATGAAAATCAAAAACTGAAAAGAAAGCAGCATCGGTGTAAAATGCTTTTTGCTCATTGAAAACCTTATCGCCCGATTTAAACAGGGAGTAAGTATTGTTGTACGACATAGTAACAAACTCTTTAATTTCCGGCAACTGTTGCTTAGCCAGCGCTCCGATAGGCGCTACTGTGTTTTCCCATATTTGTGTACTCTCACCGGTTCCTACCCTATTCTCAAGTTTAAAGATATTCGCAGCATCTTTATGAAATGCATCAAAGCTTGTCTCGTCATTTACCCACAGCAATATTAGCATACCCACAGCAAGGCCAAGGGTAAGTCCGGCAATATTGATAGCAGTATAAAATTTATTCTTCAATAAATTTCTCCAGGCAGTTTTAAAATAGTTTTTAAACATAAATTTTTTATTTCTGATAGTTGATATATGATGTCTGATGTCTGATTTTGAAAGAGCGATAGCTTTGTTGCGGTATGCTTTTTCATCAACAGTTAACAGTTTTTTATTTTTGATATTTTATGTCTGATGTTTTTATTGCTGATATATTTATGTTTGATTTTTAGATTGTATGTTAATTGTTCAGCATTGCTGGAAAAGTACAAGAGGGCGTCCCGATGCAGCACGCAAAACCTTACTCGGGATAAATAACGCAACAATGCTGATATTGATTCCGTTGCCCGGACAATCATTTATCTCTAGAACTATTTTCTTCATTTAACATTCAACATTTAGCATTCATCATAACTAAAAGACATCCGACATTTTATTCAGTCCGAAGGCTCTTCACCGGGTTAGCAACCGCTGCTTTGATTGCCTGGAAACTTACTGTAACCAATGCGATAACTAAAGCAATGCCACCTGCCAAAACAAAAACCCACCAACCAATGGTAATACGGCTGGCAAAATCCTGCAACCATTGATGCATGGCATACCAGGCAATGGGTGTTGCAATTACAAAAGCAATGAATACCAGTAACAAAAAATCTTTTGATAATAATGAAACAATGCTTTGTACACTTGCACCCAAAACCTTGCGTACACCAATTTCTTTCACCCTCGATTCCACGGTAAAAGTGGCCAGGCCAAACAAACCCAGGCAGGCAATAAATATGGCCCATATAGCTGCGGTTGAAAAAATATTTCCATACTGTTGTTCGTTTGCATACTTCCTGTTATACACTTCATCCACAAAAAAATAATCAAAGGGATTGTCGGCAAAACTTTGCTTATACAACTTTTCGAGCGATGCTATTTTTTCCTGCATTTTATCAGGCGTTAATTTTACGGTGAAATAGGAATTATTATTCTGCGGATAAAATATCATAGGGTCTATTGCACGCTGCACACTGGTATGGTGATAATCTTTTACCACGCCTATTATCTGCAAGGCACGTTCATCCCACTGAATTTTTGTGCGTACTGCTGCTTCTGCATTTTTAAATCCAAGTTGTTTGATGGCCGTTTCATTCATTAACACTTTGCTGTTTTCGCTCCATTCCACGGCACATTCTTCCGGTGTAAAATTTCGTCCGGCAACCAATTGCAAGCCGTAGGTATTCAAAAAACGGTCACCTACAATTGCGAATGCATAGGTTTTTACTTCATCCCCTTTTTTTGAAGCCGGTTGTGTAAAGCCGCTGGTCATAAAATTGTACCAGCCACCGGGAATAGTTCCTGTGGCACAATAATCCTTTACAAAACTTTCTGCTGCAACCGAGTTCCAGAAGGCGGTACGGCGATTTTTATAGGTACTGTCTTTACCCATTTCAGGGCCACGGATTACCAGCATTTGGTTGGTAGTAACGCCCAGCTTTGTACCACGCATATAGTTGAGCTGCGAATAAATTAGTATAGTAGCAATGATTAACGAAATAGAAATGACAAACTGTGATACTACTAAGGATTTCCGCAACAACAAGCCCTGTGCTGTTTTATTTATCTTGCCTTTTAAGGTGTTTACCGGGTTAAATTTAGATAATGAAAAAGCAGCATATGCTCCAGATAAAACGGAACCACCAATCAACAATCCCAATCCATACATCCAGAAAGTAGTAGCACCTAATGTTAACAATGAAAGTGATTTTCCTACAAGCGTATTAAATAAAGGTTGTATTAATTCTACCAGCCCGATGGCAGCCAGCAATCCAATCAAATTGATCAATAGCGACTCACTCATAAACTGTTTAACGAGACTGCTTCTGGAAGCGCCAATCACCTTACGAACGCCCACTTCATTGGCTCGTTTAAAAGAAGTGGCCGTTGAAAGATTTACATAATTAAACCATGCAATTAATAAAATGAGCGTAGCAATACCACCCAACATATATATGTACTTTAAGTTACCGGATGTTTGCAGGTTATCATTGAACGAACTGCCCAGGTGCATATCTTTAAAAGCTTGTAAACGAAATGCTACGCCATCTTTATCGGCTTTTAACTCATTACGGAGGTTTGTAAGTTTGTGTTCAAATTGCGGAATATTGGTTGTTTTGTTCAACAGGAAAACAGTACTTAAATATAGCGATTCATTGTCTAAACTTGCCCATGAGTTGCCATTCAGGTTGGCAGGGTTTTTTAAAGTTTCCAGGGAAAAAACCATATCATAATGCAGGTCCGAATTATCGCCCATGTCTTTATAAACGCCTACCACTTTATAAACAGTTGTACCAAACTGGTTATTGAGTGTTAAGGTTTCGCCATTGGGGTCCTTATTACCGAAATATTTTTTTGCACTTGTTGCCGAAATAAAAACAGTATTGGGTGCAGCCAATGCATCACTATTACCACTCACTAACGGGAAACTAAATACGTTGAAAAAATTACCTTCTGCATAAGCAATACTTTCTTCCCGGTATACTTTCTCCGGGTCAGATGAAACTGATACAACACCTTTAGCTGCCCCGCCATCATCAAAAAGGCAATAGTCCTTTATCTCCGGATAACGCTGACTGGCCTGTACTGCCCATCCCGGCTCTGCCTCCGGCCAGGTTTTACCTTCCCTATCTTCATTGATAAGCCGGTACATAGAACCAATATTTTTATGAAACTGGTTTACGCTTTTTTCAAGGCTTATATATTCCAGCAATAACAGGAATGCACTAATGCCCATTGCGAGGCCCACAATATTTATCATCGCATACGTCTTGTTACGAAAGATATTGCGGAAAGCCATTTTGATATAAATTTTCAGCATAGGACAGCCACGGCTATTTGAAGATTATTAATAATTTAAACACCATAAATTAACTTGTAAAAAATGCCTTATTCAATCCTGCTGATTTGCGTTCCGCCAATATTCAGCCCCTTGCTGATTACCGGATTTCCTTTATACCCCAGCTTTGCTTCACCAAATGCAGTGATGTGAATTTCGTCGGAAACATTCAGTTTAAAATCGGCTTCTCCATAAGCGGTAATTTTACCGGCATTCCCATTTATACCAAGACTGTTAATTTCGCTCTCCCCATAAACAGTATATTTTTGCTCCTGTATTGAACCTGCTTTAATCACTAACAAACTCTCGCCGTACATCGTTGTTTGAAGTTTCTCCAGCTTCACTTCATTCAAATAAACTTTTGATGTTCCATAAATTTTTAGTTTAAAATTATCAGCCTTCAACAAACTTTTGCATACCTGCGTTTCTTCGCCCCTGATGGATAATGCAACCAGTTTTTTATACGTAACAATAGCAGTTACCACAGTTCCATTGTAGATCGACCGCTTTTCCTGATAACCATTTTCATACGTCTTTCTATTTTTTGTAATTTCTTTAGCATCATCTAAATAAATACGCAGGGTGGAATGATTTACTTCGATATTTATTTTGGCCTGGTCTACTGTTGACTTTTCTATGGTTACAGTTTCTTCATTGCCTTCTACAAACGTTACCTGCACATGCGGGCTCACAATTACTTTATCAAAATGATTAACTGCTGTGGTTGTTTGAGCAAACGTGCTGCTTGCAATCAACATTAAAACTGCTGTTATATAGCTTCTTAAATTTTTCATACTTATTATTTTAAGCCGTTTAAATGATTCAACAAAAAAAATTACTCCCTGATTTAAATTACCATGGTCACTCGGTTCTAAGTGATTTTACCGGGTTAGCCACAGCTGCTTTTACAGCCTGAAAACTAACCGTGGCCAATGCTATAAAAATAGCGCCCACACCTGCTATTGCAAATATCCACCAACTGATATTAACCCTGTACTGAAACCCCTGCAACCAATTATTCATTGCCCACCATGCAACAGGAAAAGCAATCAGGCAGGATACGGCAACCAATTGTAAAAACTCTTTCGACAATAATGCTGCTATGCCCGGCACGCTTGCTCCCAAAACTTTTCTTACACCAATTTCTTTTGTTCTGCGTTCTGCCGTATAAGCTGCCAATCCAAATAAACCCAGGCATGAAATTAATATGGCAAGCCCGGCAAATACTTTTGATAAATGGCTGATCAATGTTTCACCTAAAAACATCCGGTTAAATTGTGCATCTACAAAAGTGTAAGTAAACGGAAAAGCAGGGTTGTGTTTTTTTATAATCATTTCAATTTTTGATAAGGCCTTTTCGGGATTGGCATTTTCTTTTAAACGCAGGTACATTTTATTGGTATGATCCGGCGTTGTATTCATAATAACTACCGGATCTGGTTTGCCATACATGTTGCCGTACAGGTAGTCGTTTACCACACCAACCACTTTTAGTTCAAAACCACTCGTGTCGCTTTCCTGCCTTATTAATTTACCAACAGCAGTTTCGTTACCCATCAATTTTTCCATTGATTGGGTAATGAGCACATTCATTTGTTTTGACATCACGGAATCATTGGAAATAAAATCCCTTCCAGCTAATATTTTCATGCCGGAAGTATTTACAAACTCATTGGTAACATACCTGGTGGACACTAATATTTGAGCACCCGGCGTCTTGCCCTGCCAGGTTAAATCGCCGGTATTATTACCCCCATACAAAGTGGTATGATCGCTGAGCGCTACATTTTCAACCATACCTGAGTTAAGCAAATCCTGCTTTAAAACCGGGTAATATTTAGCCACTTCACCTTGTACATCAGCTTCTATTAAATTATTTTTATTGAAGCCAAGGTTACGGCTTTTTACATGTTCAATTTGTCTGTAAACGATAATGGTTGATACGATTAATACAATAGAAATACTGAATTGCAATACCACCAACCCTTTGCGAACAAAAGCAGCACTACCGTTTTTTAATTTCATTCCTTTTAATACATATACCGGGTTAAAAGATGATAGATACAATGAAGGATAACTACCCGCAATAAGTCCGCAGATAATTGTAATAATAAATAAAGCAACGAGGTGCATTGGCTCATCGAGACCGAGACTAAGATTTTTTTCCACCAATAAATTAAAGGCTGGCATCACCAATGAAATGATGGCAACTCCCAGTAAAGTAGCAATGGCCGACATAATAAATGCTTCGCCAATAAATTGCATTACCAACCCTTTTTTGCCTGCGCCCAGCACTTTTCTTACGCCCACTTCTTTTGCCCTTTTCTCACTTCTTGCAGTAGCAAGATTCATAAAATTGATGCAGGCAATAAATAAAATAATCCAGGCAATGATGGTGAAGAGACGCACATACTCAATTTGTCCCCCGCCAGTTGCTTTACCATTTTCAAATTGGTCGTACAAATGCCATTGACTCATACTCCACAAAAAAGGGCGGGCTATTGATTTTGGCTCTCTCTTTTGAATAAAGTCGAATAGTATTTTATTTACGGAAGAAGCTTCAACGCCTGGCTTTAATTCCACGTAAGTATTCAAGGAATTATTGGCCCAGTTTTGCAGCCACGGGCTTTGATCCAATATTATCTTAAAGGGTGCCATCCATTCAAATTGCATACTTGAATTTTCAGGAATATCTTCTAGCACACCAGTAATTTCATAGTCTTGTTTATTGCTGACTCTTACCGTTTTGCCAATTACGTTTTTATCATCACCAAAAAATTTCTTTGCGGTTTTTTCGGTAATTACCATGGAGTGCAACTTGGTAAAAGCACTTGCAGCATTTCCTTGTTTAAATGGCAACGTAAACATACTCAGTAAACCGCTATCGGCATAAATCCCACCGGCGTACATTGCTTTATCGCCTATTGTAAACAGCGTTGCTCCATCCTGGTATACCCTGCTGGTATTGGCAATACCCGGAATTTCAGCCTGCATAGCTGGCCCCATTAAGCCGGGGGTAGAACCAAATGTAGCCGTATAAGTGTCATACTTTTGATTCTCCCTTACAAAGTAAAGCTGGCTACTTTTTTTATTAGAGCTATCCCAGTTGAGTTCATCTTCCACCCATAAAAAAATTAATCCGGCACAGGCAATACCAATTGCAAGCCCACCTATATTTAGTAAACTATACCCTTTGTTTTTCCAAAGATTTCTAAAAGTTGATTTTAAATAATTTTTTATCATAAAAGCTGTTCTTTATGCGAATTACCGAATGATGATTTTATATTTTCATAATCCACTTTACATCGCAATTAAAATACCTGTTTATTCGATACAGTTGGTGTTGACTTAAAATTGTCAATGACTATGCCAAAAGGAAAACCCTTGCCTGGCAAGGGTTTTATTAAATATCGGCTTGTAAAGTGTTCGAAAACGAACAGTTGTTGTTCAGTACCGGACAGTTTGTTTACAGAAAAAACAATTTTTTATAGGAGTGCCGAAATCAGGTACTGCTCTCTATGGATGATACATGATTTCCAATGTCGGATTTCTGATGTCTGATTTTGTTAGAACTCATGTATTGTTGCTGCTTTTATTTTTAGTGGCAGTTTTTATTTGCAGTTTTCAATTTCGATGTTGAATATTGTTTTGTTATTAATTCCTTTTTTTGTTCAGCATTGCTGGAAAAGTACAAGAGGGCGATGCAAGGATGATGAACAAAGAGCAAATGCCGGGAGCATAAAAAGTAAAAAGTAAAAAAAATAAAAAGTAAGAGAATGACAAAAGAAACCATTGTAAACAGCAGGCTTCGACCTTAAAAAAATCAGACATCAGACATCAGACATCAAAATATCAGACATCAGACATTCTATTCAGTGCGAAGGCTGTTAACCGGGTTTGCCATGGCTGCTTTTATTGCCTGTGTACTTACAGTTGCCAATGCAATCAATATTACCAGCGAACCTGCAATTGCAAACATGGGCCAGTTGAGTGTAATTCTGTATGGATAATGTTCGAGCCACTTACTGGCGGCCATCCATGATAAAGGAATTGAAATTACCAGGGCAATGATTACCAGCTTTACAAAATCACGGGAAAGTATGGTAACTACGCTGTTTACTGATGCGCCCAATACCTTACGGATACCAACTTCTTTTCTGCGCTTTTCGGCCGACAAAACAGCTAAACCAAATAAGCCGATGCAGGAAATAAATATGGTTAGCACCGCACCAAATAACATGATCTGTTTCCACTTATTTTCGGCTTCGTAGCTGCTGCGGTTCTGCTGGTCTTTAAACACATATGAATATGGACTAATCGGGAAAAATGCTTTGAAGCTTTTTTGAACATTTTTAAGTGCTGCGGTTTCGGCGCCAGCTTTTATTTTGATAAAGAATGTTCCAAACTGGTTACTGTTTTTCATTGTAAATAACTGCGGCTCAATTTTTTCATTCAACGCATTAAAATGATAATCTTTAACCACGCCAATTACATGATACAATTCGTTCTTATACCAGAAATTAACTACTTCCCCTATTGGATTTGTCCAGCCAGCTTTTTTTACAAACGCTTCATTCACTATCACTGAATTGGTTGAATCGGCCGGAAAATTGACAGAAAAATTACGTCCCTGCACCATTGGGATTTTCATTAATGGGATGTAGGATTCATCTACCGTTTCGTATTGAAAATGCATAATAGAATCGCTGCTGGTTTTAGCACCGGTTTGCCATTGGCCACCATTTTTTGCTGTAACGCCCATGATGCCCGGCGACTTTGCCAGCTCTCTTTCAAAAACTGCGGCCTGGCTGCGAGATGATTGTTTATTCACTACAATCAGGTTGCTATCATCATAACCTAACTTTTCGGAAGTAAGAAAATTAAACTGAGCATAAATTGTAAAGGTGGCAATGATAAGAAACGACGCCAATGTGAACTGCAAAATCACCAACGATTTTTGCAGGTAATTTTTACCGGTAAGGTTAAAGCGGCTGTACAATGTTTCAACGGGTTTATAACCCGATAAAACCAGTGCCGGATAAAAGCCTGCCAGCAAGCCCGTAATAAAAAAGAGCAGGATATAACCTCCTACCAATTTTATATCCATAAGATAGGTTAGTGAAAGGGCCTTATTGGCCAGGTTATTAAATACCGGCAGTATGAGTTGCACCAGGCAAACAGCTAATAAAAAAGCAATAATGCAGAGAAAAAATGACTCGCCAAGAAATTGAAAAATAAGTTGCTTCCTATCTCCACCCACTACTTTACGAATGCCAATTTCTTTTGACCGCTTGATGGAACGGGCTACTGTAAGATTGATAAAATTGATACAAGCTATCAGCAGTATAAACAATGCAATGCCTGAAAGAATATATGAGTACATTGGATTGCTGGCGTTGATTAATCCGTTTTGCGCCGGCAACTCAGTACTCATATGCATATCTGTAAACGGTTGCAACATGTAACGGCTGCTGCCTACAATATCTCCATACTGTTCCTTCATGGCTTTCAAGGCTTCTTTTGAATCAGCCATATAAAATTTTTGCAGTTGGCTTTCTACCTGCTGCACATTTGCTTGTTGATTAACTACTACAAATGTGTTTAAGAAGAAATTAAACCAATCTTCTTTATCAACTCCCTCACCGGCCGGTACCTTAATGGGCAGCAGGTAATCAAATTGTAACGAAGAATTTTGCGGAGATTTTTTTGCTACGGCTGTTACCTGGTAGGGTGCAAAAACGCTGTCGTCTCTTAGCATAATAACTTTACCCACTGCATCGGTTGTGCCAAATTGTTTTTTTGCTGCCACTTCTGAAATAACAATGGTATGTGGCGCCATCAAACAAGTTTTTGCATTACCCTTAATAAGTGGAAAAGAAAACACATTAAAGAAAGACGAGTCTACGTACAACAAATCCTGTGAATGAATTTCCTGGCCGGTTTTCATATCCTCTGTGCCACTTTGTATCCTTACAAAAGTTTCAATGCCCGGCACATTCCCTTTAAAAAGCGGACCTTGCACATAACCCGTATTACCATCTTTTCGTTGATGTCCTTCTATATCTTTATTATCGGTTACTACCCTGTAAATATTATTTACATTGGTATGAAACCGGTCATAACTTACTTCGTCTTTTACATACAAAAGAATGAGCATGGCGCAGGCAAGGCCCATACTTAAGCCGGCAATATTGATGAAGGAATAAACTTTATTCCGTTGCAGGTTTCTGAAGGCGACTTTGAAATAGTTTTTTATCATAAATTTTGATGTATGATGGCTGATGTCTGATTTTGAAAGATCGCTGGTTTTGTTGCAGCTTTCATTTTCATTGTTACTTAATTCCTTTTATTTTTATGTCGGATGTCTGATTTTTTGATGTCTGATTTTGAAAGATCGCTGGTTTTATTGCAGCTTTCGTTTTCATTGTTACTTAATTCCTTTTATTTTTATGTCGGATGTCTGATTTTTTGATGTCTGATTTTGAAAGACGCTTATTTTTTGATACAGGTTACATTTTCATCATCATTTTTTACTTTTTATTTTTTACTTTTTACTTTTTACTTTTTACAAAGCGTTTTCAAATTAATCTGCCACTCCCAGGGAGTCTGTAATATGTTTTACCAATTCACTTTTTTCGGCCTTTGTATAATTGGGCACATCAAAAGTTTCGTCGTACGAAATATCTTTGCCATGTTTGTTGGCCTCTACTTTTACACGCAGTTTTCCCGATGAATCAGTTACATGGATGCTTACATCATTCATACCTATACAGGAAAACAAACAACTGCCTGCCAGCATAGCAACCAATGCACTTACAAAAAATTTTTTCATCATTTAAAATTTGATTTTAGCTAAATAGGTTTTTATTTTTTACTTTTTATTTTTTAATTAACCGGATGGAGATTAGCAATACTACATCTGTAGTCCTCACTCCATTTTTAAACTTTTTACAGGGTTGGCGATGGCTGCTTTTATACCATTAAAGCTTACCGTTATCAATGCTACAATTATTGCCACAGCTGCGGCCAGCACAAAAATCCACCAGGATAAATTAATGTGGTAATCCATCAGTGACAAGCCCTTTTGCATAGCAAATCCAGCAATGGGTGCAGCAATTACAAATGCGATGATCACCGGCTTTAGAAAATCTTTTGATAAAGTAAACCAGATGTTGCTTACGGTTGCGCCAAGCACTTTCCTGATACTTACTTCCTTACTTCTACGCTCTGCTAAAAAACCGGATAACCCAAATAAACCAAGACAGGAAATAAATATTGCCATGCCGCCAAATACATTTACCATCTGTCCTGCCGAGCTGATCTCTTTAAAATTTTTCTGGTAAGTTTCTTTGGTAAACTGAAATTCGAACGGCATATTGGGGTTGATTTTTTTTACCGCAGTTTCTATTTGTGCCAAACAATTTTTCCATTTAGTATCGTTGGTAATGCGTACGAAAAAATGATTCATTTCTCCTTTGTTTAGATAAATAATCATGGGCTCCGTGGAAGAAAACGGATGATTGAATACAAAATCTTTTACTACGCCAATCACCCTGTTATTACCCAGTTTGGTTCCAGCAATTGGTTCCTTCAAATGCATTCTTTTTGCAGCAGTTTCATTAATGAGGCAAGCCGAAGAATCAGCACCGTATTCAGGACTAAAATCACGGCCTTCAGCCATCGTAAATCCTGCGGTCTTTACCCAATTATACTGCACCTGGGTTGTGGTTATAAAAAAGTCCTGATCGTCAGTTTTACCAGGCCATTCCAGGCCATTAAATGCTCCACCAAAGCGAACCAGGTTGTCTGTACCTGCCGATACATTTTTTACGCCGGGAATTTGCAGGAGTTCATTTTTTACAACATTGAATTTATCTTTCAGATCACCCCTGGCCGAAATATCAATCAGATTCTCCTGGCTGTAACCTATTGGCCTGTTTTGTAAGTAGTTGATTTGTTTAAAAATTACAATCGTTGTTATTACAAGAAAGATTGAAATCACAAACTGAAAAGTTACCAGGCTCTTGCGCAACAAGCTCCCTCCTTTTTCTGTAGTGCCCAATTTTTTAAGCACTTTAACCGGTTGAAAATGACTTAACCAAAATGCTGGATAACTGCCTGCAAACAAGCCGGTAAATAAAGCAAGCGATAACAGGAGTGCCCAGATTTTCCAATTAAAAAAATCGGGTGTAAAGGTTTGTCCTGTTAACTGCATAAACCAGGGCAGGGCAATGTTGGCAATTAGAATACCCAATAAAAGTGCAAGAAAAGAAAGCAATAAGGCTTCGCTTAGAAACTGAAAAACAATCCTGGCACGGGAAGCGCCGAGTACCTTTCTTACGCCTACTTCCCTGGCACGGCGCTCCGATTGTGCAGTAGCAAGGTTCATAAAATTGATACAGGCAATCAATAAAACAAAAAGTCCGATGATGCCAATCATCCGTACCACATCAATTAATCCGCCATTGGGTTTACCGTTTTTAAAGTTGCTGTAAAGCCGGAGATTTGCCATTGGATAGGCGAATAATTCAACATTCTTTTCATCTTGCTTTTGCAGAAAAAGATTTTTTAATTTTGAATTTAGCAACGCCAGTTTTATACCCGGCTTTACCTGTGCCCAGGTTTGTATGCGATTATCATCCCATTTGTTCAGCCAATTATTGGAAAGTTCAAAAAGCCGGAACGGCAACACAATATCAAACTGGTTGGTGCTGTTTTCCGGTACATCTTTTATAACAGCAGCTATTTTTAAAGAACTTTGATTGTTTAAAACAAGCGTTTGGCCCATCGCTGCCTCGTTGCCAAAAAGTTTTTTTGCGGTACTTTCCGTTATCACTACCGAACCCGGATCCTGCAATGCAGCTAAAGGATTTCCCTGTTTGGCAGGGAGGGTCATCATATTGAAGAATTCAGCTTCTGCATAAATACCATTTACGTAAACACTTTTATCACCTGTACGAATCAGTTCCTGCTCTCCCTGGCTTACCCTGGCTGCATATTTTATTTCCGGAATTTCATTTCTAATGCTTGCCGCCAAAGGCCCGGGGGTAACCCGGCCTGTTGTAATATCCCCATTCGTATCCTGCGTTTTCATCAACAGGTAAATATCGCCCAGGTTGGTATTGAATTTATCATAGCTAAACTCATGTACCGTAACAAACAATATGACGATACCGGTAGCAAGTCCTACTGATAGGCCAGCTATATTTATAAATGAAGACAGCTTATTTCTTAAAAGGTTTCTCCATGCTGATTTTAAATAATTTCTAATCATAATATTGATGTTTTATGTGTGATGTCTGATGTCTGATGTCTGATGTCTGATTTTGAAAGACCTCATTGTTTGTTATACACTTTATTTTCAATACCAGTTTATAATTACCTTTCAAATTTCAATTTGATTTTCTATTAATACTCGTCTTTTGCTGCCCATTGCCGTAAAAGTACAAGAGGGCGACGCAACAATGCTCCTATCTATTCTTCAGCCCGGACAAAAAAATAATTTCACTTAATAAGCCTTTGCCTATTTCCCTACATTCAACAATTTCAAAAATTTCATAACTCATATTTCATAATTCATATTTAAAAAAAACTATTCCGTTCGCAAATTCTTCACGGGGTTGCTGATGGCCGCTTTGTAAGTTTGTGAGATGATGGTGAAAAGGCCGATTGTTAATAAAAAAAGAAAACAAAGCGTCAACTGAAGTATTCCGAAATTGACCCTGTATGCAAAATTTTGCAGAAAGAAAAAACCGGCGATATAGCCAAGCGGCATGGCGATTAAACCTGCAATAATAATCAGCTTTACAAAGCGCATTGATAACAGCCTTACCAGTTGCTGCTCCCCTGCCCCGATGATTTTTCGGATACTTATTTCTTTACGTTTTATTTCGATGGTATAAATAACCAGGCCGAGTAAACCCAGTGAAGCAATTGCCATGGCAATAAATGCCAGGTAACCGAGCAATGATATAGTAGCGGTTTGCGAATTACCTTCATCGATGGCATCTTTGAGCCAGGATATTTCAATTGGCTGGTTGGGTTCCAAAGACTTCCAGGCTTGTTGTATACGGCCTTCAAATTGCAACTTATCGCCGGCATTTGTAGCAATGTATAAATAGTTACAGGCTGCATCTTTGTTTCTAAATGCAAGTGGCCTGATGGGTGCGCCCATGTTTTCATAATTAAAATCTTTTACCACACCTGCAATTTGCAAACTGGTGCTATCATTTATCCAAAGCTTTTTACCAGGAGCATCCGCTATGTTTGTTATACCCAGCGCATGTACTGCCTTTTCATTTAAAATAATATATTGCTCAGCCACATCAACTGAAGCATGCGGAAAATTATTGCCGGCTACAAAATCAATTTTCATGGATGGAATAAAAGCATCATCAGCATAATAATAATTGAGCTGTAATACATCCTTTTTATCCGTTAACCAAACCAGCGCTCTCATGCCATCAAAGCGCCTGCTAAAATCTGATGACATGGCCGATACACTTGCAATCCCACTTACACCGGTTAACTTGTCTGCAGCAATTTTTTCATCCACGCCGTTTAGCGCCAGCACTACTACCCCCTCCTTTTTAAAACCCGGATCTGCATCCGCCATATAGGTAAACTGCCTGTAAAAAGCAAACAGGAATATGATGATGGTAAGCGATAAACTATATTGAAAAACAATGAATACTTTTTGAAGGCTTACTTTGCCAAAGAGTTTGGCAGTTGATAAATTTTTAAGCACCCGCAAAGGTTTAAAGGAAGATAATATCCAGGCTGGCGCCGAACCTGCAAGCAAACCGGTAAACACTGCAAAGGCAATTGTATATCCAATAAACACGAAGCTGTAGTGGAATGACGACGGGATGAATTCATACCCGTCATTAAAGGGTGCATAGCGAATAACAAAGGATAAAATGAGCCAGGAAAAAGCCAGTGCCAGCAATACAAGCAGCACAGATTCTATCACGTATTGTGTAAATACCTGTATGCGTTTTGCCCCAACAATTTTACGAATACCTACTTCCTTTGCCCTGGTTAAGGCACGGGCAATGGTAAGATTGGTATAGTTAAAACAGGCAGCTATTAAAATCAGCAACGCCATGCCTATTTCAAAATATAATTTACTCCATCCACCACCGCCACCGATATCATTCTCCAGGTAATCTGAGCCGGGTGTAATCTTGTCGAGGCGTTGAAAATTGAAGGCTGTTTTTCCATCAATATTAATACGGTTCATTTCGGCAGCAATCGAATTTAGTTGCGTGCCCAGCGAAGCTTTAGCTGTATTCTTTTTCAGCAGCACATAAGTATACCCGTTGTTAAACCCAAACCAATCGGACGATTTATCTGCCAGGGTTTTATCTTTCTCTAGTTTGGCGATGCTGGTGTAAGATGCATAAGAATCATAAGTGAGGTGCGACTTGCCAGGCGCTTCATTTAATATACCGGTTATGATAAAGTCGCCTTTATTTTCAAGGGTAATAATTTTTCCCAGTGGGTTTTGATCGCCAAAAAACTTTTCGGCAGTTGATTTTTTAATCACTACAGAATTGGGTTGTTGGAGCGCCGTTGCCGGATTGCCTGCTGCAAGCGTAAAGCCGAATACATCAAAAAAAGAGGGTTCAGTAAAAGCGCCATTGAGGTAAATTTCTTTACCGGAAACGGTTGCTTTTCCATTGAAGGCAGGGTAAATATTTACAGCCGTTTCAATGCCGTCAGCCTGCCCGGAAAGCTTTTCATTTAAAGGAAGCGGTGTGCTTGCCATGCGCCATTTATCTCCATTCTTTTTTTCGTAACTGCTGGTGATGCGGTAGGTACGCTCCGGATGCGGATGAAAATTATCATAACTAAGCTGATCCTGCAGCCGTATCATAATCATCATACCTACCGACATACTTAAGCCCAGGCCAAATACATTTATAAATGATACCAGCTTATTTTTCGCAAAAGCCCTGAAGGCAATTTTTATATAACTTCTGATCATGATGTTTTGTATTTGTGTTGATCTGATTTATTTTAAATCTTAAAGCATTGTCAATTTTTAATTTTTAATTTTTAATTTTTAATTTTTAATTTTTAATTTTTAATTTT
>JBDUEK010000024.1:0-70738 GCA_040002495.1 Ferruginibacter sp.
TCACCTCAAAGATAATATGGGCTATTTACTTTTTTGACTTTCGGATGGTAGTGATTTTGCCTTCAATTATACGGGCAGAAAAGTTAAGAAAATACCAATACAATTCAATCCGGTTGAAAAGAATTAAGTGGATTGCCCACAAGTAGGCGAAGTCTTAAATTACTTCAAGATGATGCATAACAGCCAAACAGAAACAAACGAGTGTTATGTTAAGAATAAAAGAACGTATCTATCTGTGAATTGTAAACGATTCTAATGACCATTGACCATTCACTATTGACAATTCACATTTAACTTAACACTAGTAACGCCTTCGGTCATTATTATTAAACCCACCACCTGAAGAAGGGCGGTTAAAGCCACCACCAGCTCCGTTGCGATTGCCTCCTGGTCTGCCTCCTGGAGCGGAACTCCGTTCTTCAGCTTCTTTAACAACCAATGGCTTTTTACCAAGAGATATGTCATTCATGCTTTCGATTGCATCTTTTGCTTCAATGCTGTCAGGCATTTCTACAAACGCAAATCCTTTGCTTTTGCCAGTCTCTTTATCCATAGCCACTTTTGCAGAGGTAACTGTTCCAAATTTTTCAAAAATTTCTTCCAGTTCTGCATCATCAAGATCGTAGGGTAAGCCAGCTACAAAAATTTTCATTTAATTAAGTTTTAGTAAAAATACGCAACTTATATCTCTTTGCTTCATTTAACATCATGAAATATTAGACATTTTAGACAAATTAAGGCTAGCTCCGGGATATAAAAAAACAATCAAAATACCTCGCCCCGGCATTAGTCTGCTATATTTAATTCTACTTTGACAAGTCGATTTTTTTGTTGGCCAGCAGAAGTTTTTTATGGCGACATCGTTGTGTCACTCACTTGTGCCATATTTTTTCATGGCATCTTTTCCGTTCCATAGTTACAAGTATTCTAATTCTAGCCAACGTTTTCTAAATATGTCAAAGTAGAATTAACCGTTGTTTATAAAATCACTTTCGCATAAAAAATTAATGCTCTGCCAGTTTTCTACTCATATTACAGGCCTTTCCACTCTTTTTGAAGAATACTCATCTCTATCATACTCCACCATTTTTCTTTATACCACAGCACATCACGATGTATGCCTTCGATAATAAAGCCGCTTTTTTCATAGCATTTTTTAGCGGCTAAATTATTATCATAAACTCCCAGGCTTACACGATGCAAATTCAATTCCTCAAATGCAATTTTTAAAGCGGCTGTAACCATTTCATGGCAACATCCCTTACCTCTTTCGCTTTTACTACCTAGCAAAACTCTTGTAAGACGGGCAGATCGATTTTTCCAGCTTATACTTCCCAGTGAGATGTGACCAATCGTTTGGTTATTTAAATCAACTACCTTATAGATAAAAGCATCTGACTTATCCAAAATATTTGTATCCTGTAAATACCACTCCAGACTTTTAGTGGTTAACGGAAAGCTAAAAAGGTTACCGGACCAATTGGTTAGCAATTCTTCGTCTGTTATCCACTCAATTAATTGTTTAAAATCACTACTACCAAACTGCTCTAACCGGACCATTTTCTATTCGCTTTTATTTAATGTGAACAATCTAAAACCAACCGCTAAATTATGTTATGAAATGTTGCTTGTAACATTTTATTCAAAATATAGAATACCGCCTATGAAAACTACTGGCTGGTTTCAATTTTTATAATGACTTAGAGGAGTTCAACTAATTGCAAAATTTCCAATCCAATTAAGCATTTACCCAAACTGATTTTAATGCTATTAGTGATATGGCAGCAAGTAATAGGGTAAGTTCCCTTAGTCATCATTTCAAATATTTATCAAACCAATTAGCAACCTCATTTTCTTCCGCTTCAATATTTTTCCAGCCATGTCCACCACCTTTTTTAATTATCAACTGGTTAGGAACTTTTGCGTTTTCAAATTTCCTGATGATATTTAGCGATTGTTGTAATGGAACAAAAAAATCAGCATCTCCATGTATAATCAATACCGGCGGATCATCAGCACTAACAGCATATATGGGAGACACTTGCCTGGCTATTTCCAATTTCTTTGCATCATCTGTTATTGTTTCAAATGACCTGGTAGTATCGTTCCAAGTTTTAAATTCAAATGCAGCATATACGCCGGTTAAAATTAAAGCCGTTTTGTTGGATGCTGGAGATGCATTTGGCTTTCCAAAATTCAGAAAATCTGTAGGCGGATAAAATACTGCAACAGCCTGCACCCTGGAGGATACTTTATCTATAGGGTCTGATGAAGCAGCATCAATTATATCGTCGGCAGTTGCAATTGCCAATGATAAATGACCACCTGAAGAAAAGCCGGTTATTCCAATATGCTGGCCATCAATTCCATATTCTTTTGCATTATACCTGATAAATCTTACGGCTCTTTTAATGTCATTAATCTGGTCGGGGATGGCATACCTTGGTTGAGAACCCGGTAAAACAGTGAACACTGTATAGCCTTTGTCAGTGTATATTTTTGATCCCTCAAGAAATCGTTGTGCTTTTTCATAACTCGATTTCCAGTTACCACTTTCAACCAATATTATTCCTTTTCCATTTGATATTTGTGGAGGCCGTTGTACAAACAATGTAAGCGCCATGCCATCCTTTCTCCCATAAATTAATTCCTCCGGCTGCACCGTAATTGAATTTTGTGCAAGCAGTTTAATTGGCAGTAAAAAAATTAAATAAAAAATGATTTGTTTCATATGGCGTATCTGTTTTTCAAAATTAAGTAACAAAAAGTATGGGCATTTTTTTTATTTTTTTTAGGAATAAGTTCTTCTAATTTGAAAAATTATATTACTTTACAGTAGATAATGATATGGCACTTATTCAATTGTATTTTTTTACACATATTAAATTTCCATTCTAGTATTTCTATTCTATTTTAACTTTCATTATTTAGCCTCATCAGCTTGTATAAAACAGTTTTACCAATGCGATGTTTTTCTAATTGATTCGATTGATTAGATGGAGTGCTTACAACTCCGCAATTTGAAAGTTGCCATCAAATAACTATAATCCTGCCCCTGATTATTATTACCTAATAATAGCAATTTTGCCCACCGCTTTGTATCCAATATTCAACTGCAAAAAAAATATTTTATTCGCACCCCACTTGCTATGAAATGAATTTTGTTCAAATAACAATTCATAAACATGACAAAGATTCAAAGTATATCTCAAACAGAAATCGTAGTTGAAGGTTCGGAGCAGTTATTAAATTATTGGAAAAATCAACTTGCAAATATTCCACTTCAACTAGACATACCAAATGATTACCCTCGTTCTGCAAAAGTATCAACCAACACAGAACATCGCTATTTCACACTGTCCAAAAGTACATGTGAAGGTTTGCAAGCATTAAGCCAGCAGTTTGAAACAAGTCCCTTTTTAATTTTACTTTCAACATTTAATATACTTCTTTACAGGTACACCAATCAGCCTGATATAGTTGTTGCATACCCCGAAGCCAACAACTCATTAAGTGCTAATAAATCTGCAAATTCTTCATATAATATATTGCCATTACGAACCGACTTATCGGGCAATCCAAAATTTGGTGAATTACTAAAAAGAGAATGGGATGTTGTATTAAATGCCAATACACATAATAACCTGTCGTTTGAAATAATGGAGAAAACATTTTTTTCCATTAATACATCTAACGATAGCTCACCTTTTAAAATAATGTTTTCATACAAAGATGAAACTGAAAAAGAAAACTCTAATCTGAAAAAAAGCCCAACTGAAGCAAACAGCTATCCCGAAATAAAAGAAACTTTTGAAATAACTTTTTTCATCAAAAAAACAACAAAGGGTTTCAAGGGGATAATTACTTTTTTTTCGGAACTGTATAGCGAGCAAGCTATTGAAAGAATGATCTGGCATTTTAAAGAATTATTAAATGCTTCGATTAAAGATCCCTTTCAAAAGATTAATGATTTGTCGATGCTTACTGCTATTGAAGTAGAAGAGTTATTGCATGACTTCAACGATTCAAAAGGGCAACACCCCGAGGATAAAACTTTAATTGATTTATTTGAAGAAAAGGCTGTGCAATCATCAGACGAAACAGCCGTGGTATTTGATGAACAAATACTTACCTATAAAGAGCTCAATGAAAGAGCTAACAAGCTTGCCCGCTACCTAATTCAACGCGGAATAACAGCGGAAGAATTAATACCGGTTTGTATGGAGCGAAGTGTTGAAATGATTATTGCAATAATGGCTATTTTAAAAGCTGGTGCTGCGTATGTTCCTATTGACCCTGAGTATCCTATTCAAAGAATAAAATACATACTTGAAGATACCCAGGCCAGAATGATCCTGGTCAACAATGTAAGCAAGAATAAATTGGCTGCTTCATTCGATGTAACGTTAATAATTGTAGATTTCAGTAACAAGCATTTTAATGATCTGCCGGGTAATAACATTGAAAAAAAATTCCCTTCAACCAATCTTGCCTATGTCATTTATACATCCGGTTCAACAGGCAAACCAAAAGGTGTAATGATTGAACATCGGGCAGTGGCCGATCATTGTTTTGGTTTAATAAAGAGTGCGGGATTACAAACCTGTAAGTCTTTCGCCTACTTTGCGCCGCTTGTTTTCGATGCCGGCCATTCAATCATTTTTACTTCATTTCTATTAGGAGCTACCTTACATGTAATTCCTCATAATTTTATAATGGAAGGTGATAAATTAATGCAGTACCTACAAAATAACCCAGTGGATTGCATTAAGATTGTGCCTTCATTGTGGCTGTTATATGCCAAGGAAAACCATATCGTTTTAGCAAAACAGGCGATGATATTTGGAGGTGAATCGTTTTCAAAAAGTTTGCTGGAGCAATTGGTAACGCTTAATTACAAAGGCAATATTTATAATCACTATGGACCTACAGAAGCAACTATTGGAAAATGTATTCACAAAGTTGAGCCCAATAAAAAATATTATAACATTCCAATTGGCAAACCATTTTCCAATACCAGGCTTTATATCGTTGACCAGTTTTTTCAATTGGTACCCGTGGGTGTAGCCGGCGAATTATGTATAGCCGGTGAAGGCCTTGCACGGGCTTACCTGAATCAACCAGCACTTACTGCAGAGAAATTTATTGTGGATATTTTTAGTGATGACCCAACAGACAAAATGTATAGAACGGGAGACAAAGCCAAGTGGTTACCAGATGGCGATATTGAATACCTGGGAAGAATTGATCAGCAGGTTAAGATAAGCGGCCATCGGATTGAACTGGGCGAAATTGAGTCAACACTTGGTGAACACACTGCAATACAACAAGTAGTTGCAATGGCCAGACAAGATAAACCAGGCGAGACAAGACTGGTTGCTTACTATACTATTAAAACCTTAACCCAATCAGTAGAGGATAATGAACTCAGGCAATTTTTAAATGAGCGTTTACCAAACTATATGGTGCCGGCTGTATTTGTTAAGCTGGATTCGATTCCACTAACAATTAATGACAAAATAGACAGGGCAGCATTGCCTGTACCAGAAACAGTTCTAAAGCATACTGATAAAAATTTTGCATCTGGAAAAACTAAACTAGAAAAAAAGCTTGCGAAAATAGTTGCCAATCTTTTGCATTTTAAAAAAATTGGTGTGAGGGATAATCTTTTTGAATTAGGAATGAACTCTATGCAGGCATATAGTTTTTTCTCAAAAATTGAAAAAGAAACGGGCATTGGATTGTCATTATCCCTATTATTTAAAGCCAATACAATTGAGCAAATAGCAGCTGAGTTACAAAAAGATCAATCTACAATTCCTTCGCTGGTAGCAATACAACCCAATGGCACCAGGACCCCGATTTTTTTAATACATGCAGGCCGCGGCACTGTTTTATTTTACAGGCAACTGGCAGTACGTTTGGGCGAAGAACAACCCCTTTTTGGATTACAACCAAAGGGATTAGATGGTAAAGTAAAAATGCATAAAACAATTGAAGAAATGGCCCGGCATTATGTAGGGGAAATTCTTATAATAAATCCTAACGGCCCGTTTCTAATAGGCGGATATTGCTTTGGAGGTGTCGTTGCTTTTGAAATGGCACATCAACTTAAAAGCCTTGGATATAAGGTAGATTTGTTGGTAATGTTTAATACCAAATCACCAACTTTTGATTATGTTACTAATAACAAGATTGTGTACGACAGGTTTCTGCAAACAAAGAAAATAATCAGGGCAGAAGCATTGGCAAACGCAACACGATCTACCTTGACGGGTAGTATTTTAAACCCGTCAAATAAATATAGAATCTATTTAAGATCATTAAAACAGGAAATGATTTTAAAAAAGCGATTGCTTTTTAGATTCATAAACTACCATTTAGGTAATTTATGGTTACTGTCAATCAGAATTATTTGCAATGCCTTCGATAAATTGGGGCTCAAATATCCGGCAGCCATCAGGAAATATTACTTTTGGTCATTTAATTCCAAAATGGCAGAAGCATATCAACCAAAAGCATATGATGGCCGCTTACATATTTTCCGGTCTCCAGGCATTTTTGCAGACCCTCACATCGGGTGGAGTAAATTTGTAACAGGAGAAATAACAACGATCAATATTCAAGGACTTCACCAAGACAGAACTTTTATAATAAGAGAGCCCTTTGTAGCATCTACTGCAAAAAAATTAAATGCACAGATTGAAGCAGTAAGTAAAAAAACTGCTTCTGCTAAAACTCAACAAAATTAAATTGAAAAAATGTTAATTGAAAAAATACGGGCTACATGCTCATCAATGTTCAATAGTAATACCGGTAAAGTACAAGCTGAATTTACCATCTTTTGTTTTATGCTCTTTAGCAATTTTAAGTCCATTAAAATCTTGATAGTCTTCCCAGGTAGTCATTAATGAAGGCTCTTTAGAGCCTGTTTTATGATAGGCCCACTCCTGTATCATGTGGTTATCGTCGGTATATAGTTCATACATATCGCCTGGCGTAAACCCGTCTTTATTGTTATATTGAACGGTATATTTATGATACGCTTTTTCTGAAACCGGGCCTGTTGCTGTACTATCATCTGTAAACGTATACCCTTTATCCCATTTGAGATGCAACGGAAATAATAGCCAATATTCGTCGTTTGTAAATTGTCCGTTTAGTTTCTTTAATTCAGCCGTAGTTGTATCCATTCTTTTAAACTGTACGCTATCAGCCTTGTCATAGAAGATTACCATATTTTCAGTTGGCATCCATTTCCAATGCCTTTCCATATGTGCTGAATCTTTTTCTATATTAAAAGTAAATTCTATTGATTTTACTTTGGCGAATTCTCCAATACCATTTGCTGATGCAATCATCAATTCTGCCGACCCCGTATTACCAGCTCCGCTTTCATTTGAATTGCACGAGATCATAACGATCGGTAGAAACAGCAGCAAAGCGTATTTAGCTATGTTATACATAATATTTTTTTCTTAAAATTAAGTATTTGATTTCATTAAACTGCATATTAATGTACGGGCATAATCATACGAATTATACTCAATGTAATATTCTGCTCGGCCTGATTGGTGTGCAATGCTCAGACAAAATCTCTACCTTATTATTCGCTTTAACAACAGTAACACTACAGCGCTGATCCTCATCAAACGGTACACCTTTATACATACCTTTTCCCTGCCACCGGGTGCTTACAATTGCAGTATTTTCATCCAATTGAACATAGTACTCTAACCTGTTCATTTTATCAAGCGTGTAATCTGTTGAGCCGGCAGTTTCCACAAGATTGTGCCTGCTGAATGTGCCGCCGGATTGGGTAAAATAAATATATGCAGGTGCCAACACCGAATCTACGGCTTTAAGATTTTTTTGCATCCACCCTTCATCAAACTTTTTAATGACTGCAATTACTTCTTCATTAGTAAGTGGCACTTGTTTGTTGCAGGAAGCGCAAACAATAACTGCTAAGAAAAATCCTGGAATAAATTTCATATCAAAACAAATAAAGTTAACCTTAAAAAATTGCAAATGCCTTACATTCAATTTATGCAAACAATAGTAACCGCAAAATTTAATTCAATCGGCAAAGGAATGGCATGTAAATAATATTTAATGAAATCGAAAAAAATCCTCTTCGTTTATCACTAACCGTTTTTAAAAAATTTAGTGTATATGATTCAACTTTTATATTGATGAAGCAAACTTTTAGCAGCTCTTAATTGCCATGAATTAATTAAAAGTTCTTTTAAATCTGTTGCTGAAACATTTTGCAGATTTACCAACATGAGCGGATAATTTATATAGTGATCAGTAATAAAAAAAACGTCGGCATCTTTAGCAATCCAGTTATCCCTTTCATTATTATAAACAACAATCGTTGTACCATCTTCCTTCAGTCTGACAAATAATTTTTTACCAACATAAAATGCAGGTGTATCATAGCAAAGTTTTTCATATACTCCCGGTAATCCATCCACCATGCTTGAAACTTTTTCCCATAAAAAATATGATTCAATCGCCATCCCATAAATTTAATATTATTAAATACAACGAGGAAGCGAACTTTCCCCAAATTTGCATTATAAAACCAAGATAATGGGCAAGACATCACTCAGGTTATTTTCATTAATAGTAATAGTTTGTACTTTCAATTCGTGTGATACAGTAAAAAAATCCGCAAGCTCAAAACAGGTTGGCAATATTACATCACTTCATTTCATCAATGAATATGACCTGCCTTACAACCTGCGATATAATAATACAACTGTTGGTGGATTATCCGGAATTGACAGGAATGTCGAAAACGGTCAGTACCTGCTTATATCAGATGACAGAAGCGCAATAGAACCTGCCCGATTTTACACAGCACGTATTTTAATTTCATCAAAAGGAATTGATAGTGTTTATTTTACAGCAGTTAATAATTTATTGCAGGCTAACGGACAAACTTACCCTAATAACAAACAAGACAAATTTCATGTGCCCGATCCGGAAGCCGCCCGGTATTATGCACCGTTTAATCAAATTATTTGGAGTAGCGAAGGAGAAAGAATTGTAAATAAAAATGATACAGTGCTTGAAGATCCGTCCATCAATGTGATTGCGCCCAATGGAAAATTCATCAGCAGTTTTCAATTGCCATCCGTATTAAAAATGCAATCAATACCGATGGGGCCAAGGCAAAATGGCGTGTTGGAAGGAATGACTTTTGATGATAACTTCAAAACACTTTATGCCAATGTAGAAGAACCATTGTATGAAGATGGACCAAGGGCTGACACATTTGACAACAATGCATTTATAAGGATACTTCGTTTTAATATGCCTGGCCAACAACTTGTAAAACAATATGCCTATAAATTAGATCCCGTAGCACAAGCGCCCAACCCTGCAGACGCATTTAAGATTAATGGTGTACCGGATATATTAGCAATTGGTAACGGAAAGTTGCTGGTAATAGAACGTTCTTTTTCTACTGGCCGCATGGCTTGCACCATAAAAATTTTTATTGCGGATGTATCAAATGCGACAGACATAAAGAACGTTGCAGCTTTAAAAGACAACAATAACTTTAAGCCCGCCAGTAAAAAATTATTATTGAATATGGATGACCTGGGGATATTTATAGATAATATTGAAGGGGTAACTTTCGGCCCCGATTTACCAAATGGACATAAATCATTGTTGTTTATTTCAGACAATAATTTTAATCCTTTGGAAAAAACTCAGTTTCTTTTATTTGAAATACTTAATTAATAAGCAGCAGAAAAACAAAGTTTAATAGCTAATCAATTGCAATATCAATTCTATTCTTCAAAATAAAAGTGATCATGATTTTTACATTGCGGGTTAAATGCGGCTTTACAAAAAGGGCACTGATTCCCGCTGGATTTATATTCGATAATTGACATCTCTTCGGCACATATTCCGCATAATATTGCCTTTGTGCCAAATTCACTTTTTTCCCATTTTTCTGCCAGGTGCATAGCTGTTTCTTCATGACAGTAAAAGCAGGGATAATACTCACCGCAGCACTTAAACTTAATGGCAATTATATCCACAGATGAATGATAATGGGTGCAACGTGTTTGGTCATCTACAAGATTTCCTTTTACCATCTTTAAAACATTCTTATTACCCATGTTAAACGATTTAACCAATGCGATACCTAACTATCAATTTGCAAATTTACCGGTTTCACCAGAGTTGTATACTTAGCGTTAATATCTACCAAAATTATAATTGACAATTGAAATAAAAGAGGCCTTGATTTGGGACTGATGATGATAAGAACAATTTACCTGTAGTTAGGTGATATTTATAAGCCTCCGGATTCCTGTAATTAAACGAGCCAATCTTAACAGGCAATTTTCCGTAGTTCCTTTCTTAATTATTGAAGACTAAGTGAATCTGTAAGTAGTTAGTGTAATGCGAAAAAAATCGTTTTAATCAGTTGTCCTGAATAAATGGCGCATCATTATTTATTCTGGATAATGAAGTGATGGAAAGGTAATTGCTAGAATTACTATTGTAATCACAAAGTATATCAACTATTACCGGATCAAAACTACGTACCCTCTTTTCTTTACTTTAACATTGCGGAAGTCAATACCTTCCGCATACCATACGTAAGTTCCGGGCGACTGCTGATTGCCTTTGTATGTTCCGTCCCACCCATATTCAAGATTTGTATTGCTATATAACAATTGCCCCCACCTGTTATAAACCCTGAAGACATCTATAGATCTCATACCAATTGCTATAGGTTTAAAATAATCATTTCTTCCATCTCCATTAGGGCTATACGCTGTAGGAACATAGAAGCCCGGTTCAACCAGGTAAACTTTTACTTTGATACTATCATAGTCGAAACATCCTCCCTCATTACTTACTTTAACAACGTACTCAATATTGTTTTGAGGAAGCGCAACCGGGTTGGCAATATTTACATTGCTAAGTCCGGTTGAAGGGGTCCAAAGATAATTAATACTACCACTTGCTGATAATTGTAAGGGCTGATTTAATACAACCGAAGTGTCTCTTGGGCCTGCTTCAGCATTGATTTTAATTACAAATATGTTGACTGTATCATTCACTGGTTTCGGACAACCCAATGTATCGGTAACAGTAACTACATAAAACAGATCGTATGCAGGATTTACCGATATCGGGTTATTAGCAAACCTGTTATTTAAAAATACTGCAGGCGTCCATATATAGCTGCTTCCACCGCTAGCCACAAGCTGCGCCGATGTTCCTACACAAATAGATTTATCTGCACCGGCATTGGCATTTGGATAAGGGACTACTTTTACAACAACGTCATCCTGTGCAAAACATTTACCGATACTGCTTGTTACCCGATAAGTCGTATTTATCAATGGCGTTGCGTCAGGTATCTTTATAGTTGAATTGGTCAAACTATTATTGGCGGGGGTTTCAGTCCAGTTATAATACAATCCATCACTCACCACATTAAGTGTAATTTTATCGCCCTGGCAAATGGTAGTATCGTTTCTTGCTTTCAACGTCACAAAACTTTTTACATCAACCAATACCGAATCACTTCCAATACAACCATAAGGATCTGTAAGGGTAACATAATATTTGGTGGGTACATCCGGGCTAACCAATGGCGATTTTGAAATTGTATTACTGATATTATAAGTAGGGCTCCAAACAACAGTGCCAATTCCGGAGGCATTTAATTGCAGCGTATCTATCACACAAATCAACGTATCGTTGGTAATAGCTAACGCTGGCTTATCGGTAACTAAAATTGTTCTTCTTACAGTGTCCCGACAACCTTTATCATTGGCTACGGTAAAGGAAACATTGTAATTAGCCCCCAGAACATACGTATGCTGGGGTGTAGGGCTGTTTGAAGTATTATTTCCTGAGGAATTATCTCCAAAATTCCAGTTCCAGAAATTAACTACACCATAAGTGGTGGTAGATACATCTATGAATTGTATCGGCGTATTTTTACATTGCCCCTGCACCACAAAATCGGGGGCGAATACGGGGTAAACTTTTACCATAGCAAGTGTAGAATCAGAACATGGAAGGTTTCTGTTAACCACCAGTTTCAATACATAAGTACCTGTATCCGGGTAAGTAAAGGTTGGGTTCGACGAATTAGAAGTATCACTCAGCACGCCCGGCACGCCAAAATCCCAGTAATAGGTTTGAATGTTTCCGCCGATAGCATTGTTGACAAATGATTTTGTAAAACTACTGCAACTATAATAAACAGGATCGAGCACAGCCTGTGTTAAAGAACAATCTGTAACATTTATGTGCAATGATTTATGAACGGTAGATTTTGCAATTGTAGTTCCCCGTTTGTACTCCGTAATGGTACAGGTAAGTACATAGGTTCCCTCCTGGGATGGAGCAATGCCACTAACAATTCCGGTAACAGGGTTAATGGTAACGCCGCTTCCTAATGGCTGCGTTCCGGAAAATGGCGCAGAATAACTTACGCTGGAATAAGGTGGTTTGTCGGCCTGTCCGCCGCATTGGCCACCTCCATTACTTTGTGGCGAATAGTATGCATCCGTAAATGCGTAGGAAAGTGAATCATTGTCCTGGTCCCGGGCACTAAAATCGAACGTGAAATAATTATCCTTACAAATAATTGCAGTATCGTTCTGTGAAAACCTGGCACTAGAATTTTTATATGCCAATGGATCAAGCCCATTATTTCCGGGTATGGAAACTGTCCAGGTATCACCCACAGCACTAGACCCCGGAGACATATTGATGATATTAGCAATCCGGCAACATCGCTGATATGCCAAAACATACCCATTGGGACTAATTGGGAGATCGCGGACAAAAGAATATGTTGTGATTTTATAACAAATATTTGGAATTGGATTGATGCAGGGATGACACTCCTGCAGGGTGCAGTTTTGAATATTGACAGAATCTCCATAGGGCACATTTACAGCCTCTATTAGTGAATTGGATCCTGCGTCGAATATGGAAATATTAATATTGGGGCACCATTGGTTTGCATTTAAAAAACATTCCGTGTAAATTTTGAGGGTAACCCTGTACTGTGCTGTATTCTGGGCCGTTCCCGGTCCAAGGTATTCATAATATATCCACCCACCCTTTGTATGATTTGCAAGAGAGGTAAACGCCAACATTATAAAACACAATGTGAACAACAACTTTCTCATTAACTATATATTAACGCTTTTGCAAGCCGGGTGGTTTCATCGATTTATAATATTAAGTTACAATATTTCAGCATTTATACGGTAAAATTTTAGAACTGGTTGCTTAATTCACTATTTATGCTAAACAAATCCTAACTCTCTGCTTATAATCATCCACTCAGCCATTCTTAAACCTAATTACTATTAATATAAATTTTACAAGCCATACTAGATAATAAAAAAGTTTAATTCTGATGATTTAATCAAATGTTAATTAGCTGTTCAATTAAAATATATTCATAATAACAGCTAACCGCTGGCATAATTTTTTCGTACTTAACAGCGAAATAAAATAAGTCTTAATTAAAAAAAACAATCTATGAAATCGTATTCTTTTGTTCGTAAACTCATTGTACCATTATCAGGTATTCTTTTATTTTCTCTTCTTTTCACAGCTTGCAAAAAGGATGATCAGCCAGGCACTACTACTCCGGTTGCTGGTTTAATAGCCTTTAATCTTACACTCGACAAACCCGCTGCCGGAATAACATTAAATGGAAGCAATCTCACAAACGTACCACTTGGATTTAGCAATTATACGGGTGCTTATCTTCCAATTTATACGGGATCACGCGTAATTGAAGCTGTTGATATTAATTCCAACACCCCATTTACCAGCGACAGTCAAAATTTTGAAGCTGATAAATACTATTCTTCTTTTATAGTTGGTGCCAATGGCAATTATAAAAATGTGATTGTGGAGGATATGCTGGATAGTCTTGCAATGACTACCGGCGAAGCTTATGTGCGTTATATCAATGCCATTCCAGATTCAAGTAGCACTGCCCCTTCAGTTACAATAACCAGCGGAGCTAATGTAATGGATAACAATGCAGCTTACCGTTCAGTTTCAGCCTTTTCAAAAGTAGCTGTAGGAGATGCGAAGATTAGTGTAAGTAATGGCAGTAATATTAATGCTGACCGCACAATCACTTTAGAAAACAACAAGGTTTATACAATACTATTAATTGGAGAACCTGGCAGTACCAATCCTGATAAAACAGTTCAAATAAAGTACATCGTTAATGGAACAGTTAACTAATCCATCAGCAATTATTTTTACAAAAAAACTCCGGTTTCTCCCGGAGTTTTTTTGTAATTAATCTATTAAAATATGGTAATGCTCCAGGTCCTCTCAAACTTTTCGCCGGCATCTAAATTTTCAATCCCTTCTTTTTCTTCAATTTGTTGACTGGCACTTACACTATCAGCAATACCACACCAAGGTTCAATACATAAAAAATCGGCATCCTTAGCGGCCCATATTCCGAGGAACGGAAAACCCTGAAATTTTAAATTAAATCCATGGGAGTCTTTGAACGATTTTAACTGTACCTCATTTGATGCTAAATGTTTTAAAACGATCGCATCCTTATAAAACATTTCCTTTTTTAACGGCAGTTGATCTGTACTTATCAACAATGGTTCTGAAGCAATTTCAATTAGTCCATCCTCGCTAATGGGCCACCTGCCTGCATTTTCTACCTTATTAAATTGCAGGTAATAATCCTCATAATTCAACTTATTGGATATTGGCAATTTAAACGCAGGATGCCCTCCTACTGAAAAATACATTTTTTCATTTCCTAAGTTATTTACAATATAAGCAACTGACAGGCACTTGTTTTCAAGCGTGTAAAGAATGGAAAAATCAAATTCAAAGGGGAATACTTTCAGCGTTTCAGCATTGTTTAAAAGTGTGAACATAATGGTTGATTGAGTTTGTTCAGTTACTTCAAAATTTTTATCCCTGGCAAATCCATGCCGGCTCATTTCATACGTATTTCCTTTAAAGAAGAAAACATTATTTTTTAAAGTTCCTACAATAGGAAATAATACAGGCGATTTCTTTCCCCAAAAATCCGGGTTACCGTTCCACATATATTCCATTTGATCTTGCTTGTCGTAAATACTACTAAGCTCAGCTCCTTTCGGATTAATTGTGATAGACAGTTGATCGTTCTCTATTTTATACATACAGATATTTTTTTACAAAGTTTACAATTTGCAATTGATACAAGGCCATCTGATTTACCAATCTGAAAATTGGGTTTGAAAAAATAAAAGTAACTAAATTTTGCAAGAGCAAAAATCACCTGTTAGCTTAAAAAAACCAATGAAAGGTAAACGCTGATCAATTATTTAATAAGCGTTTACCGGTAATGAGTTTGATAAATTCTGAACGAAATATCTATAGTTTAGCAACTATTTTTTGTATTTTGTTTTAGCCTACCCATTAATCTTCTGCCCGTCATTAACTTATTAAAATAATTTTTATGGCAGATAAAAATGAGATTGATTTTATCTACACAACGCTCGATAAAATATTTCGGTTAAGCATTGGTGAAAAGGCTGATTTTAGTGCAGCCTTTTACAATGGGGATTTTTCTATGTCGCTGGAAGCAGCACAAAAAGCCAAGCATAAATTTATTGCAGATCAGTTATTTATTAAAGCCGGTAGCCGCGTAATAGAATTAGGGAGTGGCTGGGGGCCATTTCTAAATTATTTGAAAGAAGAAAAAAACGTAACCGGTATTGGCCTTACACTTTCGGACGGGCAATACAGGGCTTGCAAAAAAAATGGTTTTGAAGTATATGTAAAAGATTGCAGAACCGTTAAGCCTTCCGACTTTGGCAGTTTTGATGCAGTAGTTTCCGTGGGTGCTTTTGAACATTTTTGTTCTTTGGAGGATTATAAAAATGGTAACCAGGAAAAAGTATACAATGATTTTTTTGCTCATGTTGCCAACCTGTTACCCACCGGCGGAAGATTTTTTTTACAAACAATGACCTTTGGAAAAAACATGCTGCCTGCAGAGGTTATGAATTTAAATGCACCAAAAAATTCAGATGAATACCTGCTTGCTCTTTCTGCCAAACACCTGCCAGGATCCTGGCTACCATATGATTCGGCAATGCTTACCAGAACAGCGGCGCCCTGGTTTAAACAAATCAATATCAGCTGCGGACGACTTGATTATATTGAAACCATTATGCAATGGAGAAAAATGCTTAGAAAATTCAACTTAAAAAAATATGCCCTGTACCTGAGTTTGATCATTCCGCTTTTGAAGGAAAAAAAGTTAAGTCATTTGTGGCAGGTATTTAGAATAAGCCCGCTGATGGTTTGTTTTCAACGTGAGCTAATGGACCATTATCGTATTGTATTTGAAAAAGTGTAGACTTACTACGAAAAAAGCTTTCGCATTAAAAATTTCTTCATTTTATTTTTTTTTACAATCTTTGCAATCCTTCAATTTTACGAATATGATTTTCTTTTAAAAGTCTTGTTTAACACAGGACTTAAAAAACAGTAAAAATTACTCAGCGGATGACCCGTTGACTTCTTTATCTATTTACCTGTTCTTAAAAGAATTTCATGAGCTATATTCAAACTTCTACAAAACGTATCAATAGCATTTTTTCCATCATCCGCCTTTCGCTTAATGGCGAACAACAGGATTATACCACCGGCAGCATTAGACGGGCCGTTATATTATTAGCCATTCCGATGATGCTGGAAATGTGCATGGAAAGTGTTTTTGCAGTGGTTGACATTTATTTTGTAAGCCACCTCGGCAAGCATGCAACCTCTACTGTAGGCCTCACCGAATCAGTAATCACCATAGTTTATTCGTTAGCCATTGGCATCAGCATGGCGGCAACGGCGGTGGTGGCCCGGCGGGTTGGCGAAAAAAATATTACTGCTGCTTCCAAAGCAGGCATGCAATCCATATTGCTTGCGCTTGTAATAACCGCAGCGGTGAGCATACCGGGCTTTATTTATGCAGACGATATTCTAAAACTTATGGGTGCCGAACCTGCAGCCGTACAAGCCGGTAAAGGCTACACGCAAATTATTATGGGAGGCAGTATTGTTATTATGTTGCTCTTTCTTGTCAATGGTATTTTTCGTGGATCAGGTGATGCAATGATGGCAATGAAAAGTTTATGGGTTGCCAATATCTGCAATATTATTTTATGCCCCATACTTATCAGGGGTTTTGGGCCAATTCCCGCCTTGGGTTTGGTGGGTGCAGCATGGGCTACCACTATCGGCAGGGGAATTGGAGTTTGCTACCAACTGTATTATTTATTTAATGGGCAACGTTTGGTAAAATTTACCATCAAACACCTGGCGCCCGATTGGGCTATTATCCGTTCAATGATAAATGTTGCCTGGCCGGCTACTCTCCAGTTTTTGATTGGCTCGGGCAGTTGGATATTGTTGGCCAGCCTGGTAGTAAATACCGGCCATAGTGCGGCTTCAGCCGGTTACCAGATTGCCATGCGATTGATCATGTTCTTTTTTCTACCGGCATGGGGACTAAGCAATGCAGCAGCAACTTTGGTGGGGCAAAATTTAGGGGCGCAACAACCAGATCGTGCGGAACAGTCGGTGATAAGAACCGCCTGGTACAACGCCGTTTTTATGGGATCAGTTTCCATTATACTATTAGTTTTTGCTCCAGGGCTTATTTCCTTTTTTACACAAGAAAATAATGTGGCGGAATACGCCATTACAGCTGTTCGTGTAGTAAGTACCGGCTTTTTCTTTTACGGCGTAGGCATGGTAATGACAAATGCGTTTAATGGTGCCGGTGATACACGAACGCCTACCGTTGTTAATTTCTTTGGATTTTGGTGTTTCCAGGTTCCAATGGCATGGCTGTTGGCAAAAACGGCAGGGCTGGGACCGCTTGGAGTTTTTATTGCAATACCAGTAGCAGAAACTGCCATTACCATCGCTGCATTTATACTATTCAAAAAAGGAAAGTGGAAACTGAAAATAGTATAATCTGAAAATTTCAGATTCAGAACTCCCGATCCTTCGCAAATTAAAATGGTTGATTAAAACCCTGCAAAGGGTTAATTTGAATAGCCCCGGGTAAAACCCGGGGAATAAAACGTTTTGTTTTCAGCAACCCCAACGGGGTTGAATCATTAAACCTGACATATATTCAACCCCGTTGGGGTTATTGAAATATTCCAGTAACCATGGGTTTCACCCACGGCTACTAAAATTCAACCCCTTCGGGCTTTGCTTGTAGTTTTAATTTGCGAATGTCATCACATTCTAATACTTGTTTATTGATATGGGTAAGGATTTCTGAGATTGATAATTTAATAAATAGCATCGATCAAATTTTAATTACTCATTTAAATAAAACAGGCTGCCTTTTCCGGGCAGCCTGTTTATTAATTTCAAAATACAGTTTAGTCACAATTGATTTTATGTAACTACTTCTGCTTATCCTCATCTTTCACAATCAATGTAAGAAAACCGGCAAGTATCATTGATACGCCACCCAGTGCAATGGTGTTAAGCGTATTGGCGTGAAAAAATTTCAACGTAATAAAACCAAGAATACTTGCCGCCACAATTTGCGGTATTACAATAAAGAAATTAAATACACCCATAAAGTACCCCATTTTATTTGCAGGCAATGCATTACTCAACATGGCATAAGGCATTGACAAAATGCTTGCCCAGGCAATACCAACCATGGCCATTGAAACAATAATAAGTTTGGGATCTGTAATAAAATAAATAGATAGTAAACCCAGTCCACCAATTACCAGGCATATAAGGTGCGTAACCCGTCGATTGGTACGATAAGCAATCATCGGAATAATAAATGCAAATACGGCCGCCATTCCGTTACGGACAGACGAGCATACATTCAGCCAGTCTGCTCCATCGTTGTACTCCTGTTGTACCCGTTTTAATTCAACTTTTTCCGAAGCCGTTGTTTGAGTATTGGCATCATCCGAAAAATAATTTGCCAGGTTAATTGAAATTGAAACCGGGTTCTCCTCGTTTCTATACTCCCTGATTTCATTTACATCTATCTTGAGTGATTTTAAAGTCTTCTCTTTTTTTACGTCTGCTATCACTGCCGTGTTTTGCAAATCGCTGTTTAATGCCGCTTCCATTTTATCCAGTAAACTTCTTTCCACCTTCATGTTATACTTATTGGCCGTTATAGCGTTTGTTGCATATATCCACATTGCAAATAACGCAAACCAGGTAAAAAACTGCACAAACGCCAATTGCTTCATCGTTTTTGGCATCTTCAAAATACCACCAAAAGTTTCCTTCAGGCCACCCATAAAAGTAGTTTCTCTTTTCTCCCTTTCAAATGCTTCCAGGTCCTCAGGTGGCAGTTCTTTTGTTGTAAAAACGGTATAAAGTACGGCGCCCAAAAATGCAAACGCTCCGAGGTAAAAAGACCATTTAACTGAATTAGGAATTTCTCCGGCAGGGGCAGTATTACTTACATGAAACCAATTAGTAAAAACCCAGGGAAGTAAGGCCGCAATAACTGAACCTATGCCAATAAAAAAACTTTGCATAGCAAAGCCGGATGTGCGTTGTTGCGGTGGTAATTTGTCTCCAACAAATGCCCTGAAAGGTTCCATTGAGATATTAATGGATGCATCCAATATCCATAACATTCCGCCGGCTATCCACAATGCCGATGAATTAGGCATTATCAACAAAGCAAGGGTTGCCAATATAGCTCCTATAAAAAAGAAAGGCCTTCTGCGCCCCCAATATGGATGCCAGGTTCTATCACTTAAATAACCGATTATCGGCTGAACCAGCAAACCGGTTAGTGGTGCTGCTATCCATAAAATGGGAATTTCGTCTTTGTTTGCGCCAAGCGTTTCAAAGATCCTGCTTACGTTGGAGTTTTGCAGTTCAAAACCAAATTGAATTCCGAAAAACCCGAAACTCATATTCCACAATTCCCAGAACTTTAATTTTCGGGTTGGCGATACCGGACTGGAGGACATAGCAATCGTTTAAAATTAAGTAAGTTGTGTATAAATTACACATTACATGTTGAGCAATAAAAAAACACTCTTTCTCAAGAATGTTTTTTTATACAAATTAAATTACAAAACCATCTGGTAAAACAGCGCCTTTTTTCAATACCACTATTCCATCTTTTACAGCGTAAAGAGAATGATCGGTATCTGGTAAATGAGCGCCACCATTAATTCTTACATCGTTACCAATGCGGCAATTCTTATCTACTATTGCATTTTTTATGAAGCACCTGTCTCCAATACCAATCTTAGGAATGCCTTTGGCAGTATTGCTTTCAATCTCTGCAAGGGTTTCAAAATAATCGTTACCCATTATATAACAACTGGAAATGTTGGTACTTTGCCCCAGCCTGCTTCTTACACCAATCACACTATTTTCTATCCTGCTGGCATTGATAATTGATCCTTCTGCAATGATTGTTTTTTCAAGCGTAGTGCCACTGATTTTTGCAGGCGGCAACATCCTTGCATGACTATAAACTACCTTCTGATTATCAAATAAATTGAAAGGTGGTAATTCTAAAGTGAGTGCAAGGTTGGCTTCAAAAAATGAATAAATATTACCAATATCTGTCCAGTAACCATCATACTGAAAGCTGATAACTTTAGAGTTTTCTATTGAACTCGGAATAATTTCTTTACCAAAATCTGTGGCGTCTTTTTTCTCTGACTCCAATAAATCAAATAATAATTTACGGCTGAAAATATAAATACCCATTGAAGCAAGAAAATCTCTCCCCTGTGCCTTCATCTCTTCTCCGGTATCACTGGTCCACTCTTCCAGGATATCTTTGGATGGCTTTTCAATAAATGAAGTGATTACATTTTCTTCGTTTGTCTTTAAAATTCCAAATTCAGGAGCATCTCTTCTTCCTACAGGAATGGTTGCAATAGAAATATCCGCACCATGCGCCATGTGATTATCGATCATGCCTGCAAAATCCATCTGGTATAATTGATCCCCACTCAATATCAGTACGTATTCAAAATCGTAGTTAACAATATGCCTTAATGACTGGCGTACTGCATCCGCCGTTCCCTGGAACCATTTTGGATTATCGGGTGTTTGTTCAGCCGCCAGGATGTCTACAAATCCTTTGCTAAAAAGACTAAACTGGTAGGTGTTTTTAATGTGTTTGTTTAATGAAGCTGAATTGAATTGTGTAAGTACTAAAATTCTGTTGATTCCGGAATTGATACAGTTTGAAATTGGGATATCGACTAACCGGTATTTACCTGCAATCGGAACTGCAGGTTTACTTCTTCTTGCAGTTAAAGGATAAAGTCTTGAGCCTGCACCACCGCCCAAAACTATTGATATTACAGATGCGCTTTCCATATATGACAAGTTTTGCTTTTTATAATTTAGTTGATTGTTTTGTTGTTACTTATACAAACATATTGAAATATTATTCAGGTTATAACATGCCCTCGTATAAATCAATATAATGCCTTGCACTTGTTTCCCAGCTAAAGTCTAATTCCATGATTGTTTCACGCATTTCCTTTAATATTTTGGGTTTACTGTAAACTTCAAGTGCCCTATGTATTGAATAAGTCATATCCCAAACCGTTGCATCGTTAAACTGTATACCATAACCTCCGGGATCACCAAAGTCAATTACTGTATCCCTTAACCCGCCTGTGTTTCTAACAATTGGAATAGTGCCGTACCGCATTGCATATAGTTGGTTTAACCCACATGGTTCTACCCTGCTTGGCATTAAAAGAAAATCGCCACCCGCATACATTTGGTGACTCAGCTTTTCGTTATAACCAATTTTAGAATTATAATATCCAGCCAACTGCGACTTCATATTTTCAAGTTCCCACTCCACAGATTTTTCCCCACTTCCTAAAACCAGGAAGTTCATTTTACCTTCCAGGTGATAAATGGCATCATAAATAGTTTGTGGTAAAAGATCGGCAGCCTTTTCGTATACAAGCCTTCCAATAAAAATGAAAAGTGGCTTATCAATTTCAAGATCGAACATTTCACACAACACTTTTTTATTGGCTAATTTGCCATCTGCAACAGTGTCTTTTGAAAAATTAGGTTCCAGGTAATTGTCCTTCGCCGGATCCCACACTACACTATCTATACCGTTTAATATGCCGGTACATTTTCCTTTTTCATATTCGAACAATGCTTCCAGGCCATTAGCACTGCTGCGCATTTCCTGTAAGTAAGATTGACTAACGGTTGTAACCTTCGATACACATTTGACTGCACTTGCAAGCGGGTTAATGCTATTGTTCCAATCCAGTTTTCCCCATTCCCACGAATCCCAGTTAGGAAGGTATCTCGATTTATCCCAACCCATTACTCCCTGGTATTGGGCGTTATGAATAGTAAGTACTGTAGGAATTGAAGCCAGGTGACGGTAACTGTAGCAGTGTTTCATCATAAACGGAACAAGCCCTGCCTGGTGATCATGCACATGTACAATATCAGGGCGATAAAGCCATTGCGCCAGCCAATCTACCACTGCAATTTGAAATGCGGTGAATCTTTCGGTATCATCATGATAACCATAAACACTTTCCCGATCCAGCAAGCCGTTGATATCAACCAGGTATAATTCAAAACCAAGTTCGTTTGTCCTTTCTCTTATAATCGTATAGTTGAACCAATATTCCCCCATGCCAAATGATCCTTTGTGTACTTCATCAAACTCATGTTCGTACAAAAATTTTGTACGGTACATCGGCATTACAACTTTTGCTGTATGGCCTAATTGATTTTGGTATTTTGGTAAGGCACCAACCACATCTCCCAATCCTCCTGCTTTTGCGACAGGATAACACTCTGCGCTTATGTGAACTATTTCCATTGAATAAATTGGTTGTTAATGAAGTTCAAATTAAGAAGGTTTTTGATAGAAACAAATTAACTACTTAAAATTTTTCCTAATCATAAAATTATTCTACTTTGGGCAACTTAAATTAAATAGTCAATATGACCCAATCCAATAGTTCACATCAAACGACCAAATGGTCTCAGTTCGGAACCCTTATTACAGTATTCTTTTTTTGGGGATTTGTAGCTGCAAGTAATGATATTTTAATTCCTGTTTTTAAGAAAGCATTTAGTTTATCGCAGGGCCAGAGCCAGTTGGTTTCTGTAGCTTTTTACGTTGCTTATACAGTAGGCTCCATCATTTATTTCTTTATATCAAAAGCTATCGGTGGTGATGTACTAAATAAAATAGGGTATAAAAATGGTATTGCATTAGGCCTTATCATTTCGGCTATTGGCACCTTGTTATTTTATCCTGCTGCAAACAATGCGTCCTTCACCTTAATGATATCGGGATTATTTATTGTAGGTTTAGGATTTTCGCTGCAACAGATAGCTGCAAATCCGCTGGCCATCATAATGGGAGATCCTAAAACAGGCTCACAACGCTTAACCATGGCGGGTGGAGTAAATAATTTCGGAACAACCATTGGCCCGTTGCTGGTAAGTTTTGCCATATTTGGCAGTGTTGCCAGTGGTTCCACCGAAGCAAGTATCGAAAGCGTTAAAATCCCTTATCTCACTTTAGGCCTGGCATTTTTGCTGGTTGCGTTGTTTATTAAATTTTCTTCCGTTCCAAATAAAATTGATCTTGACCATGTTGCCGAGGAAGAAGCGATTTCAGATTTCGACAAACTATTACATAAAACTTCTGCATTTCAATATCCCCAGTTAATTATGGGGATGATCGGCATCTTTGTGTATGTAGGTGTAGAAGTTTCAACAGCAAGTAATTTACCGGCCTACATGGAAAAATACCTTGGTACTCCTACCGAAAAAATAGCGCCTTTTATTTCATTGTATTGGGCAAGTTTAATGATAGGCCGCTGGACCGGAGCCGTAGGCGCATTTGATGTAAGTATGGGTGCTAAAAAAATACTCAGTTTCCTGATGCCATATATCGCCTTTGCGATATTCCTGTTGGTGAACACCATTGCGCAACATGATGTAACACCATTTTTCGTGTATGCTGTTGTGATAGCAGTGATGATAGTTTGTGATATAATGAGTAAAGGCAATCCTGCACGGATGTTACTGATATTCTCTGTAATGGGAATTACTGCTTTATGTATAGGTATCCTAACCAGTGGAATGGTAAGTGTTTACGCATTTATCAGCGTTGGTCTTTTTTGCAGCACACTTTGGCCTTGTATTTTTACATTGGCATTAGCCGGTCTTGGCAAGCATACCAACCAGGGAAGCAGCCTGTTGATTATGATGATTATGGGTGGTGGTATCATTAGTTTTCTTCAGGGTGTATTGTCGGATCACATCGGTATTCAGTTAAGTTACTTAACTGGCATCGCATGTTTTGCTTATCTTGTATTTTACGCAATCAAGGCTAAAGCAATACTCAAATCTCAGGGGATTGATTATGATAAATTAAATGCCGAAGGTGGCCATTAATAATAGATGAAACATTCGTAGGGTTTATGAAAAAAAAATATGCAGTAGGTATAGATGTTGGTGGAACAACCGCAAAATTCGGAATTGTGGACCAAAACGGTAAGATATTAGAACAGGATCGTATTCCAACAAATGAGCATGGAATTGTTGAAGATTTTATAGATGACCTGCATGCGAAGCTAATGCCAATGATAGAGCGGGTCGGCGGCCTGCAAAATTTTGTTGGTATTGGGATGGGAGCTCCCAACGGAAACTTTTACACCGGTACTATCGAATATGCCCCAAATCTGAAATGGAAAGGTATCATCCCCATTGCGGATTTGATGATAAAAAAATTCAAACTTGATACAAAACTCACCAATGATGCCAACGCAGCAGCCATGGGTGAAATGATGTATGGATGTGCAAAGGATTTACAACATTTTATCACAATTACATTAGGTACCGGCGTTGGTAGTGGCATTGTAATAGATGGAAAAATAGTACTGGGGCACGATGGATTTGCAGGAGAGCTTGGGCACACCATCATAAGATCTGGCGGCCGGTTACACAAATCAACCGGCATCAGGGGAAGCCTGGAATCGTATGCATCTGCAACTGGTGTTCGGGAAACCGCCATTGAAATGTTGACTGCATATCCCGAGTCGGAAAGCTTGTTGCGTAATTACAAAATCAAAGACCTAACCAGCGAAACGGTGTATGAATGCGCTATGCAGGGCGATGCAATTGCAAACAGTATCTTCGAATTTACAGGGCAAATTCTTGGAGAATCATTGGCCAACTTTATCATGTTTTCTTCGCCGTCGGCAATTGTATTATTTGGTGGATTAACAAAAGCAGGTAACCTGTTACTTAACCCAACCCGCAAATATATGGAGGCTAACCTGTTGCCCATTTTTCAAAATAAAGTAAAATTACTTTTCAGCGAATTGAAAGAAGCCGACGCCGCTATTTTAGGCGCCAGCGCATTGGTATGGAAACTACATGACTAATTTATTCATCGACAGATACAGAAAAAGACAGCTTATTAAGGGCTGTCTTTTTTAGTTTTGAAATTGTCTTTAACTATTTGAGTTTGATTACAGGTCTTAATTTAAAATCACGATCACCTTCTTTCTTTACTGACAATGCAGCATCAAAATCAATGGTGATTGTTTCCAATGATGCGTTCAGTGCCTTATCAACTTTTATCTTTAATCCTGATGTACTTCCACTCGGAATTACAAGCGGTGACACTACACCATTTTCTCTAACAGAATTATTTGTACCTAAAATCAAACGAATTTCTTCAACAACACCAGTTGGCAAATCAGCTGTAGCCAATACTTCATTCACACCATTTTGTAATTCAAGTAAATTATACACACGGCCATTGGTTTCCATTCTTACCCAACCTTCAGTTTCTGGTCTCGTTTCCGGTATAGTTCCTGTTGCCGGGGTTTCCCTGGTTGTTTCCCGAATTCTTACATCAACTTCCCTTATTTCCACATTTACTTCTTCCAATGAAGTAGGAGCATCTGTTAGGCGAATTTGAAAGGTAGAAGTTTTATCATTGTTTTTTTTGCAGGATGCCAGTGCAAAAACAGTAAGTGAGCAAGCGAATAAAATCGTTTTGAATTTTTTCATAGTGATTATTATTTAAGTGAAATATCTGATAATCTATGAAAATCATGCCAAAACTGGCTCCCCCATTGAAATGTAGATAAATCTTCTTTTTACTAAAAAATCAATAGTGGTTAGAAACTGTGCGTATTTAACTGTCCCCTAATTTATTACCGGTCCTTATTAATTTATAAATTTTAATGGCACTCATCAAAATAATGATGAATAAAGCCAATCCAATCAATCCCCAAACCCAACTCATAGAGTCCTTAACACTAACAAGCATTACAATTGCAATTAGCAATATAGTGGCAACTTCGTTCCATATCCGAAGCTGATTGGACCTGTATTTAAATACGCCTTTCATTTCATCGGCATATATTTTATGTAGCGTAAAATGATATAGGTATAACAACAGAACAAAAGCCAGTTTAATCCAAAGCCACAGCGGAACCGGGTTGTAATAAGATGCCAGCCACAAACCAAAAACCAGGGTGAGTACTGCAGAGGGCCAGGTGATCCCCAACCACAATCGCCGGATCATTATAGCAAACTGATCTGTCAATATTTTCTTTTCAACCTCCGTCTTTTCCTGTGCCTCGGTAATGTAAATAAATAACCGTACAATATAAAACATGCCGCTAAACCAGGTAACGATGAAAATTATATGGATTGCTTTTACGTAGAGATACATTTTTTAATGGCTGATGTTTTTTGGATTGCTACGGGTTTCTTTTTATTTGTTACAGTCTTCGAATTGTATGTCTGATGGCTGATGGCTGATGTTTTTTAAATTGCTATGGTTTTTTATTTCTTTATTACAGATTTTAAAGTTGAATGGCTGATTTATTAAAATTGTTATAGTCGGCTAATTATTGGGGGCACCTCAATATTTAAATTTCAATGTATCTATGTTGTTCAAAACAAAAAGATATGCATTTTAAATCAGACATCAGACATCCTACATCAGACATAGTTTTGCATTTTAAATCATACATCCTACATCAGACATAAAAATTAAAGCACCATCTCCCCTTTTCCCGCCGCAATATCATTCACATAACCTGCCAAAGTATTAACCCATAAAGGATTTGTATTCAGGCAGGGAATCATGGTATAAGCTTCACCGCCTGCACCCATAAAAGATGCTTTGCCCCGCTCGTCAATTTCTTCCAGTGTTTCCAGGCAATCACTTACAAAAGCCGGACAAAGAATCAACAATTTTTTGATGCCTTCTTTTGGCATTTGTTCCAAACGTATATCTGTAAAAGGTTCCAGCCAACCTTTGCCTAACCTCGATTGAAACGAAATGCTGTATTGACTTGCCGGTATATTTAGCTGATCCATTACAAGTTTAGTGGTGGTAAACACCTGGTGCCTGTAACAATGTGCATGAGCCGGTGAATGAACGCTGCAACAATTTTCCACTTTCAGGCAATGTTGCCCGGTTGTATCACTTTTGCGTACATGCCTTCCAGGTATGCCATGGTAACTGAATAAAATATGATCATGCGGTTGTTGCAGGTAAGGCCTGATATTTTCTGCCAGTGCATTTATATAGTTTGCCTCGTTGTAAAAAGGCTTTAAGAAAGTTAGCTTAAACGGATAATTGTTTTTGGTATGCACTTCCTTTGCAAACTCAACCGCTGTTTCATAAGAAGACATCGCATAATGCGGATACAACGGAATGGCCAACACTTCTTCCAGTTCCGGATTTTCCTTTATTAATTTATCAAATGCTGCAGTGGGTGTGGGACTACCATAACGCATCGCAATTTCAACCGGTAAATCAATATGCTGCTTTAATGCTTCCTGCAACTGCCGGGTTAGTACTACCAGCGGAGAGCCTTCTTTGGTCCAGATGGTTTTATAAGCTTCGGCAGATTTAGGCGCACGAAATGGAACAATAATACCATTGATTAAAAAATACCTCAACAGGAATGGCACGTCAATCACACGTTCATCCATCAAAAATTGTTTAAGGTATTTCCTTACATCTTTTACTTCTGTTGAATCAGGAGATCCAAGGTTCATCAGCACTACTGCAGTTTTTTTATGCATACTTTCAAGATAATTTGCAAATGTAACTACTGTACCATGCTAAATGTTCATCAAAATATAAAAAACTATTTAGGTTATGATTGATCAAAATCCACTACTACTGGCTTGATGACATACATCACATCTTAATATGATACAACTCATACAGCAAAATGACAATCCGATGACATTGAAATTAGTTTAACTAAACCTGCGCAAGTATTTTTGCAGAGTCATTTTAGTTAATCGAATTTATAGATGTACGTAAACAGCCAAACAGATTTATCGACTTTCTTTATAGCAGGCATTAATTATAAAAAAACCGATGCTAACCTAAGGGGTCAATACGCTGTTAGTAATGAGCAATATGGCGAGTTGCTTTCCTTAGCTCCTTCTTATGGTGTTAAGGAATTATTTGTACTGTCTACCTGCAACCGCACCGAAATATATGGATTTGCAGAAAGCAAGGAAAGCCTTTGCAAATTGCTTTGCACACAAACAAAAGGTACACTTCAAACCTTTAATGAAATAGCTTACACAAAAAACGGGCACAAAGCCATTGAGCATTTGTTTTCAGTAGCTGCCGGACTTGATTCCCAAATTTTAGGTGATTACGAAATTGTAGGACAGATTAAACAAGCTGTAAAATTTTCCAGACAAAATAATTTTATTGGCGCCTACATGGAAAGAATGGTAAACGCTGTCTTACAATCTTCTAAATTAATCAGAACAACAACCGGGTTAAGTGGCGGAACCGTATCTGTATCATTTGCTGCGGTGCAATACATTAAAGAAAAAATTGCTGATATAGCCAACAAAAAAATATTGTTATTAGGTACCGGTAAAATAGGAAAGAATACCTGCAAAAACCTGGTAGATTATTTGGGTACAAAAAATGTTACGCTTATTAACCGCACAGATAGCAAAGCCATTGAACTGGCTAAAGAATTAGAACTTAACTATGCTTCTTATGATGAATTGGCAGAACAGGTTACAGCATCCGACATTATCCTGGTTGCTACCAATTCAACCGAACCGGTTATATTAGAAAAACACTTAGCTAATACCGGCAATAAACTCATCATTGATTTATCAATACCTTATAACGTTGAAAAGTCGGCACAGGATCTTGCCAATATTACTTTGATCAACGTTGATGAACTTTCAAAAATAAAAGATCAAACACTCCACCAGCGTGAAGCTGAAGTACCAAAGGCAAAAGAAATTATTGCCAACCACATCAACGATTTTTTAGAATGGCACCAAATGCGCCAACATGTTCCTGTATTAAAAGCAGTAAAGCAGCGGTTACAAACCATGCATTCCTGCAATCTATATATCACCTATTCTGCTACACTGGCTCCTGCAAAAATTGCCTACCTCAATCCTGAAGAAAAAATTCAGAAAGTGATCAATGGTATGGCTATCAAAATGCGCAGTCAAAATAAATGCGGTTGCAATTATATAGAAGCCATCAACGAATACATTGTAACAGGTACAAACTAATTTTTAATGCGGAAACAGCTAAGGATCGGAACCAGGGAAAGCCAACTGGCTGTTTGGCAGGCTACACTGGTGCAGCAACTACTTGCAAAAAATAATATTTCATCCGAACTGGTTTTTATTAAAAGCGAAGGTGATATCGACCTTCAAACTCCCTTGTACGAATTAGGCGTTCAGGGCATTTTTACCAAAACACTCGACATAGCATTACTCACCGATAAGATTGATATAGCTGTTCATTCCATGAAAGATGTGCCTACACAACTTGCTAAAGGAATTGCACAAGCTGCAGTATTGGAAAGAGCTTCTTACAAGGACGTATTTGTATATAAAGATCAGGACGCTATCGAACAATGGCAACTATCAGATGTTTCTGATAATAATCTTTCCTTTTCAGGAGCAGGCCTTATTGCAACCAGTAGTATCCGCCGTAAAGCACAATGGCTTAATCGCTATCCTCAACATACTTTCGAAAATCTTCGGGGCAATGTAAACACCCGCTTGAGAAAAGTGACAGAAAGCAATTGGCATGGCGCAATATTCGCAGCGGCTGGCCTTGAAAGAATTAATCTACGGCCTGCAAATGCGATTGACCTCGATTGGATGTTACCGGCACCTGCACAAGGTGCTATCATGGTAGTATGTAGGGATGGCGATGGTTTCATCAAAGAAGCATGCGAACCTTTTAATCATGAGGACACAGCTATTTGCACAAAAATTGAAAAAGATTTTTTAAGGACTTTATTGGGCGGATGTTCAACACCTATTAGTGCATTGGCCCAAATAAACGACAGCAAAATAGTTTTCCGCGGTAATATTTTATCAGTAGATGGAAAAGAGAAAGTGGAAATTGAAAAATCAAGTGAGGTTATCAATGCGGAAGGATTGGGAAATATTGCCGCAAATGAAATGCTGCAAAACGGAGCTAAAAAAATAGCCGACGCCATACAACATGGAGCAAAATAATATTCACATATTAAGTACAAGGCCTTTGTCGGAATCGTTGATTGATGAGGCAGGCGCAGCCGGAATTACAGTCGATACTTTATCATTTATAGATACCGAACCCATTCAATCCATAGAAGTTCAACAGGAAATTGAGCAGACATTTTTACGAACTATTAAAGTTGTATTTACAAGTATGAATGCGGTAGAAGCGGTTGCTTATTACCAGGAACAAAATCAACCCGATTGGGATATCTATTGCATCGGCACTACCACCAATCAACTGGTGGCAAAATATTTTGGAGAAGAAAGAATTGCAAGAACCGCCAATGACGCGGCTTCACTGGCCGAACTGATTATTGAAGATGGTTTTACCGATGAAGTAATATTCTTTTGCGGCGATCAGCGACGGGACGAATTGCCGGAAATTTTAAGAGCCCATGATATCGATGTAAATGAAATAACAGTCTATCAAACCATCCGGCTAACGCATAAAATAGAAAAGGATTATCATGGGATTCTTTTCTTTAGTCCAAGTGCTGTGGATAGTTTTTTTACAAAAAACAAATTACCTGCAAACACGGTATTATTTGCGATCGGCATTACCACTGCAACTGAAATAAAAAAACATACATCCAATAAAATAATCATCAGCGATGAGCCTGGTAAAGCAAATCTTGTAAACAAAATGATTGAATATTTTACCTGATGCATTTAAAATTGTCAAACTAAAAAAATAATCTAGTATTTGAAAGCTCAACAAAATATTAGGATCTAAGGCTCCCCTCTCCTTTGGAGAGGGGTTGGGGGTGAGGTCAAAACGATGCAACAATTTTAATACATCCAATTTACCTAATCAATACAAATTAAATTTTTTAGTTTAAAGAAAATTAATCAACAACTTAAATACCTTCCTGCAATATGACACTTATTAAGAACGACCTGCTATTAAGAACTTTAAGAAAAGAAACGGTGGAACGTCCGCCTGTGTGGATGATGCGCCAGGCCGGAAGATACCTGCCCGATTACTTAAAGCTGAAAGCCAAATACGATTTCTTTACCCGTGTACAAACGCCTGAACTGGCCTGTGCCATTACATTACAACCAATCGACCAGGTTGGTGTAGATGCCGCCATTATTTTTTCCGACATATTGGTAATACCACAAGCCATGGGTTTGGAAGTCTTAATGGAAGAAGGCAAAGGGCCATCTTTACCTAAAGTAATAGAAACACAAAAAGATATTGATAACCTGATCACAGATGCTGCAGAACACAGTTTGAAATATGTGTACGATGCCTTGTCGCTTACAAAAAGCGAGTTAAATAACCGCGTACCGTTGATAGGATTTGCCGGTGCACCATGGACCATCCTTTGTTATATGGTTGAAGGCAAGGGCAGCAAAACCTGGGAAAAAGCCAAACAGTTTGCTTACACGCAACCGCTACTGGCTCACCAGTTGCTGCAAAAAATTACCGACATCACCATCAGTTATTTAAAATTACAAGCCAAAGCAGGTGCAGACACTGTGCAGGTTTTTGATAGTTGGGCAGGTTCACTTAGCCCGGCGGATTTTAAAATGTTCGCCCAGCCCTACCTGTTACAAATTGCGGATGCATTAAAAGACGATGTGCCGGTAATATTGTTTCCAAAAGGAAGTTGGTATGCATTGAAAGAACTGAGCAAAAGCAGTGCATCTGGTATTGGAATTGATTGGTGCATTACACCACAATTTGCCCGCGAGTTAACCGGAAATAGGGTTGCCTTGCAAGGCAATTTTGATCCTGCAAAATTACTGGCTCCTATACCAGAAATTAAAAAAGCAGTGAAGGAAATGATTGATGCATTTGGCACGCAAAATTATATTGCCAATCTTGGTCATGGCATTACACCCAATATTCCTGTTGATCATGCAAGGGCTTTTGTTGATGCTGTAAAAGAATATGTTCCGGCAGATGCACAGGTAACCCTGGATATAATTTAAATGCGTTAATGTCGGCAGTCTGATAATACTTCTTATTAACCCGGCATATATCCCTGGTTAAACTTCGGTGGCGTCGCACGTTTCAACAGATTGCTGCTATTAAGCTTTAATTACATTTTATGGAAAATTTTAAAGACAACTGGATATCATTCATACATCAATTACAAAATGATATCTGTGCATCGCTGGAAGCAGTGAATGGCAAGGCTGTTTTTATAGAAGATGAATGGGAACGACCAGAAGGTGGCGGCGGTAAAACAAGGGTAATCAGTAATGGCCATGTTATTGAAAAAGGTGGTGTAAACACATCCATTGTTTTTGGAAAGGTGACCGACTTAATGCGCACACAATTAAAGATTGATGGTGACAATTGGTTTGCTTGCGGCTTAAGTCTTGTTATTCATCCGTCAAATCCTTTTGTACCAACGGTACATTGCAACTACCGGATGTTTGAGTTGTACAACGAAGCAGGCGAAACTATCGATCGCTGGTTTGGCGGCGGCACCGATCTTACTCCCTATTATCTATTTGACGAAGATGCCCGGCATTTTCATCAAACTTATAAAAATGTATGCGATCAGTTTGACCCAACATTTTATCCCGACTTCAAAAAAGTATGCGATGATTATTTTGTAAACACACATCGCAATAATGAACGCCGCGGAATTGGTGGGATTTTTTATGATTACAAACGGCCAACAGAAAATCAGGATGTAGACTTTTGGTTTCGCTTTGCAAAAGCCTGTGGCTATGCGTTTATCAATTCCTACATTCCAATTGTAGAAAAACGAAAAGAATTAAGTTACACTCCCGAAAATAAATACTGGCAAGAGATCAGGAGAGGCCGTTACACAGAGTTTAATCTCGTACACGACCGCGGCACCATCTTTGGCTTAAAAACAAATGGCAGAACAGAAAGCATTTTAATGAGCCTGCCGCCAACTGTGAGATTTGATTACAATTACCAACCGAAAGCAGGTAGCGAGGAAGATAAATTATTGCAGGCATGTTTGCAGCCGGTAGAATGGATGGAGATTGCTGATTTATAGTATTGATATGGCTTTTAATTCTTTGTTTCAGCTTTTAAGTTCGGATGTCTGATGGCTGATGGCTGATGTTTTTTGAATTGTTACGGGTTGCTGTTTCTTTGTTTCAGTTTGTTGGGTTGGATCGCTGATTTTTTGATTTGATCGGAAGAGTTGTATTTTACAAAAACAATTCTACACTATGGATCGAAAACTATTACAACAAAGAACAAAGCAGTTTCACATTGATGTAATTAAGCTTTGTGAATCGCTACCAAGAAATGCGGCAGGATTTGAACTTGCAAAACAAGTGATCAGATCTGCAGGTTCAGTAGGAGCAAACTACCGGGCATCAATAAGAGCAAAGTCGTCAAAAGATTTTGTGTACAAAATTGAAATAGTTTTGGAAGAAGCAGATGAATCACATTATTGGTTAGAAATAATAAGAGATGCGGAACTAATCAACAATGAAAGACTGGATGAGTTAATAAGTGAAGCAAATGAATTAACGGCAATTTTTGCCGCAACCGACAAAACCGCCAAAGCAAAACTCAATAAAAGCTGATTTCTGATGTAGGATGGCTGATGGCTGATGTCTGATGGCTGATGTCTGATTTAAAATGCAGTCCTTTTATATTTTGATTAGCCTATAGATTTTGAAAATTAATTATTGATTTTTGATATTATTACTTGAAGTGAAACAAAAATTTGACATGTGTAACAATCATGAAAAAATCAGACATCAGCCATCAGACATAAAAATTGGTGTAACAAAAATAAAAAAGAATTAACAACGCAAAAAAATCAGCCATCAGACATAAAAAAAACTGTAACAAATAACACAAGAAAGTAACAACCAAAAAAATTTTATGCATCTACAAAGAAGAAACAGAATCCTTCGCACAACCCCTGCATTACGTAGCCTGGTTGCTGAAACCATATTAACACCCAACGACTTTATTGCTCCAATATTTATTGATGAAGGAAAAGATATATCTTTTGAAATTCCATCTATGCCCGGCTATTACAGGCGCTCATTGGATGGTACAATCAAAGATGTAAAAGAAATGTGGGGCATGGGAATTAAATGTGTGCTATTATTTATCAAAGCTCCCGAAGAATTAAAAGACAATACCGGCAAAGAATCCTGGAACCCCGATGGATTAATGCAAAGAAGCATCAAGGCAATTAAAGACGCAGTACCTGAAATGGTAGTGATGACAGATGTTGCACTCGACCCCTACTCTTCTTATGGACATGATGGGATTGTGGAAGATGGTGAAATTGTGAATGACCCAACTGTAGAAGCTTTGGTAAAAATGAGCCTGAGCCATGCAACAGCAGGTGCCGATTTTGTTGCCCCCAGCGATATGATGGATGGCCGTATCGGCGCTATCCGGGAGGCTTTTGAAGCCAATGGATTTACGAAGACAGGTATCATGGCATATAGTGCAAAATATGCTTCCTGCTTTTATGGACCCTTCCGTGATGCATTGGATAGCGCTCCCGGTTTTGGTGATAAAAAAACTTACCAGATGGATTACGGAAATCGTATAGAAGCCATAAAAGAAGCACTGATGGATGTTGAAGAAGGTGCAGACATCGTGATGGTGAAACCTGGTTTGCCTTACCTCGATATTGTAAGAGAAGTAAAAAATGCAGTGGATGTTCCCGTAAGCGTTTACAATATAAGCGGCGAATATGCCATGATTAAAGCTGCCGCAAAAATGGGCTGGATCAACGAAGACAAAGCCATCTTAGAAACACTCACCTCTTTTAAAAGAGCCGGAGCAGATTTAATTGCAACCTATTTTGCTAAAGACGCAGTGAAGTTGTTACAAGGATAAAGTTATAAACTTGCCGCAAATTGTCACCAGTCCGAAACCAACGTTTTTCAATGACGGCATAAAAAGACCGTTAATTGAAAGTTCAAATTCCAATAATTAAAATTCAAAAAACTATGTACCAATATACCAGCAGCAAATCACTATTTGAGCGTGCACAAAAAAGTATTCCGGGTGGCGTTAACTCACCGGTACGTGCATTTAAAAGTGTAGGCGGCACACCCGTATTTATTAAGAAAGCCAAAGGCGCTTATTTGTACGATGTGGATGGCAACAGGTATATTGATTTTATTGCTTCCTGGGGGCCAATGATTTTAGGTCATGCACATCAACCGGTCGTTGATGCTATCAAAGAATATGCGGAGTACTCCACTTCTTTTGGTGCACCAACCGAATTGGAAATTGAAATGGCCGAGCTTATCATCAGCATGACCAGTAATGTAGATTTAATAAGAATGGTAAGCAGTGGCACAGAAGCCTGCATGAGCGCTGTACGCCTGGCCCGTGGCTATACCGGCAGAAACAAAATCATAAAATTTGAAGGCAATTATCATGGGCATGCCGATTCATTTTTAGTAAAAGCCGGCAGCGGACTTGCCACTTTAAATATTCAAACGGTACCCGGTGTAACTACAGGTGTAGCTAAGGATACATTAACTGCACCTTACAATAACCTGGATGCTATAAAAAAATTAGTGGCCGAACATAAAGGAGAAATTGCTGCCATTATTATTGAACCTGTTGCCGGCAACATGGGTTGCATATTACCTGCCGCCGGATTCCTGGAAGGACTTAGAACAATTTGTAATGAAGAAAGCATTGTATTAATTTTTGATGAGGTAATGACTGGCTTCAGGCTTGGAGCCGGTGGAGCACAGGAAAAATTAAACATTAACGCCGACCTGGTAACCTATGGAAAAGTAATTGGTGGCGGTATGCCGGTTGGTGCATTTGGTGGTAAAAAAGAAATCATGGAACATATTGCTCCGCTCGGAAGTGTTTACCAGGCGGGCACTTTAAGTGGCAACCCCATTGCCATGATTGCCGGTTACACTTTATTAAAAGAGTTAAAAAATAATCCTTCAATTTATACTGAGCTGGAAGCCAAAACAACCTACCTCGGTGATGGCATTAAAAAGGTTTTACAAAAGCGGGGTGTCAGCTATCGCATTAATCAACTCGGCAGTATGATCAGTGTGCATTTCTGCGATCATGACATCGTTGATTTTGATAGTGCTTCCAAAGCCGACATTCCGAAGTTTAATAAACTGTTTCACCACATGTTGAACAATGGCATTTATTTACCACCATCTGCTTACGAAAGCTGGTTTTTAAACAATGCGCTTTCTTACGAAGATCTTGATAATACCATTGCAGTTTTTGAAACCTTTGATGGCTATTAATTGCAGGTAACATTTAGTTTCATTTTACCAACGATTGTATTTCATGGCATCATCGTTGTGTTATCGTAATTCCGATTCATCGGAACTCACTTGTACTGATTACCGTTTTTCAACTTTTATTATCAATCTCAATGTTTGCGTTTTCTACGAATCATGCATATTTTGAATTACAGTCGTGGCAATAACTGAATCATTTTTCTATATCCATTTTTGAAGCAATAAATATTAGTCCTCCTTTCCACGATAGGAAAGCTTTAACAATAGGGTTACCGACCTTTAAAAGGTTGGCAACCCTTTAAACGTAGCATACAGCTAAATTCAAGTTTGTCTTGTTCTAAAATACTTAGTAACGTTTAGACACAGGACAGAGTCGTGCGCCTAAAAATGGCATCAGGTTAAATGGCAGTAACTATCTGTATAGCTTACACAAAGTTATTGTGTTGCTGCACAAAGAAACGAACGCACAAGGGAGTGACACAACGATGTCGAAATATGGACAAATGCCTGTAAACAATCAATTTTTCTACAAAACACATTTTAGCATCCGTTTAGAATAGTACTGCGATATCTGCCTGCAATTTTTTATATTTATAGGTAATTCTGAAAACAATATGACAAGAGAAGAAAAATTTATGCAGGAAGCCATACAGTTGTCGCAGCAGGGAATGATGAATAATGAAGGCGGGCCTTTTGGATGTGTGATTGTAAAAGGCGATACCATTGTAGGCAGAGGGAATAATATGGTGAGTTCTACCAATGATCCTACGGCACATGCAGAAGTAACCGCCATCAGGGATGCCTGCAAAAACCTGGGCACATTTCAGTTGGAGGATTGTGAAGTGTATACATCCTGCGAGCCTTGCCCGATGTGCCTTGGCGCTATTTACTGGGCCCGCCCTAAAATAATTTATTATGCCAATAACCGCCAGGATGCTGCCGATATTGGCTTTGACGATTCAATGATTTATGAAGAAATGAATATTGCTGAGAAAGACAGAAAAATTCCGATTGTTTCCATTGGCCGTATTGATGCTTTAAAAGTTTTTGGAGCGTGGAAAAATAAATCAGACAAAACATTGTATTGATTGTTAAACCATATTAATTTATGCCATGTCACATCCTGTTTCAATTCAAACCAACAATAACCAACATGTTATTTTAAACAGGCTTACCTCCAGTGACCTCGAACATTTAGGTATATACCTAAATCAGTTGAGTGATGAATCGAAAAAACAATTTGCACCACATCTTTTCGATGCGGCTTCTATCCTTGATTTTTATAGTTGGCCGCATGAAAATATTGGCTTTGTTGCCGAAGATGTTGCAAGCACTTCTATCATCGGCTATGCAATTATCAAGTGTGGTTATCTGCCGCACGATAAGCCCCGCCTTGAACAATACGGATTGAAACCTGATGATATTAAATGTGCCACATTTGCACCATCCGTTGCGGATGAATGGCAACACCAGGGTGTGGGTGAAAAAATGCTAACGTATATTTTAGATGAATTAAAGATTGCAGGTATTAATCAAGTGATACTTTGGGGAGGGGTGCGAAGCGACAATATCAAAGCTATCAATTTCTATAAAAAAGCGGGGTTTAAAATGCTGGGAAGTTTTGAGCACAATGGTGGGAATTATGATATGATACTTTATGTCTGATGTCTGATGTCTGATGTCTGATGTCTGATGTCTGATGTCTGATGTCTGATTTGAAATGCATTTCTTTTTATCTTTGATTAGTATGAGGGCATATAAAAAAAGTTAATGATTATCTATACTGATAGACAAGAAATATATTATGAAAACAATAAAAGAAAGATTAGAGGAAGATTATATTCCAGGTTGCATAAAATATAAAGATGAGTATCAATATTATATTATGCCCATTGCCTGGTGGATTCTTGATTATGCAAAATATGATCCTTCAATATTAACTGACGATACTTTCAATTTTAGAAATGGAGTTTATACAGTAACTGATAATGAAATTGAAAAGTACCTTGATTCTATTTCTGTAGATAAAATTTCAGTATCTGAGGTTAAGAGTATATCTGAAAACTTTTCTGAAGAATATTCCAGAATAACTTTCTTAATTGATTTTGATAAGAAACTTTACATAAGTGGATTTGACGATATTGAAATAGAAGCGTATCTACCAAGCTCATCCTGGATTGGCAAATTTGATTGGAATCCGGGCAATTATATTTCGTCAAATTTTTCAAATCAATAAATCAGAGATCAGACCATAAAACTGAAACAAAGAAAAACAAAACCGTAACAACACTAAATAAATCAGACATCAGACATCAGACATCAGACATCAGACATTGTACTGGTTTTTTACTTGTATAATTTCCGCAGCAATGCTTACCGCAATTTCTTCCGGTGTCTGGCTTTTTATTTGCAAGCCTACGGGGGCATGAATGTGGTTTAATAAAAGTGGAGAAGTGCCAGCCATTACGAAGTCTTTAAACATTTTACTGATTTTACTGTTGCTGCCTAATAGCCCGAAATATTTAAACTCTTTTCCCAGCAAAGCTTTTAATACAACTTCATCTGTACGATAGCCGAAGGTCATAATTACAACATAAATATTATTGCCAGATGGGATTAAATGCGCCAGCTCAGCATAATCTTCAATCATTGTTTTCTCGTGGGCATATTCATTTTGTTGCATCGTATTCAACCCTTCCCTGTCATCATAAAGGTGAATATAAAAATCCATGCCGCTCATGAGCTTTGAAAATGCCAGGGCACAGTGACCTCCGCCAATGATATATAGATGATTTCGGTGTCCGGTCTTTTCGGTGTATAAAAAATCTTCTTCACTAAAAACTTCCAGACTAAAATCTGTGGAAGGTATATCTACCGAGAAGGTAATTCCCTGTGGTGATAATTGAAGTGTGCCATTTTCATTATTTTCCAATGAGCGGATCAACGCAACTACGGAGTCTATATCGCCTTCGTAAACACTGTATAAAAATATAGTTTGTTCGCCGGAGCAAATCATTCCACTTTGATTCTTTGCTGATACTTTATCATGTAACTGTTTATGAATGGAAACTTCTTCTAAAGACTCTACTAATTTAGATTTGGCTAGTTCTATAAATTTGTGTTCCATAATGCCGCCACCCAGCGAACCAATCATATCTCCATCTGCATTCACTACCATCATAAAGCCCTGCCTGCCAGGGCTGCTACCCTTGCTTTCAATTACGTACAACAACATAACAGCAATATTTTGCTGAAGGCTTTGTTGTATTAATTGCCATGCTGGTAGTTGTTTGTGCATGAATTTAATTACCCTGATTTTTTAAATGCAATTACACGAATTTTTTAGGAACGAATTACACGAATTAATTTTTACTTTTTGTATGAGCATTACTTTTCAATTAGTTCCGGTGTGATGCTGTCTTTTGTTATGGCTGAGGTTGCTGTGTTACCGGCATATAAATTCATCAATACTTTTTCCGGTGTCATGGGAGCATCAAAAGCCGGACTTGAATTGGGATTGAAACTTTTAATGGCATTGCGCAAAGCAAAGTATGCACCGATGCCATACATCAACGGTGGTTCGCCTACTGCTTTCGATTTAAATATGGCCAGGTTTTCTTTCTCCGTTTTTAAAAATTCAATGGCGATCTCTTTTGGCACTGAATATATATCCGGCACTTTATAAGTGGATAGTGCATTGGTTTTTAATTTCCCGTTTGCGTCATACATTATTTCTTCCATCGTCATCCAGCCAATGCCCTGTACTAGTCCACCTTCAATTTGCCCCCGGTCAATTAATGGATTCATACTGCTGCCAAAATCATGTACCAGTTTAACGGCGTCCAATTCATAAGTTCCCCTGATGCAATCAACCGTAACCGTTGTTATTGCCGTGCCATAAACATGATAGGCAAATGGGTGGCCATTTTCTTTGGATTTATCAAAATGAATGCCCGGTGTGGCATAATGTGCATGCTCCGATAAACATACTCTTTTACTGTAAGTGGTTAATAACAATTGGTTCCAGCCAATGGTTGTTTTGGTGCCGTTTGCATATACATATTCATCCACGATTGTTATAGCCGACGGCTCAACTTTTAATTCGCTGGCAGCAACTTCCTTTAATCTTTTTAATAACTCTACGCAAGCCATTTGCGTTGCCTTACCATTTAAATCAGCAGTAGCACTTGCGGCTGAAGGAGAAGTATTGGCAATGCGAAAAGTGTTGGTGCTATTTATTTTTATCCTGGATGGATCAATAGAAAAAGTTTGAGCAGCCACTTGTAGCATCTTTGTGTTTACGCCCTGTCCCATTTCAATTGCGCCGGTACTTATTACTACACTGCCATCTGTATATATATGCACCAACGCTCTTGCCTGGTTCATCATGGTGTTGGTAAATGAAATACCAAAACATACCGGCATCATTGAAATCCCCTTTTTATATATTTCGTTGTTAGAATTGAATTCGATTGTTTCTTTTTGCAAACCATCATAGTCATACAAGCTGATTGCTTTATCCCAACATTCATTTGCATCGCTTTCTACCTTTTGTCCGTATGATAATTCATCACCGTTTTGCAGTAGATTTTTTTGTTGTATCACCGAAGCTGCCACTCCTAATTCATCCGCCGCTTTTGCAATGGCCGACTCTATTACAAACATTCCTTGCGGGCCACCGAAACCCCTGAAAGCGGTATTGGGCGGCAGGTTGGTACGGCAGCTAAATGCCTTTGCCGTTATGTTGGGAACAAAATAAGTATTGGTTGCATGAAATAAGGTACGTTCCATTACCGCCGGGGAAAGATCTGCCGAAGCACCTGCATTCTGATAAAAGGTTACTTCATAAGCGATGATCTTTAAATCTTTATTCAGGCCTATTTTAAAATCAGATGAATATGGATGCCGCTTACCGGTCATACGCATATCATCCATGCGATCGAGTGCATATTTTACGGGACGTTTTAAAACATGGGTAGCCAACGCACACAATGCAGCCCAGGTATTTGCCTGGTCTTCCTTACCACCAAAGCCGCCACCTAACCTGGTAACATCTACCTCTACCTGGTGCATGGGCAAGCCCGTAACACGGCTTACGGCTCTTTGTACTGCGGTAGGCCCTTGTGTAGATGAATACACTTTGATCAATCCATTTTCCTGGGGTACAGTATAGGCACCCTGGGTTTCGATGTACAGGTGTTCCTGTCCGTTAGTGTCTGCTTTACCTTCGAAAATATATTCACAGGCTGGCCATGTTGCTGCGGAATCGCCTAATTTAAATGTACGTGGCGGCACAATTAATTCACCGGCTGCAGCAGCTTCTCTTGGATCTGTAATTACCTGCAGCGGTTCAATTTCTATTATTATTTTTTTTAAGGCGGCCTTTGCCTGGTGTTCGGTCTCTGCAATGACCAGGGCAATGGGCATACCACAAAAATGTACCTGGTGATGCGCCAGTAATTCTTCGTCGGGTACAATGCCACCAATCTGGTTTTCGCCGGTAATATCATTGTGGGTAAGCACCTTAATTACTCCCGGGCATTTTTCCGCATTACTTACATCCAGCTTAATAATATTACCATGAGCAACCGGTGAATCAAAGCAAGCGGCATACAATGTGCCTGCTACCACGGGTATATCATCCAGGTAAATGGACTCGCCTCTTGTATGAGTATATGAATCTATATTCTTCATGTTGTGTGCAATAATGTTTTAACAGGTAAGGCCGGGAATAATGTAATAAAATGAGCCTTTATCAACTGTGCCAGTAATAATCGTTTATAGGTTTCCGTACCCCTTGCATCGCTGATGGGTGAAATTTCTGTTTGAGCCAATGCAATTAATTCAGTGACCAGTTCAGTCGTGATTTTTCTACCTTTTAAAAACTCGGACGTTGCTGAAAGATAGGCCGGAACCGGGCCAACGCCGCCAGCGGAAATACCAGCGTTTGCAACCACATCGCCGCTCATTGAAATATGGATGGCCGTATTTACACTGGCAATATCGAGGTTGGTTCTTTTGGAAACTTTTTCAAAATTGAACAGGTCAGTTTTTGCAGGTATTTCAAAGCAGATTTGTTCTATAAATTCTGTTGGTTGCTTATCCAAATCCTTGTATCCTTTGTACAATTTCCTTAACGGCAATGTTCGTTTTTTGTCACCGTCACTTAAGATCAATTGAGCATCTAATGCAAGGAAGAATATTGTAAGATCACCGATTGGAGAAGCATTTACAAAGTTGCCTGCAACCGTTGCCATGTTGCGGATTTGTGTAGATGATATTAATTTGATGTACTTGTGTAGTGAAGGAAAATTTGTTGTAAAAATTGCAGACTCCAGCATATCTGAAACAGTAGCCGAGGCGCCCATGATACATTTATTGCCCTGCTGCATTATCCCGTTCAATGATGATTTGTTGAACAAAAACTCAATCTCCGCATTCACCATTGTTTCATGTTGCTGCACATACAGGTCGGTGCCTCCACCTAAAAATTTTGATTGTTGTTGGTTGCTGTGTACCTGTCCATTTGCAGGTAACGCTACTTCAATTAACCTCGATTTGATTGTGCTGAACCAGGCTGGTAAAATATTATTTTCGATTGCAAATGAGATGGCATCCTGGCCATTTCGTTTTTCCAGTTTTCCTTCTATTTTAGCTATAGCCCTTTCGATTGATTTATAACCGGTACAACGGCAGATATTTCCATTTACGGCATCGATACCACTTTGTTTTTCTGAAGCATTATTTAAACAAAAGCCCGCCAGCGATACGATGAAACCTGGTGTACAAAATCCGCATTGGGTGGCACCTTCTTCGGCAAAAGCCTGCTGTATAAAATTGAGGCCTTCTACATTTACTCCTTCGATGGTTACGATGTGTTTACCACTTGCATTTCCGATGGGCATCAGGCAGGAAGTAGCGGACCGGTACACCAATTCATCATTGATCAGCTCGCCAACCAACACGGTACATGCGCCACAGTCGCCTTCTCTACAACCAATTTTTGTACCCATCAAATGCTGCTGATACCGGACAAAATCCAGTAAGAGTGTACCGGCAGGTAAGGTTGTATTTATTTGCTTATTATTTAAAATGAATTTCATGGTCTGCCCTTTTCTAAATGCATTAGCATGTTCAAAAGAGATGTTATTTAATGATGATTTCTTTTCTCTAAATGTTATCAATTTTGAAAAGGATACTAATTATTTTTTGATGTGCTGATTAATAACTGATGTACAAGTGTGCGACGCCTGTGAAGTTGCACATTGCTTAACTGCCTGGACAAAAATCATTACTTTCAGCTTTCTTAAAGTTACAATAAAATGATTAATGTTAGGTTTTGTAGGTGTATTGACCTCACCCCCAACCCCTCTCCAAAGGAGAGGGGAGCTTTTATTTTTTTGCCCTTCTTCCTTCAAGGATTCTGTAGAAAGAGCGGCTACGAATTTCTTCGATGGTGAGGCCGGTTACCAATGCTTCTTCTTCTGTAATGGCTCCGCAGTTCATGGCCTTCAGGAAAAAGTTTAGCAGGCCCTGACCGGTGGCGGCATCATCAAAAATATCGCCGGTTAACGTAGAGATGGCGGCACGGTCAACAAATGTTTTAAGCCGGAATGCCGCATCATCGTAACTGCTTAAAAAGAAATTATAAGTGGCCGCATAACGCATGGGAACCTGTGCCGGATTGAGATCCCAACCCTGGTACAAACCGTTGATCAATGAATGTGTAGTGTGTTTAAAACCAATGCGCCAGGCATTGTGAACCGACTCCCGGTTTTCGCTGAGTTGTTCGTACGTAAGATTGTCGCCACGATGCGGACCAATGGGCATTACGTTGGTGGCACCATCACTTAAAAATATGCCGGTGCTGCCCAACGCAACTTTTGTAACATGATGTGCAAAGTCGCAAACACTGTGTGCCATCGTTTGATATTTGGCGGTGATGCCACAGGATGCCGTATAATCATAAGTGCCAAAATGTGCAGCAATTAACCGGCCCTCGCCTGCCCTTACAATGCGCATCAATGGATTGCGGCCCTCTTCATCCATCACTATTTGCGTGGCTTCTACCATGGTTTCCATTTTAAGCGAACCTGGCTGCAAGCCATTTTGCTTTTCAATGATTTCGAACAAACGAACCAGCGTAATTACCTGTTCGGGAATGGTTACTTTCGGCAACATCACCACGAAGTTTTCTGGCAGTACGCCGTTTGTTTGTTTTAATAAAGTGGTAAGAAAAATATCGAGGGTACGAACACCACGAGACTTCAGATCTTCGGTAAATGGTTTTATACGAATGCCGATGAATGGCGAGATGGTTTTGTTTTTCATTGCCATCGCTAATTCATTGGCAGCAGTTACGGCTGTGGCATCTTCTTCATCATCGGGACGGTTACCAAAACCATCTTCAAAATCTATCCTGAAATCTTCGATGGCTTCTGCTTTTAATTTTTTGATGATTTTATTATATACTGAATACGACAACCAGGCGGCTTCTGTTTTTCTTTCTGGCTCCGTCATAGCGTCCAGCTTTTTCGTAAGCGCTTCAATATCTTTTTCAAGATGTGGCAGGTGCTGGTAGCCATCCAACTGCAGCACATTTGCCAGCACTACAAAATTGGGTGCATACGTATTTAAATTACGAAGTGCAATTTCTCCCATTTTAACCGTGGTATCCGACTTAAATAAATTGGCGCCGCCATAGACAGTATGTACTGCCTGCCTGTCGGGCTTATCGCCGGGATAAGTTTTTTGAAATTTTAAATTGGCTGTTTGCAACTGAGTCAGCAAAGCAGTTTTATCCTGATCCGTAATTGAAAAATTCATATAAGATTGTTAGTTTTAGAAAGTTTTGGCGACTTGTTGCTTACATCATGAACCGCGGTAAGTTGAGTAGCCAAAGGGGCTGATCAATAAAGGGATATGGTAATGATCCAAGGTTTTTATTTCGAAAATAATTTCAACAGACGGGTAAAAACTTTCTACATCCATGGTACTGAAATAATGCAATGTATCGAAGGTCATTTTATAAATGCCTAAAGGCAGTTCGTCCTCATCCGGCAAAAGGTTCATTATCCTTCCGTCGTTATTGGTAATGCCTTTGGCGTAGGTAATCCACTCTACACCTACTTTTTGTGTTAACATGATGCGTACACCCCAGGCTGGTTTTCCCCTAGAAGTATCTAATACATGTGTGGTTATCTGGCTCATAAAACTAATTTTTGTAAGCGAAGTAAGGTGATTTTATTTTGTTCATCCATCGCAATGGCTATTTCCGTTTCCGGTGTATTTGACAAACGTTCATTTAAAATATCCAGCATTTCTTGTGCCGATTTTCCGGTGGCACAAACAATAAATATGTAGCCAAATTTATCTTCGTATTTCTTATTAGCTTCCTGTAAAGCTACCAGCGTTTCTTCTGTGGCTATATTTACTGCGCCCTGTTCTCCTTCTGCCCATTGAGCGGTGGATGCAAATTTTTCTTTTAATGAATTGACATCGCCAATTTTTGGATGATGTGTAAATGCTTCCCTCCAATCTGCTTCTTTACAGGTGTACCATTGTTCCTCTGCATCTTCCAGCATTTCTACCAAATCATCCATGGGAAAAAAGCCCATCATTTTATTTACCCATGCTGTAGAACCACAACACCTGAACAGGGTTTCCCATAGTTCCTCAACCGGTAATAAATTTAGTTCATGTAAGGTCATACAATAAGTTTAAGGCTAAATCAAAAAATCATGAAAAGCATTATATTACAAAGATTGCGGCGTACCAAAAAGCCGCATTCTGCTAACACCACCATCCGGAAAAATTGTTAGCCGCACATGAGAGATAGGTTCATGTGGTACAATTTCATTTATATAAAAATGTTCATGATCGGGCTTTAGTTTTACCTGTGGTAATAGTTCTGTCCAGGCAACTTCATCTTTTGTGAAATCTTGTTTTTCTCCGTTAGCAATGTGGCATGCTTCAATCATACAGCTATCAGGATAATTTCCTTTAAAATGAAAAGTATCAATTAGTATCCGATGTATTAATCCCGGATGGGCCAGCCTTACAATTACCCAATCTTTATTATCAGGTGTGCGGTTGCGTTTGGTTTCCCAGCCATCTCCCATATTGATTCCCCGGCCTGGCATTAACAGATTATCCATGTGGCTAAAAAACATATCATTGCAAAGTATAGATTTGGCACCATGCACTGCCGCTGCCAGGTCAACTTCCTTTTCTTCCCTAAGGCTGTCCCAATCCTGCACTACTTCGCCATATACCTTCATCCTTGCAACGCCACCATCGGGAAAAATATTCAGGCGCAGGTGGGTGTAAATATTCCTGTCTTCTATTTCAAACAGATTTTGAGAACCAGCATCCAAAGCGGATTTTGGTAGTATTTCTATCCAGGCCAAATCTTCATAATCTTCAATTGCTTTTCCGTGCATATTCACTGCTTCCACAGATGCAAATGGAGGATGATTACCCAGGAAATAATTGGTATCAATATCAACTCCATGAATGATACCGGGAGTTGCCAGTTGAATAATGCACCAATCGTTACCCGGTCCCCTTTTTCTTCTGGATTCCCAGCCGTCCATCCATTTTCCACGATCGGTATATTTATCAGCAATAAAAATACCACGTCCCGGTTTTATCAGGTTTTCCTTTTCTGCAAAAAAATCATCGCTGCAAAGCAACACTTCGCCACCTAACTTTTCAGCGGCAATGTCAATCATTTTTGTAAATTCAGGTGCTGCCATAATATTAAATTTTTATCCAACTATTAAAAATCGGAAAAAACAATTTTGCCTTATTTTTCTTTTCAACTTTTATGAAAGCCTGTTTGTTTTTACCAGGCCGAAAAGAAAAACCGGTTAATTGTTAGTACCTATGAAATTAACATGCAATTTTAAACAAACTAAAAAAATACCTTTTTACCGGAATTGAGTTTCACAAATTTTCCGTTGTCGTATACCAATGATCCGGCGATATAAGTTTGCTTTACTACTCCCAACAGTGCCTCATTTAGATAGGGCGTTACTTTATGTTTATGCTGAATCATATTTTCTGCAACCGTAAACAATTCAGCACTGTCCAGTAAGACAAGATCAGCTTCAAATCCTACTGCTATTTTTCCTTTACTGGCTGATTTGCCAATCAGTTTTGCAGGATTTTCGCAGAGCCATTTAACGATATCTTCCATATTACATTCGTGCTTCTTAGCCGCTGTCCACAATACCGGTAACGCAAACTGCAAGGATGCAATGCCACCCCAGGCTTTCATAAAGTTACCACTTTCTGTTTCTTTTAATGCAGGTGTAGCGGGTGAATGATCCGTAGCAACAAAATCGATGAGCCCGCTTTTTAATGCCTGCCAAAGCTGTTCATTATTTTCCAGTTCACGTATCGGTGGCGCACATTTAAATTGGGTTTGTCCATCGCCAATATTTTCTGCATTAAAATACAAATAATGCTGGCCGGTTTCAACGGTGATTTTTACACCCCGGTCCTTTGCTTCCTTTATCAACCCAATGCCATTGGCAGATGATAAATGAACGATATGTACCCAACAATCAAATGCTTCACTTAACCGGATCATCAATGCAATGGCATCGTCTTCCCATTTTTTGGGACGGGTGTTCAAATAATTGGTATAGTCTGTTACATTGTTTGTTGACCTTTGAATATCATCAGTTAATTCGCAGTGAACCAATAATGGCAAACCATGCCGGGCAATTATTGGCATAGCCTTCCGTAAATCAGCTTCTGTTACATTTGGAAATTCATCAATACCCGAATGCGTTAAAAATGCTTTAAAGCCTAGCACGCCTTTTTCAATCAACCCCTCTATTTCATTTACATTACCCGGAATAATGCCTCCCCAAAAACCTACATTGCAATGCAACTGATTATCGGTAGCAGTTAGTTTTTCTTCAAAAGCGTTCACGGTAGTTGTAACCGGAGATGCATTTAAAGGCATATCTATAACGGTGGTAACACCGCCGGCAATGGCAGCTTTTGTGGCAGTATCAAAACCCTCCCATTCTGTTCGGCCGGGTTCGTTGATGTGTACATGAGGATCAATTACCCCAGGCATCAATATTAAATCCTTTGCGTCTATCAGCGTATAACCATTTCCGGCAGGCAGGCTATTTTCTATTGCACTTATAATTCCATTTTCGATGGATACAAATGCTTCCCGGATGCCATCAGCAAAAACAGTTTGATTGCTATGTATTACTAACAAATGCGGTTATTTAAAATGGTTATTAAATGAATCGATAAAAATACAAAACAATATTTTAAATTGTGATTTAACGGGTGCATTTCAAATTATTGCTTTACTTGTAACACTGTGGGCGGTGAGGACACCGCCCACGGCTGACTGCCCAGGCTGGCATCTCCACCAGCCAGCGATAATTTGAAATGCACCCGATTTAACCAATGCTGAATTACTGAAGCATTTTTTATGAGAAATTAACAATTTATTCAATATGCTGACTGCGTTGATTTATGGTGTCCTTGGTTTTATACTGCTGATGTTAACCATCATGACTTATCAATTTAATTCCCTCAAGAAAACTGCTGACACCCATACAAATGGTGAACAACATAAAGAGGGCATTATACTTTCAAAAGGATTTCTTTATACATCAATGGTATTGGTGATTGTACTAATAATTGCGTATACCTGGCTGCTGGTAAAGGCTACACCCTGGGAAGGGCACCTGATGGAATGGCTGAATATTGTAATACGCCTAATGCACATAACATTTGGCATTGCATGGATTGGCGCCTCCTTTTATTTTGTTTTTTTAGAAAATGCTTTAAACCGTACAGAGGATGTAAGGGACGAACTGGCAGGTAACTTATGGGCCGTTCATGGCGGCGGATTTTATTACCTGGAAAAATACAAGGTAGCTCCTAAAACGATTCCCAAACATTTACACTGGTTTAAATATGAAGCTTATTTTACCTGGGTATCTGGTTTTAGTTTATTGTTTGTGGTGTACTATTTTAATGCCCGGGCCATGCTGATTGATAACAATGTGTTGAACATTTCTTCGGCCGCAGGAATTGGCATTGGCATCGGTTCTTTTATTGCAGCCTGGTTTATTTACGATTTGCTTTGTAAATCGCCATTGGTAAAAAAAGGCCTTTGGTTTGCATTGATTGGATTTGTTATTGCAATTGGATTCGCATATTTCTATAGTCATGTTTTTAGTGCACGTGCTGCTTATATACATTTTGGCGCCATGATTGGCACGCTGATGGTTGCCAACGTTTTCTTCATCATTATCCCTTCGCAAAAGGCGATGGTAAAGGCCGCCAAAGAAGGGCTGCCACTTGATCCTACACTTGGAAAAAAATCATTGGTAAGATCTTTACACAATAATTATTTTACACTGCCGGTTTTATTTGTAATGGTAAGTAATCACTTTCCATCTACTTTTGGCTTTCAATATCCATGGGTCATTTTAGCTGTTATTACATTGGGTACTGCAGGTGTAAAACATTGGCTGAACCTGAAAGAAAAAGGGCAATACAATGTATGGGTATTACCTGTTTCAGTTATCATTTTGCTGGCGGCAGCATTTATATCTGCCCCTCAAAAAGTAACCGGTGAATGTAAAGAAGTAGTAAGCTTTACCGCTATTAACCAGGTAATCAATAAACGATGTATCAGTTGCCATTCCTCCCGCCCTACAGATGATGTGTATACAGCTCCACCCAATGGTGTGGTATATGACACACCGGAAGACATTCAAAAATTAAAAGACAAGATTATGCAACGGGTGGTAATTACGAAAACAATGCCACTGAATAATAAAACCGGCATCACACCGGAAGAGCGGGACCTTATCCGTTGCTGGATAGACCAGGGGGCTTCTATTAAATAAATTCAACCAACATTTTTTTGCATACGCAGAAGCTTTTTTGTTTGCTGGTATTTATCTCGCGTTAACACCCAATCTCGATTTTCAGGGATTTAAACCTGTGTTACTTTATCATAAATAACCTACATTTAAACATTGGCTTTTTATTTAAACCAATGCACATTTAATTATCTAAACCCAACATTAAAGTGAAAAAAATTTATCTCCTAACCCTATCATTCCTGCTTATGGCAGTTGCATTTTCGCAATCAAATATTAAAACGGATAACATTAAAAAGCTGCTTGAACTAACGGGCTCCGGAAACCTTGGTGTACAGGTTGCGGGAAATATGATAACCAGCTTTAAGCAAACATATACGGATGTACCGGACGAATTCTGGGATAATTTTAAAAAAGAGTTGGATGCAGATGCTATTACTAATATGGTAATACCTATTTATGAAAAATATTACACCGAAACTGAGATACAACAGCTCATTGACTTTTATCAAACAGCGCTTGGTAAAAAAGTAATTGCCAATATGCCGGCAATTATGCAGGAAAGTATGGAGGCGGGTCGGCAATATGGCCAGAAAATTGGAGAAAAAGTATATAAGGATTTAAAGGATAAAGGGTTTATTAAAAATGAACAATAAGCTGGCTTTCAAATTTGGGAATCGTGTTAATACACTCCATTTAATTTAGCCAATCGTTTTTTTTAACGTTCAGCATTTTACTCCTTCAGGAAAATTGGTTAAATTTATAAAAGCAATTAATTACTTAAAATATAATACTATGACATACTTAAACAAGTTGCTTTATGCACCGGGTGGAGCACAGGAAGGCGGTGCAAATACTCCTAAAAATGAAGATGATCAACAGGATAAACTTAAAGAAAATCCAGACCACGAAGATCATAAAACATTAGGAGAAAAAGTGAAAGAGGCCCTGCAGGACTGGTCAAACAAAGACCAACAGGATTTGGATTTTGACGATACAAGAGTCTAACAAGGTTTGCCAAACAAATTTTTAATAGCAATATGCCGGAAGTATTTCTGAATGGGCATATTGCTTTTTATTTTTAAAAATCTTCTTTGAATAATGTTTGGCACTGTCGGCTAAATCTGAACCAATTTCTTTAATAAATAATTGGTATTTTAATTCATCGGTTTGATTGAATATTATCAAGAGATTTGCATTATTTCAACCTGAAAAAATCAGCAATCAATGGAAGGGCATTTAACAAACTGGTCGGGCAATTTAACTTACGGAACATCGAATATCCTGTATCCGGAAACTGTAGCTGCAGTGCAGTCAATTGTTCAACAAAGTACACGGATAAAAGCACTTGGGTCAAAACATTCATTCAACGATATAGCAGACAGCAGAGAAAAACTTATTTCGCTTGAAAGACTTAACCATATAGTATCTCTTGATAAAACAGCCAATACCGTAACGGTTGAAGCGGGCATGCGTTATGGTGAACTAGCTCCTTACCTGCACAAAAACGGGTATGCTTTACACAACCTGGCATCCTTACCTCATATAACCATTGCAGGCGCCATCGCAACAGCCACGCATGGTTCGGGAATGATGAACGGAAATCTTTCCACAGGTGTATCAGCCATTGAGTTTGTAAATGCTAGTGGAGATTTGATTACTTTATCAAAAAACAACAATGACGAGCAATTTTATGGTGCAGTAGTTGCCTTGGGCGCTATTGGAATATTGACAAAAATCACACTTGATTTGCTTCCTGCCTTTGATATGCAACAACTGGTTTATCTTAATTTACCCATGAAAGAACTGGGCCAAAATTTTAATACCATTGCATCTGCAGGTTATAGTGTAAGCCTATTTACCAATTGGAAAAACCAGCTCATCAATGAAGTGTGGATTAAAAATATTGTAACACCGGCGCATGCCAGCCTTCCAATTCCGGATTTGTTTGGTGCTGTAGCGGCAACAAAAAATATGCATCCACTCGAAAATGAATCAGCCGAAAACTGCACCGAACAAATGGGTATTAGAGGACCGTGGTTTGACAGGTTACCCCATTTTAAAATGGGTTTTAAACCCAGCGCCGGCGAGGAATTACAAAGTGAATACTTCGTCGACATTGCCTATGCTTATGATGCCATCATGGCTGTTGAAAAATTGCAGGAAAAAATCTCACCTCATCTTTTTGTTTCAGAAATAAGAACCATTGCTGCGGATCAGTTATGGATGAGTCCATGTTATAATCAAACTTGCGTAGCCATTCATACCACCTGGAAACGAGAGCAGGAAACTGTGATGAAACTACTTCCACTGATGGAAGCACAGCTTGAACCATTTAAACCAACACCTCATTGGGGCAAGCTATTTACCATGCCTTCACACCTGATACAATCCAGGTATAGTCAACTACCTGATTTTAAAGAACTGGTAGACGCCTATGACCCTGCTGGTAAATTCCGCAACGATTATTTAACCAGCCATCTTTATACCAGCTGATTTCTATTCAAAAATAATGGCAAAAAAACTGCCGCAATTTGCGGCAGTGGGTAATGGGTATGGGTTTAGGGTTTTATTACTTTTTCTTTCTCAACTCTTTTACTTCTTCCAGCAATTGTTCTATCAATTTTTGCTGTTCATTTATTTTGTTGTTGAGTTTTTCGTAGTCGCTGTTTAATTCCTGGGTAGCTTTTACCAGGGGAACAACAAACTCTGCATAGCTAAGGCTGTAGGCATCTTTATCCGAAACGGGCTTTAATACGCCACTAAAATTAAATTTGCAATCCTGTGCTGCTTTTTCAACTTCCTGCGCAATAAAACCTGTGTATGTAATGCTTTCTTTTTTAAGAATTGCTGCTTCTTCATCTTTATCAGGATTATAACCTGCGTGCGTTGCATTGTAAGTATCACTTAGCGTGTATGCATTAAATTTATGAATATCCCAGTTGTAAGTAACCGGCCTTAATTTCATAATAAAATCAAGGCCAGGCACGTCAGTCTGAATATTTCTTTTAAACCGGCCATCACTGTAAGTAGTAAAATTCACCTGGCCGCGGATGGCTGATACTGTTGTATTTCCAATTGAAATATAATTGTCAATGGTAGATGAAGCTCCGTTTCCAATAGCCGTCGAATTTAGTGCAGTAGCATTTGCACCGTTACCAACGGCTGTTGCCTGGTAACCGGTAGCATTGGCACCATTTCCTACAGCCATTGTGTTGTTATTGGAAGAGGTAGTGGCTCCTGCACCAATAGCGATCGATTGAAATGCATTTGCATTACTATTGTAACCTATAGCGATTGTCTGATTTTGAGCGCCGGTATAGGCTGATGCGCCAATGGCCAGGCTTTGAAAACCTTTAGCTTCTGAGCCATACCCAACAGCAGTAGACTGGTTATTGGTATTGGCGGTTGCACCTGCTCCAATTGCTGTACTTTGATAACCAGCATTTGAACTAACTCCATATGATGTAGCATAGGACCAACCGTCGAGACCAAGGTAACCGGCTACCATACCATTTACTTTAAATGTAATTGGCTGCCCATCGCTTGTGCCCAGATAACTCGAGGCTGTGTTTCCACTGTTACCAGTCAGGTTCCAACCGCTACCGCCAGAGCTACCACTGCTTGCAAACCTATCTGAACTTATATAGCGCACAACTCCTGTAGCTGTGTTAATACTTAGCAGACTGTCTGTGCTGGTGCCACTTTGTACGCCTGATAGTAATAAAGGATTCGCTGCTGAAACCACCTGTAACTTGTAGGTGGGATTGTTAATGCCAATTCCAACATTACCAGTTCCGGTTATCCTTAATCGTTCTGTATTATTTGTTTTAGTTATAAAATCAACATTGTCTGTTGTACCAATAAAATTTGTAGTTGCTGAAGTACCGTTATTGCCGGTTAGTTTCCATGCAGTTGAATTAATTGCAGGTGTTAAATCCAGCGCAGATGAAGCAATACCATTGATTGTACTTGTAATATTACTACCACTCAGTGCCAATGCATTGCTGTTAATAATTGGTACTGCGGTACCAGCAACACCATTGACGGTTGTGGTTAAATTATTTGTGCTACTCGTGTTGCTTATAGAATTTACCATCGATACAGTGGAACCTGAAACACCATTTACAGTTGTTGATAAGTTATTGGCACTACTGGTATTGGCAACTGCATTTACCATTGTAACTGCCGATCCGTTAATGCCATTCACTGTAGTTGTAAGGTTATTTACACTGCTTGAATTAGCTACTGTGTTTACGGTTGGTGCAGTTGCTGCGATGCCATTAACTGTACTGGTTAGGGTGTTTGCTGAGCTGGAAAGTGTATGAGTTGTAGCACCAGTTCCTGAGGAGATAACTTCCCAGTTGGGAGATAAAGGTGTACCTGTATTTAAATTAAATGCATTTAATGTGGTGTTATAAATTACCAGGCCGTTAGCTGGTAATGGTATCGCATTTCTTTGAGTTGTTGTCATTCTTGGTAAAAGCAATCCTTTGGTTGAGCTGCTGATATCAAGCATTGCACTGGTATCGGGCAAATTGCCGGTTTCATTGATGCCTATATTCTGAGCATATGTTTTTGTAATAAGTGTAAGGAGTCCAATTAACATTACGAAAATGAAGTGCTTTTTCATTGTAGGATCTGAATTTTTATTTCTTTATTTTTTTTATATTACTGTACAAATACTTTTTGTGTATTTGTTATTATTATCTCCGATTATTTCCAACTGATAAATACCTGTAATTAATTTTAAACCTGTATTCAGTGACTCGGTACAGTTATACCGATTATACCGTTATTTAGTCCAATGCGATTTGCAATCGGTATAATACCATCTAAGATTTCAACGTAGTCCTTTGGACTTATTAAATCAAGATGGTATTACCATTGCTTTTAAAACTTTTTACCAATAATACCTGACCGCTAATATTGGTTAGTTTAACCTGGTAAGCACCTGCTGGTTGATTGTTCATCAATAAGTTGATTACATTTCCTGATACCGGGTTAGGATAAACACTGAAACTTCCCGTTGTTTTCTCAATAGCTACTTTTACAATTTCGCTATTTTTTGTAGTTCCGTTTCTATTAAATGATTGAATCCTGTAAAAATTTGTGCCTTCAACCGCATTAACGTCTATCCATCTATAAATGTTGTTAGCAATGTTATTACCAACAACATTTTTTGTATTTTGATAAGAAAAAGTTGCTCCATCTACTGATTTTCAACTTCATATTTCACCATATTTATTTCGTTTTCCACTCCCCACTCTACTGAAATATTGCTGTTGGTTTTGTAAGCGCTTACGTTATTAAAAGTTGGAATTCAGGAAAATATTTCCATATATTTTTAGGCAAACAAAATCCACATATATAATATAATGAACACCCACTATACTATGCCATTCAAAAAATCGTTGAGTGATTGTTCTTTAGGTATTTGCAGTTTTTTACGGAGGCGGTATCGGCTTATTTCAGCACCTCGTAATGATACGTTCATCAGTTGTGCCATTTCTTTGGAAGAAAGATTTAATTGTAAGTAGGCACATACTTTCAAATCTTTATTGGAAAGTCCGGGGTGGATGGTTTTTAGTTTCTTTAGAAAATCGTTATTTACCTCATCAAAATGAGAAGCAAATTGCTCCCAGTTATCGTTATTTTTTTCAATATCATTCAATAGTTGAATGGCCTTTTTTACATCATGCTTATTGGCAGTATTATTATAAAGTTTTTGCAATTCATCTTTCACCTTTGCAAGTGCATCACTTCTTTCTACCAGGTGCATGGTTGCATCAGCCAATTCCCTATTTTTAAAAAACACTTCATTGGCTAGTTTTTCATTTTGTAGTTTAATGATTTCTTTTTCACTTTTCTCCATTTCCAACTGGTGAATATATTTCAACCTTTTTTGTTCTTCCTCAAAATTTATACGCTGTACATATAATTTCTTTTGCTCCCATGTATTTCGCAAATGCACCGCTAATAAAAGGATTAGGCTATAAAAAAGATAAGCCCATATTGTATTGTACCAGGCCGGCTTTACAACAAAAGTATACAAAACAGTTTCCGATTCATTGCCCAGGTTGTCTTGCGCTTTTACCTGGAAGGTATACCTCCCCTTGGGTAAATTGGTATAATCCTTCTCTGTTTTTGATGACCAGGCCGACCATTTCTGGTCATATCCATCAAGCTGGTAACTATACTCAATATTGTTCTGTACACCATATGCCGGCGAACTATATTCAAAATGAAATGAATTAATACTGTTGCTGAATTTTAGTATATCTTTTTCATCCTGTTTAAAAAACGTTGATTTATTACCTTCATTAAAATACCCACCAAATATGATACTGTCAGCAGCTCCGGTTGCCTTTACCTGGCTAAGAAAAATTTGCAGGCTCGATTTAACCTTGATGTACTTTTCATAGTTAAGATGTATTACTCCTTTTACAGAACCAATGAAAATATTCTCCTTATTGTACGGGTAAATATTTTCTGCACCAGACAATATTTGCCCGGTTAGTTCAGGAAAATAAGTAATGGTAAATGCTTTTACATCATCTAATTTATTGAATGTAACAACGCCTACTTTTTTGCCACTGCAAAACCAAATATTCCCGTCGGCATCTTCGTTTAAATACCTGATTTCCATTTTACCAAAAATGGGTGTTAAAAAAACAGAAGGTACAAAGTGTTTGTTAGCTGCATCATATTCATACATGCCTTGCTCCGTTGCAAATACAACCCGCTTTTTTATTTTAAATACATAATTACCCAATGAAGACGGTAATCCGTCTTTAGCAGTTAACAATTCGGCTGTACATTTTTTTCGATCTTCAGACAGTTGAAGTTTATAAACGCCACGATATGGATGAGATGTCCAGATGTCATTGTTATTATCAATAGCCAAAAAACGGAATGATTCGTACACACCTTCAATTTTACCCAGGTCATAAAATTTATTTTCGCCATAGCCCAGCATTTCAAGGCCGGTGTAAGTACCAGCTAAAATTGTGTTTGATGGAAAAATAGCGGAAGTGGGTGAAAATAGCCAAACGCCGGTCCCCTGCACAATGGGCACCGCTACATCGTTTTTTATCACAAAGGCGCCATCATTGTAGCCCATCAACAATTGCTGATTTATTTCATCTAACTGCCAAACCTGTCCCCCGCTGTTTTTAATTTCAGTAAAGTCCCCTTTTGAAAAACTTAAATCTTTGTTTTGATCCGTTAACAACACGGCATGGGCTCCGTCTGAGGTTGCCACATATAATTTTTTATCAAAAATCCTGGTAGCATAACCAGAAAGGTCATTCGTTTTATTCGGTTTTATATATTTGATAGCGGAGTTGTAAGCAATAAAACTGATTCCATTGTTAAGGCCGGTCCACAAATTATTGTTGTTATCAAGATACAGGCAAAGTACATTGTTATTCTGCAAGCCTTCCAGGTGAGCTACTTTTTGAACAATCGTTCCTTTATAATTCATCACTATGCATCCACCAGATGTAGTACCTGCTACAAATTCTGTTTTATTAATGGCTGCAAGTGTATAAATCTTATTGTTTGAAATTTCTTCATCGGCGGCTGTGTTCATTTTACTAACCGAATCGTGAATCATCATAAACAGCCCGTTTTTTAACGTGCTGATTAAGATACTATCCTTGCCACATTCAATTAAACCAGAAACCAACAAATCATCAAAAGGTTTTTTAACACCGATCGGGAACCAACCATTGTTTTTATATTCCAGCAAACCCTGATTTTTATCCTGTGCAATCAACCTCGATCCGGCTTGTTTTAGAAACCGCCATTCCGATTGCGAAGCATACACTTGTATAATGTTATTTTTTAATTCAAAGATGCGGTCTGTAGCTCTGAAAAATAATGATTCGCCAAATGGCTCAATATCCCAGATATCGGCAAATTGATTCTGTGGTTTCGGAATCAGCGTTTTTAATGAATGATATTTCAGTCCGCCACTTTGATCGGCCATAAAGTAACCAAATTCATCCTGCCCACCGATGTAGATTTTATTATCATCACTAATATATAATGAGCGTGCAATTGTTTTATTGGGTAAAGGGTAAACATTCCAATGACTGCCATCAAAACTGATCAGCCCCTCATTATTAGCAAAATACATAATTCCATGCCTGTCTTCTTTAATATCCCAGGTTTGGGTACCTCCTTTAAAATCGGCAGTATTATAATTCAGAATCTGTGGTAGTCCAATAGTATTCTGGGCAAAAATTACCTGATTTAATAGGAAGAGTGAGAAAGCAACCGTCAATCCTTTCATTTGGTAAAAGTATTTAAAATAAAAATCAAAAAATAATCAATACAGCATTGTGTAGTAGTTATGACGTAGTTTGTCTTTATTGATTATCAGGCATTTATATAAAATGACGTAGTCGTGATGGGTGAAAATACATGGTTGAGGTACTTAATCCTTCTAATTTTAGACATGAAAATAGCCGTCCACTAAACTGTGCTGGTTTAATGGCTAAAGTCAATAACGATAAAATGCTTGTGATGTTAATAAATCTTTCTGATAAAGAGTATCTGTCCATTTACGATTGCCCATTCCCGAAAATTACAATCAATTCTTTTTCAATAAATGTTGTTTCGCTGGCCAGTTAGCCACCTGATTATGTGTAATAGTTATATGTATATAGGATAAAATTTATCCGCAATTAAATTTTAAACAAAACGATTAGCACCAAAAACTAAAAACGATCAAGCTATGAAGAAAATTCTCTCCTTGTGCTTTGCCTTTTTTGCCATGGCAAGTTTAACAGCACAAAACAAATCTGTAACGGGCAGAGTTACCAACGAAAATGGAGAACCGGTTGCAAATGCCTCTGTGCTGGTAAAAGGTAGTAAAACCGGAACCACAACAGACAGTAAAGGGCAATTTTCCCTGACAGTTTTACCCACTGCAAAGAAATTAGTGATTTCAAACCTTGGTTTTGCACCGGTAGAAATTGCGATTACCGAATTACCTTTAAATGTAAGCCTGGTACCATTTATATCAAGTATAGATGAGGTGGTAGTTGTTGGTTATGGTACACAGAAAAAAAGCGTAGTTACCGGTGCCATTTCCAGTGTAAAAGCCAGCGACATCGACAATCAGCCGATAGTTCGTGTGGAGCAATTTTTGCAGGGCCGTGCTTCCGGCTTAACCATTGCAGCCAGTTCAGGACAGCCAGGAGCTTCCTCTACCTTGCGAATCAGGGGTACTACCTCTATTAACAACAGTGATCCACTGTATGTTGTAGATGGTATTCCCGTTGACATCAATGGTATTGATTACCTGAATCCAAACGACATTGAGTCAATTGAAGTGCTAAAAGATGCTGCTTCCGCTGCAATCTACGGTGCCCGTGCTGCCAGTGGTGTTATTCTGGTGACTACTAAAAAAGGTAAAGCCGGAAAATCTATTGTTAGCTACAACGGTTATTATGGTACACAGGCTCCGTCAAAAAAGCAAAAGCTGTTGGATGCAACGGAATATGCCACTTTACAAAATGAAGCTTCTTTAAATAGTGGTGGCAGCATTTTATATGCTAATCCGCAATCATTGGGCAAAGGCACCGATTGGCAAAGCCTAGTATTTAATAACAGCGCTAAAATTCAGGATCACGAAATTAGCATCAGTGGTGGTAACGATAAATCTACTTTCTACACTTCATTTGGACTTTTTGACCAGGAAGGAATTGTTGCTACAGATATTTCTGAATACAAGAGATTCAATTTCAGGTTGAATGGCAATCATAAAATAAATGACTGGTTAAGTCTTGGTACCAATGTTGGCTATTCGCATATAAAAAGTTTGGGTATAGGTAATACCAATAGCGAATATGGCGGCGTGTTAAGTTCAGCTATCAACCTCGATCCTATTACAAAAGCTGTTATTACAGATCCAAACGAAGCTGCTGCTTCTCCTTATGCCCCCACTGCCAATAACAGTAACGGTGTTGGTATACGCAGAGATGCTTTTGGCAATCCTTATGGCATTTCTACAATAGTTCAACAGGAAATGTCGAACCCGTTGGCTTACATTCAAACCCATTTGGGCAACAATGGTTGGTCAGATAATATGGTAGGTAATGCATTTGCTGAAATAACTCCAATTAAAGGGTTAAAAGTGCGTACAAATATTGGCGCTAAACTTTCTTTCTGGGGCAACGAAAGTTTTACACCCTTATATTATCTGAATGCTTCTTCAATTGGCAAGAACACCGCATTTTATCGTGAAAGTGATCGTGGACTTAACTATACCTGGGAAAACACAATTGCATATACCCGAAGTTTTGGATTGCACAACCTAACCGCTTTGGTTGGTACCGGTGCATACTTTGATAACTATCTTTCCCGCAACAGTGGCGTTACTTATCAAAATATTCCAGTTGGAAGTTTTGATGATGCATCGATGAACTACAGTGTGGTAGCTGCAGACAGAATAGGTTGGGGATCTGAATATACGCCACATAAAGTGAGTTCTGTTTACGGACGTTTAACCTATAATTTTAATGAAAAATACCTGTTTACCGGAATTGTCCGCAGAGATGGTTCTTCGAGATTTGGTAGCAATAATAAATACGGTTATTTCCCATCAGGTTCTGCCGGTTGGGTAGCTTCACGTGAAAATTTTTGGCCTGAAAATAACGTGATTACATTCTTCAAACTACGTGGATCGTATGGTATAACCGGAAACGATAATATTGGCGATTTCCAGTATGTATCTACGATTGGTGGTGGACGTAACTATACTTATGGCAGCAGCGATTTATACAGTATTGGATATAGTCCGAATGCCCCTGCTAATCCAGATCTTAAATGGGAACAAACCAGCCAGGCCGATATTGGCTTCGAGGCATCTCTGTTAAAAAATCTTACATTAACATTCGACTGGTACAAGAAAAAAACCAGCGGTATGTTATTGTCTGTTCAGCTTCCGGGTTATGTGGGTGCTAACGGTAGTCCAATTGGCAACGTTGCTGATATGGAAAATAAAGGGTATGAAATTGAGTTGGGTTACAACAAAAATATTGGTGGTGTAAAAATTGAATTAAAAGGAAATATTTCGCACCTGCAAAACAGAATTACTTACCTGGGTGCTGATAAGGAATTTTTGACAGGTGCAAAAGTTCAATCCAGCCAGTTTGAATTAAGTCGTACTGCAGTAGGCCATTCAATTGGTGCATTTTATGGATTTGAAACCCTGGGTATCTTCCAGAATATTGGAGAAGTAAACAGTTATACGAATAAAACAGGCGGACTTATTCAACCCAATGCAAAGCCGGGTGATTTTAAATGGGCTGACTTAAACGACGATGGTGTTATTGATACAAAAGACCGCACATTTATTGGCGACCCAACACCTAACTGGTCGTATGGCTTTACTGCAAGTGCAGCCTACAAAGGATTTGACCTGGTATTGTTTGGACAAGGAGCAGGCGGCAACCAGATTTATAATGGTTTACGCAGGCTGGATATCCCTACTGCTAACTGGACAACAAAAGCTTTGAATCGTTGGACCGGTGAAGGAACTTCTACTACGTTTCCCCGTTTAACCAATACAGATCCTAATCACAACTTTAGTAACCCATCAGTTTTCTATCTTGAAAATGGTGACTACTTCAGAATAAAAGTACTTCAGCTAGGATACACTTTACCAAAATCATTGCTTACTAAAGCTCATTTGCAAAAAGTAAGAGTTTATGTAAGCGGCAACAACCTGGTAACTTTTACAAACTACACAGGATTTGACCCCGAAATTGGCGGCGGAAGTTATGGCATCGACCGTGGGTTTTATCCGCAGGCAAGATCGTTTACTGCTGGTTTAAATCTTACTTTCTAAATTTTAAAAATTGTTTTACATGAAAAAATCAACTAAATATATCGCATTGCTTTTTGCAACATTACCGTTTTTACATGCCTGCAAAAAAACCTTTCTGGATGTGCAGCCACGTGGTGGTACCACCCTGGAATCTGATTATTATAAAACTCCTGCTGAAGTTTTTGCCGGCGTAATATCTGTCTATGATCCGTTGGGATCTGAAACCGGCAGTACCTACTCAGATAAAGTAGGACTGTTAAATACAGCATCCGACGATTGTGGTGTGGGCGGCGGTAGCGCTACCGACCAGGTAGTTTGGACTGTGTGGGACAACTTTACGGTAAGCGCAGGACAAGGGCCACAAGGCGATCTTTGGGGCAGAAACTTTACAGGTATTTACAGAGCCAATCTATTGCTGACAAAAATGGACGACGTACCCGGACTTACAGCAGAGTTAAAAGGAAGATATACTGCTGAATCAAAATTTCTAAGGGCCTATTATTATTTTGACCTGGTACGTTTATTTAAAAACATTCCGTTGGTTACCGGGCCAATTCCTACAGCCGATATTTATAATGTAGTGCAGGCAAAACCCGAAGACGTTTATGCTCAAATAGAAACAGATTTAAAAGAAGCCATTGCAGAACCCAATTTACCTAATATGGTTTCGCCGGCTACGGAAGGTGGACGTGTAACAAAAGGCGCAGCAAAAGCCTTGTTAGGAAAAGTTTATTTATATGAGCAAAAATGGGCAGAGGCTGCACAACAATTTGCTGATGTAAATGGCACACCAGGCGGAACCAGCGCATACGGTTACAAGTTACTTCCAAATTTTGGCGACATTTTTAAACCTACCAATAAATTCAACAGCGAATCGATATTTGAAATTGTACATACTTCATCAGCCCGCCAGGATTGGGGAGCATGGGGAGCATTTGAAGGCAATGTAATGGTGCAGATGGTTGGACCAAGAAACTACAATGGACCTACTTATGTAGCTGGCTGGGGTTTTTGCCCGGCAACTCAATCATTGGTGGATGCTATAAAAAATGATCCAAGGTATCCTTATACTTTGGCTAATATTGATAGTATTACCAATGCAGCGCCAGGCAGATCATATGAAAAAGGTTACCAGAACACTGGCTATTTTGTTGACAAATTTGCACCAAAACAAGCTTACCGTTCAACGCTTGGTGGCGTAGCCGATTTAAATTATCCGTATGATTATATTGAGATCCGTGTAGCTGATACTTACCTGATGGAAGCAGAAGCGTTAATGCATGGCGCAGGTAATACAACAAGGGCACAACAATTAATGGATGCTGTAAGGGCACGTGTTGGGCTATCTTCTACACCCGTTTCTTTGCCGGGAATTTATAATGAACGCAGGTTGGAACTTGCAACAGAAGGGCATCGTTACTTTGACCTGATACGGACAGGTCAGGCCGCATCTGTGTTGGGACCGGTAGGATTCACTGCAGGTAAAAATGAAGTGCTTCCAATTCCATTAAATGAATTAAATAATACCAAACTGGTTCAAAATACCGGCTATTAAAATTTATATTTTAAAAATCATTTATCATGACAAATAATTATAAGCTGATAAGCTTTTCAATAATAGCAGCATTTGTTGCGCTATCATTTACTTCCTGTAAAAAGGAAAATATAGCAGGCCTTGGTGCATTGCCAACAGTAGATTTTGCGGCAGTTCCGGGTACAAATCCCAATAACATCACGTTTGTAAATAAATCTACCTCTCCTACTATTCCTTACTGGCGTATCGGTAATTCATCTTCTTTAATTATTGGGGACTCTGCCAAATACAGCTTTGTATTTGCAGGCACTTATAAAGTTACCATGTATGGTGCAGGGCATGGTGGTTTAGATTCAATCAGCAAAGACATCGTAATTGCTCAAAGCGATGCCAATGCATGTGTTGGTACACAACTGGGTTTTATAACTAGTTGCACCACAAAAAAATGGAAATTAAATCCGGATGCAGGTGCTTATAAAGTTGGTGATGCCGGGCCGGATGCAGGTAACTGGTGGACGAGCGGTGCTGGTGAAGTATCAGGAAGGCCCTGCGAATTTAATGATGAGTATAGTTTTTCGTTTGATGCTAACGGCACATTTGTATACGATAACAAAGGAGATTTTTTTGGTGATGGTTATTTGGGAGACAACAGCGGAAACTGTCAGCCTTCTTCCAATTATACCACGGCGCAGGCACCCTGGGGTTCAGGTACATTTAAATTTACCTTTACTTCAGATGCCGGTGTAAATCATCTTGGGCAGCTTACGGTGGCTGGTATGGGAGCACATATCGGTTTACAAAAAGTAAGAAATGGTGGTGAAGTTACCAGTGGCCCGGCATCGTCAATTACCTATGATGTTTTATCTGAAACGCACAATGCTGCCGGATATGACCTGCTAACGCTGGGTGTAAATATTGGCGGAGCCGGATGGTGGAGTTTTACATTAAGGTCTTATTAATTTAAAAATTTACAGATAGATATGAAGCACGCAATAAAACTTTCGCTGGCTGTTTTTTTACTGGCAATATTAAATATTGAAGCCTCATGCAAAAAAAGCGGAGGTGGAATTACGCCGCCTCCACCGGTAGCAGTGTTGCCTATACTCACCTGCCCCGATTTATCAAAGGCAAGAAGTATTACGGATGATGTCATGCGTTTTTACGTAAACTTAAATAAAGCCGGCACGCTTGATGCCACCACCAAATACCTGGTGGTGGCGGGTACTGCCGCTTCACCTAAAGATATAACAGCCGCTTCAGGTACTGTTACCGTTGCCGCAGGGCAAACACTTGCCTATTTTGATGTTTCGGTAAAAGGTGATAGTTTAAGACAACCCGATCTGCAGTTTACGGTGCAACTGAGTGATCCAAAAAATTGTACACTTGGTACAACAACAGTTAAAGGAACCATTGTAACCATGGATGGCAATTACCTTACTACAGATGATGCAGGTTATACCACTCCAAATAACTACCCCGGCTATACGCTTACCTGGAGTGATGAATTTTCGGGCACTGCTATTAACCAGAACAATTGGAACTTTGAAACCGGAGGAAATGGCTGGGGAAATCATGAACTGGAGAACTACACTGGCAGAACGCAAAATGCTTTTCAATCCAATGGTAAACTCATTATTGAAGCCCGGAGTGAATTGTTTGCGGGAAGTAATTACACTTCGGCCCGGATGACAACACAAAATAAAAAGCAATTCAAATTTGGCCGCATTGATATCAGGGCAAAATTACCCGTTAGTAAAGGCATGTGGCCGGCGCTGTGGATGCTGGGTTCAAATATTTCTTCAGTACCATGGCCGGCCTGTGGCGAGATTGACATTATGGAACTTGTTGGCAGTGATCCCAAAAAAGTGGTTGGTACCGGGCACTATGCAAATGGCACCGGGCAGCATGATTCCAAAGGTGGCAATTACTCGTTAACTACAGAAGACTTCTCTCAAAAATTTCACGTTTACAGTGTTGTATGGGAACAGGATAGTATCAGGTGGTTGGTTGATGACCAGGTTTTTTACACCATGACCAAAACCTTAACCGGCACTACTACCTCCTACCCTTTTAACAACGATTTCTTTTTTATATTGAATGTTGCAGTGGGTGGAGATTGGCCAGGGCCACCAGACGGTACTACTATTTTTCCGCAAAGAATGTTTGTGGATTATGTAAGGGTATTTCAATAAACTAACTTTCTATTAACGTAATAAAAGGCGTGATTGAAAAATCATTTCGATCACGCCTTTTATATTTCAATCACCTGGTTTAATCCAAAAATATGCAGCATAAAATGATTTTATTATTAATGCTGATTTGGCCAATTTTTCTTTTTACTGATTGCACCAAATCTACGCCTGGCAGCACTCCTGCTCCCATTACGCCTGTTACGCCTGTTCCAACAACACCTCCTGTAACAACAACCAATGATGTTTCATTTTGGCTAACCAAAGGCGATCAGTCTGTATTATTGCAAAAACAAACCGATGTACTTTCTTTTGGAACTGCAGCAAATACCAATGCAACTATTGAAGTAGACAGTACCGTGGAAATGCAAACAATCGATGGCTTTGGATATACGTTAACCGGCGGTAGTGCAACGCTTATAAATGGATTAGGCAGCACAGAAAAAGCCAGCTTATTGCATGAGCTATTTGGAAAAGGAAGCAACGATATTAGTATAAGTTATTTGCGTATCAGTATCGGTGCATCTGATTTAAGCGCCAGCGATTTTACATACGATGATATGCCGGCCGGGCAAACGGATGCGTCTTTGGCAAACTTCAGCCTGGCAAGTGAAAAAACAGATTTAATACCACTATTAAAAGACATTGTTGCCATTAATCCTTCTATTAAAATATTAGGTTCACCCTGGACTGCGCCTACCTGGATGAAGGACAATAACAATTTTACAGGTGGCAGTTTATTAACGCAATACTATGCTGCGTATGCCCGGTATTTTGTAAAATACATTCAACAGATGAAAGCTGAAGGTATTACCATTGACGCCATCACTCCACAAAATGAACCACTACATGGTGGCAACAATCCCAGTATGGTAATGACTGCTGCACAACAGGCAGTGTTCATTAAAAATGCACTTGGACCTGCTTTCCAGTCTGCCAACATCGCCACAAAAATCATAGTGTATGATCATAATTGCGACCGGGCCGATTACCCGCTTGATGTATTAAATGATGCAGCCGCAAGAGCTTTCGTAAATGGCTCCGCCTTTCATTTATATGGTGGCGACATCGGTGCATTAACAACCGTACACAATGCTTACCCTGATAAGCAGGTTTATTTTACAGAACAGTACACACCTTCTAATGGAAATTTTGGAGGAGACTTAAAATGGCATTTAAAAAATGTGGTAATAGGATCTATGAGAAACTGGAGCCGCAATGCATTGGAATGGAACCTGGCCAATGATATTTTTTATGGCCCACATACAAACGGTGGTTGTACAACCTGTAAAGGTGCACTTACCATTGGCAGTTCAATTACAAGGAATGTATCCTACTATATTATTGCTCATGCTTCCAAATTTGTACCGGCAGGTTCAGTGCACATTGCGAGTAATAATTCAGGCAATATTTATACAGTAGCATTTAAAACACCTGATGGCAAAAAAGTTTTAATAGTAGAAAATGATGACAATACAGGCATCGCATTTAATATAAAATTCAACAATAAATGGGTAACCACTTCTTTGCCTGCGGGCTCAGTGGGCACATACCTCTGGTAAACCGATAGTAAAACTATTTTATGAAATATACCTGTTTGCTAATCCTGCTATTTTTAACAGCCGGATGTACTAATAATAAAGTTCCAACAAAGGAAGCATCCACTGCCTATTCTACGGAGGGGAAAAAAGTATTTGTATATACCACTGCTGACAGTACCCATTTTCGTATAACCCCTACTGATACGCTTGAATTTAAAGATCTGGCGCAACCCGTAGAAACCCAGGTATGTGTGTTTGTAGACCCTACAAAAACCTTCCAGTCATTCCTGGGTATTGGGGGCGCTATAACCGACGCATCTGCCGAAGTATTTGCAAAATTATCTGCCCGGCAACAACAACAATTATTACAGGCATATTTTGATACTGCCAATGGCATCGGTTATACTTTAGCAAGAACCAATATTAGCAGTTGCGATTTTAGCAGTGACGAATATACCTACGTTTCCGATTTTGACTCTACGCTTAAAACCTTTGATGTAGCGCACGACAAACAGTTTCGCATTCCATTAATTAAGTCGGCCATTAAAGCCGCTGGTGGCAAATTAACGATGTATGTAAGCCCCTGGAGCCCGCCAGCCTGGATGAAGGATAACAATAACAGGATGCAAGGTGGCAAATTAAAGCCAGCCTGTTTTCAACCATGGGCAAATTATTATGCCCGGTTTATTCATACTTATGAAAAGGAAGGTATACCTATTTGGGGTTTAACCATTCAAAACGAACCGATGGCTACCCAGCGATGGGAATCCTGCGTATATACAGCAGAAGAGGAACGAGATTTTCTTAAAAACTACCTGGGCCCAACAATGAAGAAAGAAGGACTGGAAGATAAAAAAATAATTGTGTGGGACCATAACAGGGATTTAATGTACCAGCGTGCCGATGTAATTATGAATGATCCGGAAGCTGCTAAATATGCCTGGGGCATTGGCTTTCACTGGTATGAGAGCTGGAGTGGTGGTATGGAAATGTACAATAGTGTGGAACGGGTTCACGAAACATGGCCCGATAAAAAACTAATGTTTACGGAAGGTTGTGCGGAAAAATTTAATGCTGCCGACATTTACAACTGGAGTTTAGGCGAACGCTATGGCCGGTCAATGATCAATGATTTTAATAACGGCACGGTTGGCTGGACAGATTGGAATATATTGCTTGATGAAAACGGCGGGCCCAATCATGCAAAAAATTTCTGCTTTGCCCCGGTACATGCCAACAGCACAACCGGTGAACTGATTTTTACCAACTCTTTTTACTACATCGGACAATTTTCTAAATTTATACATCCGGGTGCAAAAAGAATCAGCAGTGTTGCAAGCAGAAGTAATTTATTGACTACTGCATTCATAAACCCAGATGGACAGGTAATCGTAGTAGTCATGAATACCGGTAGCATCAAGTCGCCGGTTAGTTTGTGGATAAAAAACAAAGCAGCTACAATAACTATCTTACCTCATTCAATTGTTACAATGGTTTTATAACCTTACTTACTTCTACTTTGACAAGTCAAACCTTTGTGTTTTTTTGTTGACAAGCAGATGTTTTTTATGGCGGCATCGTTGTGTCACTCACTTGTACTGTATTTTTTCATGGCATCTTTTTCGTTCCATAATTAAACTATCGTAACCGTGAGCTACATTTTTTTAAATATGTCAAAGTAGAATTACAATCAATATTAATTGCTATTCACAAGCTGATTAAATTCCGGGAAAAACTAAACAAAAAGAGAGACCGCCTTTAGCAGCCTCTCTTTTTGTTTATAACTGAATTTTTAATTGGATTTTTTAATTACACCGCATCCAATTCTTGCTCCCGAATTTCCTGCAGGTTGAGATGTATAATCATCCACACCACCATGTACTATTATGGCCCTGTCAAGAATATTGGTAGTTGAATCGCCTCCTATTGACCAAAGGTTTGACGTTAATTCCAAACTTCCCTTACCTGTGTTATCCAGGCTGATGTTTCCTATATCGCCGGAATGAAAGCTAGCGCTACCCCATTTACCATGGCTTTGATTGGTTGGGTTCCAATGACCACCAGTCATTTTTCCCATATCTCCGCAATCGCCCATTTGATGAATATGTACTGCTACACTTTTGTTTGCTTTTGAAGGCACCATTAATTCCAGTTTCATTTTAACCTGTCCACCTGCTTCCGCATCGAACTCAACGGTTCCGTTTAAAGTTGTATCAGGCATTGTTCCGGTAAGTGTTGCCATAGCTTTTGCCATAGCCATAGGCTCTGTTGTTGCAGCTGTAGAATCGGTTGCTGCAGTATTTGAAGTTTCGCCACTATTACATGATACCCAGGTAGTAGTCATCAGCAATAAACCGCCGGTTACTAAATTCAAAAAGATTGACTTTTTCATTGTATATTTTTTTTGATTTAAAGATTGAATGATTAAAATATTCGTCATAAAAATTATGATTCGATCAGGTTATTCAGATGCTGCCCTAAAAAATTTGGCTTAATGGATAACATCATTGTGGAAATTCCTACATACCACTAATTGTTTTTGTATATAAAAATCCCTGAATTGAGTAACGCACACACTAAACAAAAAACTGCTGTAAGTTGCACAAGGTAAATTTATTTACAGATAACTAAAAGTTCTATGTTAATAGGGCGCATCCCAAATAGTCGCTTTACTTGTAAGACTGTGGGCGGTGTGGACACCGACCACGGCTGACTGACCTGGCTGGTGTCTCCACCAGCCAGCGACAATTTGGGATGCACCCTTTAATATTATCCCTGTTTATATCTAAACAAATTCAGTTCATTTTTCATAAATATATTGTGCCCAACAACCATACCTTTTTATAATCGTCCATTTTATTTTATTTAAATAGGGCCTGCTCAAAAACTCAGTCGCCATTTTTTTCTGCCAAAAATTCCTG
>JBDUEK010000025.1:0-70063 GCA_040002495.1 Ferruginibacter sp.
ACCCAGGACCCATACATTAAAAGTGTATTGCTCTACCAACTGAGCTACCAATTCAAATCTGCCACTTTAAAGTAACCCGCTTTATTTGCGGAGTGCAAAAATAGGGCAAAAACATTTAGTGCCAAACTTTTTTACAAATCTTTTTCTGAATTAGCCGATAATAATATCAAGTTTGTTTATAAACAGCCAATGAAGTAACTTATTTTTGCCTATAATTTTTTACTATGAGTGATTTCTTTAAAAATAAAGTAGTTGCACTAACGGGTGGCAGTGAAGGCATTGGAAAAGCGTTGGTGGATGCACTAATAACAAAGGGAGCCAAAATTGCTACCTGCGGAAGAAACCAGGATAAATTATACAATTTGCAGGTGCAATATTCAAATCAATTGCTGCACACCATGGTAGCTGATGTAAGCCGTTATGACGATTGTAAAAATTTTATAGATTCCACTATTGAAATTTTTGGAGGAATAGATATACTGATTAATAATGCGGGTATTAGTATGCGATCGCTTGTAGTAGATGCGGATGTAGAGGTGTTAAAAAAAGTAATGGACATCAATTTTTTTGGTACGGTTTATTGTACAAAACTGGCACTTGATTCATTACTGGAAAGAAACGGAATTGTTGTAGGTATTTCATCAATAGCAGGGTATAGAGGCTTGCCTGGCCGCAGTGGCTATTCTGCTTCTAAATTTGCAGTAAATGGTTGGCTTGAAGCGCTGCGTACGGAACTACTGGATACAGGTGTAAATGTAATGTGGGTTGCTCCGGGATTTACCCGCAGTAATATTCGCAACGTGGCATTGAACAGTAGCGGACAGGCGCAGGGAGAAAGCCCGCTGAATGAAAGAGATTTGATGAGTTCACAGGAATGTGCGTCACGAATTCTTCATGCAATTGAAAAAAGAAAAAGATCTAAAGTACTTTCTTTTAGTGGCGTGCAAACCGTTATTTTAAATAAACTTTTCCCTTCATTTGCAGATCGAATGGTTAGAAAATTTTTCTACAAAGACGGCGTATTGGTTAAATAATTATTACACTTATTCAGGGTCAACTTCAACAATGTCTGTTCAACACAGACTTAATTTTATTAATTAAAAACCATTCACTCTATAGATGCCGATTATTACCCTTACTTCTGATATTGGCCAGCACGATTTTCTTGCGGGTGCAGTTAAAGGGCAACTATTGCAGGCAAATAATTCTTTTACACTGGTGGATATTACTCACCAGTTATCGCCTTTTAATTATCCACAGGCAGCCTATGTTTGCCGCAATGCAATAAAAAATTTTCCGAAGGGCACCTACCATCTCATACTGGTTAATTTGTTTGATGAAAAGCCAGACTATATGTTGCTGGCCGAACATGATGGACACTATATTGGTTGTGCAGACAATGGCCTGTTGACAATGATATTGGAGGAGCTTCCCCAAAAAGTGGTTTCACTTTCGCTTGAAAAAACAGAACAAAAAGACACGCTGTATTGCACCAGCGTTTTTGCCAGGGCATTCAATGAATTAGCAAACGGAAAAACAATTACAGAGATAGGCGATGCCAGCGTTTCAATACAGGTTAAAAATGCATTAAGACCTTTATTGGGTGACACCTGGATGGAAGGCCAGATTATTTTTATTGATAATTTTGAAAACGTTATTGTAAATATTACCCATGAAGATTTTGAGGAGCAAAGAAGAGGGAGAAGTTTCAAAATAGTTTTTAAACGAGATGAGGTGATTGATAAAATAAGTGATACTTATGCAGATGTACAGGAAGGTGAGAAATTGGCGTTATTTAATTCAGCTTCCTATCTTGAAATTGCGATCAACAAAGGAAATGCTGCCGGCCTGTTTGGTTTACAGGGCTTTTCCGAAAAACAAAACCAGGGCCAAAGCCAATACCTTAACAATCGCCTGTTTTATCAAACCGTAAAGGTTTATTTCGATTAGCATTCCAGATTCACTTATCATAATTTATTGGAACATTTTCCCTATTTAGTTTGACATTTTTAAAACATATACCAACTGCCCAGCTTAGTGACGATGAACTGGTAGCTGCCTATAAAAATGGCGGCGACATCAATCATTTAAGTACTTTATACCAGCGATATATGGACCTGGTATTTGGCGTGTGCCTGAAATATTTTAAAGATGCAGAAAAAAGCAAAGATGCCGTGATGGACATTTTTGAAGAACTGGCCACAAAGTTAAAACAGCATGAAGTGGCTAATTTTAAAGGTTGGGTGCATGTATTGGCACGAAATTTTTGCCTGATGCAATTGAGGAGTCCGAGAAATATAAAAACCACGGAATTTAATGCTGAATTTATGCAATCGGAACAAATTACACATCTGGGTAATGAGGCGTTAGAAAAAGAGGCTACATTTAAAAAACTGGAAGAGTGTATGGACAAATTACCGGCAGATCAAAAACAAAGTATCCAGCTTTTTTTTGAACAAAAGAAGTGTTACAACGAAATTGCTGAAATTACCGGTTATGAATGGAATAAGGTTAGAAGTTATATACAGAACGGTAAAAGAAATTTAAAAATCTGTTTGGAAGAAAATGCAGAATAGCCAATAACAAGGGCGCAAAAATGAGCGAAGGAAAAACAAATATTAATTACACTGCTGAAGATATCTTAAACTATCATTCAGGAAAGCTAACGGCGGCAGAAATGCATGCTATGGAAAAAGCTGCCCTTGATGATGCGTTTTTGGCTGAGGCAATGGAAGGATATGCTGTTATGAAGGATACAGATATTCAACCGCAACTCGCCATTTTAAAAAATCATTTTGATAACCAACAAACAGCAAAAGTAATTCCGTTCAATGCTCCGAAGCATTTTAAACTTTGGAAAACAGCCGCAGCAATTGCAATCATTATCGGCGGACTTAGCATTACTTATTTGCTTACCAACAACAAAACAACTGCTGATAATAGCTTTGCAAAACTGGAATCGAAAACAGATACTCCGGCAGTAGCCGAAATTATGCCAATAAAAGATGATTCCAATGAGGCGTCAAAAACATTGGCTGCTGCACCTGCAGAACTTAAATTAAAAAAAGTTGAACCGGTAACGACTAAAGAAGATATTTCAGTTGTAAGAGATACCACATTTATGTACCGGCCATCTATCAGTAAAAATAAAACTGACAAAGATATTGCAGGTGGCGGCTACATTAATGATGTACAAAACAACAAAAGTGGCATTACTTCATCTAATAACGCTTTGCCATCTACGTTGAATGAACAAGCAGTTAATGAGGTCAAAAGAAACGCATCAGCTAAAAAAGAAATGGCTGCATTTAATAATGTGGCAAAGCAATCAGTTGCCCCAAGCAATCAATTTATGGCCCAGATTGTGGGGCCAGACAATGCTCCTTTACCTTTTGCAAATATTACCGTACCAACTGAAAATACAAGTACCTATGCAGATGCAAAAGGTAATTTCAAATTAATGTCTGCCGAAACCTTACTCAATGTTAAAGTAAAATCTGTGGGCTATGTTGCAGGTAATTTTACAATAATGGCAAACGGACAAAACAATAAAATACATTTACAGGAAGATCAACTTGCGTTACAAGATAAAACAATTGTTAGCAGCAAGGCATCTTCAGGCGACATCACCAAAAGAGCTGTGTTGCAGGCAGATTCAACGATGAATGCCGAACCTGCAGATGGCTGGAATAACTATGGCACTTACTTATCAAATAATATTTATATCCCCAATAACAGTTCGCAACAAAATCAACATGGAGAAGTAGGAATTTCTTTTGATGTACAAAACAACGGAGCAATCACCAACATAAAAATTGATAAATCAATTTGCGAAGATTGTGATGAAGAGGTATTGCGTGTTATAAAAGAAGGGCCTCAATGGAAGGTAAAAAAAGGAAATAAAGCAACCGCCCGGTTGAAAGTAAAATTCTAATCAACTCATTTCTTTTTAACATTAGCGTGAACAAGAGATAAATTAGTGAACAATTTTTTTATGAACCAGGCAGATGGTTTTCAATTAAACTTCAGTGGCGTCGCACACTTGTACATTTTATCAATGAGGAGCAAAATACCAACTCACAAATTTGTCCCTTGTGAGGGTGCATTTACAATTGTCGCAAGAGGTGTCATCTTTTAGCCAAAACTTTAAAGTTTGAAGTGAATTAAAAAAGATGACACCTCTATTTTAGGCAGCCACAATTTTAAATGCACCCCCTTGTTATGTATAAAAAATTGATTGCAGCGCATTATACTATATTTACAAAAATTAGACATTATGAAAAAATTTATGATTGCTGTATTGGCATTTACATGCATGTGTTTTCAAAATTTGAATGCACAGGTTACATTTCCACAACCTTCCCCAACACAAACCATCAAACAAAATTTTGGATTAGGGGCTATTGAACTTGTTTACTCAAGACCCGGTGCAAAAGGACGAAAAGTTTTTGGTGACCTGGTACCTTATGGCAAACTTTGGAGAACGGGAGCTAACGGAGCAACGCGTATTAGCTTTTCAGATCCTGTGGAGATTAATGGCCGAAAATTAGATTCAGGAACCTATGCTATTTATACTATTCCCGGAGAGGAAAGTTGGGAAATAATTATTAATAAAGGTTTCAATAACTCAGGTAGCACTGGCTATAAAGAATCAGAAGATGTTATACGCTTTAAAACAGAACCCGTTAAAACAAAAACAAAAGTTGAATCATTTACCATGGAGTTTACTGATATGAAAGCCGAAAGCTGTTTGTTGCAAATGAGCTGGGAAAAGAAAGCAGTGATCATTCCAATCACCGTAAATATCAAAGAAAAAATCCGTGCACAAATTGATGCTGCGATGCTTACCGATAAAAAGCCTTACTGGCAGGCAGCACAGTTCTACAACGAATTTGATAAAAATTTACCCAAGGCTTTAGATAATATCACTAAGGCTGCAGAAGCAAACCCCGATGCTTATTATATGTTTTTATACAAAGCAAAAATTCAAAAAGAAATGGGTGATATTGCTGGTGCAATGGCAACATCCAAAACATCATTGGCGCTGTCTAAAGAAGCAAAAAATGATGACTATATACGCATGAACGAAAAATTGCAGAAAGAATTAAAGTAAAAATGTTTTTCAATAATAATAAAAATGGCCCGTCTGATGACCGGCCATTTTTATTAAAGAATTATAATTTTTAGAAAATATTGTACAGATAAAGTATTTAAAACCTGATGCCAATATTAAAACCCAGCCCTCTTAAACCAGCCCACGGGCCACTTGCTCTTATCCTGGCACCATTGGCATCTACCGTATAAGATTCGATAATTTTATCAAACGGAGCGTCTGCTCTTAAATCTTCAATTTGGTCCCTTAAATCCGTTTGTTCTGTAGGCGAAAGTGTAGTATTCAAATCCAGGTTCCCCTTGCCGCTTCCATATGCCGGACCGATGATCCACCAATCCAGATACACCGTTTTACTCAGGTTCCACTGAGCGCCAAATAATATGCCTCCCGTAATGGCTTTTACGTTACCGTTAAATATCCCGGTCTTAGTATCATAGTCAATTGGCAGATCAGTTTTATAATTTGTATAATTGGCATAAGGCGCTATATAAAACCCGTGAAAAGCTCCTTTTTTCCCTACATAGAAACGTATTTCCGGGGTAATGCCGGTGCTGCCCAATTTAATCAAATCAACCGGCACATCCGGATCATCAACTGCCTTTTCAATTGAGCTTAAGAATGGTAATTTACTAAACGGCATGTAATGCACATTGACTCCAACTGTAGTGCTTCTTGAAATTTTTCGTTCGTATTGAAAGGAGAAGTTTTTAAAAACCAATGCAGATAAATTGATCTTAATAATATTGTTTTTTTGATAACCCGTAAGTGTATCCTTTTTTTGAGAAAATGCATTTACAGATAAGATAAAAAATAGCAGGCAGGATGTAACTCTTTTTAGCGTTTGCATAAAGGTGGTTTTGGATTTACAAATATCAATCATGTAACAATCATTAAATGCCAATTAATTCATTGGCTCATCCTTTCCGATGTTTTGCTTACAAAAAAGAAGGTAAAAATTATTTGAGAGATAACGTAGTGCCCGTTAATTTATTGCTGGCGCCTGGCAGTTGCTTTTAAAGATGGCAACATTAATTGCAATAACAAACTCAGTATTATCACAAGCAACGCACCTATTACATTCAACCATAAAAATGAAATAATATCTAACTTATAAATAAGTATGATCAATAGTTCGCTGATGACAGCGGCGATAAAAACAGCATTGGCCTTTATATGCTTTATCCAGAAAGCAACCAGGAATATTCCCAAAATAACACCATAAAATAATGAGCCAAGAATGTTAACAGCTTCTATTAAACTGTTACCCAAATTATGGGCAAACATTGCAACAATAATAGAAAACACGCCCCAGGCAAAAGTGTACCATTTGGATATGCTATAGTCTTTTGCTTCTGTACAATTGGGGTTAATATATTTTTTGTGAAAATCAACCACAGTACAGGAAGCCAGCGAATTGAGTGCGGCCGCAATGCTACCCCATGCAGCAAGAAAAATTACTGCAATCAATAAACCTACCAATCCATTGGGTAAATTATCAATTACAAAACGAAGAAAAATAAAATTGGTATCATTGGCTTCATCACCCGGTATAGCCGCTTTTAAAACAGTTTTATATTGAGCCCGCAATTCAGTTGCTTTTGCCATATCGATACCCAATACCGCGTTGTATTTTTTTTCAATAGCGGCCAGCGAATCACCATAAACAGTATTCTTAGCCAAAGTAACTTTTGCTTCATCAAAATATACAGGTGCTTTATGGTGCTGGTAAAAGGAAAACACAAGGATACCAACCAGCAATATCAAAAACTGCATGGGTACCTTTACCAATCCATTTACCAACAATCCAATCCGGCTTTCCTTATCCGATTTTGCAGTTAAGTACCTGCCCACCTGGCTTTGATCGGTACCAAAATAACTCAGCGCTAAAAAGAACCCTCCGATTACACCGCTCCAGATATTGTATTTATCCTTCCAGTCAAAATGATCACCGGTTATACCCGAAGTAATAATGTTCATTTTCCCTTCGTTACCTGCTATCCTGATTGCCTCGGTAAAACCGATATCATCCGGCAGCAATGCTACTACCATGTACCCTGCTAAAAACATTCCTGAAATAATAATGATCAGTTGTAGCTGTTGCGTATAAGCCACCGCTTTAGCACCGCCACTCATGGTATAAATAATAAGTAACCCACCCATCACCAGATTGGTATAATAAATGTTCCAACCCAACAACGAACTTAAAATAATAGAAGGTGCATAAATGCTGATGCCGGTAGAAAGGCCACGGGAAATTAAAAACAAGGCAGAAGTAAGCGACCTTGTTTTTTGATCAAACCTGTTCTCCAGGAATTCATACGCCGTGTACACCTTTAAATTTCTGAAAACCGGCACAAAAAAGATGCTGATAACGATCATGGCCAGGGGCAATCCAAAATAATATTGTACAAAGCGCATTCCATCTGTATATGCCTGCCCGGGAGCACTTAAAAAAGTAATGGCACTTGCCTGTGTACCCATAATGCTTAACAACACCATGTACCAGGGTAATGTACGGTTGCTTAAAAAATAACCGTCCAGGTTTTTTGTGGTACGGCTTTTATAAATACCATAAATGATAATGCCACAAAGCGCCGTAACCAATATGACCCAATCTAACTTACTCATTCGTACCAGCTTTGTACCATAAAATTTCAAAGGCAGTTGATTGTAACCAAATAAGATCTCTTTTATTCAATTGCATTTACCAATGATTATTTATAATGTGAGGTTATAAAATAATACAACACAACCTGTAGTACCAGGAATAACGTAACTCCTACGTACCATCTGTTCCAATATGACTTTTCGTTTGGCATTTTATATAGCAAACAATTTTTAAAATGACATTGATCCGGTCAGTCCCTGACTAATCAACTTTTTGTGGTTTGAATGTAGTCTTTTTTGCCGCAGTTCCCAAAGCCTTTGGTGCAGGCTTTGCCGGTGTTGCAATTAGGTTCGCAAACAAGCGGTATGCTCCGGGCACACCAGCAGGTAATTCCCTGAAAAATACCAACCCGGTATACACAAATCTTCCTTTGCCATAATTGCCAATAATCAAACTACCCTGCTGTTCATTCTCACCGGCATCCCTCATACTCAAAACCTGTTGATAATTACTATCAACTTTTTCGGCATTGTAAATGCTGCGTTCCTGTATCCAACCTTCAAAATCTTTTTGTGTTATTTTATTTGGATAATTTAATGCAGGATGCTTAGGTAATAAAAAGTTAACGGAAGCTTCTTCGTCGGTAACGCGGTTACGTGTAATTGTAAACGGATAGGGTGATATTTTTGCCTTTACAGGCCCAAGCTGGTTACTGGTATTGTACTGAGAAAGTAACACGCCTCCATTATATACATAATCCATCAACGCATCATATACATGGTTCATCCACTCGTTGGTATTATATGCACGCACACCTGTAACGATTGCATCAAATTGTTTTAAATTATTTGCCCTGATATCAGCCTCATTCAGCATTACAACCTTATATCCCATTTCTTCCAATGCCTGCGGAACCTTATCGCCTGCACCGGCAATGTAGCCCACCGTTTTGCCCGCAATTTTAAAGTCGAGTAATACAGATTTTGTAGTGGCTTCCTTTTGATAAACGATCGTTGGAATATGATCGTAACTGATAACACGTTTATATGTGCCTGACCCCATCAGCTTATTTGCTTCATTTACCAGCGAATCATGAATGGTTGCATAGGTAAGGGTATTGCTATTTTTAGGCAGGTCAATTTTATAGGTAACCGGTTTATCTTTTACAAGATCATTAACCGGCATTTTTTTAGTAACATCATTTTTGCCCGATCTGTCTTCAATAAGCGTTGTTAAACTGTTGCCTTCTTTCAAATCCATATTGGGAGTAACCTCCAGGTCAACATACATGGAATCTTTATTCTTAAACAAATAAATATCTTTTTGAAATTTAAGGTCCGCCACCGGAATTACACTTACCGGTTGATACAGCTCGCCTTTTACCGGATCAGTATACCTGTAACGCAGTGACTTTTCAAAAGTGAACGGTTCATTGTTGATGGTCATTTTAAAGGTAACAGACAGCGGTTTATTTTCTGCCATCCCAATCATCTGCTGATTGTTAACATTAAAGCTTCCCTTATCCATCGGGGTTTCCAGCCAATAAGGTTGGGTTAACGGATATGCCGGATTAATATAGCCTGTATAACTATTTATATTATTTTCATTTGGTTTAAGCTCACCAATTGCCAGCCATTTGCCATCAATATTTACTTCTACATTTTTCACATCTGCACCAGTGCGGTTATTTACCAGTATATTAAATTTTATACTATCGCCTTGCACCGCAAACTGGTTATTGGTAGTGGCATCTATAAATAATCCGCTACAAGCTTCAATCATTTCTTTAATTTCTTTCTGCTTTTCTTGTTTCCAATATTCATTACTAATTCCATCCACATGCTTATATAAATTCACCAGGGCTTCCACAGAATTTTCCGGCTTCACAGCAGAAAAGGTGTTAATAATTGCATCGGTTTCCTGCTGAATCATTTGGGCCTGTATTTCAGGTATATGATCATCTGCAGTTCTTGCCCAGGAAGTATTTACACCTTCCATTAAATCATGCACAGGTTTATCTCCCTTTGTGGTACTAAAATATTCAAAGGCAGTTCCGCGTTGTGCCGGTACGCCAAAGCCCTGGCTCTTGTGCTGGCTTCTGCCTAGTGCAGCCATTTCGCCGTAACTTTTTCCAAGTAAGGGATTGTACATGCCAACATCCAGTTTATACTGGTCTTCGCTTTGCGTGTTGGCACCACCAAAATTGAAAGTGTTCCACAATAAGCGTTTAACCTGCCATACCGATACGCCTTGTTTTAATTGCTCGGGAAACATGGCTGGATTGGCCGCCGCATCAAATGCTTCATGCGCAAGTATGGCCGAAGCCGCATGATGCCCGTGGCCTGCTCTTGCATCAGGTGGAAAACGGGTAATGATAACATCCGGTTTAAACTTGCGGATCACCCACACAACATCACTTAGTATTTTATCGTGGCCCCAGGTTTTTAATGCTTCATCAGAAGTTTTGCAAAACCCAAAATCGAACGCCCGGCTAAAAAATTGTTCGGCACCATCAATCCTTCTTGCAGCCAGCAATTCCTGCGTACGAATTAATCCCAGGTCAGTCCCTTGTTCATCGCCTATTAAATTTTGGCCACCATCTCCACGGGTTAAACTTAAGTAGCCGGTTCTGTATAATTTTTCATTGGCGAGATAAGCCAGTAAACGGGTATTCTCATCATCGGGGTGAGCAGCTATATACAATACGGAACCTAATGTGTTCAGCTTTTTTAATTGCAATAATATTTCGGAAGAAGTATAAGTTTTCGGCGTTTGTGCATGTGCATTTGCAGAACTAAAAAATATCAGGAAAACCACCAGACGTTTAAGCATAAAATTTTATTAAAAAGCGAATGTAAGGTATTGAGTTACTTATCCCCTACCATTTATAAAAAGAACCGTCCCCGTTGCGCACGGAGACAGGTTTTTAACAATTAGTTTAATGAATCTATTCATTTACTGTCCCACAAGAAATACGGCGTTGCTGAATAGCAACTTTCCACTTTCCCAAAAATTGCGAAATATGGGATCATCTGCAAGGTAAACAATTGTACCACGGCCATAATCCTGTACCCCGATGGAAAGGCCCTCTTTAATCTTTTCTTTAAGTTTTGCTCCAACAAAACCGGCTACATAACTATCTTTTTTTATCACACCCACATTCCAGCCATCTTTCAAAAATTCGTACATATTTCCATCCTGCTTTAGGTTATAAAAATAGTTGGGGAAACCCAACGCCAACGGATGCGAATTATCCAGTTCAATTTTATAAATAGCTCCGGCAATGTTGCTCATAATGCCATTATGTTCATTTTCTTCAAAACGTTTTAACTCCGCATAGGTTAGTGGCTTCTCTTCTTTTTTTTCTTCTTCTTCCTCCTTTTTAAATTTAATTCCCCAATCGCCTTTAGCCATTTGAGCAACCGCATTTTCCATGGCGATTATTTTTCCACCTTGTTTTAGCCAGCTTTTTATATCATCTGCACCATCTTTATCACTTAAAAAATTGTACCTGCCATTGGGTAAAATAAGTACGTCAATGTTTTTCCAGTTTACCCTGCCAATTTCTTCCGCATTTATTAAAGTGATGGGATAGTTTAATTGCTGATCAAACAAATGCCATACTTCTCCGGCAGCTTCTGCATATACCGTTTTACCGGTAAGCATTGCCACATTTGGCTTGCTGATAAAGTGAACTTTATCGCTACCAAAATCGGCGCCCATATCCATAAAACCACTTGAGATAGCTATTATTTTTACTTCATATTTTTCGGCCGCTTTTTTAAAATCATCCAGCCTACTTTCATTACCCTTCTTCAAAATTATAAGCGCACCTTTTTGATATTTATTTCCATTAAAACTAAAATCCTTTTCTGCAAATCTTACCCGCATTCCGGCATCAATGATGGACGCCAAAAATTTTGCATCTTCAAATGACGCATAGTTAACCAGGTAACCATACGTGGTTTCCGGAACTACGGTACTTTTTTGTTGAGATGCATACGTGGCGAACGGCACTTTATCTTTTACCGCATAAGCCTGCAAGCCATAAACATACGGCAAGGCCCAAGCCGTAATGTCGTAAGTAGCCGAATCAATTAATTTAGAAGTGGGCTCAAATAAAACTTTTGTCAATACGCCTTTCGACTGGAAAGTACTTACCACCATAGCATTGGTTGCTGAAAAGGTTTCTTCTTTACCGGTAAAATAATTAAAGCCTTTAACCAGGCCTGCAGTTGATGTACCATAAGTGATGCCATTTATATCCAGCAACTTTTTAAGTGCATTTATCTTATTAGTGTTTACCTCTGTAATAACAAATGATTTGTATTCCCCTATTCCATTGTTTTTAGCGTTGTCGAAAAACTTTTTAAATTCATTTATTACCCTGGCTGAATTTTTTGAAACTACTTCCAGCGTGCTCATGCTGGTTGTAAAATGATGCGCTATCCTGTCTTTTAAAGTAAGCGTATCTCCATTGGCAATTACTACGGCTGCGCCTGCACGTGAGCCGCCACCTTGTTCAAAAGTCATACCGATGCTACCATTGTAAAGCGGGTAAGTATCTCCGTAAGAGGGATAAAATAAATCAAATACTTCTTTGGTAAAATATAACCAGCCATTGGCATCAAAATAGGTTGCATTGTTTTTTCCAATCTCTACCTGGAAATTTCTTTGAAAAGGTGTAATTACTTCGTGATAAGGTTCTGCAGCAGGAGCAAAATAATATGGGCTGTTAAATCCTTGTTCGTGGTAATCGCTGTGCACTTCCGGCATCCATTGATTGTACACAAGCAATCTTTCACGGGTTTCTTTTTGTGTTTGCCAGGCCCAATCCCTGTTAAGGTCAAAATTATAATGATTATATCTTCCGCCAGGCCAGGGTTCGCTATGCTCCCTTGCATTGGGATCAGGATTTACATTTTTTCCAAACATCTGGTTCACCCAGTTTACATAACGGTCACGGCCATCCGGGTTAATGCATGGGTCAATGATCACCACCAGGCTTTTCAGGTATTCTTTTGTTTGTGCATTTGCAGGATTTAATAGTTCATACAATGTCTTCATGGAAACTTCGCTGCTACTGGTTTCGTTGCCATGCACATTATAACTAAGCCAAACAATGGCGGGTGCGTTTACATCAGCAGGTTTATCTGTTAACATACCGGCCAGCCGCAGGTTATTTTTACGTATATCGTCCAGCTTCGCCATATTTTCAGGCGTAGCAATAAATGCCAGCAGCAAGGGCCGGCCTTCGTTGGTTTCGCCATATTGTTGCAGCTTCATCATTTGTGGAGCTGCCGCAGCCGCCTGTTGAAAATAACTTACAATCCTGTGATGTGGCGTATACTTAGCTCCTAACGGGTAACCCAAAAATTCATCGGGGCTTTTAAGTTGTGCAAAGGATACCAGTATTGTACAAAGCAAAATGATGAGTAAAAATCCTTTTTTCATTCAAGTAGATTTTATTCAGTTTTATTTGAAATTATTATTTTTTATTAGATTAACTCTTAGTTAATTTCTGCTGCAGTAACATATCGGCATTGCAATGAATGCTTAACCCATTATCGAAATTATTGTTGCAAAATAAACAAAGCGGATGATTTTCGTCACCCGCTTTGAAGAATAAAATATCAATTAATTACAAGGTAATATTCAATCTTGCAAAAATCAACCTGCCGTTGAATCCAAACTGGGATACGTTTCTTGAAAATTCAAACTGGTTGTTATTACTCAGATCGATTGTACCCGGGGTACCGTAACCGCCACCCACTAAAGGATTGGCTGCCGTTTGTGTTTTTAAGTTTTTATCGGGGTATAAATCAAAAATATTATTGGCGCCCACTGTTATGCTGTAACTTTTATTGATGGTATACGCAAGTGAAAAATCGGTAATCACCCTGCCATCAAATGTTGGATGTTCAACTGCAATAAACTGGTTGTTTATATTAGCGCCCTGAACAATACCATCACCATTGATATCGGCCGTATTTGGATCAACTACACTTCCAAAATATGTCTGACGCATAAATATTTGCCATTTGCCATAATCCAGTGTGTTGATAATGGCCAGCTTGGTACGTGGCACAGCAGACTCAAGATACACACGGCTTGCTTCATTAAAATAGTTGTTTAAGTTGCCGGTGTTTTTCAGGATATCTGATGCGGCAATTCCACCTACTTTATTTGTTTTAGAAACTGTTCCTGCGATATCAGTCTTTAGACTAAAATTGACAAATTTGAAACGATTGGAAACGATGAAATCAATTCCTTTTGATTCAGTATTGATTGCATTTGTAAAGAAGGTAGCCTGTGTTGCATTTGCCTGGTCAAACAATTGTTGTAGTGTCAGTAAATCGCCTGTAGGCGTACCCCCGGGGCGACTGAACTGCCCGGTAAGCACAATACGATTGTTGATTTTTACAAAGTAACCATCAACCGTAAACGTTAAGTTTGAATGTGGAACTTTATAAGTGAACCCTGCACTGTAACTATGAGAATCTTCCTGTTTTAAATTAGGAATACCAAATAGTTTGGCTGCTTTGGAATCGTTGGTAAATGTACCTACTTCGTAACCAATCCCCCCTAAAAACTGGGTAGCAGTTGAGTTATAATATTTTTGCTGTAAGGAAGGCGCTCTAAAGCCGGTTGCAATTGCACCACGCAGGTTTAGCCCCTGTGCAATTTTTACTCTTGTTGCAAATTTGTAATTGAATGTACTTCCAAAATCCGAGTAGTTTTCGTAACGCACTGCTGCATTTAACAATACTGCTTTTGTAGGATTCAATTCCACATCCACATAACCTGCACCACTTGTTCTTCCTTTGCTCAAAGCATTTTCTGGACGAAAGCCAGGGAAAACCTGTGCACCACCTGGCCGGGCTGAACCAAAGAAATCTGTTGGCAACTGGCTGGATGCTGTTGTTGGAGTTGCCGCGTTACCGTTGATGTCAAAACGTTCGTAAGAATTCTGCGTACCTGCAGTTATTTTATAATTCTCTGTTCTCAGCTCACCACCAAATGCGAAGTTAAGACCAGCCATTACATCAAAATTGCGGGCTATATCCAGGTTAGCTGTATTTTGTAAAAAAGCCAGTTTGCCTGCGTCGAAAGATGTTGCAGATTTTATACCCTGTGTTGCATTAGAAGTATTTTCAATGGTGTACTTAAATTCGTTGCGGCCAAAAGTGTTACTTAAATCATAGGTCCAGCCATTACCCACTTTACCCCTGATACCCACTGCAAGCGACATATCAGTAATGTCAGATGCAATTTCAGGTAAAAATCCATTTGGGTATATTTCAGTTAGGGTTCTGTTTTGATTTGGCCTGCGGTAAAAACCTGCTGCGTTACCGTGGCGAAGACCATATCCTCCAAAAGTGTAAAAGGTATGTTTGTCGTTAACCGGTATTTCGGAATTCATAAAGAACTGGCCACTTCCCAATTTTGATTGACCGATTCTCATATTGAAATCTCTTCTTTCCAAACCACGGTATGCCAGTTCATTATCAGTAACATTTGCATTAAGAATAGTCTGCAAATCACCAATGGTAGCGGCATTCTGAATATTCGTTTGCTGTGCAGCCGACAAGTAAGTTACCTGTGGAGCATATTGTTTAATGGTACTGATTATTTGCGCCGTATTAGGTGTGTTGTTTACATTACTAAACAAGGTAGACAGGTTTGTACCACCTTTCAAAGCCCTTGCTTCAATTGCATTGTAAGCATTAAAAATGGCTCCGTTAAAATCTGTTGCACGGCGGGTTCCTTCTCTGATAATTCCACTTCCGGTAAGATTGATAAAGCCTCCTTTTTTTCCTACGGAAATACCATAATTCAAATCAACCTGGTATTGGCCACCATCTACGCCACCACGAAAATCGTTGGCGCCTTTAGAAAAATTACCGGCTCCATAAACGGATCCTGTAAACTTGTTGATGCTTTTTTTCATCACCACATTAATCACCCCTGCAATGGCATCCGAACCATATTGTGCAGCAGCACCATCTCTTAATACTTCAATTCTTTCAATTGCAAATGCCGGAATAGCATTTAAATCTGTTCCTACCGAACCACGGCCTGGTGAACCGTTGACATTCACTAACGATGATGTATGCCTTCTTTTTCCATTTAATAAAACCAATACCTGGTCTGGACCAAGGCCACGAAGCTGGGCCGGATCAATGTGATCGGTACCATCAGCAACAGTTGTTGTGTTAGAAGTAAAAGATGGAGCTACATAATTCAAAATCTGGTTAAGGTTTACCTGGGGAGCAGATTTTAATTCGGCCATATTAAGTACGTCAACAGGCACGGCTGTTTCGGTTGAAATACGCCTTGGCCCTCTGGATCCAATAACGGTTACCGATACTTCCTGTGTGGCAGGAATTAAACCAACTGAAAAAAAGGTTTCGGAACCAGAAATACTGATTGTTTGGCTGCTGTAACCAACATAGCTGATTACAATTGCATTAACACTATTACTAACTGTTATTGAAAAAGTTCCTTCGGCTCCGGTTGTTACGCCTTTTGAGGTTCCTTTGGCGGTAACTGACGCTGATAATAATGGTTGGCCGCTATCGGCATCGAAGACTTTTCCTGTTACAGTTTTCTGGCCAATGGCTAGAATGGGAAAGAGTATTAAGCATAGCATGGTAAATTTTCTCATATTTTTGTTTTGTTTGGTGGTAATCAAATTTAACCCGAAATACTGGTAATTTAGATAAAAACGGCAGAGATGATTTTAAAAAAAACAAGTGCATTCCTGGTAGTTAGCTTAATTTTTTTTCAGCTGAGTGTGTTTTCGCAAGAAATAGACACAAAGAACTACACAGGTCAAAAAAAGACAATGTGTAAAAACGGTTCCGTAGTTTCGGCCCACCCACTGGCCAGCAAGGTTGGAATCAGCATTTTAAAAAAAGGTGGTAACGCGGTAGATGCTGCCATAGCTACTCAGTTGGCCCTTGCAGTTGTTTACCCCGGCGCCGGTAATATTGGCGGAGGAGGTTTTATGGTAGCTCATTTACAAAATGGTAAAAATATCACCATCGACTACCGGGAGAAGGCACCAGGAAAAGCAAGCCGTGATATGTACCTGGATGCAGCCGGAAATCCGAAAATGGAATTATCGCAGGATGGGCATCTTGCCTGTGGTGTGCCGGGTACCATTGCCGGTGTATTTGCTGCCATGCAATATGCAAAACTTCCCTTCAGTCAACTGATTCAGCCAGCCATTGATTTGGCAGCTAAAGGATTTGCCATTACCGCCATCCAGGCCAATGACCTGAATAAATTAAAAAAGGAGTTCATTCAATTAAATACATCAAGACCAGCTTTTGTAAAAGATGAGCCCTGGAAAGCCGGAGACATCCTGATTCAAACAGATCTTGCCAACACTTTAAAACGTGTGAAGGCACAGGGTGCCAAAGGATTTTACGAAGGCAAAACGGCTGATTTGATTGTAAATGAAATGAAAAAGGGAAATGGTATTATCAGCTATGCAGATCTTAAGAGTTATAAGGCGGCTGAAAGAAAAGCATTGGAATTTGATTATGAATCTTACCATATTATTTCAATGCCGCTACCAAGCAGCGGGGGTATTATTTTGGAGCAGGTTTTAAAAATGATTGCCGGTAAAAATATAGCTGCCATGAAATTTCAATCGCCGGAAAGTGTGCAGTTACTGGTGGAAGCAGAGCGCAGGTCTTTTGCCGACCGGGCTGAGTACATGGGCGATGCAGACTTTATAAAAGTGCCGGTAAAAACGTTGGTTAGCCAGCAATATCTCGATGAACGTATGAAGGACTTTGTTCCCGGCAAAGCAGGAAACAGTAAAGATATTAAGGAAGGTAAAGTCAATAAAGAGAGCGAAGAAACAACCCACCTCAGCATTATTGATGCAGCGGGAAATGCCGTGTCTGTTACTACTACACTCAATGGATCGTATGGCAGTCGTACGGTAGTTAGTGGAGCCGGATTTATATTGAACAATGAAATGGATGATTTTAGTGTAAAGCCCGGCGTACCAAATATGTACGGAGCCGTAGGTGCTGAAGCCAATGCCATTGCACCCAACAAAAGAATGCTCAGCAGCATGACACCTACGATCGTATTAAAAAACGAAAAGCCTTACCTGGTAGTAGATACACCCGGAGGAACTACCATTCCCACCAGTGTAATACAATCTATTGTAAATATGATTGATTTTAAAATGACACCAGAAGACGCGGTTAATAAACCAAAATTTCATCATCAATGGTTACCCGATGAAGTTTTTGTTGAAAACGATTTCGATCCGGCAACCGTGACGGCACTGGAAGCAATGGGATATAAAGTTGTAAAAAGGGGACAAATTGGTAGAACAGAATTAATAGAAATTTTACCCGGAAAAGCAAAACCAATTACCGCTATTGCTGACAAACGTGGAGATGATAGTGCAGAAGGGTATTAAGAATTAAGTTGATTACATTACGCAAAGGATAAATTGGTGACATGTTAAACTCTTTGCTTTTAAACCTTAGTAGAGCATTGTTGATTAAATATAGTGCACCTTATTACCTTATTTTATTTTAAGCGCTTTTATTATTTCGGCTTTACCTGAATATGGTAATAAGGTCTGTTCATTAATTTGATTAGCATTCTACTAAGGTTGGCCTCAAATGTGGCAGAAAATTTAATTCGATTGCTACAGGATCATTGTTATCCCTTGCTTGCATAATCAATAATTTAAAAAACCTTCAGCGAATATGGAAACAATAGAAACTATCTTTCTTCAGAGCGCTGTTAAGAGGCTCGGTTATTATAAAACACTGGGTGAGCAAACATTTAGCCAACTAAGTGAAACAGATTTTCATTTCATACCAAATGAACAAAGTAACAGCATTGCCATCATCATTCAACATATGAGTGGAAATATGCTAAGTCGTTGGACTGATTTTTTAACCACGGATGGTGAAAAAGAGTGGCGAAAAAGAGATAAAGAATTTGAATTACTACATTCAACCAAAGCAGATTTGATTGAGATGTGGGAGAAAGGCTGGAACTGCTGTTTAAACACTATTCAAAATTTGCAGCCAACTGATTTATTAAAAGCCATCACGATAAGAAGTGAACCGCTTACAGTAGTGGATGCCATCAACCGCCAGTTGGCACATTATCCTTACCATGTGGGGCAGATCATTTACATTGGCAAGCTCATTAAAAACACCGACTGGCAAAATCTTTCGATGAAAAGAAACCGATAAGCCTTGCTCACTTTATCACGAAACCAGCTAAGGTAATAAGCCAGCGTTAAATAAGAGGAATCTGTCTTTTGGTATAGTATATCGGCTTACATCTGCAAAGCCTCCACAAAACAAACTGTTAATTTATCGCCTTAATTCCTTCATCTGCTCATTAATGCAGCACATTTCTGGTATTGATTTTGCCCTAAGGAGCGTATGCGTTATTTTTACAGCAATTAGCAATACACTCTTCCGAAAGCATGAACACAATAAAATGGATTTTATTAACGCTTCTTTATTGGTTAGTGCCTGCTATCATTTTAATTTATGTCTATCCGGCTTACCCTGCCTGGGTTACAGCAATTTTATTATTGGCAGCATTTGTTTCCTGGGTTTTTGTTTTTAGACGGGCCATTCAAAAAGTGTGGTTCTTTCTATCTTTTATACTTCTGTTGATTTTTACCTGGACTTTATTACATTTTGCATTTGTTCAAAATATTATTGTCGAAAAAGTGTCGGTTACACTTTCTGCCAAACTGCATGCAAAAGTTAGCCTAAATCACATCCACTACCATTTTTTCGATAAACTACAAATGGAAGGCCTGTTGCTCGAAGATCAGCAAAAAGATACATTATTGTATGCTGGTGCGGCAACGGTAAATATCACCGATTGGTTTTTTATAAAAAATAAAGCCACTTTACAATATGTTGCGTTAGATGATGCAAGCATCAACCTGAACAGAACGGACTCTGTTTGGAACTGCCAGTTTTTGATCGATTATTTTGGAGGCAAAAAAGATAGTTCTAAGAAAGGAGGAATTGAATTCGATATTAAAGTTTTACAATTAAAAAATCTTCGTTTCAATCAAATAGATGAATGGGTTGGTCACGATATGCGGGTGGCTGTAAAAAGTCTCGACTTACAGGCCGATAATGTTGATGTAAATAAGAAGCAAATTTTACTGAATACCCTTGTTCTAAATGAACCGGTATTTGGCTTGTATGATTATGATGGTAATCGCCCCGATTCGTTGAACATTAAGCAACCTAAAAAAATACCCTTGGTTCCCGATCCATTTAAATGGAACAATGCCGGATGGGTTTTTAATGTAAATAGTATTGAAGTAAACAATGGCATTTTTGAACATCAAAGCCATACAGACCGTGATCCTTTTACAGATCGGTTTGATGGAGCCCACATGCGATTTGCTGAGATTAACGGCAAAATGAAAGACATTCATTTTGAAAAAGATACCCTAACCGCAGCTATCAATTTAGCTACCAGGGAGCGGAGTGGATTTGAAGTTAAAAAGCTTCAGGCCAACATGAAATTCACGCCGGAAATAATGGAGTTCAACCAGCTTGACCTGGTAACCAATAAAAGCCGGTTGGGTAACTACTACGCCATGAAGTATAAGAGCTTCAATAAGGACATGGGTAATTTTATTCATGATGTTACGCTGCAGGGAAATTTTGTTGATAGTAAATTAAATAGCGATGACCTGGCATTTTTTGCGCCTGAATTGAGTTCCTGGAAAAAAGTCTTTTTATTAGAAGGCCTGGCAAAGGGAACCATTGATAACCTTTCTGCAAAAAATATGAAAATCAGCAGCGACAATTCTTTTGTTGATGGTGATATTGCTTTAAGAGGATTGCCCGACATTGAAAAAACTTTTATTGATTTTAGAGCCAACGAATTAAAAACTACCTACCAGGATCTCAGTGTACTTATCCCCTCGCTAAAAACCATCACCAATCCCAAACTGAGCAGTCTTGGTAATATTAATTATAAAGGAAATTTTACCGGGTTCATTAATGACTTTGTGGCTTTTGGAACCATTGATACCCGGCTTGGAATTGTAACGGGTGATATTAATATGAAATTGCCCGATAACAAACCGCCCATTTATTTAGGAAAAATATCAACGGTAGGATTTAAGTTGGGCGAGTTTTTCAGCAATACGCAGTTGGGTGCTATTACATTTAGTGGTAACGTAAAAGGAAGTGGATTTAAAGAAACGGATGTAAATGCCAATTTTGACGGCAACATTAGCAGTGTTCAGTTTAACGGATATCAATACCAGCACATTATTATAAAAGGCGATTTTCAGAAAAAATTATTTAACGGCCTTGCCAGTATTGACGATCCAAATTTAAAAGTTGAATACCTTAAAGGAACTATTGATCTGAGTAAAGACAATCCGCAATTTGATTTTGATGCAAACCTTGGAATCGCCAATCTGAAAGCGTTGAAACTTGTGGCAGATGATTATTCGATATCAGGCCATTTTAATCTAAACTTTACCGGTAGTAATATTGATAACTTTTTGGGAACTGCAAAAATTGGAGAAGCAAGTCTTTCCCACAATGGCAATCCATTATCTTTTGATTCGCTGGTATTGCAATCTTCGATGGTGGGTGATCAAAAATACCTCACCCTTCGGTCAAATGAAGTAGATGCCGACATCACCGGTAACTTTAAAATAATAGAACTTCCGGAAGCCTTCAAAGTATTTTTAAACAGGTATTATCCTGCCTATATTCAAAAAGCTGCCAATAATTTAAGCAACCAGGATTTTTCATTTTTAATTAAAACAAAAGAAGCGGATGCATACATACAACTGTTGGATAAAAGACTGGGAGGTTTTAATAATACTACCATTTCCGGAAATTTAAATCTTAAGGCAAATGATTTAAATATAAATGTAGATGTTCCACAATTTAGTTATGGCGGCAAAATATTCAACGATATCCGCCTTGCCGGAAAAGGAAATCTTGATTCGCTTTTAACTAAAATTGATGTGGGCGAAATTATAATAGATGACAGTTTGCACCTGCCTGCATCTACCCTGGCATTTTCCTCTAAAAACGACATTTCTGATATTAGTATACAAACAAGGGCCAGCAAAACCTTTGGCGATGCTGCTGTAAATGCGCAGGTAACCACCTTAAGAGATGGCGTAAAAATTCACTTCTTTCCTTCTTCATTTATTATCAACGACAAAAAATGGCAACTTGAAAAAGATGGAGAACTCGTATTAAGCAAGGCGTTGGTAAGTGCAAGTGAAGTAAAATTTGTTCAGGGCAACCAACAGATTACCCTATCGACAGAGCCATCGAGTATATACAACTCCAACGATGTATTGGTACATTTGAAGGATATAAATATTGACGATTTTGTTCCCTTTGCATTTAAACAACCGAGGCTTGAAGGCATAGCAAACGGAAATGTAAGAATCATGGATCCGTTTGGAAAACAGTTTATCGAATACAATACAAGGATATCGGATTTCAGGCTGGATGGCGATTCTATTGGCGTAGTGGGCGGCAATGGCACTTATTCTGCTGCTTCGGGCATTGCGAAATTTAAATTGGATGCAGAAAATAAAGACAACCGTTTTAAAATTGAAGGCTTAATCAATACAAAAGATTCAACCGGGAATCAAACTGATATTTCGTTGGTATCTGAAAGGCTCAACCTGTCTATTCTTAATAATTACCTGGGAGATATTTTTACAGATATCAGTGGTATTGCAAACACTACTGACCTAAAAATTACGGGTAATGTTAAACACCTTGCTTTAACCGGCACCGCCAATATTCTGGATGGTTCGTTGAAGGTAAATTATACCCAATGCAAATATTCATTTACAAATGAAACCATCATTTTTAATCCTGATGAGATAGATTTTGGCAGCATACGCCTTAAAGATACTTTGAACAACACCGCCACGTTGAGCGGTAAATTATACCATCGCTTTTTCAAAGATTTTTCTTTTGACAACATCACTTTTGAAACCAATAAACTGTTGGTATTAAATACTACCAAAAAAGACAACTCGCTTTTTTATGGCAAAGTAATTGGCAATGCAAAAATGACCATGAATGGACCGATTGATAATTTGGTGATGAATATTTCCGGTGAGCCGTCTACCTCCGATACCAGTCATATTTATTTATTAAGTGGCAGCAGCCTTGAAAGCGGTTCGGTAGATTATATTGATTTTATTCAGTTTGGTTCCAAAATGGAAAACGAATTTAAGGGTAAGCTGTCTACTAATATTGTAGTAAATATGACGCTTATAGCCAACCCTTCCTGCAAAATTGATGTAATACTCGATGAAACAACGGGTGATATTATTAAAGGAGAAGGTAACGGTTTATTAAAAATAAAGGTAGGTAACAGGGAACCACTTAGCATCAACGGAAGATATAATATCACCAAAGGTGAGTACACATTTAACTTTCAAACCTTTCTTAAAAAATACTTTACGGTAAACAGTGGTACCATTGTTTGGAATGGAGATCCATTGAATGCACAGATCAATCTTATTGCAGAATACCTTGCCAGCAATGTTGATTTTAAAAATATTTTTCCTAGCAGCGAAACCCGGGTAAAAGGTGATGTGGTGGTGATGGCGCATTTAACTGAAACGCTGACCAAACCTGTTATTGACTTTGAATTTATTTTACCCGAGTCAAATGCCCTGCGTTATAATTTTATCGTTGTAAAAAGATTACAACAGTTTAAAGAAGATAAAAATGAATTGAATAAGCAGGTAACCTCGTTATTGCTATTTAATTCGTTTATAAGCAGCACACAAGGTTTCCTTAATGTAAGCAGCGGGTACAATGTAATTTCCAGCACAATTGGGGGTGTTGTTTCCAACGCCCTTTCGGGTTTCTTTAATAAATTTTTACAGAAATATGTAAAGAACACATCGCTTTACCTTGACCTGAATACCAGTGTGGGCCCCGATCTGCAAAGCAATGTTGCAAAGTTGCAAGCGGCTGCAAAAAGCGGATTTGTGTTTACTTTATTAAATGGAAGGCTGATCATTTCGGCAGGGGTCAATCTTGATTATAACAATCCATACATTATTAATACAGGCCGAAATGTGAATTTATTTATTACTCCGGATATAACTGCAGAATGGCTATTAACGCAGGACGGGAGAATAAGACTGGTAGGATTTAACCGTACCAATTACGACCTGGTTGGCCAGCGTGTAAGGACGGGTGTTAGTTTATCATACCGCAAAGATTTTGACAGGCTAACCCAATTATTTACAAAAGATGAAGAGAAAAAAAGAACACAGGCTTTAAATAAAGCAGCGGAATCACAATAATTTTCCAGAAAATTTTATCCTGAAATATTTTTAACCACCGCCTCTAATGTGTTTTTAATTAAGAAATAGTCAATCTATACTTTATTGTAAATGGCATTGTGAAATAAACAACACCATTGAAAGCCAATAGACATTGTGAGCCGCAAACCTTTAGTGTACTGCTTTCTGAATTACACCACTTTTTAAATTGCACCGCTCTTTTGAATTACACCGCTCTTTGAATTGCACCGCTCTTTGAATTGCACCGCTCTTCAGAGCGGTGATAATAATAGAACCACTTTTCATGGCTTTAGCCAAAAAAAAATTTGGCTAAAGCCATCTATAAATTAAAATTTTAAATCCCACCCTAAAGGACGGGGCAATGCAAATGGCGATACGTCCCATTTGTTTCTGCATTAATCAATTGTATTTATAACACATTTTGATGCGGCGAGGAGTATAAAACTTATTGATCTATCTTAATGCTCTGTCAATATATCATGACCTAATTTATCCCTTTTGGTTTTCAGGTATTTTTCATTGTGTTCGTTAGGAACAACTTCAATAGGTACAGTTTCTACAACCTCAAGCCCGTAACCCAACAATCCTGCACGCTTACGTGGGTTATTACTCATCAGCTTCATTTTGCGGATTCCAAGGTGCCGCAAAATTTGAGCGCCAACTCCGTAATCCCTTTCATCCATTCCAAATCCCAGTTCAAGATTTGCTTCTACAGTGTCCATGCCTTGTTCCTGCAATTTGTAAGCTTTCAGTTTATTGAGTAGTCCAATCCCCCTGCCTTCCTGGTTCATATAAAGTACCAAACCCTTACCGGCCGCTTCCACCATTTTCAATGCTTTGTGCAACTGATCTCCACAATCGCAACGCAGCGACCCTAATATATCGCCGGTCATGCAACTGCTATGCACCCTTACCAATACGGGTTCGTCTTTTGTCCAGTTACCTTTTTTTATGGCCAAGTGAATTTCGCCTGTATTAATCTGTTGAAAAGCTATCAATTCAAATGTGCCATATTTGGTTGGCATTTGCACTTTTTCTTCTTCCTTAATCAAGGTTTCTTTCGTAAGCCTGTATGCAATAAGATCTTTGATTGATATCAGCTTCAACTCAAATTTTTCAGCAATTTCCCTCAACTGGGGCAACCTGGCCATTGAACCATCTTCATTCATAATTTCTACCAACACCCCGGCCGGTTCAAAACCAGCCAGTCTTGCAAGGTCAATGGTTGCTTCTGTATGGCCCGATCTTCTTAACACACCACCTTTTTTTGCCCGTAATGGAAAAATATGCCCCGGCCGGCCTAAATCTTCTGGTTTTGTATTGGGATCAATCAGTGCCTGCACTGTTTTGGAACGGTCATGGGCGGAAATACCGGTGGTACATCCCTGGCCCAACAAATCAACACTTACGGTAAAAGCTGTTGCATGTAAAGAGGTATTGTCACTTACCATGGAGTGCAGGTTCAATTCGTCACATCTTTCTTCAGTTAAAGGAACACAAATTAACCCCCGGCCGTGGGTACTCATAAAATTGATAATTTCTGGTGTCACTGTATTTGCAGCCGCTACAAAATCACCTTCATTTTCCCTATCTTCATCATCTACCACTATCACTAACTTGCCATTTTTAATATCTTCAATGGCACTTTCTATACTATCTAGCATTTTTTTAATTTAATTGCAAAGTTAACAAGGTTTAACCTTGAATGGATTATCTGTAATATTTCGATATAGGGAATAGTTCACAATTTATTAATTCAGCCAATATGCAGCATAAAACCACCAAATATTGCCTTGGTTTTGTTAATATTTTTAACTTTTAAGGCAGAATATGCTTTCTTTGCCTACCTAAAACAGAATTATGATTCTTTTAAAAAAACTATTACCGTTGGTGCTAGCAATTTTTGCGATGCCTGTTTTGATGAATGCCCAGGTTACCACCAGTAGCATTACTGGTGTTGTAAAGAATCCAAACGGAGAGATGTTGCCGGGTAGTTCGGTACTTATTACGCATATCCCAACGGGTACAACTTATAAAACCATCACTAATAAAAGTGGTAAATATGATGTGGTAAACCTGATTCCGGGTGGTCCTTATTCAATCCAAATTTCCTATGTAGGTTATATTAATTTTTCTGAATCGAATTACACCTTGCCTCTTGGAGAAAATACAAAAATAGATGCTACTTTAAGTACTTCTTCTACTACCTTAAATGAAGTGATAGTTTCTGGCAGGCAAGGTGCCGGAATCAATGCCAGAAAAAAAACAGGTGCTTCAACAAGTATCAGTAAGGAGCAAATAGCAGCTTTGCCTACTTTAAGCAGGAGTCTTCAAGATTATACCAGGTTAACGCCACAGGCAAATGGCAACTCTTTCGGCGGTGCAAGCAACCGTTTTAATAATATAACCATTGATGGTGCCGTAAATAATGATGTTTTTGGTTTATCAGGTTCGGGCACACCGGGCGGGCAGGCTAACACCACCGCCATTTCACTTGACGCTATACAGGAGATACAGGTCGTATTAGCTCCCTATGATGTATCTTATGGCAACTTTACAGGCGCAGGTGTTAATGCTGTTACTCGTTCAGGAACAAATAACCTTGAGGGTTCTGTTTATTACTTTTTAAGAAACCAGAATACAATAGGAAAAGATCCTGTGACCAAAATAAAATCGACCACCTTCACGGATAAACAATATGGCATTAGGTTTGGCGGGCCAATTATAAAAAATAAATTATTCTTTTTTGTAAATGGCGAACTTGCGAGAAAGACTCAACCTACTTTGTTTAATGCAGGCGAATCCAACTCATTGCTAACAATCGCCGAAGCTCAGCAAATAGCTGATGAACTGAAAAATAAGTATAACTATGATGCCGGCACCTTTAATACTTACGATGCTCAAACACAAAGCGACAAAATATTTGGAAGATTAGATTGGAATATTTCCGAAAAGCACCGCTTAACAATTCGACATAATTACATAAAAGCATTTGATGACAACATTTCCCGCTCGAATACTTTTTTCCGGTATGGAAACAATACATACCGTTTTAATAACAAGCAGAATATTACAGTTGCTGAATTACGGAGCCGCTTCAGTAACACTGTCTCTAACAATCTAATTATTGGTAGGCATGAAATAAGGGATTACCGAAGCACACTAGGGCAACTTTTCCCCTCTATAGAAATCACTAAAGGGGCCGGAACAGTTCAACTTGGATCTGAAAGAAGCTCAACAGCTAATGAGCTTGATCAGGATATATTCGAACTTACAGATAACGTAAAAATATTTGCTGGTAAAAACACCTTTACTGTTGGAACACACAATGAATTTTTCAAGTTTAGGAACCTATTTATCAGTAATCTGAATGGTCGTTGGCGTTTTGCAAGCTTAGCTGATTTTTTTGCTAACCAACCACGTCAGTTCGATGTAACTTATTCGGCTAATAAGGCGGTAAATGAAAAACCGTCTGCCGAATTTAATGCAGCTCAATTAGGTTTTTATGCACAAGATGAAATTCAGTTTAACCCTAATTTCCGGCTCACACTGGGGTTAAGGGTTGATGTACCATTCATCAATACTAAACCCGGTTATAATAAGGCTGTAGATTCTACATTTGCCGGAATTTACAACACACAAAATATTCCCAACAAGCAGTTATTGTTTGCTCCAAGAATTGGGTTTAATTACGATGTAGAAGGAGATAAAAGTACTATTGTTAGAGGTGGAATAGGATTGTTTACCGGACGGGTACCCTTTGTTTGGGTATCTAACCAATTTGGTAATACAGGTTTATTGCTGAAGGCGACAAGCCAAACAGATAATACACCAACTGCCGCACCTTTTGATGTAAACGGGGGAAATGGTTTTAATCCCAATGTATCACAGCAAAGCAGTATTGGAACGTCTCCGGCTGGCGCCAGTTATGATGTTACTTTAATTGATAAAAAATTTAAATTTCCACAGGTGTTACGGATAAATGCTGCAACCGATGTGAAACTTCCCGGAAATGTAAATCTAACGATAGAAGCAATTGTTTCAAAAACCCTCAACAACGTTTTGTACCAGGACGTAAATTTGAAACCAGCAACTGGTCTGGTTGATCAGGCATACAATAATGGATTTGATAAAAGAATTGCTTATGGAAGTTCAAATACTTTAAGAAGAATCAATCCAATTTTTAATTATGCAATTTTAATGCGTAATACGAATGAAGGATATACCTTAAACCTTGGCGCAACAGTTAACAAAACCTGGAAGCATTTCTTTACGCAGTTTTCCTACAATTTTAATTCTGCTACCGATGTTAACAGTGGCGCAAGTTCTACAGCGCTTTCAAATTATGAATTCGTACAGGTAGTGGGAGATCCAAATTCTCCTAAAAATGCCATTTCAAACTACCAGTTGCAACACCGCTTTACAGGCGTTTTTTCAATGAATTTTGAATACATTAAACACTTAAAAACATCACTTTCTTTCTTCTATAATGGTAATTCCGGACAGCCTTTTACTTATCTTGTAAATGGTGACCTTAATAGTGATTCCCGCTTTGGTAACGACTTGATGTACGTTCCCAATGATCCTTCAGAAATAAAATTCGTTGATCGTTTAAACTCAGCAGGAACAGCAGTCGTAGCAACTGCCGCCCAGCAGTCTGCCGACTTTGAGTCATTTATTGCCAACGATCGTTACCTTTCTAAAAGAAGAGGTGATTACTCCGAAAGAAATGGAAGGAGCACACCTTGGGAGCACGTGATTGATGCCCGAATTGCACAGGATTTTTTCGTAAACCTTGGTGGTAAGAAGCATGACTTTCAGTTTACTTTTGACATCTTCAACCTTACCAACTTATTGAACAATGATTGGGGACGACAATATTTTGTAAGTAACCAGGCTTATACAATACTTTCTACTATCAACCGCACAAGTGGTGCCTTTGTTGGAAAGGGATTCAATTTTAATAATACACAATTGCCGTGGAGTATGAGTTTTGGATCAAGATGGCAGGGACAGATTGGTGTCCGATACACATTTAATTAGAGGTTGGTTCTTTTATTAGCCTTTTACGATTATATAACATATTTAACGATTGCAAAAAACGCCACGATGAAAGTCGTGGCGTTTTTTTTAAAAATCGGATGCAGCATTTTAATTAAAAAAAGCCCCTTAGCTCCAAATGAAACCAGCGTGTAAAAATCACACATTAAAAAAATCAATAACCCTCATCTCTTATTTTTTCATTTACATACCTTTTTATAAACAACCAAGTAAAATTTAAACACACATTTTATGAAACGCAAATTGATCATTATGCTGACGGCCATCTTTATGGTTTCAGGATACCTGGCAAGTGCCCAGGAAACAACATCGGAAATACAAGGACTCGTTACAGACACTAAAGGCACACCTTTAGCAGGAGCTACCATCGTAGCAGTACACACCCCTACCGGTACCAAATACACTACCACTACCAGGAAGGACGGACGTTTTAACCTTGCCAACCTTCGCATAGGTGGCCCGTACACAATTTCTGAAACATTCGTTGGCTTTAAAGACGAGAAATTAGAGGGTGTAATACTTTCTCTCGGCCAGGTTTATAAAGCAGATTTTAACCCTACAGTATCAGCCGCAGAACTTCAAACAGTTACCGTTAGTGCATCAAGACAGAACAAGGTGATCAACAATGGCCGTACCGGTCAGCAGGAGATCATCACCCGTTCTCAACTGGAAAGGCTTCCATCTATCAACCGTAGTTTACAGGATTTTACCAAACTTGAACCAACTTCAAACGGGTTGAACTTTGGTGGCCGCAGCAGCCAGTACAACAACGTAACTGTTGATGGCGCTAATTTTAATAACTCTTTCGGTTTGTCACCAACATTGGGTGGACAAACAAGTTCTCAGCCTATTAGCCTGGATGCCGTTGAGCAAATACAGGTTAATACATCTCCTTATGATGTTCGCCAGGGCGGTTTCTCTGGTGCCGGTGTAAATACCGTTACCAAAAGCGGAACCAACCAATTTAAAGGTTCTATCTACTATTATAACAAAAATGAAAACTACCAGGGCTACAATGTTGGTACTGTTAAAGTACCAAAAACACCGATCGATTTTGGCACAAGAGGCTTCTCTGTTGGTGGGCCGATTATTAAAAACAAATTGTTCTTCTTTGTAAGTGGGGAGCAGGTTCACCAGGCTCTGCCGGCAACAGGTTATGTTGCTTCAAGGCCAGGCCTTGATCCTACGCCAGGTAGCGTATCAAACGCCAATGGTTTGGTGTTGGATACGTTGTCCAAATTCTTACTTGATAAATTTGGTTATGAAACAGGCGCTTATGAAAAATACAATCTTGAAACAAAAAGTGACAAGCTCACTGCAAAGATCGACTGGAACATTAATAATAAAAGCACACTTACGATCAAATACAACTACTTAAAATCATCTGCTGATATCTTACCAAGTACCAGCCGTAATGGTTTTAGTGGTTTCGTTGGCGGACAGTCTCCGGGCAACCTGGCAATGCCTTTCCAGAGTGCAGGATACCAGATAAATAATAATTTCAATATCATTATTGCAGAATTAAATACGAGGCTTAGCAATAAAGCATCAAACAAATTCCAGGTTGGTTATACTGCTTTAAGAGATTTCAGAGCTTCAAAAGGAAATATCAATATGCCTTTGGTTGATATATTATCAGGTGGTAACGTTTACACAACTTTTGGTTATGAAACCTTTACTTATAACAATAAGCTGAACACGAATACCTTTCAGATATCCGACATCTTTACTTTCTACAAAGGAAGTCATGAGATAACCGGAGGTACTCAAAACTACTTCAGGAAATACCTGAATGGCTTTGCCCCGGCTTACCAGGGCGCTTACCAGTTTGCAAGCATTGGTGATTTTTACAACAGCGTAAACAATGGTACCTTGGCAACCCGTTATGCATTGCAATACTCAGCTTTAAAAGATGGTTCATTTCCGTATGCTGAAGCAGGTGTTAGTGAATTAGGTTTGTTTGCGCAGGACAAATGGCGCCTTACCAACAACTTTACACTTACGTATGGCCTAAGGGTTGATTATTCTACTTACACAGGAACGTTTGATCAAAACCCGGATTTCTTAGCACTTACTTTTGCAAATGGCACTCATTATGATGTGGGTAAAAAACCAAAAAGCCGTCCATTGGTTTCTCCAAGATTAGGCTTTAACTGGGATGCATTGGGCGACAAAACTTTACAGGTTCGTGGTGGTGCAGGTATCTTCTCCGGTCCTCCTCCATTTGTATGGATCAGCAACCAGGCAAGTAACAATGGTGTTCAGTTTGGTTCTCAGATATTCAGCGGTTCAAGTGCTGTTGCTTTCAATCCAGATCCTAATGCTTACCGTCCAACTGGTGGAGCTGCTAACGCTAACTATGCGATCGCAGTATCAGATCCAAACTTCAAATATCCAACGGTAATGAAAAGCAGCCTTGCTGTTGATAAAAAATTACCCGGAGATTATATCCTGACTTTGGAAGGTGCTTATTCAAAAGATATCAATGCGGTTTATTATTCTAATATCAATCTAAACCAAAGCCCTGCAGGTTCAATCATTTTTGCCGGTGCTGACCCAAGGGTGAGATATGGTGCTGCAACTGGTGCAAGCAATAAGATCTATTCGGGTGCTGGTGGTGCGTCTGCTGCTAACCCTAATATTTCTAATGCTATCCTGATGAAGAATACAAATAAAGGTTATAGCTGGAATGCAACTGCAAGGGTGCAAAAAACTTTCAAAGATTTTTACATGAGTGTTGCCTATACTTATTCAGTTGCAAAAAATACGGCTGAATTTGGTAGCACGTCCGGTGGTTTATGGAGCAGCCGTCCTGTAAAAGGCGATCCTAACACAGCTAACCTTGCTTACGCAGGCTGGAACCAGCCTCACAGGGTAGTGGCTTTTGCATCTTACAAATTCAACTATGCAAAATACCTTGGAACAACTGTTGGTATTTATTTTGAAGCTGCGCCGATCGGTGTTACTTCTTTTGTATATAATGGAGACGTTAATAATGATGGTAATTCAGCTAATGACCTTATCTATATTCCAAGATCAGCATCAGAGATCAACCTTGTTAAATCAGGTAGTGGCGGACTGGGTGCTAATAACAGCAGTGATCCAAGAACAGCTGCCCAGATTTGGGGCCAGTTGAACAGTTTCATCAACCAGGACAGGTATCTTTCTTCTCACCGTGGCCAGGTTGCTGATGCAAATGCAATTGTTATGCCTTTCTTCAAAAAACTTGACCTGAATGTTACTCAAAACATTTCAATGAAAGTGGGTAAAAACAGGCATGCAGTGCAGGTGTCTCTTGACGTCCTTAACGTTGGTAACCTGTTGAACAAACAATGGGGCCTTATTAAAACACCGGCACTTACCAACTTCCTGCGTTACGAAGGTTTAGCATCTGATGGCAAAACGCCAAGCTATTCATTCACTTACCTGGATGCAACCAACCAGATCCCTGTTACAAACAGTTTTGTAAACAGCACAAGCATTTCGTCACGCTGGCAAATGCAGATCGGTTTCAGGTATATCTTTAACTAATCGTTCTTTTAATTTTAATAAAAATGCCATGGCTAATAACCATGGCATTTTTATTTTTCGGAATCTAAATTCTACTTTACAGATGAAGGATCCAATCATCTATTTTTATTCAATTTTTTAGAAACTTATTCCTTTTCGATTAAATGAATTAACAATTTCTTTGGAAGACTCGTTGCTGATTGAATAGAATAATTAAATCATCTGTTATACATTGTAGCGCCATCATAAAATATTTTTCATTTGATTACAAAGCGACTCTTACTTACTTATTGTTTTATCTTTCTAAGTACGCTTGCTGCAACTGCGCAGGAATATTTACTTACCGGTAAAATAACCAACCCAAGGCTTGAACCACTTGCCTATGCTTCTATCCATATAAAGGAATTACAAACAGGCACTACCACTGATATTAACGGCAACTTTAAATTACAATTAGAAACGGGCAAATACGATGTAGTGATAGAAATGTCAGGTTACCAATCGCAGTTGCTTACCATTATTATTACCAACAATTATGTGCTCAACCAGATACTGCAACCAGAAAAAGTAAAGCTGCTAAGTAGTGTAGAAATTATCGGAACCAGGAAAGACCATGCAGAAGAAATTGTACGAAATGTAATTAACCATAAAGAAGAATTGCTGCAACATGCCGGTACTTACAACTGTAATATTTATATAAAAGCTACTGATCAAAATAGTTTTGTTGAGAAACAAAAAAAGAAACCAACTACCGAAACTAAAGAGCAAAAAGAATTAGCTGCTATGAATATGGCAGAAGTTTACCTGGCAGTGGATCATGCATTTCCTAATAAAATTAAGGAAGAGAGAACTGCCGTAAAAATTAGAGGAAATAGTGAAAGCCTTTTTTACCTGACAACTACCGATGGCGATTTTAATTTTTATCAAAACCTGGTACAACTACCTGCACTTTCGGCCATGCCTATGCTATCCCCTATCAGCAACAGCGGACTTATTGCTTATAAATACAAAACACTAAGAACAAGAAAGGAAAACAACCGCATTATTTATACCATTAAAGTTATACCCGGTAAATTGGGTAATGCCCTTGTTAGTGGCGAAATGGAAATAATGGACAGTGCGTGGGTGTTGCTAAGTTCGCACTTTGAGCTACCAAAGTTTCACCTGATTGAATATGATTATTTTTCTGTTGATCAGCAATATGAATGGGTAAACAATAAGGCATGGATGCCGGTAAAAACAGATTTTAATTATCTTACCAAAGCAGGCAAAGGCACACTCAGTGGCAGTACAATGGCTGTGTATAGCGACTATAAGATTGACACCAGCTTTGCAAAAAATCATTTTACCACAGAAGTAAGTGCTACATCACAATTGGCCTATGACAGGGATAGCAGCTTTTGGGAAACCATTCGTAAAGAACCGTTAACTTCAAAAGAACTGGCTTTTATAAATTATAAAGACAGTATTAAAAGGGCACACACTGCAACGCATTATCTCGATTCCGTAGATAATTATAATAATAAAATTACGCTCAAAAAATTATTCATTGATGGTGTTGACAATCACAACTGGCGCAAAGAAAGAGTGATGGTATTTGCAACCATACCCGATTTGTATCAGCCACTTCAATTGGGTGGTGGACGATTTGGTGTTAACTTTTATCTCTTTAAAACTTATAAAAATAAAAAGAATATTAGCCTAAGTACCCGAATGAGTTATGGTATAAGAAATAAAGATGTACAAGGATCCATTGGGTTTGCAAAACTATATAACCCATTTAGCAGGGGATATTATTTTATAAATGTTGGCAGAGAATTTAGTCAGATTTTTGAAGGCGATGCCTGGATCAACCAATTAAAAAGAAGCAATATTTATTTAAAACAGGGCGTAGAGTTTGGGCACAATGTAGAGTTGATGAATGGCCTTGTATTAACCAACAAATTTGAATTTACGCGGCGTCTCAGTGTGGCTGATTATAAAACCAATGACAAATTAGACTCTTCATTTATTGGCCGTGGATTAAGCAATAACCAGGCAATTCGCTTTGACTCTTACGATGCATTTTATAACACGATCGGTTTGCAATACACGCCGTTTCAAAAATATATTCGTGAGCCCAAAGAAAAAATTATCCTGGGAAGCAAGTGGCCAACCTTTGGTGTAAGTTGGCGCAAGGGTATTCCCAAAATAATGGGCAGTAAAATTGATTTCGATTACCTTGAATTTGGCCTTACTCAAAAATTAAAACTTGGTTTGGCAGGGGAATCCAGGTATACATTTATCAGCGGCACATTCCTTAGCAAAACGGATCTGCGGCTGGTAGATTATAAATATATGCGACGTGGCGACCCTTTACTATTTCTTAATCCTACGCTGAGTTTCCAGGCACTGGATTCAACCTTTCCGGTATTTCGTCGCTTTTATGAAGGCCACTACTTACATCAGTTTCATGGAGCAATCATTAATAAAATTCCTTTCTTAAAAAAGTTGAATTTACTGGAAGTAGCAGGTGGTGGAATTTTGTATGTGCCCGAAAGAAATCTCAGGTATGCAGAACTCTTTTTCGGCGTAGAAAAAATAATTCGCTTTTGGCGTGACCGCTATAAAATTGGAGGGTACATCGTAACCAGTGCTGCAAATAAATTCAGCAATCCAATTCAGTTTAAACTTGGGATTGAAGTTTTTAATAAACGGAAAAACAGCTGGTATTAGAATACATTTATGTTGAAGGAGTAAATACATTATGTTGAATTATGAATGTTGAATGTTGAATGGGTGAGCAATCATTCATCATTCATCATTCATCATTCAACATTTAACATTCATAATAATTCCTTCCCCCATCCCCATTTCAAATAATCGGGAAATGCTCTTGCCCAGGTGGCTACATCATGCCGGCCATCTTGCAATTCAATATATTTTATGGCATCAGTTTTATATCCTTTTAATTGCAACTCGCCGATGAGCCCAAGTGTATCATCAATTGCATCAATTATTCCATTGTTATTTCTGTCTGCAGTTTCATCCTGTGTGCCAACCTCGAAAAAGAATTTGAGCCAGGGCCTGTAATGTCCCTCCCTCACAAGCCGATGCATTATCCGGTGCAAGTCTTCATTAAAATCAGCATCATTCTGATCTTTATCACGCCACCAGAACGAACCGCTAAATATGCCAGCATTTTTAAATTCTTTAGGATTACTCCACACAATGTCCATTGCACTCAATCCTCCCAAAGAAAATCCTGCATAGGATTTATCCTTAAAAGAATGCGTATAATTTTTACGGATATAGGGCATTAATTCTTCCAATATAAATCGTGTGTATCGTCCCGCTTTATTGCCACGGCCTTCGTAATCCAGCGCACCTGCTGTTCCATACTCATTCCTTCTATCTCCTGAACAATGTATGCCTATGCAAAACAAAGGTGCAATAGCATTTTGTACATACAGCGTCTCTAATATTTCACCAAAATTCATAGTAACCAAATCCTGTCCGTCATTGATGAGTAATAAACTTATTTCTTCAGAAATGTTTACAACCGGAGGTAAGTAACAATCTATTTTTACTTCCCTCTTAAGAAAAGATGAGTAAATATTATAATGATCGATAGTGATATTGGGATAAGTTGTAATTGGCATCCGCCAAAATTAAGCAAAAGATAATATAGAATAATAGCCTAAATGGTTAAGTCCTAATATGCAAGCTTCCGCTTATTTATTTCAACATTAAAATTAATTTTTGCATCCAATGCCTTAAATACTTTTAAGATGGTTTCAAAACGGGCATCGGTCAAATTGTTTTCAATTTTAGAAATTTGTGCTTTCTTTACACCAACAAGTTCTCCTAATTGTTCTTGTGTTAAGTTACGTTCTAAGCGAACTTGTTTAATGGTTTGCCCCAATAAATCAAGACGAAGTTCGTTCTCAAACTCATCCCGCTTTTTAGTTCCTTTCTTTCCAACGTATTTGTCTGTAAGTTCATCTAAACTGTAAGTTTTCATTGCTTTTTATTTTTTTCGTTAAAATATCTTTCTCTCAATTTTTCTGCTCTTTCAATTTCGCTTTTTGGTGTTTTGCCAGTCTTCTTAATCAGTCCGTGTGTTGATATTACGACAGTTTCCGTTTTGTCATCTTTGTTCCAAAATGCGAAAAGGCGGTAATGTGTTTTTTTAAATAAAGTTCTAAATTCCCATATCTCGTCATGAAGTTTTTTGAAGAGTTCTTTGTCGTTAGTAACACGAGCTTTCCAAATATTGTAGAAAATTTTATCCCTGGTTTTTTCGTCCAAACGATCTAAAAAATCTTTTGCCTCTTCTAAAAATTCGACCCGAAATTTATAGCTCATTTGCCAATTTTAGTCAAATATAAAAGTTTCTTTTTTAGGAAACAAATGCATGAAACGAAATGACTTCGTTACAGAGGTAAAACAACACATAGATATTACCTGTTGATTAAGCATGTGCTTATTTACGCTTGTTATATTTCTTTAAAACCCAATGCCTCCTTTGGATTTTACATGAACTATATTTGGTTAATTACCCTTTAAAAAATATATTTGAACAGCGGTCTCTTGTCTCACTCCATTATTATTTTATTTCACACTCAAAAAATATTGTATGAAAAAAATCGGCATCCTTTTCGGAAAAGAAAGAAGTTTTCCTGAAGCTTTTATAGAAAGAGTAAATAATAAAAACATAGAAGGAGTTACAGCAGAAGCGGTTTACATAGATAAAGTTATACAAGGTCAAAGCAGTGGTTATGCAGTTATAATAGATCGTATTTCGCAGGACGTTCCATTTTACCGGGCTTTTTTAAAAAATGCTGCACTTTGTGGTACTGCAGTAATTAATAATCCCTTTTGGTGGAGTGCAGATGAAAAATTTTTCAATAATTGTCTTGCTACAAAAATAGACGTACCTGTTCCTAAAACAGTGATTCTGCCATCGAGAGAAATGCCGATAGATACTACCAGTGATTCTTTCAGCAACCTTGCTTATCCGCTTGACTGGAGTTCTATTTTTGATTATATCGGGTTTCCTGCTTACATGAAACCATTTGCAGGTGGCGGATGGAAAAGTGTTTATAAACTTACCGACATGGATGATTTTTTTGATAAACATTCGGAAACGGGTGAACTGGTAATGATGCTACAGGAAGAAATAGTTTTTGAAGAATATTATCGTTGTTATTGCATCGGAGGAAAACATGTACGGATAATGAGTTACGAACCGCGTAATATACACGCTGAACGTTATGTTGCAGATTTTAATCCATCTGAAGAAAAAATAAAAATGATGACAGAAATCGTACTGCGAATTAATCATTATTTAGGCTATGATTTTAATACGGTGGAACTTGCATTGAGAGATGGCGTACCTTATGCAATTGATTTTTGCAACCCGGCACCAGATGCTGAAAGAACAAGCGTAGGTGCAGAAAATTTTGAATGGGTGGTTGAAACTGCAGCCAACTACGCCATTGAAAAAGCCTTGGCACAAATGGAGGGTGCAGATAATTTAACCTGGGGAGAATATATCAAACGGAGTGCGGCAGGAAGTAAATTATATTGATAAAACTTAACAAATAATCCGTGAAAATATATGTAACCCTGGTGCTTTCATTACTGTTATGTACAGTTACTAAAGCACAAAAAATAAAAGCAGATTGGATAGAAAAGGTGAAAAGCGTTGCAAGTGCTTATAAAGATTATCAATATGATAAATCCCTGCCCTCTGGTGATGGAAGTTTTATTTCAGTCTATAAATCATTTGGAAAACTTGATATAAAGTTTCTAAAATTCAGCGAGGGGCTGGAATTACAAAAGGAATATGTTTTTGTATTGAATAAAGTTTCTTTTTTTGGAAGAGCTTCTATGTCGTACAGTGATTTTGTAAAAATTGATAACAAATATTTTATCGTTTTGGAAGATTATGTGAAGAAAGAAAAAACCAAGGTCATTTATTTTCAGGAATTGGATGTTAAAACTTTAGCCCTTACCGGCGATGCTAAAAAAGTGGCAACATTTGATGTGACGGAAGATGCTGATGCACCCATCAGGTTTGATTATTCTATCGATACAACAAAACTGTTGGTGTATTACGAACCGGAACTAAATAGGAAAGCCAATAAATTTATGCAATTGGTTACACTTAATATGAATCTGGAAAAAATAGTTGAATCAGGTTACGACTTTGGCAAACCCTTTAAGCAGGTACTTGTAAGCAACATTAGTATTGACGATGATGGCAGTATCTACATCACAACCAATACTTATGAAAAAGATTTTGATAAAAACTTTATTAAAACAGATGGAGATAAAATACCTTCTTATGTAACCGAATTGGTCATTGTTGATAACAAGAATAAAACAACTTATAAGATTAATAATCAAGGCAAGTTCATTCATCAACTTACGCTTGCCAACAACTTCAATGAAGCACCTGTATTTACAGGCTTATACAAAGAAACTCACAATGGTAGAATAACCGGTGCATTTAAAGCAACGCTTGACAAATCAAAAAAAGAAGTGGCAGTAAATTTTTCTCCTTTTGATGAAAGTTTGCTTTCACTTGTTGAGCAGGATGGCTGGGGTAAAGCCAAAGGTTCAAAATCTGGTATTGATAATGAATTTTTTGTGAGGCATGTTGTCAGTGTGAGCAATGGATATATCTATATGATATCAGAATATCATGACTACATTTTCTGGGGAGATTTAATTGTATCCACTTTTAGTCCCAATGGAAAAGTTACCCAAACAAGAATTCCCAAAAACCAACGACTTGACGGAACTCCGTACGGAGCTTTTTCCTGGGAAAAATGGAAATATTATGGATATTCTTTTTCAACCACTTATAGAGATGATAAGTTGCTTATTTTTTACAATGATAAACCATCCAACCTGGAAAAAGACAGTGAAAAAAAATCGGATGTAATGAGCAACCTTGATAAATCATCTTATGTAACTGCCATCATATCACAAAATGGACAGTTAGAAAAAAGAGAAGAGATTTTTAGTCATAAAGACATGAATAAATATATTACTTCGATGAATTTGTGCAGACTCAATGATAGTAAAATAGTAGTAATTGGCATTAAAGGAGGTACATTCAGCGATTCCATTAAAATGGGTATACTAACAATAAACTAATAAAAATGGCACATATTTCATTTAAGAATTTTACAGTTGGAGTAGAAGAAGAGTATATGGTGCTTGATCCTGAAACCCGGGAACTAAAAAGCCATGAACAACAGATTGTTCATGAAGGCCAAAAAATAATAAAAGATAAAGTGAAAGCAGAAATGCACCAGGCGGTTGTGGAAGTAGGTACGGATGTTTGCCAGGATGTGGATGAAGCATTTATGGATGTTTCTACCCTTCGAAAAACCATCAGTAGCATTGCGGAAAGTTTGGGTTTAAAAATTGGTGCTGCGGGTACACATCCCTTTAGCCATTGGGAACGTCAGTTAATAACCGACCATATCAGGTATAGTGAAATCATCAATGAATTGCAGGAAGCCGCAAGAAGCAATCTCATTTTTGGGCTTCATGTGCATGTAGGCATGGAGAATCGTGAAATGGCCATCCACATTGCAAATTCGGCCAGGTATTTTTTACCACATATATATGCGTTAAGCACCAACTCGCCTTTTTGGGAAGGGAGAACTACCGGCTATAAATCTTACAGAACAAAAGTGTTTGATAAATTTCCCAGAACAGGCATACCCGATTATTTTGAAAGCATTGAAGCATACGACAACTATATTAAACTGTTGGTAAAAACCAACTGTATTGATAATGCTAAAAAAATATGGTGGGATTTAAGGGTTCATCCATTTTTTAACACGGTAGAATTTCGTATTTGCGATATTCCGATGACTGTGCAGGAAACGATTGCTATTACAGCATTGTTTCAGGCAATATGCGCCAAGATACATAAACTGCGTAGCCAGAATCTAAATTTTATGATGTACTCACGTGCATTGCTAAATGAAAATAAATGGAGAGCGAGCCGCTATGGAATTGATGGAAGTATGATTGACTTTGGGAAAGAGGCTGAAGTTAATACAAGGGTTTTAATTTATGAACTACTCGATTTTGTGGATGATGTAATTCCACATTTAGGTAGCCGGCATGCCATCAATTATGTACACAGAATGTTGGAACAAGGAACGGGTGCTGACCGGCAACTGGCAGTTTTTAAAGAGACCAATAATTTAATTGATGTAGTCGATTATATTCAGGGTAGTTTTCTTGAGGGATTATAAATCTTTTCTAATAAAATACCGCTGGTTTTAAATAAACCTGAAAATTTATACGCATTAAGGGTTGCTTCTATAAATAATCAACCGCATTTTAAATGAGCGTATTAAGCGCCTAAGGCCTGTCAAATCCGCTTCTCTTAAAAAGTTTATTTTTGCACAATGAGCATACCAGGAAAACAGGGAATACGTGTAGCAGTCTTAGATCTTTATGATGGAGCAGCCAACCAGGGCATGCGATGTATCAGGGAAATTTTAAATCATTTCAACAACCAAATCAAACTGGATATAAGTTGGGATGAATTTGATGTACGCGGTAAAGATGAAATACCTGATCTTTCTTATGATATTTTCATTTCAAGTGGTGGTCCTGGCAATCCGTTAGATAGCGAAGAAACAACGTGGGAAAAAGCCTATTTTAATTGGATTCGCCAAATTGAAAACTGGAACAAACAGGCAACCAATCTTGAAAAGAAGCATGTTTTTTTTATATGTCATTCCTATCAATTGGCGTGCAGGCATTATGGCATTGCCAATGTTTGCAAAAGAAAAAGTACGGCATTTGGCGTTTTCCCTGTTCATTTATTAAATGAAGGCAAACATGAAGTTGTATTTGAGGGAATAAAAGATCCTTTTTATGCTGTGGATAGCAGAGATTACCAGGTTATAGAACCTGATCAACAGGTGCTAAAAAAAACAGGTGCCACCATTTTAGCCATTGAAAAAGAACGTCCGCATGTAGACCTTGAAAGGGCTGTAATGGCAATTCGTTTTAATGATTATATGATTGGTACACAGTTTCATCCCGAAGCTGATGCTGTTGGTATGAGCCTGCATCTTCAAACATCGGAAAAGAAGCAAACTGTTATTGAAAATTATGGAGAGAAAAAATGGAGCAGTATGATCGAACAATTGAACGACCCCGATAAGATTATGTACACGTATGCGCATATTCTCCCTAAGTTTTTACAACTAGCCGTTGAAAGTTTTAATTGTTAAATTCCGTTCGATCTTTTGGCAACGGCAGGTACAATTATTATGATTATTTTTAAGCGGCTTAAGTAAAGCAATAATCATCCTAATACTTATCATTCATGCAAAAAGAATTACGGACACGATTTAACCAGCAGTTTACTGAAGAAAAATACAGGGCATTTATTGAAGAAATAGAATTGCTGGAACCTGGTTCGCTGGAATTTAGAATTGCCGAAACGCCCATTTTTGTTCCAAAGGAATTTAAGCAAAAAATGCTGGATGCATGTGAAGATATCATTGATGTAATAACCAATCCCAACTTTAAATCACTGACTGAAAAGTCTATTCCCGCTGATATACGAATACCCGGTGAAACTTCTTATCCTGATTTTGTTGTGTTTGATTTTGGAGTATGTGAAAATGAATTGGGGGAACTGGAACCACAATTGATAGAAATGCAGGGCTTTCCAACCCTCTTTGCATTCCAGGTATATCATTCGGCCATTACTAAAAATTATGCTGACACTCCATCAACCCATAGCCCTTATTTAAATGGATACACAGAGGCAACCTATGTACAAGCGCTTAATGAAATCATTGTTGGCGATATGGACCCGGCCAATATTATATTGTTAGAAATTTATCCGGAGCAACAAAAAACAAGGATTGATTTTTATTGTACTGAAAAATTATTAGGCGTTAAAACCGTTTGCTTAACAAAGTTGATTGGTAAGGAAAACAAATTATACTATGAGGATAACGGGCAACTAATTGAAATCAAAAGAATTTATAACCGCCTTATATTTGATGACTTGCATCAACAAGATGATCTTACAAATTTTATTGATCTTACAAAACCATGGGAAGTAGAATGGATATCGCACCCCAACTGGTTTTATCGCATCAGTAAATACACGTTGCCATTTATCAACAACCCTTATATCCCTACTACCTATTTTGTAAATGACTTAAAGCAGGTTCCTCCAGACCTTGAAAATTATGTATTGAAGCCGCTTTTTTCTTTTGCAGGAATGGGCGTAATTATTGATGTAACTCCGGCTGATATTGCCGAACTGAAAGATCCTGAAAACTGGATACTACAAAAAAAAGTGCATTACGCTGCTGTTATTGAAACAATGGATGAACCTGCCAAAGCCGAAGTGCGTTTATTTTATTTTTGGAAAAAAGAATGGGATCGCCCCAGAGCAGTATTAAATTTATCAAGACTTAGCAAGGGTAAAATGATTGGCACCCGGTACAATATGGATAAAACCTGGGTTGGTGGTACCGTGTCTTTTTTTGAAATTTAATTCTACAACCTGCTATCATCTTAGTGTTTACTTTTGAACTCCCAATAACCCCCAAATTATTACCCATGCAAAAAGGCCTTATAAGGTTTGAGTTTTTCCTCAACCAATTACAAACACTTTTAACTGCTGCAGCAAAGGAAAAAAATCCGGCGCTTTGGCTTTACAGAAACAATGCACGTACACCGCTTTTTATGCTGGAAGCACTTTCAAAAATGTATGCCGAACTTCATAACAAAAAAAGATTTTCAAAAATAAATGCCCATTTTAAAATGGCAGAAGATGCCCTGGGTGCTGTAGACTATTATGACAACGTCGCAAAAGACCTTCAATCCCATAAAAAAATTCCGGCAGATATTATTGCATATCTACAGGCCGAGAGCATGGAAAAAATTCAAAGCCTTAATGAAATATTATCAGAAGATGACTGGTTGACAACCGGTAAAAACAGGTTAGCAAAAATTCATAACAAACTGGCAAAGGCAGACTGGTTGGATGAAGAAAAAGAAATAGAAGCCATTAAAGATTACTATGGAACGGCTATTTACGAAATAACCGAATTTATAGATAAGAGGGAATTCCATTTTGAAAACATGGAGGATGATGTGCATGAATTACGCAGAAAATTGCGTTGGCTTAGTATTTATCCTCAGGCGTTGCTAGGATCTATTCAATTGGAAAAAAGTAGCAGACAATCCCGCCAATTAAAAAAGTATTGCATCCCCGAAATTACCGGTTCGCCCTATAATAAAATGCCGGACAGCGGAAACTGCAAATACTTATTACTGTTAGATGAAAGCAATTTTTATGCCCTTAGCTGGATGATTGCGGAACTAGGCAAAATAAAAGATGATGGCTTGAATATTATTGCAGTTAAGGAAGCCTTGCAGGTGAAATCAGAACTTGATGATGCAAATGCATTTAAAAAGACTTACAGCATATTAGGCCGTAATCAAACGCCACTCCCACAACTTCTCAATAAAGCTGAAAGCACCAGTAAAATATTTTTTACAGAGCAAAATCTCGAACACCTGGTAAAAGGAATAAAAGAAATTGGCAAACCTTAGTTTACCCGATATAGAAAGTTACCTCAACAAACTTCACTTCCCGGAATTTTTAGCCAGGTTGACAATGACTTTTTGTAGAAAAAAAGCGCCTCAATAAAATTGAGGCGCAAAATAATATTATGCTCTTTGTTTAGCCGGAGCTTTTTTCTTAACTTTTTTCAATGCAGATTCGATTGCTTTACTTAATTCATCAAAAGTTGCATTTCCGTTGAAACGCTCACCATTAACAAAGAAAGTAGGTACATCTTTAACTCCCCGGTTTAAGCCTTCACGCAAATCACCCTGCACCTGCCAGCCGTAAGTTGCATTTACCAACTCATCCAAAAAACGCTTGTTTTGTACGCCAGCTTCTTTACTATGTAATTTCAAACTTGTTGTACCAAGGTTGCGGCGGTTTGCAAATAAAATGTTGTGCATTTCCCAAAACTTACCGTCCTGGGCAGTTGCAACAGCAGCTTCACCCGCTTTTAAACTACGCTGGTGAATATTTGTCATTGGAAAATGACGAAAATTAAATCTAACCCTACCTTCAAATTCTTCCAAAATTTGTTTTACAACTTCATTTGCTTTAGCACATGCTTCGCTTTCATATTCTCCAAACTCTTCTAATGTAACCGGTGCATCGATATTTCCTACAAATACATCTCTAGGTTCAATGATCTCAACTACCTCTTTTTTAAATGCCATATAAATTGTTTTAAATGTGTGCGTTTTTTAACTTGAAAACTTACAGGGCTTTCTTTTTTCTATCCCCTTATGCCTACAGTTTAATTTTAATACGTAATATACCGTCTGGTGGCTGAAAGCGGATGAAGATAATATTATTTGGGTCTTTTTACCTACGAAATAGGTAAATTTTCCTTAACACATTATCCACATGTTTGATTATCAACCACTTAATTTTTTTATGGTGATTTTTTTATTATTTTTTTAAGATTATTTTTATACGCTTTCTTTTTTTTCTTCCAAAGTGGCTTCATTTCTAAATACCACCTCCCCATCAAATACATCTACCAGCACTCGTGTTGATTTATCAATATCGCCCGACAAAATCTTTTTACTCAATTGATTTACAATGGATTTCTGAATCAGCCTTTTTAAAGGTCTTGCTCCAAATTGGGGATCGTATCCATTTTCTGCCAGAAATTCAAGCACATACTCACTGAAATCAATATTTATACCAGATTGAGCAACCAGCTTTTTAAGTGACTGTAATTGTATATTAATGATGTTGGCAATTTCCTTCTTCATCAGCGGCTGAAACATAATTATCTCATCTACCCTATTCAAAAATTCGGGGCGGATTGTTTGCCGCAAAAGCAACATTACTTCAGCTTTTGTACTTTCCACTACCTCTAATTTATTCTGCTCAGTTACTTTTTCAAAATTCTCCTGAATGATATTACTTCCCATGTTACTGGTCATAACAATGATGGTGTTTTTAAAGTTCACCATTCTACCCTTATTATCGGTAAGCCGGCCATCATCCAGCACCTGCAACAAAATATTAAAGACATCCGGATGCGCTTTTTCAATTTCATCCAGTAAAACCACACTGTAAGGTTTGCGTCTTACCGCTTCTGTTAACTGGCCACCTTCATCATAACCCACATATCCCGGAGGTGCACCTACTAACCTGCTGACAGCATGTTTTTCCTGATATTCACTCATGTCTATCCTTGTCATCATACTTTCATCATCAAAAAGGTATTCAGCCAGCGCTTTTGCAAGTTCTGTTTTACCCACACCGGTTGTGCCTAAAAATATAAAGGAACCGATTGGCTTTTTAGGATCCTGCAAACCAGCCCTGCTTCTGCGAATAGCATCACTTACGGCTTCAATCGCTTCTTCCTGGCCCACCACTCTTTTATGTAATTCATCTTCAAGGAATAACAATTTATTCCTTTCGCTTTGCAGCATTTTCATAACTGGTATACCTGTTGCCTTTGCAACGTTTGCTGCAATATCTTCTGCATCTACCTCTTCTTTCAATAAGCGCTTTTCACTTATTTCATCCAATAATTTGGTTTGATCATCGATGACCTTTTCCTGCTCCTGTACTTTTCCATATCTTATTTCTGCAACTTTTCCATAATCGCCTTCTCGTTCCGCCTTTTCTGCGGCAGCTTTCAAATCTTCAATAGACGCTTTTGCTGTTTGTATTTTTTCTACTACTTCTTTTTCCTGTTGCCACTTAGCTTTAAATGTATCACGCTGTACAGATAAATTAGATATTTCTGTATTCAGTTCCTTCAATTTACCTGCATCACTTTCTCGTTTAATTGCTTCTCTTTCAATTTCAAGCTGGCGTATCTGGCGTTCTAATTTATCCAGTTCTTCGGGCATAGAATTCATTTCCAGGCGAAGTTTTGCAGCGCTTTCATCAATCAGGTCAATGGCTTTATCCGGTAAAAAACGATCTGTGATATAGCGGTGGGATAATTCTACAGCCGCAATGATTGCTTCATCTTTTATCCGTACATGATGATAAGTTTCATACCTGTCTTTTAGTCCACGCAAAATTGAAACGGCGTCTTCCACTGATGGTTCATTAATCATTACTTTTTGAAACCTTCTTTCCAACGCTTTATCTTTTTCAAAGAATTTTTGGTACTCACTTAAAGTAGTTGCACCAATTGCCCTTAACTCTCCTCTTGCCAATGCAGGTTTTAAAATATTAGCTGCATCCATTGCTCCATCTCCGCCGCCTGCACCAACCAGTGTGTGAATTTCATCAATAAATAAAATGATATCACCGTCACTGGAAGTCACTTCCTTGATTACTGATTTAAGTCGCTCTTCAAACTCACCTTTATATTTTGCACCGGCAATCAACTGCCCCATATCAAGCGCAAATATTATTTTAGATTTCAGATTATCAGGCACATCTCCGTTTACTATCCGCATAGCTAAACCTTCGGCAATAGCAGTTTTACCAACGCCAGGTTCACCAACAAGTATGGGATTATTTTTACTTCTTCTCGATAAAATATGCAGGGTCCGCCTGATCTCTTCATCACGCCCAATTACCGGATCCAGCTTTCCATTTCTTGCCATTTCTATTAAATTCTTTGCATATTTATTCAATGCATTGAATTGCGTTTCCTGGGTTTGAGAAGAAATGGTAGATCCCTTGCGTAAATCTTTTATTGCAGCGATTAAACCTTTATCTGTTAGCCCGGCATCTTTTAACGACTTGGCACTATTATCATTTCCCTGTAGAATTGCGAGTAACAAATGCTCCACACTAACAAACTCATCACCAAAGGTTTTTAAATCGGCTGCTGCTCTCATCAGCACGTTATTTACATCCCTACTCATATTTTGGGCAGGATCGCCACTTTGAACGACAGGTAATTTTTTTATGCTTTCATCAATCTTACTTTCAAGGAAATTGACGTTCACATTATTTTTTTTCAACAAAAATTCGATGGGTGAATCATCATCACTCAAGAGTGCCTTTAGCAGGTGCTCCGTTTCAATATTTGCATTTTTATTATTAAATGCCAGTTGTTGAGATTGCCCGATTATTTCCTGGGCCTTAATAGTGAAATTATTTAAGTTCATATCTTAAAGTATTTAATTTTTTAGTTTGTAAATCATTCTTATACACTCAAAACCGTACCTCAAATCCTTTATTCAATCTTATAATTGTGCTAAAATTTGATGCCAACAGGTTCAATTAAATAGTTCCTGCATTGGAGAAAGATTATTGATAGCAATTTTGAAATAACTTTAATCATTCATCAAATTAATATCCAAATAACATAACAGGTAACTATGTCATATAAAACAACCCGAAACTGCCTTAAATGCTTACTAGCATTGAATTTCATGCTACTATGTCTTGTTGGTAAAAGTCAATACAATTTTAGTGAAGCAGATCAATTATTAGCGGCTAATCAAAAGTTACTGGGTGATAATATGGTAGCGTTGATTTATAAAGACGGAAAAATAATTCACCAAAAAGAACTGGGAGAATTTACAGTAAATACGAAGGCACCCATAGCAAGTTGTAGTAAATGGCTAACTGCCGCCTTGGTGATGACTTTTGTAGATGAAGGCAAAATTTCTTTAGATGATAAAGTGAGTACTTACCTACCCATATTTGAAACTTATGGAAAATCGTATATCACTATCCGTCAGTGCTTGTCGCACGAAACCGGCATTGCCGACAACCAGCGCATACTCGCAAAATTAATACAACGCCGAAAATTTGAATCGCTGGAGGATGAAGTAAACTCCTTTGCAAAAAAAGAAATTGACAGTAACCCTGGCACTAGTTTTTACTATGGCTCAATTGGCTTAAACATTGCGGGAAGAATACTGGAAGTAGTGGGTAAAAAAAGATTTGAGCTATTGATGAAGCAACGGATTTTTACACCACTGAACATGAAGGGCAGTAGTTTTGCACCGGATAATTTTGCAACAGACCCATCGGGTGGTGCAGTTTCAACTGCCGCAGATTACATGAACTTTCTTTCAATGATACTTGATAAAGGAATGTATGAAGGGAAAAGAATTTTAAGTGACGCATCTGTTACGGCAATGCAAACCAATCAAACGAAAGACGTTCCTAAAAAATATGCACCACAGGCTGGTGAAGGATACGATTATGGACTGGGTGAATGGATACTTGGAACAGATGCGGATGGACAATCTACGGTGGTATCAAGTCCCGGACTTTTTGGAACTTTTCCTTACGTTGACAATTGCAAAAAATACGCTTGCATATTTTTTGTAAAAAACAGGTTGGGTGAAGAAAGAAAGGACGTGTACCTGCAAATAAAAAAAGCCATTGATAAACAATTGCCCGGCAACTGTCAATAATTTATTTAATTGATTCAGTATTTTTCTTCTCATATAAATGAATCTTGAGCATTATAGAACAACATACCCAAATTGTAAAAAACATTGCCAGTCAACTGGGGTTTAATCACTGTGGTATTGCCAAAGCCGTGAAACTGGAGGAAGATGCACGGCACCTGGAAAGCTGGTTAAATAAAGGTATGCATGGCCAAATGCAATACATGGAAAACCATTTTGACCTGCGCATTGACCCCGCAAAATTGGTACCTGGTGCTAAATCAGTCATTACGTTATTACTAAATTATTTTCCTGCAGAAACACAATCGGATGCAGCACCTAAAATTTCAAAATACGCTTATGGAAATGACTATCATGAGGTGATAAGAAATAAGCTGAAAAGTTTTTTAGCCGAAATAAGAACATTGATTGGAGAAGTAGATGGCCGTGGATTTGTTGACAGCGCTCCGGTGATGGAAAGAAGCTGGGCACAAAAAACCGGGTTGGGATGGGTAGGAAAAAATGGCAACCTTATCAATAAAAAACAAGGCAGTTTTTTTTTCATTGCTACTTTGATTGTAGATCTTGATTTGAACTATGATGCGCCTTTTACCGGAGACTATTGTGGCACTTGTACGAAATGTATTGACAGTTGCCCAACAGAAGCAATATTACCCGGTAAGGTGATTGATGGCAGTAAATGTATTTCCTATTTTACGATTGAATTAAAAGACGCATTGATACCGGATAAAATGAAAGGTAAATTTGATGACTGGATGTTTGGCTGTGATGTGTGCCAGGATGTTTGCCCCTGGAACCGGTTTGCAAAACCTGCGTCGGAACCGGGCTTTGCGCCCATATCTGCCATCTTAAATTTTACTACCAACGATTGGGAAGAAATGACGGAAGCTCAATTTAAATCTGTCTTTAAAAACTCCCCACTTAAGCGAAGCAAGTTTGCGGGTATTAAACGCAACCTGCACTTCATCAAAAATAATTAAAACATCCAACCAATTTTTATTGCTATGCGATTGAGTGAATATTTATCTTTTATTGGAATATTTTCTATACTGTTTAATTCAGGATTCCAGATATGATTATCTACCATTTGACTAAGATGCTTACTGTTAAATGCGATGCCTAGTATAACTGCCTGCCTTTTTTCCGGCACCAGGTAATCAATTCCTGCACCATATATAACACCTGCTTTGTACGGTCCGGGCTTTGTGTTAAATTTTGCTTGCTGTGTGGAGAATGGAAAATTTATACCAGCATTACCTACCAATTGCAACCTTCCGTTGCCTTGCAATAAATCATATCTTACTTCTCCAAAAACAGGTATCGATGTATGGTAATAATAATCGAAACCAATGCCAATACCGGTAAATAAATGTTGGCTTAATTGTAAACCATTCACAGTATTTAAAGCAACAGAAGTGGTGCTACTTCCATTCAATATATTTATTGTATTGAATGAATGAAAGCCATTTTTAATTACACTTTGCTTGTTGGCTTGTTGGGCAATTAACTCCAACCCGGTCATGAGGATTACGAATAAAATCAGTCCTGCTTTTTTCATAATAATTATTTCTACTTTGACATGTTCAGAAAACGTAGTTCAGGGTTACAATAATCTTAATTATTGAACGGAAAAGTTGCCATAAAAAACTACCGTACAAGAGAGTGACACAACGATGCCGCCATGAAAAACGGCTGGTGGTCAACAAAAAATTAAAAACGTTTGATTTGTCAAAGTAGAATTATGATTTAGTTGATAATGCTAACCTTGCTAATCAACTTAATATTATTGATATCATTATAATCGTATTGATATATCCCTTCAGTGGCAACTACAATGGCTATGCCTCCATTACAGATAACATCAAATGGGTTTATACCGGTAATGCGCTTAGTTAACTTAATGTCATAAACATTGGAAGTATTAAAAACTTTTAAACCTGCTGCCCCATCACATAGAAACAGGTTGTCGCCATCTTTACTCAGTCCTTTGGGTTCCGTCATGTCGTAAATTTTTGCGAGTACAGGTTGCAGGATATTTGTAATGTTCACAATATCCAGTTCATTCCGTTGAACAGCAGTTGCTCCCCAACAACCGGAGGCATCGGTTGCCCGAAGTGTTACATAGGCGTACTCATCATCCGCAATTACGGGGTCATTAAAACATGCATGTGAAAAACTCCCAAGCCTTTCAGGATTTTCAGGATCGTTAATACTATAAATAAACATGCCTGTTTGAGAACCGATAAACAACTTGTCTTTGAGCGGATAAATTGTTTCGATGTTCCAACCCGGAGAAATTAAATTTTTCATTACCGGATCAAAAGAAGAACTGATGTTAAACGCCGCAAGCGAAGCTCTTCCAACCGTATATAAATAATTATTTACAATGGTAAAGCGTGCCATCGATCCTCCCACACCAACTACAGATGGCGCTGTTGCATTTGCTGATGCAGCAGAGTACCAAAGCATTGGCTGTCCCAAATCTTTATTTCTTTCCAGTTCCGATTTATCGGTGGTTTCCCGCTTTAACCAATCAACTATATATTTAGAACTGTCATTGGTACCATAAGTCAGTTCATCCCTTTCCCTGAATACTTTGGGAATCACTTTCTTTAAAATTGCCTGGCCGGGATCCGTTATGTCGATACAAATTAAATCAGTATAAAGGTCGGCGTATAGCGTATTGTTTTTTACAGCAATATCAACATTTCCAGGTATTGCAATAAATGAAAGATTCACCGGCGATTTTGGATTACTATTGTCTATTACATGCACTCCCTTATTAAGTTCATTTACGAATATATAATTCCCGTATAAAAAAAGTTTACCTGTTTTTTGCAACGGCTGCGGCGAGTTACTCTTTATACTTTGCCATACTTCCGCTTTGCTTTTATACACCGGTAAAAAATAAGTATAGGTTGAATGCAGGGTGTCTTTCACACAACTTTGCATCACTAAACTAACTGCAATTACCAGGAAGATTTGTATTGAATATCTTTTCATAAAATGATTTTATATTGTTCTGTTTTATATGCTGACAAGCATTCATCTACAACGGTTGCATGCAGCTGCAATAACTGCACAATTATTTTTTACCAATTGCTTTTTGCAAACTAATTCCTAAATAGCTGTAATGTTTCTTTTGATAAAACCCGTTGTTGCTCATTGATCCGATGTTAAAATTGAGTTCCGGACCTAAAAGAAATCGCTGTGAGTTATGCTTACTAATATCTATCAAAAGCTTTGAAGAAATATTAACTGAAGTATTTTTAAAAAAGGAATTGTCTTTATAATAATACCCCGTTGATGAATTGTATTGCAAGGCATTGGTGTTTACCAGTTGAGTTACTGTAAAACCTGCGTTGATATACAATGGCAATTTACTTTGCTTAGAAATTTTCCATTGTAAACTGAAAGGTATTTCAATGAAATGAAAGTGATTGTTATAATTAATACTGCTTCCGCTTCTGTAATATGACGCAACAGAGCTAAATGCTCCGGAACTATCAAAACGGCTTCCTATAAACATATTTGTTGAATAAAATTTGTAGTTAATTCCGGTTAAAATACTCAGCCTCGGTGAAAGTGATCTTTTTGCAAATGCACCTATTACAAACGCTTTACCCGATTTTATTGCAGAAGGTTGTTGAGGAACCCCTGCATTAGCAGTCCCGCCAGTTCCACTATTTACCTGCGAAGGATCTGCAAAAACTTTATCTTCCCCTGTTGATGGTATGCCAAGGTAGCTATTACGCGTAGTTGATATTCCAAATGAAAGATTTAACCCAAATTGCCATCTACTCTTTTTACTGTTAGCTGTCACTACTTTGTTCTCAGTTGTTACTAACAGTTGTTCTTGTAAGTTTTGTAAGGCTGCTTTTAATTGTACGATTGAACTATCATTTTTCACGGCTATAGTTTGCTCCCTTTTATTAATTGATTTACTTAACAATATTCCGGAACGATCAATTTTTGGTAGATAAATTACTGTTTTCCCCACCTGATTTTGTTTATCGAAAATTGAATCATCTGGTGCATCTTCTATTTCACCGTTGCTGATTGAAGTGTTGGTTTTTGCCTTTGTTTTTCCTTTTATTTTCCTGTTGGATTTCAGAACAGTTTCACTTATCATTTCCTGCCTTTCTTCAAAAACATTCAGAGCTTTAACAGCTGTTTCTTTTGTATTATTTTCGGATAGTTGCCGCTCTTGCTTTTTAATTTTGTTTGATAAATTACTTGTTGAATTTGTATCATCCGCCTTTTTACTAAAACCATCCAGCGTATGATTTTCTCCTGGTGTGTTTGAACTGTTTTCTGAATATTTTTTTAAACTGTCATTAATTACATTTTGAGGTTGACTTTGTGAATGATTAATAGTTGACAATTTGTTGGTTGCAGGTGTAAAAGAATAATTCCACCAGCCAATACCGGCAGTTCCCAACAAGATTATGCTAAAAGCAATAACGAGCAACACACGCCAGTTTCTTTTCTTGCGTATAATCTCAAGTTCTACTTTTTGCCACACTTCGCTGGCAGGAGTTACTCTAAACTCCTCCATCTTTTGCTGCACCTGTTTCTCAAAATTATTTTCCTGCATACTTTTCATTTTTTGACAACGATGAATATTTTTCAATCCATTCAATCAATAAATACCTGGCCCTTGCATATTGCGATTTTGAAGTACCATCGCTAATGCCCAATATTTCACCAATTTCTACATGTGTGTATCCTTCAATTGCATATAAATTAAAAATTGTTTGAAAACCTGTGGGCAATTGCCGGATGAGCTCCGACAATTCTTTGGTATCCAGTTTTACATTGGGATTATCGTCCGAAACTGCATGTAAGGGCATGTCGGCAAAAACCATCTCGGAACGATAACGTTTGGTTCTTTTTAAGTAGTTGAGCGCAGTATTAACCATTATTCTCCTGATCCATGCTCCCAATTCGCCTGAAGCGTTGTACTTACTTAAATGCTGATAAACTTTTACAAAACCTTCCTGTAGTATATCTTCTGCATCGTTGATGGACTTGGTATAGCGATAGCATACGCCCAACATTAAGGGTGCGAAATGCTCATACAACTGCTGTTGAGCACTTGGCTTTTGTTTCAAACATTCTTTTACCAGTAAAGTATAGTCCATTATCTATGCTATGGTAGGTTGACAACCATAACTTGAAAACAGTTGCATAGAAAGGCAATTTAAAAATAACCGCATTGGGTTTGTGGCGGCTTTAGTTTTTTTCGAGGTAATCTTTTAAACCATGTAAAGCCTGATCGTAGCTGTTCCCGGTAAGTTGATCTATAAAGATTCCGTAAAACTTTTCCCATGGATACCAGTGTAGTTTTGTGACGGCACGCCATTCGACCTGGATAGCATTTTTTGTTTCTGTAGGCACAATTACAATATCATTTTCAACATCATTTTCACCCGTTGCTTTAAATAAAAATTTTATCGATGTGGTATCTGCAGCTATCAATGAAAGATTGATTTCCTTTCCACGATTTACTATGATACAAGTTTCGGAGCTACCTGCTATTTCGGAGCCTTTGCAATTTATTTTCGCAGAATCGATTGTAAAAATTGGATGCCAGTTTTGCCAGTTTTCAAAATTGGCAACCTGAGTACATATCTCACCAGCGGTCATATCATGAATTACAACTGCACGTGATACCATCACCCTTGAAGGAATTAATAATGAAAATAAGGTGATGATTACAAACAAACCTGTTATACCAAAAAGAAACGCTTTAAATAACCGCATAATTAATTTATTCCCATTTAAAAACTTTAACGGCAACAGCATACACTATCACACTCCATAATAACAATACACCAATTTCACCTCTTACATCCCATAAATTCTGACCTTCAAAAGCCACTGCTCTCATTGCTGTATTTAAATGCGTTAGTGGCAATGCTTTAGAAATGGGTTGTAACCATTTTGGAAATGCTTCAACACTAAAGAAAGTACCACCCAACAAAAACTGTGGCAATGTAAGTAAGTTGGCAAATGGTGGTATACTACTGTCATTTTTTGCAAGTCCGCTTACTATAAAACCAAGCCCCATAAATACAATGAGGCCAATAAAACTAAGCGCTAACATTTCCAGCACGGTTGTAACGCCATTGATCAATGTAAATCCAAATAAATATTTACCCGCTATAATTATTACAATAGCGGTAATCATGTTAAAAATAACCCTGGCCAATCCTTCGCCAAGTACAATAAAAGTCCGGCTGATTGGAGTAGCGAAAAACCGCTTTAACACAAGTGTATTTCGCAAATTAAAAAACATAAAAGCCACACCAAACACACCTGAACTCAATAATGAAAACCCAAGTTGCCCCGGCAATATAAAATCAATGGTTTTATACTCTCTTATTTCCTCCACATCTCTTTTATAATCAAAATCGGCTACTGCAAAAGTTGGCCTGTTTTTATATTTTTCGTTGCTTATTTTATTGACAATATTATTTACAACAGGTAAAAACTGAGGCCATTTGTCGCTACTTGCGCTTGTGGTAGACAAACTATATGTGTAAGCGGGAGTATCCACTGCATTTTTAGTAATATTAAGTACTCCGGTAATTTTACCTTTCACCAAATCTGTTCTTAAATCTGCTTCATTGTTATAATAAACTACTCTTATTCTGTTACTGGCCTTTATAGAATCGAATAAAATATTACTTGTATCACAATTTTTATTCAATGCAATTTTATACACAGGAACGCCGCCATTATTACCAATAAAACCAAATACCAGTATAAATATAAACGGAAAAGCAAAACTAAAAATGACTGCCGAAGGACTTCTGAATATCGCTATTAAACTGGCTTTTGTAACCGCCAACATGGCTTTTAGCTGACTATATTTCTGCATTCAATTTTGGTATTAAAAAGTAAATTTATTGTAAAATGAGTGAATAAAATTTTGAAACCCAGACAAATGTCGTATATTTGGATGACAAATGACGGACTATGAAAAAAGCATCAAATACAAAAAAGCCAGTGCCATATAAACAAAGTGATATTGTAAGCAAAGTTAGCGAGGCAGTTCCGGTTTATAAAAGAAACATTCGGTCATTGCCTTCCGTAAAAGATTTCACCTATAACGAATTTAAAAAAATTGCAGAAAAAACGCCGTTCACGCAAGCGGAATGGGCGGCTATGCTGCATGTTAGTGAGCGCACACTACAGCGTTATGCAAAAAACAACGGAAGCTTTGCGCCAATCAATGCAGAGCGGTTTTTACAAATTAACCAGGTGCTTATAAATGGTAAAAATATTTTTGGCTCTTTTGAATCCTTTTATAATTGGATTTATAAAAATCCACCAATGCTGGAAGGAGAACTTTCTTTTAATTCACTTACATCTTACGAGGGCATACAAAAAGTATTAACCCAGTTAGGCCGTATAGAACATGGTGTACTTGCATGATAGTATATCGTTTAACAAGCGGAGCATACGTCAATGACCTGTCGGGGACGGGTGCAAAATTATTTGGTGGCCGGTGGAATTCGGCAGGCATCCCCGCCTTATATACAACTGAACATATTTCGCTGGCGGTATTAGAAGTTTTAGTTCATGTTAAAACTTATGGCCGCCCGGTTGATTATCACCTGGTATCAATTGAGATTCCCGAATTGATAAATAAACCTGTTATCATCGAACCTCAAAAGCTAAAACTTAACTGGCAGGATGATGCAACCTATGGACAATTTATTGGTGATGATTTTTTAACCAATGGTAAATCCATCCTGTTAAAAGTACCGTCAGCCATTATTGAAGAGGAAAATAATTTTATCATTAACCCAGTACACCCCGATGCCGGTAAAACAAAAATACGCTCAGTCAAAAAATTTATATTTGACAAAAGGCTCTACTTAAACAATGAATAAATCCTATTTATTACTGGGCAGCAATATGGGAGATAGTGGCCGCCAGTTAAAAAGCGCCATAAAACTCATCGAACAAAAAATTGGGCAGGTAACCCACAAATCGGGCCTTTATCAAACTGCAGCGTGGGGTAATACAGATCAACCCGATTTTTTAAACCAGGTAATTATTGTAGCAACAAAACTGCAAGCAACCGAACTTCTAAAACAAATATTGTTAATTGAAGAAGAAATGGGAAGAGTGCGGACAATAAAAAATGCTCCGAGGATAATAGATATTGATATCCTTTTTTTCAATAAGGATATTATATCGAAAAAAAATTTAACCATACCCCATCCTGAAATTGCCAATCGCAAATTTGTATTGATTCCATTGAATGAACTCTCACCTAATTTTAAACATCCAATTTTGAACAAAAGCATACATCAGTTGCTATTAGCATGCACGGATGAACTAAATGTGAAAAAAGTTTTAACAGCTTAAATGATATTTCCCTTTATTTTGCCATAGCAAGTTATGAAGTATAGTTTTGTTACAATAGAAGGGAATATTGGTGCCGGAAAAACCACGCTGGCACATTTGCTAAGCAAACATTTTAATGCCAGGCTCATCCTGGAAGAATTTGCTGACAATCCTTTTTTACCTAAGTTTTACGAAAACCAACAGCAGTATGCCTTTCCACTGGAATTGTTTTTTATGGCCGAACGATACAAACAGTTGAAAGACCTTTTGCAAACCAAGGACATGTTTCAAAACATCACCATCTCAGATTACCTTTTTACGAAATGCCTGTTATTTGCCAAGGTTAATTTACCCAAAGAAGAATTCAGGTTATATCAAAAACTGTTTGACATCATCAATCCACAGATTGCACAGCCAGATATACTAATTTACTTACATAGTCCGGTAAAAAAACTGCAGGAAAATATTAAAAAGAGAAACCGTGAATATGAACAAGGTATCGCCAACGACTACCTTTTTTCGCTTCAGGAAACTTACACGCAATACATAAAACAGCACAATATTAAAACCCTGTTTGTTGATACTTCCAACGCAGATTTTTTAGGTAATGAAGCGCACTTACAGGTTATCATTGATGCCCTGGACCACGAGTATGAGCATGGTCAGCATTATTTAACCTTGCCTTAAAAGCCCAGAAGCCCCCCTCCCCGAGAAAATCGGGATGTTGCAAAAGGGGAGTTATTTGCATTCTATGCTATTTCCACAATCGCTTAACTTTGCGTCCTACTAATTCCTCCAAAACTTGAACAGTTCCCCTTTATCAGTATTAAAAATACCAGAATTCAGAAACTTTGTAATGGGGCGATTTGTTTTCATTATGGGGCTGCGTATGATGGGAACACTGGTGGCCTGGTGGATGTATGAACTTACTGGTGATGCATTTTATATTGGTATGATTGGCCTTGCTGAAGCCATTCCTGCAGTATCACTTTCCCTATACGCCGGATACGTGATTGATAAAAGTGAAAAAAGAAAATTGTTATTGCGAACTGTTTTTCTATATGGAGTTTGTTGTATTATTTTATTAGGCTCATCTACCCATTGGTTCAACGAAGAGCTGGGCAAAAAGCTGATCATCATTTTTATTTATACCATTATTTTTTTAACCGGTATAATCCGTGCTTTTTCGGGGCCAAGTTTTGGTGCCATCATTGCATCTTTGGTTCCCAGGGAAATGCTGATAAGCGCATCACAACTTAGTTCCACCACCTGGCTGATAGCCAGTATAACCGGGCATGCCACTGCGGGCTTTTTAATTGCATTGTTTCGTGTAACAGGTACATTTGTGGTAATAATTTGCCTCATATTTACAGGCTTGTTTTTGCTATCAAGGCTAAAGGAAAAGCCACCGGGCATAACGGCTGAGAAAAAAACAATGGAAGCCGTAAGAGAGGGATTGAAATACGTATTTAAAACTAAAGAGATTCTTGCAGCGCTGTCACTTGACCTTTTTGCAGTGCTATTTGGTGGAGCAGTTGCAATGGTTCCTGTTTACGCAAAAGACATTTTGCATGTGGGCCCCATTGGATTTGGCTGGTTAAATGCGGCGTCCGATATTGGTTCTATTACCATGGTTATTGGACTTACACTTTCGCCCATGCGAAGAAAACAAGGGATAAAATTATTATTTGCTGTCGCAGGTTTTGGAGCTTGTATCATTGTATTTGGAATTTCTAAATGGTATTGGGCATCCTTTGGTGCATTGCTGGTTAGTGGGGTTTTAGATGGGGTAAGCGTGGTAGTTAGAAGCAATATTGTTCAGTTAAAAACACCTGATGCCTTACGAGGCAGGGTAATGAGTGTTAATTCGATGTTTATCAATTCATCGAATGAAATTGGCCAGTTTGAAAGCGGCGTGGCCGCAAAATTAATGGGTGTAATTCCTTCCGTAGTATTTGGCGGATGTATGACAATAATAGTTGTTATAGCAACCTGGTTTAAAGCGCCTTCATTAAAAAAGCTTGAATATTAGCAATTCCCACAAGCAAATAAAACAAAAGTTGTCAAATATTGTTAGTGGATAATTGTAAGGCCTAATACAGCCATTTTGCTGTTAAAGCGAAAAAAAATCGCAACTTTCTTTCAATTAAATAATTGATGCTTATGCAACGCAGATCATTTATACGTAACAGCAGTCTTACTTTAGCTGCCCTTGCTTTTTTAACCAACCGGTCATTGGCGGGCTTTATGCAAGATCCAACCTGGAAAATAAAAATGCTTACAGATGATATTGGTGTATTTACTGAAAGGGGTGGAACTATAGTATTTATGATATCCAAAGATGGGATCGTGGTTATTGACAGCCAGTTTCCTCAACAATCTCAGCACCTGATAGATGAGTTGAAAAAAAGAAGCGAACAACCGTTTCGGTTACTAATTAATACCCACCATCATGGTGACCATACTGCCGGAAATATTTCATTTAAGGGGTTGGTGCCACATGTGCTGGCACATGAGAATTCAAAGATCAATCAACAGAATGTGGCTGTAAAAAGTAAAAGCGAGGATAAACAATTGTATCCCGATCAAACATTTACAACAACCTGGTGCGAAAGCATTGGTAAAGAAAAAATCTGCCTGCATTACTTTGGTGCCGGGCATACCAATGGCGATGCGATGATTCACTTTCAACATGCCGATATTGTACACATGGGAGACCTGGTATTTAACAGAAGGCATCCGTTTGTGGACAGAAGTGCCGGGGCAAATATGAGTAGCTGGATAAAAGTATTGGATAAAGCAACTACTACTTTTAGTAAAAAAACAACTTTTGTATGTGGCCATTCTGGTGAAGGATATGAAATTGTAATAGCAAAAGATGATCTTAAATCTTTTGGCGACTACCTGGGCAAAACTCTGCAATATGTGGATGGCGCCATTAAAGCGGGAAAAACAAAAGAAGAAATACTAAAAGCTACCAGCATTGATGGCGCTCCGGAATGGAAGGGAGATGGTATTGAACGTCCGTTAACCGCAGCTTACGAGGAACTTACTTCGTAGCAGCCATTAATTTTTCAATTACAAAATAAGTAATAGGACAAAAAGTAGAGTTTTTTAATGCCATTGGCTGGCGCTTCAATAAAAAATCTTCATCAGTATAGGGGAAACGTTCACAATCGGAAGGGCGCACATCGTAGATGCTGCAATAATTATCCTCCCCTAAAAATGAACATGGCGCTGCACGCATTACATAATCGCCTTCTTCATCAACACGTAAATAATTGTTGATCAAATCTCCATCTTTCATTTTAAGATGTTTGGCGATGCGTTTAATATCAGGAGTTTTAAACCTGGGCGAATATCCTTTGCAACAATTGCCACATTTAAGGCAATCTATTTTAGCATAGGCTTCTTCATTTAATTCAGGCAAAGCTTTTAGCACGGCATTTTTATTGGCCCTGTGTAAATAATTCTTATATAATTTTTGACGATCGCCCGATTTTTTTTCCCAGGCCCTTAAAAGTTCATCGCTCATAATAATAATAATTGGCAGACTGTATGTGGATTCAACTACTTCAACTTATTCCCTAATTTTCCACAGATGCAAAGTAACGAACATTCGGGCACCAAATCTTGTTGTCTTCATGTAATTTTGCACGGTCAATTTGTGTTTAAACGTTACGTTTTGCTTTTCATCCTACATTCAAGGAAATGGCAACACCATAAAATTGATAATCAGCTAAGAATATCTTTCCAATAAACGTTAAATAATATCCAAAGTAACAAATTTGGTCCTGGTAATAATATCACATTTTTGATCGTTACCAGGCTGAATACATATCATAATTATATAAACAGAACTATGAATCTTTTCGAAAAACAACAAAGTGAATTTACTGGCAGACATATAGGCACAAACAAAGAGGAAACCATAGCCATGCTTTTACAAATAGGCGTTGGTACTATAGATGAGTTGATTAGCAAAACAATTCCGGATTCCATTCGCATAAAAGAAGACCTTAATATACCTCCTGCTGTGAGTGAGTTTGAGTACCTGAATGAACTGAAAAAAACGGCCGCAAAAAACAAAGTATTCAAAAGTTATATTGGAGCAGGTTATTACGACACCATTACTCCCAGCGTTATATTAAGAAATGTTTTTGAAAATCCGGGTTGGTATACGGCATATACTCCCTACCAGGCAGAAATTGCACAAGGGCGTTTGGAGAGCCTTTTAAACTACCAGACCATGGTAAGCGACCTTACCGCTTTACCAATTGCCAATGCAAGTTTACTGGATGAAGGAACCGCCGCTGCCGAAGCTATGGCCATGCTATTTAATCATAAAAACAGAGATCACGATCATATAACGGCACCGAAGTTTTTTGTAGACGATAACATATTTGCACAAACAAAAGACATATTAATAACCAGGGCAACTCCCATAGGAGTGGAACTCGTTTTTGGAAACTTTACAGAAGTAACACTTGACGAATTATATTTTGGCGCCATTGTTCAATATCCCGATAGTAATGGATCTGTAACAGATTTTGCTGATTTTATTGAAAAGGCACATGCGGCAAATGCAATGGTTGTAATGGCAACCGATTTGCTGGCGCTAACATTATTAACCCCTCCGGGAGAATTGGGTGCCGATGTGGCAATTGGCTCTTCACAACGACTTGGTGTACCCATGGGATTTGGCGGACCGCATGCAGCTTTCTTTGCTACAAAAGACGAATTCAAACGTAACATCCCCGGACGTATAATTGGAGTTAGTGTAGATGCACAAGGCAATCGTTGCTTAAGGATGGCTTTGCAAACCAGGGAACAACATATCAGGAGAGAAAAAGCAACCAGTAATATTTGTACTGCCCAGGCATTGTTAAGTAATATGGCTGCGATGTATGTAATATTTCACGGCGCAGCTGGTTTAAAAAATATTGCTAAAAGAGTTCACCTGTTGAGTCAACAACTGGAAATTGAATTAAAAGCATTAGGCATTGAACAACTAAATAATTCTTTTTTTGACACACTGAAATTAAAAATAAGTGATGTTGCAAAATTGAAAGTTGAGGCAGAAGCAAATGAAATGAATTTCAATTATTTCAATGATGGAACGGTAGGAATAAGTTTAGATGAAACTACCACCCTAAAGGATATTGCTGCAATTGCAAAAGTTTTTGCAAAGATGGGGGGCAAGGATTTTGATTCAACTATATCTGAAGAATTTAGTACTTACAAAATTCCGGAAAATCTAATAAGAACCAGTTCATATTTATTACACCCTGTATTTAATACGCACCACAGCGAAACTGAGATGATGCGTTACATAAAATTCCTGGAGAATAAAGATCTTAGTTTAAATACTTCGATGATTAGCCTGGGAAGTTGCACTATGAAACTGAATGCTGCCTCCGAATTAATTCCGGTAAGCTGGCCTGAGTTTAGCAGGTTGCACCCGTTTGCTCCAAAAGATCAAACAGCAGGCTACCAGCAAATTATTACTGAGCTGGAAAATTATTTAAGTACCATCACCGGATTTGCGGCTACTTCTCTACAGCCAAATAGTGGTGCCCAGGGCGAATATGCAGGGTTATTAACCATCCGTGCTTATCATAGTTCAAGAGGAGAAAGCCATCGCAATGTTGTATTGATACCCATTTCTGCCCATGGCACTAACCCTGCAAGTGCGGTTATGGCCGGTATGAAAGTAGTTGTTACCAAATGCGACGAGGCTGGTAATATAGACGTGGCAGATTTAAAAGCCAGGGCCGAAGAACATAAAAATGATCTTGCTGCATTGATGGTAACTTATCCATCTACGCATGGTGTGTTTGAAGAAAGCATCAAGGAAATTTGCGAAACAATTCATCAGTTTGGCGGACAGGTTTATATGGATGGCGCTAATATGAATGCACAGGTTGGCTTAACCAGCCCAGGCTTGATTGGAGCTGATGTATGCCATTTAAACTTACATAAAACTTTTGCAATTCCACATGGCGGTGGCGGCCCTGGTATTGGGCCAATATGTGTTGCCAAACAACTTGTGCCATTTTTACCTGGACATGTTAAAATAGAAAATGCTGAAACAAACACACATGCCATCAGCGCAGCACCTTATGGAAGTGCCAGCATATTACTTATAAGTTATGCATATATAAAGATGCTTGGAGTAACCGGTATTCGTACCGCTACCGAATATGCGATTTTGAATGCCAACTATATGAAATCGAGGTTAGAAAAATACTATAAGATTTTATACACCGGGAAAAATGGAACTGCCGCACATGAATTCATTGTTGATCTTCGGCCGTTTAAAACAACAGCGGGTATAGAAGCAGAAGACGTGGCAAAGCGCCTGATGGATTATGGTTTTCATGCGCCAACACTTTCGTTTCCGGTTGCAGGTACATTGATGATTGAACCAACTGAAAGTGAAGACAAATCTGAACTGGATCGTTTTTGTGATGCGTTAATTTGTATTTATGAAGAAATAAAGGCAATTGAAACTGGCAAAGCTGATAAAAAAGACAACCTGTTGAAAAACGCACCGCATACTCAATTTGTTATTTGTGCAGACGAATGGTTGAGGCCATACACCAGGCAGCAAGCTGCTTTTCCTTTACCCTATGTAAAAGAAAATAAATTTTGGCCGGCAGTAAGCAGGGTTAACAATACCCATGGCGACCGTAATTTGATTTGCACTTGTGAACCAATAGAAAGTTATTTGGAACCGGCCATTAGCTAACCTTCTTAGAAAGAAATAACGACAAGAAAAGTTCAACCCAGTGTTGGACTTTTTTGTTGAATGCTGACACTGCTGCGATGTGAATAGCAAGGAGAATAATAAAGTTTCATTTTATCAATCGATAAATTACCCTATGGGGGTTATCGAAAAAGCTAGTAATATGCTTCGATAAAAAATAGAAAAGTAAATGCGCTAATTGAGAAGTATATCGGGGAATTCCAAAAGGTTGAACAACCTTCACCCAAACTGCCGGGCTCAATCTAAAGCCCGGCTTTCGGAAATATTTATAGGTAAACTATAGTTGTAATATAGATGTGCTGTTTTAAACTGCACCCGGAAGGCTACTTCGGTAAAGTAATGCGGTTAAATTCTGCACCACTAAATATCTTTGCAAGCCTGTTATCCTGGGATTGTTTCCACTCATTGATGTTAGTTTCTGAAACAATTCTCCAAAAATTCTTCGACTTTAAATCTTCATAATCAGGCGACTGAACAAAAATTCCAAGGATGGTATTTCTTTTTTTGAACTCGATCTTCACTGCATTTTTCGCCAAATGACCACTTTCGATGAATTTGGCAATAACATCATTAATCATAATTTTTTTTTGCAAAGGTAGTCTTTTTCAGGCTAAGTTTTAGAAGTATTCTAAAGCAAGCCTTGAATGGGAGCGGATTATCGTAAAAAAACTCCTTTTTGTTAGCACTTTTTTTATAACCCATAATTTCATTTTTTTGAACTCGTTACTAACTAATTATGCCACCATTTAAATTATCCTTCTCTTTTTGATACAGCCAAACCATTACTTTTGCGATACAATTACTAAACCTGATTAATGAAGATATCCACCTTTCTGTCGCACCAATGGTTGAGTTTCTGGAGAAGCCGCAACGCTAATAAAAGTTTAGTCCTTCAAATTATCCTGGGTATTTTTTACCTGCTGATTTTCCTTGAGGTTGCAGGATTAGGTATTTTTTTACCACTTATTTTAAAGGAGTCATTTCCCGAAAAACCTCCTATTCCACTTTTTACCTCTTACCTTATTTACTATTACCTTATTGGATTGCTATTAAGGTTTCAAATGCAGGAGTTGCCATCATTAAGTATTCAGCCTTACCTGGCTAAAAATATCACAAGGAGTACAATGCTCCGGTTTTTAAATGTGCGTTCATTAATTCACATTATCAATTTTTTGCCCCTATTTGTATTTATTCCATTTTCTGTAATTGACATTCTTCCGGTTTATGGCAAAATTGCAACCGTATGTTTTCTTATTGCAATGTTTGCTTTGGTAATCAATAATCACTTTCTTAACATGTTTATTAAACGTAAAACTGTTAATAATTTATGGTGGTTATTAGGAATGCTCGTTTTTATTGTTTGCTTAAAAGGTGCAGATTACTTTAAATTATTATCGCTTGAAAAAACCTCCTCTTTAATTTTTACGGCTTTTTTAAATTACCCTGTACTTTGTTTGTTACCCATTGCACTGGCAATTGCTACTTTCTTAATAAACAATAGCTACCTGCGAAGTCACTTATACATTGAGGAGCTGGTGAGTGAACGAAAGCTAAAATCAGGAAAAACTTATTCTTTCCTTGACAGATTTGGTGATATAGGAGATATGATGGCGTTGGATCTTAAACTGATCTTTAGAAATAAACGTCCAAAATCTTTAGTTATATTATCCGGTGTTTTCTTATTTTATGGGTTTATTTTTTATCCAAAATATATTGCCACCGATAGCTACAGTGCCTTGTTTCTTTTCGCATTATTAATAACTGGTTTGTTTATTTCGAATTATGGCCAGTTTTTGTTTTCGTGGCAGAGCAGTCATTTTGATGGCATGATGACTTATAACACGAATATGAAAAAATACATAAAAGCAAAGTTTTCATTGCTAATAACGGTCTGTACGCTTCAATTGCTTTTAGCCAGCTTTTATGGTTTTATGAGCTGGAGAATAATTCCTATTCAATTGGCCGCCTATTTATATAGTGTGGGAGTTAATACATTCATCACGATATATGCCGCCACTTATAATTATAAAAGCCTGGACCTCGGTAAGTCGGCCAGTATGAATTTTCAGGGCATCGGAGCCATTCAGTGGTTGCAATCATTGGCAATTTCATTTGGCCCTGCTATCATATTTTTCCTATTAAATAAATTTTTTGGATTTTGGTCGGCGATCATTTCAATTTCTTCATTAGGTATTGTTGGACTAATATTTCAAGAACAATTGATTAATTGGCTGACACAACAATTTTACCTGAGAAAACATAAAATACTGGAAGGCTTCCGGGAAAAATAAGTTACTCATTTAAGCAACTCAAAATTAAATCTGCATATAAACATGATAACTGTAAGCAATTTAAAAAAATCGTATAAAGGTGTAATGGCTGTTAACATTGACCACCTCGAAATCAATTCGGGAGAAGTAATTGGTTTGGTAGGAAATAACGGCGCTGGTAAAACTACATTTTTTCGTCTACTACTCGATCTTATCAGGTGTGATAGCGGAGAGATTTTATCAAAGGGATTGTCTGTTACTAAAACGGAAGACTGGAAATCCTATACGGCTGCATACATTGATGAAGGCTTTTTAATAGATTACTTAACCCCTGAAGAATATTTTTATTTTGTTGGAAAACTTAACCACTTATCAAAACCTGATGTGGATGATTTCCTTAACGCCTACCTGCTTTTTTTTGACGATTCAATTTTAAATAAAGGCAAATATATTAGAGATTTTTCTAAAGGCAATCAATTTAAAATTGGGATAGTTGCCGCATTATTGAGCAAGCCTGAGTTATTAATATTAGATGAACCTTTTGCCAACCTTGACCCCACCACGCAGTTAAGATTAGTTGAAATGATTAAAACCATGGCTCAACAACACCAACTGTGTATCATTGTCTCCAGTCATGATATTAACCAGGTTTCTGAAGTAAGTAGTCGTATATTATTAATGGAAAAGGGAGCAATAATCAAAGATATTGCGGGCGGAGATATGGCTTATGATGCCCTGGTTGACTACTTTAAAGTAAAAACTGCACATTAAATTTATTAAATCCAAGAATGATCATAGACTCTTTGCATAGTACATTTAGTATAAATATGAATTAAACCATATTTGGATGACTGTGTTTTTAGAATAAACTTACAATCCTGGACAATCGCAGTTGATCCATAAATAATTAGAAAAGCGTTTTTAAAACAAATCCCTATATTTGCACCTTATTTAATACAATACAATTTTAAAAATGGACAAAACACTAGGTACCGTTAAGTTTTTCAATTCTGAAAAAGGATTCGGTTTTATCAAGCATGATGATTCAAACAAAGAAACTTTCGTACATGTTAGCGGATTAATCAATGACATTAAAGAAGGAGATCGCGTTGAATTCGACCTGCAAGAAGGTAAAAAAGGTATGAATGCCGTTAACGTTAAACTGATCTAATTATATTTGATCTTTTTTAATAAAGGTATTGGGCCGCTAAATTATTAGCGGCCCTTTTTTTTGGTTGTTGGGTTACACTTTTGTTAAATACCTTATATAACTTAACTGACAAGCAACCTATTGGCTTTAAATTTGTAAATCAAAAGAAAAAAATATAAAATGAAATTTACTAAGTCGCTCTCTCTTTCTATTGCAGCTTCCCTGTTATTGGGATCTGTTACCCTGGCTCAAAAAACCTCAGGCAAATTGTCTCTTACAAAGGGGCAAAAATTTCAGATTGATAACAACATTACTTCGGTAATTAACCAGGAAATGATGGGACAATCCATTGAAATTACCATCGATGCCAATATGGTACACCAGGTTGAAGTAAAAGACAAAAAAGATAAATCTTACGTAGTAGCATCTACGCTTACTAAATTAACAACCAATGGTAGTGCCATGGGACAAAGCATGAGTTTTGATTCCGAAAAAAAGGAAGATCTTGAAAGTGCAACAGGGCAAGCTATGAAAGATCAGTTAAATATAGAAAAGGAAGTGGAATTGAATGAAAATGCAGATGTGATCAATGGCGTAAAAACTGAAGCCAAGGCTCCTTCCGGCGGCATGATGGATATGGTAAATAACGCAACAGGTGCTGGTGCCGATGAAAGTAACGGAGCCAAGGCTGCTTTTGAAGTGATGCCAATGGGAAAAAAACCAGGGGACACCTGGTCTGATTCAACCATTACAGATGAAATAAAAACATACCAGACTTATACCTTGAAATCAATCAATGGTAATGATGCAACGGTAGCCTTAACCGGCAAACAGATTACAAATAAAAAAGTAGAACAACAAGGAATGGAAGTGAATGTAACTATGGAAGGTAAATTGTCAGGAGAAAGTATTGTAGACATCAATACCGGGATTGTTAAAGAAAGAACATTGGTAATGGATGGCACGGGAACTGCCGAAGTGATGGGGCAAAGTATTCCTGTTACTACTAAAGTAACCACAAAAACAACTGTTACAAGCAAGTAAATCATTATTCAAATAATCCCAAAAAAGCCGGCTACTTAGCCGGCTTTTTTAATTCAATCAGTAAAAGATGTAAGCCAACATTATCACTGTTTAGTATCCAGGTATTTGTAAGCTAAAAACAAGAGCATACACGTAATACCAACTATCCACCAAAGTAAATTGTACCCAAAATGTTCTGCTACCTGTGAGCCGATAAATGGCCCGACAGCTTGTGCAGAAGACCATGCCACTGTATATAACGCAGCATACTGTCCCCTGTTTTCATTAGAAGTTCTTGCTATCCAATACGCATTCATAAATGGCATTGCCACAATTTCACCTATCGTAACAACCACGATAGAAATAAATGCAATCAACGCCCCGCTGGCCAATGGAAGGTTTAAAACCAGGTAAGCCAACCCAACCAAAACTACTCCTGTTGCCATATATTTTGCCGGACTTCTTCTACCTTCTAATTTAAAAACAATAACCATTTCAAAAAGTGCAATCAGCAAGCCATTAACTGCCATGATCATTCCAATTAAAAGCTCTGAAAGATTCAGTTGTGTTTTATAAAATACTGGCAAGGTAGTGAAGAGTTGAAAAAAACAAATGGCAAACAAGATGGTGATACCGGTAAAGAAAAGGTAAGGCTTGTCTTTATAAGCCGAGTTCTTTTCTGCAATCACAGTATCGGTCGTAAGCTTTTTTGAAAATGTTTCTTTGTTTTTTGACGGAGACAGCACCAGATATAAAAGCAGTGCCGCAAAAATATTCGTAAAACCATCAACCCAAAATAGCAACTCGTACCGGTAACTTGCAATGATGCCTCCGATTGCACTTCCGAACGCCCAACCCAGGTTAACCGCTAGCCTGTTTAACGAATAAGAACGGATGCGGTTTTCATTTTTACTATAATGTGCAATCGCCACTGCATTTGCCGGCCGGAATGCTTCGTTGATCATACTTAAGAAAAAAGTTGCAATACAAATTGCAGTATAACTTTTCATTTGCCCCAGTATAATAAACATCACGCCTCCGCCAAGGAGCGTAAAAAGCTGTATGTAATAATAACCAATTTTATCAGTAAGCCTTCCGCCAGCCAGTGCCCCGATAATAGCCCCGGCTCCAAATAAACTCATCACGAATCCAGCCTTGCCAATTCCCACGCCCGTTTCCTGCGTCATGTACATGGTCATAAATGGAATCACCATTGTACCACTCCTGTTAACCAACATTACGAGCGACAACAACCAGGTGTTGCGTGATAATCCGCCGTAAGAATTTTTATATAGGTTGAAGGTGGAAACTATCATAGCAGTTTGCAAATATATTTTATTAACTACTATGCCTGGGTGCATTTAAAATTGTCGCTGCCTAAAAATAGAGGTGTCATCTTTTTTAATT
>JBDUEK010000026.1:0-69772 GCA_040002495.1 Ferruginibacter sp.
CTAAGAAAATATCTTTTTTGCCATGCAATAGTATATGCCCTGCTTCGTGAAAGAATGTAAACCAAAAACTGTCATTACGTTTGTATCTGCCTGTTAATTGAATGAGTGGGGTATCATTGAGCCAACGTGTACTGCCACATATAGGGGCTTTGGGCAAGGTTGGTGTATGTACCACTTTTACACCAGCTTCCAAGCAAATACCTTGTAGTTGGTTATAGAAGTTTGCAGGGTGCTTTGCCATTACTGTTTTTAGTTCGGGCAATGCTTCTTTAAAGTTTTTTTCTGAATAGTCTTTTGCCTGTAATTCGGTTGCCTGTAACTCTCCTTTGCGTAACCATGCTGATATTGCATAAGGCTCGTTGGTGTTAGCCAACGAAATACGGAAAGCAACTTTTAGTTGCTGTTTGAAATAATAATCTTCCCATGCTGAATGATTGGAGAAACCGAAAAAGGCAAGCATTGCCATTGTTTTTTCCTGAATGGTGGCCGCTTGTGGCAACCATTCTTTTTTAATCATTTCTGCTAAAGGAAACTTCTTTGCCCATTCAACTGATTGTTCAATTACCGCCTGTCGTTTTTCTCTTGCAATGTATTCATCATAACTCCGTTGGTGGTTCATCCAAAAGTGTGCAGGTATCTTAGTAACATTTTCAAACTGAACTGCCATATCGGGAGTAATGGAACTATCCCCTTTTAGAATGGCTGTGATGGTTTTTTCGGGCTTGCCTGTACGGAGTGCAAACTCCTTAGGGCCCATTTCCATTTCTTCCAGCTTTTCAACTAAGGTTTCACCCGGATGGGGTTTTGATTGAGGGAAATATTGATTTTGCTTTGCCATTGCTATTTTTCTTTATGGTAGTTTATAATCTCAATTACTTCTACTCCTGTTATTTCAAGCCAAATGTATTGACCGTGTTCGTTTGATGGGATTGGATTTTCGTGAGGGGTGAAAATCAACCTGTACGGTTGGTCTAAATCGCAAGCCCATTGCCCTTTCCTGTTACTGGTGAGTTCGTGGTAATTGCCTGGCAAGTTCCTTACATCTTCCAAAGTTGTAGCATCTTCCAACTGTGTAAGCCTTCTCCGTAAGATGGTTGCCCGAACCTTACCTAACTCTTTCAGCATCTTCCTGTCATCGTTAGCCAGTTTCTCTAATTTCTTATCTGTAAAAGTTATTTCCACTGCAAAGGTATTAATATTTTAGTTAACAGCAAGTGTAAATTGAAATAATTATCACTTTTGCTTGCCGCATGGTTGTTTTTGCTCCTTTTTTGAACTATTTAAAAATCATGAAGTTGGCTGTTCCTGCTACCTTTACTTGTTCAAATTGAACTTCATAAAATCCCTTTGCATTAACTGAAACATAGTACCTGCAAAGAAATCCCTGAACTCTTTGTTGTCGTTGTATTCTTTAAAAACTTCAAAGTTGGTTTCAATGTGGTCTATCAATTTCCTTTTCAGCACATCTTCAAAAGTGATTTTTGCGTTTTGGGTATCTGAATGTTTAAAAGCATTTACAAACTCCTGGTCGTTGGCTACATCCTGCATTAAATCCTGTGTCATTTTCTTTACCTTGTCTTCGTTGGTAAAGGCCGTGCCGAACCTGTCATTAAATGCCTTCACAATGTTTGAGAGATATTCCATTTCAGGCTCTGCTACACTGCCTCTCATATCTGTTGGTATAGGTTGCAATTCATCGCCTTGTTGTAAAATAATATTGGCTGTGCCTTCTAATTGGTAACGTAGGTTTTCCATGTCTATATTATCCAAAATACCTTGTGCCAAATCTTCTTCCCGTTGCCTTCCCAATTTATTTTGCAAGTGGTTTAAGAAAAGATAAAGCCGTTCTAAGTATGGATTTACAAATGGAACTATCTGGGCAAGGAATACATACAAGCGAACATAGGTTTTACATTTTGCCCTAAAATCGTCTTGCTGTTCTTCTGTAAGAATTGTTCTAAAAGTTTCTGCTGCCGCATCTAAAATGGTGTGCAGTTGGTCAACCGGAACATTGGTAATTATTTTCTCAGAAAACTCTTGTACCTGCTCTGGTGTGTAAGCCTGAAAAGCATCTAAAGCACTTTGCAGGTCAAACAGTTTATTAGGGTCGGTAGCTTCGCCTAAAATGGTGGTTTCAAAATAGGGTTCAAACGATTTTCTTATTTCATCTGAAGTGTTGGCAAAGTCCAACACGAAAGTGTCTGTTTTGCCTGATGTAGTTCTATTTAATCTTGATAGTGTTTGTACAGCATTTACACCACCTAATTTTTTATCTACATACATGGTATGGAGTAAAGGCTGGTCAAAACCTGTTTGGTATTTGTTGGCTACAATTAAAAAACGGTATTCCGATTTTTTAAACTCATCGGGAATTGAAGCACTTGAAAAGTGATTTAATGACACTTCAGTTGCTCCATCTATTTCACCCGAAAAAGCAACGATTGCTTTAAATGGATTGCCTGTATTTGCTAAATAGGTATCAAATGCTGCTTTATATTTTACCGCATTGCTTCGGCTACTTGTAACCAACATAGCTTTTGCCAAACCATTTATTTTTTTGCGTTTGATAACACTTTCCATAAAGTGGTTAATCATTAAAGCAGTTTTCTTTTCAATGGCTTGTATGTGGCTTTCTACATAAATCTTTAATTTCTTTTGGGCTTTGGTTTTATCAAATTGTGGGTCGTCTTCTATTCGTTTGTATAAGCCGTAAAAACTTTGGTAGGTGGTATAATTTTGTAATACATCTAAAATAAATACTTCTTCTATGGCTTGCTTCATGGTGTAAACATGGTAAGCCCTGAATTTCTCTTTGCCGTTGTCATTATATTTTTCACCAAATAATTCAAGGGTTTTGTTTTTAGGCGTAGCCGTAAAAGCAAAATAGCTGGCGTTAGCCAACATTTTACGCCCCTTAATTATTTCTACTATTTTATCTTCATCGGTCTCCTCTTCTTCGTTTTCAATATCATAAACGGCATTGTCTTCTAATGCCATATTCATTTTACCGGCAGCATTGCCGCTTTGGCTACTATGTGCTTCATCTATTACTATAGCAAAGCGTTTGGCTGGCAAATCTTCAATTTCATCTACTATGTAAGGGAATTTTTGAATGGTAGTAATGATAATTTTCTTACCTTCCTCCAATGCAGATTTCAACTGCTTGCTGCCTTCGGTAATGGCTTCTACCACTCCTTTTACCTGCTCAAACTGCTTAATATTATTTCGTATTTGAGCATCCAAAATCCTTCTGTCTGTAACTACAATTATTGTATCGAAAACAGTGTTGGTATTTGTTTTGTCAAACAAACCGACCAACTGATGTGCCAGCCAACTAATAGAATTACTCTTGCCGGAACCTGCTGAATGTTGTATTAAATATCGCTTACCTGCTCCATGTTCTTTTGCATTTAGCAAAAGACTATTAACTGCATTAAGCTGATGGTAACGTGGGAAAATGAGCTTCTTTACTTTGTCTTTTTTTATTTTGCCATCGGGCAAAATTTTCTCTACTTCTTCTTCAAACAACTGCACATAATTTTGAATTATGTTGGTAAGGCTGTCTTTGGTTAATATTTCTTTCCAGAGATAATCTGTTTTTATTCCGTTTAGGTTTGGTGGATTACCAGCACCATTATTATAGCCTTTATTGAATGGCAAAAAATAAGTGCTGCCATTTTTTAAATGGGTTGCCATCCAAACTTGTTCTGTATCTACTGCAAAATGCACAATGCACCTGCCCAACCTAAACAGTTCTTCTTTGCTATCCCTGCTGGTTTTATATTGCTTTATTGCATCTTTTACATTTTGCTTTGTTAGTTCATTCTTTAACTCAAAAGTAATGATGGGTAAGCCATTAATGAAAACCACCATGTCTAATGAGTTTTCATTTTGTGTGCTGTAATGCACCTGCCTTGTAACTGAAAAAATATTTTGATTATAAAGGGCTATATCTTTTTCGTTGAGTGTAGAAACCGGCTTGTCAAAAAACAATTTTAGTTTGATGTTATTATCTGTAATGCCCTTACGCAACACTTCAATAATACCTATAAGTTTTATTTGACTATTGAGCCTGTACAAAACCTTGCCTTTGTAACTACTGCCGTGTATGGCTTGCAATTTCATTATTTCCTTTTCCTGTGTGGCTTGCAGAAAATTGAAAAGCAATTCTTCATCCACACATTCTGTACGGTTGTAGTTATTAAAATACCTTTCTTCAAAAGCATTCACCAAACACAAGTGTTGTGTTATATGTTGCTCTAAGCCTTTTTCGGTTGTATCTGTTTTCATTTATTTATCAAATTCTTTTTTCAATATTTTGGCAATAGCTTCTGTTTCTCTATAGTTTTTACCGGTTGTTTGAATGATAATACCAATTCCTTTATCCTCCCAATAAAGAACCATTTCAATTTTTCCATCGGGATATATTTCTTTTATTAAGTTGACTGCTTTAGGATTAAATGGCAAAGAATTGATTATTGAATTAACATACTTAGAAGCTCTTACCTTTTTGGAAAAAGCAAGCAATTTATCCTTTCCGTGGTCATCCCGTAGGGCAATAGGTTTATCCTCGGGGTCAACTTCAGTTTCACTCAAATTCACATCACCCAAATACTCAATAAATGTTTTTATATCAGCATCCTCAAAATGTTCCTCTGTTGAAATATTATTTACAGAAACTTGCTCTGTGTCTAAATCGTCATTGATAATTTTTTGAAACTCAATTTTTTTAGCTTCCCAAAAAGGCATAGAGGACAGGCTTGAACAAAGCGATTCCTTTACATAGGCTGTAGCTAAACCACTGCAATATGTTTCCGGTATTCCTGCATCTGCATTTACATAAAAGTAGTTGCTTAAATCACCTACCTTTTCTCCTAAAACCTCATTTCCAAAAGGTCTTTTTACTACACTTAATATTTTATTTTTATCCCCTGCATGAGCAATACTATATGCCCACTCTAAAAATGTCCTGTTAGGTGTAACTTGTAATATGCCGATATTAGTAGGAAAAACAAAGTGTGTAAACCCATATAATTCTTTAGCTTTTTCAAAAGTCTTTATTAACACTAAAAAGTTTTGCTTTAAAGTGTGTTCGTTTTCTGTGTGAGGCAGAAATGATATTTCGTTAAATACTAAATTCATCAATTACAATAGTTTTAAAAGTTGATTACTCCATTCATCCAGCATGTGTTTTGGATACTCACTCAACTCACCATTGGCATCTATTTCAATATTTGTAATTGTTGAATACTGCTCACTTTCTGTTACCTCTTTATCAAAGTAAAAAAGGATTGTTTCATCCTTTAATATTGGATTATCTTTTATGGCAACCCTGATACCGTTAATGATATGGTCGCTATGTGTTTCAACTATTATCTGCACATCATTCTGCGTAGCTAATGCAATCAATTTACCCAACTCTGCTTGTCCCTTTGGATGTATGTGGCTTTCAGGATTTTCGATAATGAGCAACTCTCCCGGTCTTGAAATTAATAATGCAGTAACTACATGTAGTGCGTAAGAAATACCAAAGCCCACATTCTCCGGCTTAAAGCGGTTGGTATTACCAAAATTTGGTTGCTTAAACACATACTCTAATAATACAAAATCTGATGAGATAGAAGTTGTACGGATATTAACACCTGGCGATATTTCACCCATCCAAAGGTTAATTTGATTGATTAGCGTTTTATTGATTATTTCTTTATTGGTAATATTATCTGTAACAATGGTGTCTTTATGAAAAAGGTTTTCAAAACCAATATCATTATTGCCATTCGTTTCAATATAGTGGGCTGTGTATTCTCCATAGTTACCCAAATTATTGAGGTGTACTACACTGGTAAAACTTTTATTGTGTATTGATTTCGGTTCTACCCTGTTTGCATTCAGGTATTGAAAATTATTCCCAAAGAGTGCTTCAGTTTTATGGCCTGTAATATAATTATCTGTAATGCTGGACAATGTATTTTTTTGTTTAAAAACATCGGCTTCTATTTCATAATCAAAATCCATTATATAGGGTTCTGTATTTTGAAATTGCAAAGCAATTGACAAATCTTCCCCCTTTTTACTATACTGATATAGGGCGTCTTTTGTATTACCAATGTTTACATAGCCATTGCTACCGCCTTGTAATTTTAATTCTCCATTCTCTAAACGCTCTGACTGGCGTAATAAAAGCAGGGATTGAATAAACGAAGATTTACCCATGCCATTTAAGCCCATTAAAATATTAAGCTTCCGCAATGGGAAATACTTTTTTTTGATGGACTTAAAGTTTTTTATTTCTAATGACTGTATCATATTATTTATGAATTATGTTATTGATTAATTGCTCTACCACAGAATGGCGGTGTATAACCCTATTTCTATCACCTGTTGAACTTGTTACTGATGTAAAAAAATATTCATCGCTGTTAAGCAAGTCTTTTAATCCTTTTTTGAATGCTGCTTTATTATCCTTCAAGGAAGCCCTATCCTCATTGCTTAATAATCCAAACTGCACCGAAATAGCATCAAACATTGCCTTGTTTATAGGTGGTAGCCTTTTGTAATCGTTATACACTTTTCTAAATGCCTCTTCACCAAAAATGGCATGAGATAATTTCATTGCCTCTGTAAAATCTTCTTTTATTTTATTTAGCTCTTCTTCTGTCTTATCATAAATACTTGCCATTGCCTTACTCATATAAGTATCTAAATCGGGAGTATAATTTTTATACCCAATTAAATAGAAACCTAAAAAGCGGTTGGCAAAATCCCTATCCAACATTCTGTGTGTTTTTATTCTACCATTGGTAGCTTTTACAAATGCTGCATTCTTGCCCATTTCTGCAATAAAGACAGCAGGTTTACCCTGGAATAAAGCATGGCGAATTTCCTGTGGTTCTAATATTAAACCACCGGTATTGATACGTTTGAAAATATTAAATTTTACATCGGTTGGTGTACCGGGCATGATTTTATAAATAACCACCTGGGCTTCTTCTATTACCCTTTGCAAATCGCCACTTAGCTTCTCCCATGTACTACCGTTGAGGTGCGATAAAAATTCAAGGTTGGTTAATTTCAATCTCTTTTTAGGGTCGGTTTCTACACAAAAATTGCGGATGCTACTAAGCCTTTGCAAACCATCTACCACCAACCAATTATTATCGTCTGAAGCATCAAAAAAGAAAGCAGGCAATGGGAACCTGATTAAAATAGATTCTATCAAACGGCTTTGTTTTACAGTATCCCACAAATCATCCTGCCGTTGAAAATAAGTAGTAGTATCCATCTGAATACTTTTACGCTCTATGCGTTTTATCAAAGTATCAAGCGATGGCGTTTTGGTTTCTATATTTATTTTGGTAGGGTCAAAAGGCTTATCCATTAATTTTAATGAATCATCATTTTGCTCTACCTCTGTACCATCTTCATTTGCCAATGGTTCTTCCTTTAAAAGGATGGTAGCTAATATTGCAGGATTGATTGTATTATCTTCCATAATTAATTGATTGAAGTTTTTTCATTTATTTTTTTATTACCCATCACCGCCTCACTTATCATTGCTGCTTTGTATTCTTTTATAAGTTCTATTTCTTTTTCGGCTTTGGCTATAGCTGTATCTATGGTAGTTGTTTCGGTTTTAATGTGAGCCACAATCTGTTTTTGTTCTTTAATATCAGGTAATGGTATTAAAATATTATTCAAGACATTACTGTTTACAGACGGAAATGTAGAACCTTTAAATGTGTTAGAAATGAAATCCCTTACTACGGTCATTACGGCAATAAGATAATCTTGATTGCTATCCGAAACAATTGCTGCAACTCCTCTGCCGATGCTTACATCATTATGGCAAATATTTAATCTTCCAGTTGTTGAACCTCTTAGACAAAATAATAAAGCACCTTTGGGGGCAAACTTTTGAGGTTCAGTAGTCCATTTTAATTCTCTTGTATAGCCGAAATCTTCATCTGAATATTCAACTGGTCCATTTATTAAAACCGTTCCAATCCCTTCATCATTGTAGGTTGTTTCCTTTGGAGATATACCGTAAATGATTTTAGAAATAAATTTTAGTTTTTTCGCCTCCCAATTCTTCGGAATACTTTCAAACCATGTTTCTTTATCAAGTTCTTTTACAGGCGTATTCGGCTTAATCCCCTGTGTTATACATTTATAAATAAGTGTCTTCTTCTGTTCTTGCAAAAGTTCAATAAACTTTCTTTTCTTTTGAATAAAGAGGTTTATTTTATCAGATTGGGCTTTGATGTGTTGCACAATTTCGTCTTGCTCATCTTTTGGTGGCACTACTGAAAAGATGCTAAAAAATTTATCGGAGTACAAACGCAAACGACTATCAATAATGCCAGTGCTATGCCTGCGAAACTCGGCTTTAAATAAATTGGTGGTAAACAAGTAGCCAAAATATTCAGGGTTGTTATTTTCTTTTATTCTATACACACAATAAGCAGGGCTTGTAATGCCATTAAATGGAGATATGCCCAAACTGCCGTTCCATGCCAGCATGATATTGATAACTAAATCTTGCTGTTGTACTAATTTATAACCTACTAAACTTTCGGCATTACTAATATGGTCGTCTTCATTTTCTAAACTTTCTCTTTTTAGCGTTACGCCTGTATAATGCGAAACAGAAAGTAATTCTTCGCTGCCGGTTTCGCTGCGGCTGTCCATTTCCTGAAACAAGTTTTTAATGCGTAGCACCTGCCAATGCTCCGGAAAAGCACCCAACCATTTGGTTTTAATATTTTCAATTGCTTCTATCATTATGCTTCAATAATTTCTTTAAGTAAGCCTTCTGTTTCTTCTTCAATCGCTAATATATCTTTGGCTATTTCGGTTAAGGCTCTTGGTGGCTGGTGGTTGTAAAAATATTTTGCAAAGTTTATTTCGTACCCTACTTTGGTATCTTTTGCATCCCACCAGGCATCGGGTGCAAAGGGCAATACTTCTTTTTTAAAAAATTCCTGTATGTCGTCTTTTAACGGAATGTTTTCAGTGTCCCTTAATTTACTATCGGCTTTGGGCTTGCCTTTGCTAACATAAATAATTTTACCCTTTTCATCCCTCTCCGGTCTGTTCACTGTTATTTGGCTGTAGCCAAAATCTGCATTATCAAATATTTTGCTGTACTCGTTCTCTTTAAAATCAAGAAATATTTTTTCTATAACCGGTATATGTTGCGATGAGAACTCTACTCTTTTTTTGCCCAATGGCTTTCGCATTTTGTAGTAGAATTTTTCGGAAATAGCATTTATCAATTGTACTTTCCCTTTGCGGTGCTTGGCTTTTCTATTGGCAAACAAAAAAATGTAAGTAGGTATGCCTGTGTTGTAAAACATATCGGTTGGCAATGCCACAATAGCTTCCAGCAAATCATTTTCAAAAATGTGTTTTCTTATTTCGCTTTCGCCACCACCAGCATCGCCTGTAAACAATGCAGAACCATTATGAACAGATGCAATGCGGCTGCCCAATTCCGTTTCTTTCATTTTACTAAGCATGTGCAATACAAACATTAACTGCCCATCATTTACACGGCTTGTGCCTACTGCAAAACGCTTGTCTATTATTTTACCTTTCTCTCCTACGCCTAATGCTTTTTTATCGGGAGCCCATGTTTTACCGTAAGGCGGATTGGTAAGCATAAAATCAAATTTCAAATCGTTGTCAAAACCATAAGCACTCAATGTGCTGCCATAGGCAATTTTGTTGGGGTCTTCGCCTTTTATGAGCATGTCGCTTTTGCAGGTGGCATAAATAAAAGGGGTGCTTTCTTGGCCGTATAAATGAACGGTTGCATTGCTCTTTACTAACCCATCGGGGTTAAGTATAAACTGCTTTGCAATGGTGAGCATACCACCACTGCCTACACATGGGTCGTACACTAAATAAGTGCCTTGTTTTATTTTATCTTTTACAGGTAAAAAAACAAGGTGGGTCATTAAATCAATTATTTCTCTTGGCGTAAAGTGTTCCCCGGCTTCTTCGTTGTTTTCTTCATTAAACCGCCTTACCAAATCTTCATACACATAACCCATTGCAAGGGGTGGTAATTTATCGGGGTGCAGTTCAACTTTTGGTGAACAGAATTTTTCAATGAGTGAAAACAAAATATCGGCTTCATCCAATGTTTCTATTTCGTTGCGGAACTTGAATTGCTTAATAATATCCTGCACATTTTCTGAAAAGCCATTGAGGTAATTCTCAAAATTGGAACGCAGATTTTTTGGGTCTTGTAATAATTTTTTGAGTGTAAAAGGCGAAGTGTTGTAAAACGCCAAACCTGAACCATGCTTGCTATTGGTAAGCAAGCTATCTAAATTTTGCAGCTTGGCTTTGTATTCGCCAAAGGTCTTTAGCACCTGGTCTTTGGTAGGTTCTAATAACAAATCAAGCCTACGGATAACAACCATCGGCAGTATAACATCTTTGTATTTTCCCTTTTGATAAGTGTTTACTAAAACATCATCTGCAACTGTCCAAAGAAAGTTGATTACAGGTTGTAAGGATTGCGTATTTAAACTCATGCAGTTGTTTTGTTTTACTTTTCTTTCTTTAATTTTTTAGTAACTGATTTCAATGCTTCGTCTGCCATTGGTTCGCCTTCAATAACATTATACAACTGGTCGGCTAACCAAAGCATCAATAATTCTTCTTTATCTGCACTTAGTATTTCGGCTATTAATGGGATTTGCTCTTTTTTTAGTTGTCTGTCGCCACGTTCTACTTTGCTAATAATAGAAGTGTCCACATCTAACTTGGAAGCAAGCTGCCGCAGCAGCATATTTTGCTTTGTTCTTAGCTCTCTTATCCTTACTCCAAACTGTGTAGCCATTATAATTATATTGTCTTGACAAATATTGGCAAATATAAGAAAACAACAACAAACAATTGATAAGGTATTTAGCAAAGTTGCAAACATTGCAAAGTCTGCAAAGTGTGTAAGGCTTTGAACTGGTGGGGCAAAAAAAAAGCCCCCGAAGGAGGCGTTCTAAATGCGTTGGTATGTACCTGCTTTGATTTTGGTAAGAGTGTACCCGGTTGCAGATTTCAGCACATCATCAACCGTTCTGGCAGATAGCTTAAACTTAGTACCTATTTCGGTTGCCTCTTTCCTTGTAAATTCTTGGGGCAAAGCCTCAAAGAATTTGCGTTTGCCATCGCCTGAAAGAAACTGCATAGTTTCATTTTGCTTGGGTAGGTTATTGAACATTAGTAAACTATGCTCTAAGTAAGTTTGAACAATAAGCAAGACTGTATTAAAATCTTCATCGGTACAAATAATTGTAGCGGTCATTTCTCCGTTTTCAAACTTTCTTAATGCTGACAGTATCATACAAAGCCTAAAGAAAATTAAACCCATACGATAAACTACCCCAGCCGCATCTTCACTTGTGAAAGTAACAACCTCTGAAAGCATTATAGGAAATTCCGTATTGATTGTAAGCCATTGTGAAGAGGTTAATTCAATTGTAGTGTGTGATTGCTCCATCAGGCTTATCAAGCTTAAAACCTGCTCGGAAAGTGCCTCAAAGTGGTCGTTAAAAACAATGGTGTTGCTCTGCGGTGATGGGTCTTGCCATTCAATTTTATTTTTATAGGCATAGAATAAAAAACGGCTAAACAAACCATCTTCTGCGGATGATAATAACCTGGGGGCTTGTGCAGGTGTGCCTGTTAAGGCCACCGCCAAACAGGGGTCGTTTATTTCATCGTACTGGTTATCCGTTTTTCGGGTACTTGAAACTGTCTCGTGGTGAAATGCTGCCCTTAGAATGGTTGAGTAATCACCCCAATCCTGTTTTTTTGCTCCACTCATTGTATCAGCTTCTGTTTCGCAAATAATGCCTTTGCCATCATTGGCTTTTAAATGTTCTATCATTCTTGCCTTGCTGCAATCGGCTGGAATGAATACTATTTTGAAAGGTGGCTTTTCGGGTTTTTCGGGTGCTGGCTCTCCTTTACTCTTGGAACGTTCCAATTGTTTGAAATCAGCCATTTCATTATCATGTACTTTTTGAGCATCCCTACTTTGCTGCAATATCTTTTGGTGGTACTTGTCTGCTAATCGCTTTGCATTTTTCAAAACACCTTTACCACTTGCTGCCGGAGCAATGATGAAAGTGTACAAATGAGGAAAAACTCTTTCTTGAAAATACACACCTGTAACGTTAGGCAAACAACCGCTAAGAATGGAAATAGCACCGGTAAAGAATACATCCCTTTTACGCTTGTCGGTAAAAGCCCTTGCACCTTCTTTAAGGATATGAGGCAAAGCCTCAAATACTTCATCGGGGATTATGGGAGTGGTTTTTAAATAATCCTCTAAAGGGTCTTCATCGGTTTGGGGTTGCAACTGCTTTGCAGTTTGCAACTTTGCAGACTTTGCAAATTGGGCAAATTCTGCGGTGTGGTGAGTGTATGCACTGCGAAATGATGCAATCATTTCTTTGCCTGGTAAATCGTAATTGGCTTGGGCATATTGCAAAGCAATATCCTCTGCAATGCCTTTACGATTACAGTTAGAAGCAAACGTATAGATAAACTCATTCCTGTTGCCTTCTGTATAGGTTTTCTTTTGCTCAGTGAAGCGTTTGCAGTCGTCTAATAGTTCTGTGATGTTGTTTACCTCAACTGGCAGTGGTTTGGATTGAGAAACGCCAAAGGCGGTTTCAAAATCCTTTTGTGTTGCGGTATCAACTTTTGGCGTTACTGGTGTAGCAACTTGTTGCTGAACTTCTAATTCTGCTGGTGCATTAACTATAAATTTTTCGTTACGGATATTCTTGTACAGTTCCGGGTGGTAACTCATAAAGCAAAGCCTTGTAATGTCTTTGCATTTTGGGTCGGATGCTATGCCTAATTTTTCTTCATAGTATAGCTGTACTTGTTTGTAGGCAATATCATGGTGCAAAGCACCTGTATTGACTTCTACAAACACTTTTAAGCCGTTACCGCTTGGGCTACGAAAACAAAGAAAGGTGTAGGGAATTGTTGCAATGATTTTAAAAGCCGTGTCCATTTGTTCGGGAGTTAGCTTATCAAAATCTAAATGCACAAAGCCACTGTATTGCTCCAAATTTGGCAACAACCTTTTTTCTTTGAATGTAGCTGAAGGGGTGAAAGCTGGAAGCTGCTGTTTTTTTTCAGTAGCTTCCTTTGCCTTGCCCTGGGCTATTAGTGCTTGGATTTCTTCAACTTCTAATTTGTATTTATCAGAAGCAATCCAGTTTGAGATTACGATTAGAGATTTATTTTCTACCGCAACCGCAAAATTTTTAAATATGGTAGTTGATGCCATCTTCCTTTCCTTTCAGTTGTTAAAAAAAATTACTTGCTGCGTTTGTTGCGGATAACATAATCAGTTGCCAACTGCTCAATTTCATTGGCTGCTGATTGTCGGTTGCGTTGCAACCAACTATCCAACTCGTCCCGTTTGAAGTAAAGTTTTTTGCCCTGCGGACAGAAATGGGGAATGTGCTTTGTACTGGTAAGTTTGTACAAATGTGAGGGGCTTACATCTAAGTATTTTGCTGCCTCATTAAAATTCAACACTGTTTTTTGTAACAGGTTTTGCTCGTCCAGCTTGTTAGCTATTTCGGTGAGCTTGTCTAAGATTAAATCTTCGTTTGCCATTGTATGTATTTTTTGATTACAAGGGCAAAACTGCGAAGCTGTGAAGGGGTAAAGGTTGAGTTACTTAGCACTCAATCTGCTATCTCAACCTACTCAATATTCTTTATTGCATTTGTTTTAGAATGTTGTCAATAGTTCCTTTTTCTTTGGGATTATCTACCTTACCTGCGGATAGGTTCTGTGCAGTTATCAATGTTCCATTTTTGGAGTAGAAAGCCTTTGTTTTTTCAATGGCTTTTAATTTTAAATTGGTGAATTGCAAAGTGATTTTATCAATGATGTAACGGAACTGTGTAGTTTCGCAACCTAAGTAAATTTTCTTTGTATTGGCTTCTAAGTCCCTTGAAGTAAGGACTGCAAATAAATCATCCGAACTGGTTTTGTCTTCAATCAATAAATCAATCTTTTGGCACAACTGTACTATTGCAGCTTTCAACCTTTCTTTATCTCCTGTAAAACCAAACGAAACTTTATCCTGAACAGTGTTGCTTAAATTTTGTTCGTGGCTGCTTTGGTCGGGTTGCTCAATAAATTCTAAATACACAATGTTTGTTACCGGCTCTTCTAAATCCAACAAGTAAAAATCTTCAAGTGTTGTTACTTGTTGCAAGCTGGCTTTGAACTGTTCCTGCACACTAAAATAGAGCTGAATGAGGCTGTGCTTTAAGTAATACAAAGCGAAGTGTACAAAACTACTTTGTTCATCTGGAACGGCTATAAAGCCCTGTTCATTTAATTCTATTGAAACTTGCTTTGCCAATACTCTAATATTTGTAAGTGTCTTGCCAACCTGATAACGAATATCAACCAACTCAGTCCAGGTTGCTGCTTGCTGCAAAACAGAATTGAAAACACGAAGTGTTTCCCCGGTGATTATGATATAATAAAAGTGTGTAACTGCATCTTTATACTTTGGCAAATCGGTTTTGCATAAAAGCGGTTGTAATGGTGTATTGATAATTGTCTCCTCATTCAAGATTTTTTGTACCGTTGGGTAATCAACTAACAATGCTATGAGTTGCGAAAGCAACTCTGCATTGGTAGAGGGTGAAGCTGCTTTTGCAGCTTTCACCAATTCTGTAAACCTCCTTGTGTCGGTGGTGTCAAGTTTCCACGGTTTTAAAAATCCATGAATGATGCTATCTAATATTTTTACTTCCATTACTATAAATCTATTTTAATACGGTTTGCAGCATCTTTCTTTTTATGGTCAATTACTTTTGCATAAATCTCTGTTGTCTTTAAATGCTTATGCCCTAACATTTTTGATACTGTATAAATATCACTACCCAAAGTTAATTGTAATGTTGCGTAGGTGTGCCTTGCACAGTGAAACGTAATTGACTTGCTTATACCTGCTCTCATTGCCCACTGCTGCAATCGCATATTGTGCCATGCAGAATATTTCAATCCCATAAAAACCCTTTCGTTTGGTTCGCCTCTTTCACCTAAAAAACCAAAAGCCTGTTCAGATATAGGCAATGTTTCAGAGCCTTTAGTTTTCTTTTGAGTGTAACGTATGTAATGCCCAATATCATCAGAGTGTTGCATTTCTGCCCATGACAATTTTTGAATATCACTCCAACGCAAACCAGTTAAGGCACTGAATAGGAAAGCTGTTTTCATTTGTGGTATATCACATTCAGCTTTAGCCATTGCCTGTAATTCCTCTTGTGTCAAAAATTCTCTTTCAGTATCACCGGGCTTTATCCCTTCAACGATGTCGGCAGGGTTACGCTGTATGATTTCATCTTTCAAAGCCTGTTTTAATGCAGCCTTTAGCTTGTTAAAATAGGAACTTTGGGAATTTTGAGAAAGTGGCTGATTGGCTGGTGTACGGGCTTGCTTCATCAAATATTCTTTGAAGCCTTCCAACCATGCTTTATCAACTTGGGAAAAAGTAACATCATGTTTGCAATACTTTTTCAAGTGCTTCATTACACTATCCCAATTGCCGTAATTTCCTTGACTGTCTTTTCTGGCCTCTGTGAGATATTCAAAGTAGCGAAGGAAACTACCTTTCATTTTACCCTGGTCTTGGAAACCATAAATACCATTCTGCAACTCCAAATGTCTTTTGCTGCGGATGGCTTCTGCAAGTGATAGGTTTTTTCGGTTCTCCTCTTTCTGTTCCTTTGTGAGTTTCCCTTTTTCGGGTTCCGGTATAAGGGTTAGTTGCAAGTGTTCATAATTGCGTTTGCCCTGATGGTAGTAGTCAAGGTACAAAGTGACTTTATCACCTTTCAGCCTTTGGCGGAGTGTTACTTTCATTCTTTCAGTTATTTAAAAAGATTATTGATTTCATTTCTTGCAATGATGGTACGACTACCCAACTTGGAAGCCTTTAAAGTGCCTCCATCAATCAACCTGTAAATGGTCCATCTGCTCGCCCCGATTAACTGGCAAGTTTCTTTTACACTTAAAAACTCTTTTTGGGTAACAATGGGATTGAAGGGCTTTTGCTCAAATTCCTTTTGAATAGCAACTTCAATTTTCTTTGACCTGATGCGGTCTTTGTATGCTCTCTTAGCACAGTTATCAGAACAGAACTGCGTAACAGTCGTTTTGGCGATGAAGTTTTTACTGCAATGCTGGCAGGTTTTTTCTAAGCGAATGTTACTACTCATGTTGTTGCTCTTTGTTGCCAACTGTTGCAGGGTGTAGCTATGTGTAGCATCCTTTCCCCTCTTACTGAATTTCTGTTGCCAAACATAGTGGGCAACAAATCAGGGCAACAATTAGACAACAAATATAGGTAAAAAAGAGTAGTTTGGCAACAAACAAAAGAAGGATTTATCAACACAAGTGCATTAATAACAAGCACTTAGCAAACAAAAGAAAGATAGTTACTTTCCAATACAGAATTTTGAAAAGATAAAATCCAGTACATCTTCATTACTAATATCTCCGGTAATTTCTGAAATATAGTGAAGGCATCTTCTGATATCCAACGCAAGTAAATCTCCGGAAATTGCAGCATCAAGGCCAGCTTCAATATCAGTTAAAGACTTTTTAACCTGCGCCAACGCTTCTGCATGTCTGGCGTTGGTTACCACCATGCTTTCAGTTGAAGGCTGTTCATTTACTGTGTGCCTGAATAGTTCATCTTTGATAGCATCTATACCAACGTTATTTTTTGCAGAAATCAATATTGAATTTTCAATGTCCAAAAACTTTGCTGCGGCATCATTTTCCAGTGTGTCCGTTTTGTTTCCTATCAACAAATATTTCTTGGCTGATTTATTGAATTGTTCAGTAATCACTTTTAATTCCTCTGGCAAAGTATCATTTACATCAAATATATACAGTACAATATCTGCCGCATGCATCTTTGCCATACTTCTTTCAATGCCTACCAATTCAATTACATCTGTGCTATGTTCACGTATACCTGCGGTATCTATCAACCGGAATAAAATGCCTTTGATATTTAATATTTCTTCGATGGTATCCCTGGTAGTACCAGCTATATCACTAACTATTGCACGATTTTCATTGAGGAATGTATTCAATAAAGTACTTTTCCCTGCATTGGGCTTACCAATAATAGCAACGGTTACACCATTTTTGATAACGTTTCCTAATTGAAAGGATTCAAGCAATTGTTGGGTTATTATTCCAGCCTCTTTAATAATTCTATAGAATTCTTTGCGGTCGGCAAATTCAACATCTTCCTGGCTAAAATCCAGTTCGAGTTCAATTAATGCTGAGAAACTAATGAGCTTTTCACGTAGTTCTTTTAACACCTGGCTAAAACCTCCGCGTACATTATTAAGTGCAGCTTTTTGTGAAGCGGATGTATTGCTGGCAATAAGATCAGCTACTGCTTCAGCTTGTGTAAGGTCGAGTTTACCTTTTAAAAATGCTCTTTGTGTGAATTCACCCGGTTTGGCCATGCGGGCTCCTTTACTAATGCAGGCCTGCAATACCTGTTGCTGCACATATGGACTACCATGACAACTAATTTCAATAACATCCTCACCCGTATAACTTCTGGGAGATTTATATAAGGATACTACCACTTCATCGATACTTTCTGGCCCATCTTTTATAAGCCCGAAATGTATGGTATGCGATAACTGTTTACTAAGATCTTTGGAAGGGAAAAGTGCATTTACTATTTCAAATGTATTTGTACCACTAAGCCTGATTACTCCTATTGCTCCGATGCCCGGAGGTGTTGCCAATGCAATAATAGTATCGTCCCATCCTGAGAGTTTCTGTAACATTTTGCAAATATACAAAAGGTGATGAGGCGCTTCAAAACTTGTATCATGCGAACGGAAGAGCGGCCTACAATTTTAATTTAAATATCGCACTGTCCATATTATCCACCGGGCTTACATAATAGTGTTTTATATTATTGATGGCAACTTCGTCCATAATATCTACAAAATTTTGAAAGCTACTTTCATCAGCAGATTTAATAATCATTACCATTTCATTTGGCTTTCCGGTAGCCATAGATACCTGTTGCTTTTTCCGTAAAAGTATATTCCTTATCCCGCCTGGTGCAAAATCAGTTTGCCTCACAACTGTATTAACACCAGGAATTCCTTCGTAATAAGCAATCGTATTCTGAGATTGCAACAACACTGTAATGGCACATGATTCACACACATGATCATCGGGTTCAACTTCATATGGCATATTTAAGTTCATTGCAGTAGGGTGAGCCATTGTATTGGTAAATACAAAAAAAGTAATCAATAGAAACCCTAGATCTACCATTGGAGTTAGGTCTACGCTGGTATTCTTCTTGCTGGAGCGCCTTGTGGTTTTACCGTTTGAATGATTTTGGGTTTGAATTTCTGCCATAGTAATGTTTTGGAATAAGATGGAGTTCTATTCCATTTCCATAATTATTGTAGCGATATCTAAGGAGGAAGACGATAATCCAGTTATTGGATCCATTTGAATTTATTGGCAGATAGCGGCATATTTAGTTGCAGGTAAAAGACTATAATAACAAAAAACCCCTACAATTTGCAGGGGTTCAAAATATGTTCTTAAAGAAGTATTATTGTTCTTCGACAACAAAGGTAATTGGCTGACGACGGTAAGCATTTACGTTACGGCCATTCTGTAAAGCTGGTGTCCACTTTGGACCCTTTTTGATGATTTTAATAGCTTCAGCTTCCATCCCGTAACCGTATTTAGTTTCGGCCTGTACATCACTGATAGTACCATCTTTACTCACAATGAATTTAACGATAACCTGGTAAGTACCACCCGGAGCGCCATTATCAATTGGCGCATTTGGATTCAGGTTCTTTTGCAGATATCTAACCCATGCAGCTTGTCCGCCAGGAAATTGAGCTTCATTTTCCACTTTTGTGAAGATCTTATCTTCATCGTTGGATTTTGGAGCTTCTACAATTTGAGTTCCTTTTTCCTCAACAGGTGCCTGAACTATCTGATCCTTATTGTCACTTTCCACCGTCTTTGTGCTGATCACCTGGTCGTCCTTAATCTCTTCAATTTTTTCATCCTCCTTTACTTCCTCATCTTTTACAATTTTGGGAGGTGTAAATTTCACTTGGTTGATTTCCGGTGGTGGTGGTGCCTTTGGAGGCGGTGGCGGAGGCGGTGGTGGAGGTGGCGCATCATTCTTTTTAACTTCTGCCATCTGTGTATCCAACACCTCCATTTCTTCCGGAGCATTTTTTGAAATCATACTGGATACAACTGTACCTATGAACGCAAACAATACCAATGCTACCGTAAACAGGATTGATTTTGTAAGACGTTTATTGTATGTCTTCCGTAGCTCATACGCACCGTATTGTTTATTCCTGCCATCGAAAATGATGTCAAGAATATCGGCGTTTAAAATTTTATTAATTTCCATTGTAAGTTTCTTTACGAGTTAGATTCATAATTTAACCGATTCCACAAATCAACTTATTTAATCCCGTTGGCATCTTCTGTCAACTTAATTAATTCAGCTTCAACTGGGGCCATTTCTACTTCCGCATAGTGCCCTGGAGGTACGGTATTTATTGCCATTTCATCCAATATATTAATGGCATTTTTAAAAGTAGCCTCTTTATCAGACTTAATGATATACATCAAATCGCCAATTGGAGTTGAGTTTTTCTTCTCCAATATTACCTTACGGATATCTTTAAAGTTGCTGCTTTTAAACTGCGAAGATGCATCTGTTGGAGATAGTTCTCCAAAATAATAATAAATCTGATCCCCTTTACCTAACAGTAAAGTCATAGCACCAGAATTTTTTACTTTTAATTGGTTATCCGGATCATCCTTTGGTTCGTTCATCGCCATGGCCGTTGGTGTACTCATGGTTGTTGTAAATACAAAGAATGTTATCAGGAGAAACCCCAGATCCACCATCGGAGTTAAATCAACCCTGGTACTAGCCTTTTTAGATTTTTTGACACCAGGTCCTTTTTTGTGTCCGCCACCGGACGACGTATCCATTTCTGCCATATCACAAAATTTTATTTGCTTTCACGAAAAGCAATGTGGAATAATTATTTTTTCTCTGCACCAGGAGGATTCAACGCTAATTCTGAATCCGGAGGTACACCTTCAGGATTTGTAACAATCTTGAATTTGAAAATGTCGTTCTTTTTGAAAGATTCCTTAATGTTTTTAAAGGTTGGATATTTTGCATCATTATCTCCTTTCACCAACAAATTCATGTTGTCCATATTCTCACCTGCATACGAACGTACAACTGCTCCTATCCAATCTGTCAACTCATTATTGGTGCTATCCCCAATAGGAATACCGTCCATTTTTTTAGGATCCATTGGCTCAGACAATTGCAACATACTTTTTATTTTATTAAAAGGCAGGCCGATAAACTCCGTTTTTTTTAATTTCGTCATTTCAGCTGGTGACAATCCCAGGGCCTTTGTTGTATTGATATCATCGAGAATTGCTGCTTTTTTTGCCTTGTCTCCCAGCATCAGGAAAACTTTACCATCTTTAGTAAGTGTAACTAAGATTGCTTCTTCTTTTGCAATTTTAGTGGACACAGAGGAAGGAGTTACTACAGCAACCGCTTCTGGTGGCTTAGTTTTAGTTGCAAGGATAAAAAAAGACAACAGCAAAAAAGCCACATCGCACATCGCAGTCATATCAACAGCCGTGCTCTTTCTTGGTAATTTAACTTTTGGCATTTTTCAAAATTTTATTGATTTACTTACAGTAGATGCAAATGCACCACATATTCCACACAATTATTTATACAAAGAAGCAAAACTTTGTGTTAATGTAAAACCAGACTCATCAATACCATATGTAATACCATCAATACGAGTAGTAAATACGTTATAGAATATAATCGCAAGCGCAGAAGTACCAATACCCAGTGCCGTGTTATACAAAGCCTCAGAAATACCTACTGATAACTGAGTTGCAGCAGCACCACCACCTGAATCTTCACCCAGTGCAGAGAACGCTTTAATCATACCAACCACCGTTCCTAATAGTCCTATCAATGTTGCAACAGAAGCAAGCGTTGATAAAAATACAAGGTTCTTTTCAAGCATAGGTAATTCCAAAGACGTAGCTTCTTCTACTTCTTTCTGAATTGCCATTACTTTTTGATCCGTTGCCAACTCTGTGTTGCCGATCATGTCTTTGTAGCGATGTAAACCTGCTTTCATTACATTTCCAACAGATCCTTTTTGTTTATCGCACTCTGCTATTGCTGCATCTACATTTTTATTAGCAAGGAAATATTGCACTTTACGTACAAACTCATCGTTACTACCAGTTCCTGTAGCTTTAGAAATAGTCAACATTCTTTCTACTACGAAAGTAATTACTGTTAAAAGACAACCAATCAAAACCGGTACAATGATACCTCCCAAATACATTTTATTCAATGCTGATTTTGGAGCTTCATGATCTGGCCAGAACGCACCATGGCCAGGTTTTCCAAATCCTGAAGGATCTCCAAGAATAAATCTCCAAAAACAATACCCAATTATTATACATACCAAAGGAGCTACCCAGGAAATTGCATTTCCGGCTTTTTTTGCTTGCACAGTGGTTGATGGTTTTACGGTTGCAGTTGATTTTGTTTCTGCCATGACGTTCAAATTTTTAGTGAGTTAAATTAATAGCTGTTTGGTTATTTTTTGTACTACAATGCTAAGAAAAAAAAGCATTCCCGCAATCAAAAGTTGAAGCGCTTTTTTTCTGTGATGCACAAGTTAATAAAATAATTGAATGATTGATACCGGCGGAAAATTTTTTAAAAAGTTTTTCGGCAAAGAACTATCATCAAATCATTCGATGAATGAAATTAAACATAAGGACTTCAATAATAATTACTCATATCTTAATGCAACAATGGGGTCTAGCTTAGCTGCTTTATATGCGGGATAGAGACCGGCAAGCAAGCCCACTAATGTGCAAACTGCCACACCTATTAAAACCCATAACCAGGGTACTACGAAACCTGTTTTTAATATTACGGCCACGATATTTCCGAAAAGTATTCCTAATATAATTCCTACCAATGCCCCCATCAGGCTGATTAGTATAGATTCCCATAGAAACTGCGCTCTTATTTCTGATGATTTACCACCCAATGATTTAATCAGGCCAATTTCTTTTGTTCTTTCATTTACTGCTACCAACATTATATTCATTAAACCTATTGCAGCACCAATTAAAGTAATCAGCGCAATGGCTAAAGTTGCGTACTTTAAAAACCCAAGATTCGTCATTAATGATTGAACAATACTGTCGCTTTTATCAATATAAAAATTTTCAGCTTCTTTTACATCTAGCTTTCGTACTGGCCTGAAAGCACCCGTTGCTTCACCAACCGCTACATCCAGCATTTTCATATCTGTCACCATTACGGCAATATTATAAGATTGGCCCTCCGATCCATAAATTCTTCGAATGTTATTATAAGTAGTAATTACAACTTTGTCTGCATTCATAAAGGCACTACTTCCTTTTTCTTTTAATATGCCTATTACTCTGTACTTGTTGTTTGAAACACTAATTATTTTATCAATGGCCCGCTGCGTATTAACTCCAAAAAGTTTTTCAGCTATTACATTTCCTATTACACAAACACTTCTTCCACTGGCAACATCTACTTCATTAAAATCACGCCCATACGACAATTCGTACCCATTCAACTGCAGATAATTCTCATCGCCTCCAATTACACGTACATCGGGGTTTGTTTTTTTAGTATCCGTATTTACAATAACTCCGCCTGGGCCCTGTAATGCGATGCCTACTTTTGATGGAAAATCATACTGCTCTTTAAATGCCCTTGCCTCATCTACGGTAATTGGCTTGCCTTCGCTGGATTTTTTTGATACGAGTGTACGACGATTTGTTTTTTCAGCTTTATTTCGTCTTGGACCACCACCAAAATGCATATTGCGATCTTTGAATCGGATGTTAAACGCATTGGCCCCCATGGTAGAAAAACTTTTTGTGAGGCTCTGGTTAACGGCTTCAACGGCAGTAATAATAGCGATCAAAGCCATTATACCAAGTGCAATAATTACAACTGTTATTGCGGTACGTAGCCGGTTACTTTTAATAGTAGAAAAAGAAAGTGAAATTGATTCTGCAGTATTCATGAAGCTTAATTCTAATTAAAGTTACCGCCGAAATACAAAAGCTCGGTTATCTTATTTACGAACGGTATTCCATGAAACTTTACAATTGCAACTTATTACGGATAAAACCTAACTGATACCAAATACAAAAAACCGATAAGGAATTTTTAATAGTGCAACCAATCAGTTATCAAAGTAGGAAATATACCCAAAAGGATGATGAGGGTAGCCGTGATAATTAATAATATACGAAATGCAGTTGTTATATCACTACCAATGGCTATTGAAGAATTCGCTTTCGAAGCAGTGCTGGCCTCCTTAAAAAACATAGCCTGGATAATTTTGAAATAATAGTATGCACTTATAGCAGCACATAATACAGCAAATAAAACAAGCCAGTGCTGATGACCATTGCGAAGTGCCGCGATCAACATATAAAATTTGCTCTGAAAACCCGCAGTTAATGGAATCCCTGTTAAAGACAATAAGAAAATAGTAGCCGTAACTGCCAAAACAGGCTGCTGTTTGCCAAGGCCATTAAAACCTTCAATGGTATAATCATCCATTTTTATAAGTATAGCAAACAAACCAATGGTAGCTAAACTATAAGCTGCTGAATAAAGTATTAAACCTTCTTTAGCAGTATCGTTTAATGCAAAAATAGCCAGCAACATAAAACCCGCCTGAGCAATACTTGAGTATGCAAGCATTCGCTTTACACTTTGTTGAAACACTGCAGTAAGGTTTCCGATAAACAATGTGGCCGCAGCAATGATTGCAATCAATACCTGCCATTGTTCCTGCACTTTCCCAAATGAATTTTCGAATAAACGTATAAACGCTATGAACCCACCGATCTTAACAATGGTAGCCATAAATGAAGTGAATACGGTTGGTGCGCCATCGTAAACATCGGGTGTCCAGAAATGGAAAGGAGCTGCTGAAACTTTAAATGACATAGATATCAGTAAAAACACCAGGCCAATAGCAATCATCACCGGCATTTTTCCTTCGCCTAAATTAATGTTGGTGATATAAAAAGAAGCTTCAGAATTTCCGCCATATAAAAATGCTATACCCATCAGCATGATGCCGGTTGAAAATGCGCCCATCAAAAAATACTTTAAGGCAGCTTCATTGCTTTTCAAATTGCGCTTGTCACTGCCTGTTAAAATATATAACGGAATGGAAATTATTTCAATACCGATGAATAGCATCAGCAGTGTATTAAATGTTGCTGCCAGGCAAACTCCACATAACACAAAGAATATGAGTGCAAAATATTCAGAAACATTGGCGCCTACTTTTTCAATATCTCTTCCACTAAGCAAAAAGAACAACAATGTACACAACATTGCCACATTAATAAAGGTGAGATTGAAGCTGTTGAACGACAACATGCCATTTAATTCAATAGCAAAGAATGGCTGGCCATTATACAATTCGCTGCAATTTGCAAGGATTACAAGTACCAGGCCTGCAATGGCCCAATATTTACATACTGATTTTGTTTTGAAGAATACTCCCCCAAACATCATAACCACTCCCCAGATTGCTGTTAATATAATTGCGTTCATACACCAATCCGCGTTTGTGCGGATAAATTAATTTTGTTACTTAAATCTTGTTACAACTGCTGTTACCGTATCTTTTGCCAACTCGAAAAAAGGCTGAGGGTAAACTCCTGCTAAAAATATAGCCACTACAATAACACTTAAAATTATTTTTTCGTTCAATGAAATATCTTTCATTGATGCGGTTAATGTATTTGTTTCTCCATAAAATACCTTTTGCACCATGTTCAATGTATAAACAGCAGCCAGTATAATACTTAGCCCGGCAAATGCTGTATACCATTTATTGAATTGGAACAACCCACTAAACATCATAAACTCCCCAACAAATGCATTGGTTAACGGCAACGCAATATTTGCCAGGGCAATTACAACCAACATAATTGTTAATACCGGAGCTTTATGTGCAATACCAGATAACTGAGAAATTTTGCGAACGCCTGTTTGCTTTTCAATTAAATCAATTACAATCCACAACCCAATAATATTAATACCATGACTAAACAGTTGTATCATTACGCCTTGCAATGCTATTTCTTTGGTTGTGAATATTGCCGCACACATTAATCCAATGTGAGCTATGGAAGAATACGCAACCAACCTTTTTAGATCATCTTGTTTTATAGCGATTAAACTCGCATATATCATTCCTAATACTGACAGGCCAATCACTACATTATCAAATTTAGCAACGGCAGCAGGAAACATTGGTACCACCCAACGTATAACACCGAACAATCCCATTTTTACCATAACACCACTTAATACCATCGTAACCGCAGTTGGCGCCTGTTCATATGTATCAGGCTGCCAGGTATGAAATGGGAAAATGGGCATTTTAACCGCAAAGGCAATAAAGAAAAGCCAGAACAACCAGTTTTGCTGACTTGCAATTAACTGTACACTGTGAAATGCCTGGATGGAAAAGCTATGATCAGAAAAAGGCGTTGGGCCTGTTTGCAGGTAAACATAAATAATTCCCAACAGCATAATGAGTGATGCAGTAAATGTGTAAATGAAGAACTTAAACGTAGCCGCAATTCTCCGCTCCCCACCCCATCGGCTGCATAAAAAATACACTGGTATTAAAGCAAGTTCCCAAAAGAAATAAAATAATAACGCATCAGTGGCAACGAAAACACCCATTAAACCAGCCTGTGATAACAACATCAGGGCATAGAATGTATTGGATTGCTTGTACTCATTTTTGTAAGTGGCTATAAATATTATTACGAATGAAAACGAAGTTAATAGTGTAAGAATCCTTCCCATGCCATCAAGGCTCACTGAAAAACTGGCACCTATATATTTCAACCATTCATAGTTAAATGCCAGTCCGCTTAAATCTGCATTATTTCTAAAATATAAGCTGCTCAATGAAACTGCCAATGTAACAACAGCAGCAAATAAACTCCACGCTTTTACTGAAGCATCCCGTTTTATGAAAAATGTAATCAGTCCGGTAATAATCGGAATGAAAATCAGTAAATGAGGAATAGTGATATAATTACCAAACATTAAAAATATATTTTACAAGAACAACTGAATAATAAATAAGATCAAAATACCAAGCACCATAAATAATACATAAACACCTACCTGGCCGGTTTGCAACAATCGTATTTGGCGGCTGCCGTAGTTAACTGCCCTTCCTACTCCGTTTACAAAACCATCCACCACATTTTTTTCAATAATATTATTAAAGAATGCCGCAAGTGATTGCAAAGGTTTTACAACAATCGCATCATACAATTCGTCTACATACCATTTGTTGGCCAACACTTTTCCAATACCTGTTTCTTCTGCATCCGATTTTTCGTACTTGCTAAATTTGGTCCACGCAACAATAATGGCAATCAAAGCAGCTACAACTGAAATACCCATTAACATATATTCTTTGCTATGCTCGAGTTCGTGTTTTGCAACCAGCTTATTACTTTGTTCAAATATTGGTTCAAGGAATGCTTCCAACCTGTGCCCGCCATGCATAAATACTTCCGGTATTCCAATCCATCCACCAACAAATGCCAACAACGCAAGGATGATCAATGGAAAAGTAATAGCAGCAGGGCTTTCATGTAAGTGGTGTTCCTGGTCATGTGTACCACGAAATTTACCAAGGAAAGTCATGGCATATAAACGGAACATGTAGAATGCAGTCATTACAGCGCCTAACACTCCAATTACCCATAACACCGGATTTTTTGCAAATGCACCAGCCAGTATTTCATCTTTAGAAAAGAACCCGGAAAATGGCGGCATACCCGCAATGGCTAAACAACCCAACAAAAATGTAATATGCGTTATGCTCATGTATTTTTTTAACCCACCCATGTTGCGCATATCCTGTTCGCCACCCATTGCATGAATTACACTACCTGCACCCAGGAACAATAATGCTTTAAAGAAAGCATGTGTCATTACATGAAACACTGCACCGGTGTATGCACCAACGCCTAAACCCAAAAACATATAACCCAACTGGCTCACAGTTGAATAAGCCAGTACTTTTTTAATATCATTTTGCTTCAATGCAATCGTAGCAGCAAGTATGGCCGTTGCCAATCCTATACCTGCAATGATGCCTTGGGTTGTAGGCGCCATTGTGAATAAAATATTACTCCGGGCAATCATGTATATTCCTGCGGTTACCATTGTGGCAGCATGTATCAAAGCGCTCACAGGCGTTGGGCCCGCCATCGCATCCGGTAACCAGGTATAAAGCGGAATCTGTGCGCTTTTACCTGTGGCTCCTAAAAACAATAACAACGTAATTCCACCAATATCGAATGGTCTTAATAGTTTCAAACTTGCAGCTGAAAATACTTCATGATAATCAGTAGTTCCTAACCTGGCAATCAACCAGAATACAGCCAATAAAAAACCAAGATCACCAATGCGATTCATGATGAAGGCTTTTTTTGCAGCAGCATTGAAATTGTTGTTCTTAAACCAAAATCCAATTAACAGGTAAGAACACAATCCTACTCCTTCCCAACCAATGAACATAATAATATAATTGCCGCCCATTACAAGCAGCAACATAGAAAATACAAAGAGATTGAGATAGGCGAAATATTTAGCGAAGTCTTTCGATTCTTCTTCGTGCATGTAAGAGGTTGAATATACATGTATGAGAAAACCTACACCGGTAATAATTAGTAGGAACAATGAAGACAGTTGATCAATCTGAAAATCGAAACCAACTTTTAGTTTGGTGATATTAATAAAATCAAAATAATGCGCAACATGTGTATTGCCATCTTTCACACTAAAGAAAACAAAGAGGCTGATAAGAAAAGAACCAAGTATTACACCGCTGCCAACGATGCCAGCCAATGATTTCGATAAACTTTTTCTGCCCAGGCCATTGATTAAAAATCCTATCAATGGTAAAACAGGTATCAGCCAAACAATTTGTAAAATATTATTCATAAGTCCTATCCTTTGAAGGTATGTTTACCTACAACTTTTAAAGTGTAGTTCTTTTATTTAATAAAATCCTTCTGTTTTTAATACTAAACTCTTCCTTCGTGTTTTAATTCTTTAACCTGTTTAAAAAATTCACATCCACTGAATGTACATTTCTATACATCATTACAATGATAGCCAGGCCAACACTTACTTCTGCTGCTGCTACTACCATAATAAAGAAAACAAAAATTTGTGCATCCGTTGCAGCCGATGGATTGATTGTTCCCATTACGGTGTTGTGCATTTTAGAAAATGCTACCAATAACAAATTGGCTGCATTCAACATTAACTCAACACACATGAAAATAATAATAGCATTGCGCCTTGTTAAAACACCGATAACACCGATGCTAAACAGTGCAACTGCTAACAAAATGTAATAATTTACAGGCATAATATTTTAATTTTTAAAACCCTCTTTTCTATTCGGTCATCAACAGTTTACTCTGTTATTAATTTTTATCAGGCTTCTTTTTTTGAGATAACCACCGCACCAATCATAGCGCTTAAAAAAAGCACACTGCTTATTTCAAATGGAAAAACATAATCTGAAAATAACGCCATACCCAGGTTCTTTATCAATCCTACATCGCCTCCATTCATTTGAACCAATTGTTTGGTAGCCGCAGATTGTTTTAACGCAGCAACTATTACAAGCAAGAGACTGCAACCGGCAATGGTACCGCTATACAAAAGCAATTTATTTTTTTGAATAGGTTCAGAATCTGCATTAAGATTCATCAACATCACCACAAATAAAAATAACACCATGATAGCGCCTGCGTAAACAATGATATTTACAATGGCCAAAAACTGTGCATTTAACAATATGTAATGCCCGGAGATGGCAAAAAAAGTTATAATAAGATATAAAATACTATAAACGGGATTTTTGCTGGCCACCACCATGGTAGCACCGCCGAGGGTGAGCAGACTTAAAAACCAAAATAAAATTTCTGTTACACTCATAAGTAGTGTTAGGTTGTTTGTAAGAACGGGTTTAATATTTTGAAATGGCTATTTTATCAATTGACCATTGCCAGTCGACTATTTCAACGCTACTCTTCCGCCTTTTGCCTTTGCATATGCTTCTGGTTCTGTAACCGGGTTAGGGATCAACAAATCTTCTTTACCATAAATAAAACCTTTACGTTGAAAATTAGACGGTGCAAATGTTTCACTTAAATAAATAGCATCTTTGGGACAGGCTTCTTCGCATAAACCACAAAAAATACAGCGCAACATATTTATTTCATATTTGGCTGCATATTTTTCTTCTCTATACAAATTTTCTTCTCCTGCTTTTCTTTCAGCAGCTTCCATTGTAATGGCTTCTGCCGGACAAGCTACTGCACATAAACCACAGGCAGTACAGTTCTCTCTTCCCTCTTCATCCCTGTTTAAAATATGCAGGCCCCGAAAAACCGGGCTGAATGGACGCGTTACTTCCGGGTAATTAATGGTGGGCCTTTTCTTAAACATGTGGCCAAATGTAATGGCCATACCTTTAAAAATTGCGGGCAGGTACGCCCTCTCCAATAAACTCATTGGCTTCCGCTCTACCTGCTGTGCTTTTTTTGTTAGTGCTTCCATATGATTTGTATATACGCCACACAAAAGTTGCGCAAATATATTTTTAATGTTTAGAAATGCCAGTTATTTTGTTGAAATAAAATGAAGGCGCCCGTAACCAGCATATTAATCAACGCCAACGGTATTAATATTTTCCAACCAAGATTCATCAGCTGATCGTAGCGGAAACGTGGGATGGTCCAACGTACCCACATAAATAAAAATAAGAATGAAGCTGCCTTTACAAGAAACATTATCGTATGTAACAAGGCCATCCAGTTCGTGCCAATCTGCTCTGCAAATGCTCCGTCATTTAAGAAAGGAATATCATATCCTCCAAAATATAAACTCACCATTACTGAACCACTCAGGAACATATTGATGTACTCAGCAAACAAAAAGAAACCAAGTTTCATGGATGAATATTCTGTGTGGTATCCGCCAATCAATTCATTTTCTGCTTCCGGCAAATCAAACGGCGTTCTGTTACACTCTGCAAATGCACATGTCAAAAATATAAGAAATCCAAGTGGCTGCTTAACAATGTTCCAGCTATACCAATGCTCCTGTTGCTGAACCACAATATCCTTTAAGCTTAATGTACCGGTAGTCATCAAAAGAGCAATTAACGCAATACCCATTGCCAGTTCGTAACTAATGATTTGTGATGCGGCTCTTAAACCACCCATCAGTGAAAACTTATTATTACTTGCCCAGCTACCAATCATAATGCCATACACACCCATACTAACCACACCAAACACATACAAAATTCCAATGTTAATATCAGCAATCTGTAAAGGAATATCACGATTAAAAAAATGAACTTTATCGCCCCAGGGAATTACAGCCCCGGTCATCATGGCTGTTAACATAGCCAGGCAAGGACCAAGAATAAACAAGAACTTGGAAGACATATTGGGAATAATTTCTTCCTTAAAAAAAAGTTTTAACCCATCCGCCAATGGTTGCAATAATCCAAATGGCCCGGCACGGTTTGGGCCTCGCCTATCCTGCATAATGGCTGCTACTTTGCGTTCTGCAAAAGTTGCATACATGGCAATTACCAATGAAGACATTACCACCACTACAATTAAAACCAGTTTTTCGAGCAATAAAGGCAGTTCAATAGATAACAACATAATCTTTTATAAAAATTTATTTAGCCGGCTATATTTCAATTTTCAACATCGTTGCGTCGCACTCTTGTACTTTTTCAGCAATGTTGAACTATTTTATCAATATTAATTTACCTCTTACAATTCCTACCAATGCTAAAGCAAAAAATATCCTTACTTATTCCTTATGACACCCTACACAAAATCATCAGAATGTGCAGGACCGTCTATTTCACTTAAATAAACCGATGGTTTGTTTACATCACTTTCGTCATGAATGTCCATCAATAGTTTTGGTTCCCTGCCACCCATTACTTCCTGGATGGTTTCTTTTGGAATTACCAGTCCTTCATATTTCCCTTGTGATATAACTGAATGACGACTAATTTTTGTAACACCTTCAATCACCCAATCACTTGTTTTCTTTTTATCAAACCTGCAGGTATTACATATCCATCCAGGCTTGCCCTCATAACTTTGTACTTCGCCCCACTGATCTTTACGGGCTGTAACTCTAAACACTTCATCACCACGCAACCATAAAGTTGTTTTACCACAGCAATCAGAGTTCTCACAGTCTCTATGTGCATCAACAGGTTTAGTGAACCAAACACGATTTTTAAATCGAAAAGTTTTATCTGTTAAAGCACCCACCGGGCACACATCAATCATATTGCCACTAAAATCATTGTCAATCGCTTTAGAAATATAGGTAGATATTTCTGCATGTTCACCTCTATCCAAAATACCATGCACTCTTTTATTAGTGAGTTGATCTGCTACATAAGTACACCTGTAACACAAAATACAGCGGGTCATGTGTAGCTGTATATAGGGACCAATATCTTCTTTTTCAAATGTGCGGCGGGGAAATTCGTAACGGGTGCCTTCTTTGCCATGTTCATAACCCAGGTCCTGCAAATGACATTCGCCAGCCTGGTCGCAAATCGGGCAATCAAGCGGATGATTCAATAATAAAAACTCCACAACACCTGCTCTTGCATCCTTTACTTTTTCGCTGGTAATATTTTTTACAATCATACCATCCATTACATTCGTTCTGCAGGAGGCTACCAATTTTGGCATTGGCCTTGGATCGGCTGTGGAACCTGCCGCAACTTCTACCAGGCAGGTACGACATTTACCGCCGCTGCCCTGCAACTTACTGTAGTAGCACATTGCCGGTGGCGTTACATCCCCACCAATCTGGCGGGCTGCATTCAGCACCGTTGTACCAGCAGGCACATCAATGGTTATGTTATCGATGGTTACTTTAAATGTTTTTACTTCGTCAGCCATTTTATAGTAAATCTAAGTTTGTATTATAATTATTTTCTTTCAAAAATAGCAGCCATCTTTTTAACTCTCTAATCTCATCGCAATTTTCATTTTCTAACATGTCCTTGAACAACATTTTAAACCTTATATCATTTCTTTGTGTCAACCCTTTTAGATTGATTAATCCTTTAAGCGTGGCAGGTAAATTATACTTTTTGTCAGCTATATTTATCCCACCTTTCACGCATTCATTCAGAATCCATTTTTCAAGAGCCGGGCAAATTTGAATAAAATAATGATGACTGCCGGGCTTCTCAAATAACTTTAAATTCCGCTTACTCAGTCTTTCCACTATATTAAATAATTCTAACTCTTTCAATTTTACTTTATCATCATCAATAATTCCAACTGCAAACATATTTCTCAGGGGACTATTTCTCATTGTAACTGCAATAGAACTGTTTCCCTTTTTATGATTAACCGAAAAAGATTTTTGTAAAAGAAATTCAATCAAAGTTGTGTCTAAATAACATTCAGGTAAAAAGCATTTATACACATCAAACGGCATCTTTTAAATAATTCTCAAGGTTAAAAAATAAATCAATTCCATATTGATATACTTCGTCTATCTCTTCATCTGTAATTTTTCTAACAATAGTTTCCCCCGCCTCTTTGTTATATCCAACTACAAAAATTGCATAATCATCTTTATTCAAGTCTTCCATAAAATCGTTCAATACAAAGGGGCTATGTGTTGCTATAAAATATTGATTATTATTTTCATTAAGCATAACATCTGCCGTAAACTTTGAGATATATGGCGGAAACATGTGGGCCTCTGGTTCTTCAAATAATAAAACGGTTTCCCTATTACTAATAATTGCTGTTTTGTAAAAAATTATTCTTTGTAAAGTATCTGCAACTAATTCATATGGAATCGAAAAAATTCCAAAATTAGTTCTTTTAAGAATTGTAAATTTTTGTTCCCTTGAGTCGTAAAGTAGTTCTAGATTGTATGGAGAAAATAATTTTTCTATTTCCTTTCGCAGTTCAGGATTTGATGAAATAATATTGAAAATATTTTCTCCATGAGGATAGACCAACTCAAAATAATTTGTTCCTGTATAAGAAATCTTTTTTAAATAATCATATTTTCTTATTCCAGTCAATTCATTTTGCTTGCCAATAAAAGACATTTTATAGTTATATATAGTATTTGGCTTAGGTCCTCCAATGTCAAACATTTTTTTAATTGATACATCGTTACTATCATCCAAAAAAATTTTCCCTGTATCCTCTTTCTCAAAGTAAGTCCCTTCTTTCTCAAATTGTTGAAGAAATGAAATATGATCTTTATTAAATCTTCCTACAAATCGATGCTTTTCGTTGATCCTGACTTCAGCTTGCTCGGTTATATTTCCGTTGTGAAAGAGAGTAGTTAAGTTTTCAATTCTTATAAAAGAAGTAAAATCAGGGTTGTGATCATCAATCGAAAAAAGACTCAAAGCCTCCAAAATATTACTCTTTCCCACATTTGGATAACCAATAAAAACATTAATCTTTTTGCACCCCTCAATTTTTTGATGGTGAATTGATTTAAAATTTTTTATTTCTATGTTATCTATAAAGTTCATCCAATGTTTTACCTACGTGTTAAGTCAAAATTAAAAAGTCAAAAGTCAAAAAGTTGATTTATCTGACTTTACTATTATTGAAGCAATGATCTTCGAAATTTCATCTGCTTCCTTTATCAATTCATCAGCTTTAGTTTTTGAAACTTCAATTGTTTCTTTGATAAGACATAACCAATATTTAGTTTCGTTTGCCGATTTCAATGCTATCGCATAAAAATTTCTCCAGTCTTTCTTTGAGCTTCCCGCTCTACCCTCAACTACATTTGCTCCAACAGATGTGGCACTTCGAATTAACTGATCAAACAATGAAAAGTGAATCCTATCATACTTGCATTCCTTAATAAATAAAATAACTTCCTTCGAAAAATAAAAACACCTATGAGCTATTTTATAGGGCTTCCCATCTTCATTCAATTCAAAAATCTCATTATCATCATCCATAATTTTTGAATTTTGACTTTTGATTTTTGATTTTTGATTTTTGAATTTTGACTTGTTCTCTAAGCCATTTCCGGTACATGTATCGGATCTGCATAGTGCCTTAACCCATAATTTTCTTTAACGCAAAGTTCAGGGTTTAATACATGCCATTCAAACTCATCACGGAAATGCCTGATTGCTGCTGCTACCGGCCAGGCTGCTGCATCGCCCAATGGGCAAATAGTATTGCCCTCTATTTTACGCTGAATATCCCATAGTAAATCTATATCTTTCATCTCACCTTTTCCGTTCTCTATCTTTTTCAAAATTCTTTCCATCCAACCGGTACCTTCCCTGCAAGGACTGCATTGCCCGCAGCTCTCGTGGTGGTAAAATCTTGCCAGTGTCATGGTATTTCTTACCACGCATTGATCTTCGTCCATTACAATAAATCCACCACTACCCATCATACTGCCTGTTGCAAATCCGCCATCACTCAGGCTTTCGTAATTCATCAGACGCTTTTCGCCTTTAGCTGTTGTTAGTAATAAATTGGCTGGCAGAATGGGTACTGAAGATCCGCCCGGGATACAGGCTTTTAGGCGTTTGCCGTTGGGAATTCCTCCACAATATTCATCGCTATAAATAAATTCTTCTACCGAAATAGTCATGTCAATTTCGTAAATACCCGGCTTATTGATATTACCACAGGCTGAGATCAGTTTGGTACCCGTACTTCTTCCAACACCTATTTTTGAATAGGCCTCGCCACCCTCATTGATAATAGGAACAACTGCTGCAATTGTTTCAACATTATTAACTACGGTTGGACAATCCCACAATCCTTTAACCGCCGGAAAAGGTGGTTTAATTCTTGGATTTCCTCTTTTTCCTTCCAGGCTTTCGAGCAATGCTGTTTCTTCACCGCATATGTAAGCACCGGCACCACGTTGCACATAAATCTCACAATCGAAGCCAGAACCAAGTATATTTTTACCAAGGAAATTATTTTGTTTTGCTTCTTCAATTGCTTCTTCCAGGATATCAGTTATCCATGCATACTCGCCTCTTATATAAATATAACTGACATTACTTCCAAGCGCAAAGGAGGAAACGATCATACCTTCTATCAGTAAATGGGGAATAAATTCCATCAGGTAACGATCTTTAAAAGTACCCGGTTCACTCTCATCTGCATTGCACACCAGGTAACGAGGCACGCCTTCGGGCTTAGCCAGGAAACTCCATTTCATTCCTGTTGGGAAACCTGCACCGCCACGACCACGCAATCCACTTTTCTTAACTTCCTCAACGATATCTGCCGGTGCCATTTTTATAGCCGTTTCCACGCTGCGGTATCCACCCTCACGGCGATATACTTCAAATCCACGAATGCCGGGAACATGTGCTTTGTCTAATAATAATTTTTTGCTCATATTTTATCAAAACCTTTACTGCTTCCCGAGAAGCTTAAATATTTGAATTCAATTTTCCGTTGGTGCATAGCCTTAGTTTGCTTTCGCCCTGCACTCTTCAATAATTGCATCTACTTTTTCTCTGGTTAAATGCTCACGGTAATGATTGCCCAACTGCATCATAGGTGCGTAGCCACAGGCGCCCAGGCACTCTACCGGCTTTAAAGTAAACATACCATCAGCCGTTGTTTCGCCTGCAGCTATGTTTAGTTTTTCTTTGATGTAAGCAATAATATCATCACTGCCGTTAACCATACATGGCCCTGTCTGGCAAACTTCAAACAAGTATTTTCCAACGGGCTTTAAATTGTACATGCTATAAAAGCTGGCAACTTCGTACACTTCAATGGGTTCAATTTTTAATAAAGTAGCTACGTAATCCATTACCGGCGTATCCAGCCAGCCGCCAAATTCATTTTGAGCCAAATGCAATACCGGCAGCAAAGCACTTTTGTGCCTGCCCTCGGGATAACGGCCCATTATTTCGTGGACCTTATTTAATTTTTCTGCTGAAAATTGAATATCCATTTATTTGTTGTTCTGTCTTTTTTTTAAAATTTTTTCGAGCATTTCCGCATCAGCCAAATCTTTTAACCGTCCTGTTGATTTCTTATTGGCGATCAGCTCATTTATATGAATGCAACGAATATCAATTCCGTCATTTGTATAAATATGGCTTGACTGATATGCGTCTTCAAAACTTACTCCTGAAATAGAAGTTAAAATATCAATTCGAAAAGGAGTTCGCCCCAACATTATCACATTATCTTCCTTTAAAAAATCTTCTTTTACAAAACCAATAGAAGAACCTGTAAATTCCTTTATAACACGTACAATTTTTTCGGCGTTCTCATTTCCCATTTCTATAAAAAAATCCATGTCCCCCGTAGTCCTTTGATAACCCTCAAATATTACGGCCCAACCCCCAACCAATATATACTTAACCTGATAGTTATTTAATAGCTTTATAAAATCAACAAAGTTTTCATTCAAATTCATAGCTATCATCACTTAAAGATCTAATAGAAATACTCTTATCCCTATCTAATAAATATTCTTTGCTCCAGATCATCTGCCTCATCGCTTCAACATTTCTTACACTTTCCTGCCAATCCGTATTAGCATAATCCTCCACCTCTGCTTGTTCCGCACCTGCAAAAGATTTTACCTGTACAGTTGATATTTTTTTCTTTTTTGCCATAGCACTTAAGCATCCAATTCGCCTGCAATTAAATTAAGGCTACTCATAGTAATCACAGCATCGCTCAACATTCCACCTTGCACCAACTCAGGAAATGCCTGGTAATAAATAAAACAAGGCCTGCGGAAATGCAGCCGGTATGGTGTGCGTCCACCATCGCTGATAAGATAGAAACCCAACTCTCCATTGCCACCTTCTACTGAACTGTAAACCTCGCCGACAGGAATATCAGTTTCACCCATAACGATTTTAAAGTGATAAATGAGTGCTTCCATCTTGGTATACACGTCCTTTTTTTCCGGCAAATAATAAGCTGGAGAATCGGCATGAAAAACTTCTGCCTCGGCACCTTTGAATTCCTGTACTTTTTGATAAGCTTGCTTAATTATGCTGATGCTCTGCCACATTTCTTCGTTGCGAACCAGGTATCTATCGTAACAATCGCCAGTTTTTCCAACGGGAATTATGAAGTCCATATCTTCGTAAGAGCTATATGGTGTATGAATACGTACATCATAATCTACTCCTGCTGCTCTTAAATTGGGACCGGTAAAGCCATAGTTCAGCGCTCTTTCCGCCGAAATAGCACCACAACCAATGGTGCGTTCCATAAAAATACGGTTGCGGGTAAACAGGTTTTCGAATTCTTTTAATTGCTTAGGATAAGTTGCCAGAAATTGTTCCAGCTTTTCAAATGCTTTGTTCGTAAAGTTTCTTTCAAAACCACCGATGCGGCCAATATTGGTTGTAAGCCTGGAGCCACAAACCTCTTCATAAATTTCGTATATCAATTCCCTGAATTGCATCAGGTAAAGAAAGCCTGAGTAAGCGCCGCTATCCACACCCACAATAGAATTACAAATCAAATGATCTGAAATTCTTGACAGTTCCATGATGATGATTCTTAAATAATCTACACGCTTAGGCAGTTTTACATTGAGCAATTTCTCGCAGGTAATGTGCCAGCCCATATTGTTAATGGGAGATGAGCAATAATTTAACCGATCGGTGAGTGTAGTTATCTGGTAAAGAGGCCTTCTTTCTGCCAGTTTTTCAAAAGCCCGGTGAATATAACCTACAGTAGACGTAGCTTTCATGATGCGTTCGCCATCCAGTTCCAATATATTTTGAAATACCCCGTGTGTTGCCGGATGGGTAGGCCCAAGGTTGAGCGTGGTTGTTAATTTTTCAATACTTCCTTCCGGTAATAAAATATGGTCATTCATCATAAATCAAAAGTTAAAAGTCAAAACTAAAAATCAAAACTAAAAAGTCAAAAGTCAAAAAGCGCTTCCGGATGGTCCTTTTTTGAATTTTTAATTTTGACTTTTGAATTGCTACCCCCTTCCAAACATCTCATCATCTTTATCAATTCTCGTTTGATCTTCCAGCGGAAATTCCTTACGCATTGGAAAATAATCCATCTCATCCACATTTAATATTCGTATCAGGTTTGGATGCCCTGTAAAATTTACGCCAAAGAAATCGTAGGTTTCTCTTTCCATAAAATTAGCCGATTGGTAAAGTGCAGTTGCACTATATACATCTGGTTGATTAATGTCGGTAAAAACTTTAAATCGTATACGGACATTATCAACAAGGTTATGCAAATGATAAACTACTGCCAGCTCTGCGCCCTTTTTATCGGGATAATGTACAGCTTGCAGATCGGTTAAAAAACGAAATTTCAACACTTCGTCATCAAATAAAAATTGTAAAACTTTAAGATTAAGATCTTTAGGGCCAGTGAAAGTAAGCATCCCATATGGCTCTTGCCAGTCGGTAAGCTGATCCCCGAATTTTCCTGTGAGCTTTTGTTGAATTGATTCGTTGGTTAAGGACATAAAGCTTTTAGCTTTTTCGTTAGCGTTTGCTAAAGTGAATATATATTTTTAGTATGCGGCAGATTCCCATAAGCTCCTACTGTATACCATAACTTTCCATTAATTCTTTGTATTTATCTCCATTTCTTCTGCGCAGGCTTTCTTGCCCTACTAATTCCTGTATTTTTAAAAATCCATCTAAAATAGCCTCCGGCCGTGGCGGACAACCCGGAACATAAACATCTACCGGAATAACCTGATCGATACCCTGCAACACCGAATAGGTATCAAATATACCACCACTACATGCACAGGCACCTACGGATAAAACCCAACGTGGTTCTGCCATTTGAAGATAAACCTGGCGCAAAACCGGCCCCATTTTTTTAGAGATCGTTCCCATCACCATTAAAAGATCGCACTGGCGGGGAGAAAAACCTACTCTTTCAGATCCGAATCGAGCCAAATCATAATGACTTGCCATTGTTGCCATAAATTCAATACCACAACAAGAGGTTGCAAATGGTAAAGGCCAAATGGAATTTTTGCGGGCCAAACCTACAACTTTTTCAAAGGAAGTGGCCATAAAACCATCTCCCATCATGCCCTCCGGGGCCTCCACCATTTTAAGTTTTGTATTATATTGTACTGGACGTGACATTTTCTTAATTTGAATAATTTAAATTAGCACTTCAAACACTACATCAACAAAACAATCATCATAGCATATTGTTGCCTCTTCATTTATTAATGAATGCATTACAGCATTTTAATCTTCCCAATTTAAAGCACCTTTTTTAATAATATATACAAAACCAGTTATAAAAAATCCTACAAACATAACAACTGCTAAGAAACCATGCCAACCCAGCTCCCTGAAATTAACTGCGTACGGGTAGAAAAAAATAACTTCCACATCAAAAAGAACAAACAAAATTGCTACCAAAAAGTATTTAATGGCCATTGGTTGGCGGGCATTTCCTTTTATTTCTATACCACTTTCAAAATTTTGTAATTTTTCGCTGGTGCTTCTTTTAGGCCCAAAGCTATGAGTGAGTATCATCATGGTGGCAATAAAGCCAATTGCAAAAAATAATTGAATACCGATCGGTAAATAATTAGATGCTGTGTTAGTAGCTTGTAGAATAAAGAATTGCATACTGCAAAAATAGGGCAGGGTGAGCAAATAACAATCTTCAAAACTAAAAAGAAAACCCCATTCCTATCAGGAACGGGGAATATTATACTTAGTAATTATTTTTTTATTTTTTAGCTTCAGGTGACTTTGGCTTTGTGCCTTTGGCTTCTGGCTTATTCGCAGCAGATTTTGTTTGCTTACCCGGTGCCGCCGGACTCATATTCATAGATTGAATAGCTGATTTATTACCAAGCGCTTCTGAATCTGCAGGATCAATAACTAAAACACTATCACAATACGCAATAGCCATGTCTTTGTCTTTTTTGATATTAGCATAATAAGCAACAAAATATTTATAACTACCAATTAACTGGGCTTTATATTTTGTTTTATCAGCTTGTCCTACTTCAATTGCTTTTTCAAAAGCAGGATTTGCTAACCCTTGTTCCATAGTTGTATCAATGGCCCAATTTGCTTTTCCTATCATATAATAGCTAAATGCATCATCCGGAAATTTTTGACCATATAGATTAAATATATCGATTGAACTGTCATAATTTCCAGCTCTGAAGTAACTGTATCCTGCATAATAAAGATCCGTTTTGGTAGGATTCTTTTTTATATTAACTATTTTATTATACCAATCTCCTGCTTCCTTAAATTTCTTTTGATCCTCGTAGGAAGTTGCAATAGATTTCAAATAAGTTACCTTATTTGCTTCAATAGAATCCAATTCTACTGCTTTATCAACATAGTTTCCAGCCAATGAGTCATTGCCCGGAAACTTAAGCAAAACGGTTGCGTAAGTTGAATAATCTCCGGTTCCTATCTGATCTGCATTTGCTTTTGCAAAATATTTTTCAAATGAAGTTTTTGATTTTAATGAATCACCTAGCTTATTTTCTGCATACGCTATAATTCCATATAATTTCCAATATGGGTTCGGTTGAGTAAGACATTCATCTGCCTTTGAAACAGCCTCAGCAAATAAACCTTGTGCATATTTCATAGAAGCCCTGTAATAACAATTTTTACGATCTTCATCTGTATTAGCCAGGTATTTATCAAGGTATTCAGATGAAAGTGTAACGTTTGTATTGTAATAAAGATCTGATAGATTTTTATAATTAGGTGCATACAAAGGATCTCTGGAAATGGCATCATTAAAATACTTCATGTAAATTTCCTGCTGGCCCTGGCCCTGAGTTTGATAAATTTTACCAATACGATAGGCAGCTCTTGCATACTTAGGATCCAGCTCCAGCGCAGCTTCGTAAGAAATTTGAGCCTTACCACCATCTCCAATCTTTTTGTAAGCATCGCCCAGATTTACTAATACATCCGGGTCTTTCATTTTTTTAAAATCGGCTGCAATTTTAAGTTTATCAACTGCATAATTACCGTCGCCATTTTTTGAATCGGGATCAGCATTTGCATGCCCCACTGCATTCAATACATCCAGATCTTTATTTTTCGATAGGCTGAGGGCTGTCTCAAATCGATTGCGTGCATCCTGTGGCTTGTTCTCCAACAATTCAACATGCCCCATACCTGCAATTAATAAAGGATTATTTGGGTTTGCCGCTAATGTTTTTTGGTACAATGCTTTTGCGGCATCTACATCTTCCATACCAATGAGCGTTTGGCCCAACCAGTAAGCAGCATCAGTATTATTTGGATTGGCCTGCACCAATTTATCAAAAACGTCCTTTGCGCTTTTATATCTTTCATAATATAAAAACTTTCGTCCATCTTCAAGACTTTGAGCTTTCATTACATTAGAAAGAAACAACACAGTAAGTAGCAGCAATCCAGATTTTATCATGTTCATTTTATTTGAATGTTTAAGTCTTTACAATGTTATTAAATATTAACGGAATCCGTGAAATTGTTCCCTAATCTTTTTTAAGCTTTTCATTGATTTGTACATTTCTTACACCAAAGCCCATTTTACTCGATCCAAGATAAGCTCTTTTAAAAATAAGCTGTCCGCGTTCGTACTGCATAAAATTTAAAAAGCCGGAACCCAGTCCACTATAGTTTTCTTTTAGTATGTAATACAAACCACGTACCAAAGGATATGTTTTTGTAAGAATGCTAAACTGGCTTGGCTTTACATACGACGAATCAATGCAGTCATTACATTTCACGTAGGCAATTTTTACTTTTTTTAACATATTCACCTGGGCTGAATCTTCCGGATTTCCAATCCAGCTTATGCCAACAAAACCTATCGCATTTTCATCCTCAGCTATGTAGTTTAAAACATCCGTACTATTCCTTACTGCTCTAACCACACTGGTATCAAATGGTTTTCCTTTTAATATGCTGTCAATGGCAAACCTAACCGTACTGGTTGCCGATAACCCGTCAAAAACTACCTGTTGCTTTTTTGTTGCTTTGCCGGATAACATATTCTTTAACCGTTCCATCGTGTAAAGTGTATCCGTACTTTTTGCATTTACCACAACTGCTATTGCATCCGAAGCCAGCTCATCCCAGCGTGGCGTAAAATTTAAAGAATCTTTAAAATATCTCTCTTCTTTTCCTGTAAGCCCCCTGGTAACAATAATCATCCTGGTGGCTGAATCTCTTAATATATCTTTTAAACATTCTGCTTCCGGCTTATAATGCACTATAATTTTCGCATTGGGATAAGTGCCTTCAAAAACACTTATTTCCTCATCCATTACCGGTTTAAACGATTCATCTACGCTGATGTTGATTTCACCACTTGTAAGTGTATCTGTCGGCGTAACTATCTCTTTTTTTGCGCTGCATCCAACCAACAAAACAAAAACTATAAAAAAGCACCCAAACAATGACACAACGTTTCTTCCTTTTACATTTTCCATGCCTATCTGTAATAATTTTTCTTGTATCCCCTGTAAATTCTAAATCCGCCATATAGCCAGCATACCAATGCAAAAATTTTGATTAGCACCGGATCATACTGGTTAATGAATTTTTCTGTGAGCGCAATTGGAAACATAAAAAAGCACCCAGCTATAACCATAAAAGCACCCATACCATAATTGGTAATGCTCCGCATTCTTATAAATCCCTTTTCCCTTTCACTTAATTGTTCTCTTTCAAATTCTTCTAACGCCATAATTATTGTTTTAACAAAACCGTAAAGCCGATGCTTTACAGTTTGCGGAAAAGCAAATTACTGAATTAATTACTGAAAATTAATCTTGTGGTATAAACTTAACAGGAATTGTGTAATAAACGGATACATTCTGCCCTTTTGCTTTTCCGGGTATCCACGAAGGCATTCTTTTTAAAACGCGTAACACTTCATTATTAAACACTTCCCCTCCATCTTCTGTAACATTAAAAGTTTTTAATTTCCCATCATATCCTACCACAAAAGTTATTTTAACACTTACTTTCTCGCCATCTTCAAGGTCTCTGGGATTTTGCAGGTTTCTTTCAAGAAATTTCCTCAATGCACTTATTCCACCGGGATACTGAGGCATGACATCCGGATTGGATATTGGTTTTGTAACATCTGTAATTACTGCCGGGGCTTCAACGGCCGGTGCAGGCGGGCCTTCAAGAATACCCGGCGATGCAATAATTCCATTTCCAATTCCGGCGCTAATTGTGATTGGTCCTGTACGTTCAGCGGGATCAATTGTTTGAATGCTGTCAACTACATCTTTATTAGCCGTAATGATTGGTGTGCCTGCATTTTTCTTTTGAGCACCTATCTCGCTCTTAACCGGTTGCTTAGGTAATTCCTTTTTCTTTTCTATGATAGTTGGTAGTGGAACTGTCCCCAATGTAATTTCGTCGAATTTTATTTCATTGTCTTTTGGAGCGGGTAAAAAAGTGAATGCAGATAATATAATAACCCCCAGCAGCATAATGCCAATAGATTGTAATAGCCGGTTGGCATAAAACTTACGCAGCATATATGCTCCATAATCCTTGTTTCTATTTTCAAAAATGATGTCTAACACATCGGATTTAAGAATCATTTCGATATTCATATTTGGTTGGTTTTAGTTGTAAAAAAATTAAAACCGGCGCCGTTGCATATAGGAGTTGATTATTAATAAAATCCATAAAAAAAGAATTTTAATTTAGCAGGCATCTGCTTGCGGCCTTTTTATAATAACCGATTATCATATTATGCATTCCATCTAATAATTGAACAACTTATATTTGCAACATGAAAATTTTGATGGTTTGTCTTGGAAATATTTGCCGCAGCCCACTTGCTGAAGAAATATTAAAGGACAAGATCAATAAGGCAGGTTTGAATTGGAAAATTGATAGTGCCGGCACTAACGGTTATCATGTTGGCGAACAACCGCACAGGCTTTCCCAAAAGGTGGCTAGATTAAATGGGATTGATATCAGTGGGCAGCGATGCAGAAAATTTTCGAAACAGGATTTTGATGATTTTGATATGATCTATGCAATGGCATCAGATATTATAGAAGAAATGAAAGATATTGCCAAAAGCAATTACGATGCATCAAAAGTAACCTTGTTGCTAAACGAAAGTTATCCCGGCAAAGATTTGGATGTTCCCGATCCCTGGTTCGGGGGTGAAGATGGCTACCATAAAGTATATGAATTGATTGATGAAGCCTGTGATGCGATCGTTCAACATGCACTTGCTGACCCTGAATTTCGAAAGTGATTATCATCTTATCAAAATAGTAGCACAGTTAAGTACCCATATAATTTTAGCGTTACCTCTTTACAATAACTAAATAACAATAATGGCCAAACCAAGTATACCACAGGGCACGAGAGATTTTTCAGCGGAGGTTGTCCGCAAAAGGAATTATATACTATCTACAATAAAAACTGTTTTTGAATTATACGGATTTGAGCCATTGGAAACACCTGCCATGGAAAACCTGGAAACGCTCATGGGAAAATATGGCGAGGAAGGCGATAAACTAATATTTAAGGTGCTGAATAACGGACTCAACAATCCAAAAAACATTGACAAGGCAAAGGCTGGATTTGAAAAACTAATGGAAGGTAAAAACAGTGCAGAGCTTACAGAACGTGCATTAAAATATGACCTTACCATACCATTTGCAAGATATGTGGCAATGAATCATACCAAACTAACCTTTCCCTACAGACGCTACCAGGTACAACCGGTATGGCGGGCAGACCGTCCGCAAAAGGGACGTTACAGAGAATTTACCCAATGTGATGCAGACGTAGTGGGTAGTACTTCTTTGTTAAATGAAACGGAACTTGCAAATTTATATCACCAGGTATTTATTAAGTTATCATTGGGCGATTACGAACTAAAAATTAACAACCGTAAAATTTTAACCGCTCTTGCTGATTTATGCGGTGGCCAGGATAAAATGATAGCCATCACAATCGCCATTGATAAACTGGATAAAATTGGTCTTGAAAAAGTAAAGGAAGAACTGGTGTTAAAAGAATTAACGGCTGAGCAAATAACGATCATTGAAAAATATTTATCAATTACCGGCAGTAATGAAGAAAAATTATCTCAAATAAAATTGCTGGTTGGTGATATTTCGATTGGCAAAAAAGGAATTGAAGAAATTGAATTTTTAATTGAACACGGTAAAGGAATTAACGTGCAGATTGACTTCACACTTGCCCGTGGGTTAAACTACTATACAGGAATAATTTTTGAAGTAAAAGCTCCCTCAACCGTTCAAATGGGTAGCATTGGTGGTGGAGGCCGTTATGATGACCTTACAGGATTATTTGATGTACCGGGCATTCCGGGTGTTGGAATTAGTTTTGGTGTAGACAGAATTTATGATGTATTGGAAGAGTTAAATCTTTTTCCTGAGCAGGTAGATGCTGGTACAAAGGCCATCTTTTTCAACATGGGAAACGATGAAAGCCTTTTTGCATTTAACATCATGCAACAGTTAAGGGAACAAGGAATTTCATGCGAACTCTTTCACGAACCGGTTAAAATCAGCAAACAGTTTAGCTACGCAGAAAAAAAGAAAATTGAATTTGCGGTGATTATTGGCAGCCAGGAAATTGAGCAAAATTATTGCCTGGTTAAAAACCTTAAAACAAGCACACAGGAAGTAGTAGTTTTCGACAGGCTAACCGATTATCTTAAATAAATAAAACAACCAACAATAAATAGTATTATTATTAAAAATTAATTGTATGCAAAAAAATAGTCTCTTAAAATTGATCGTGTTTTGCGCTATAACAATGGTGCTGGCTTCTTGTAGTAAATCAAATACACAAGGACGTTATATACCCAAAGAAGCTGCCGCAGTAATTATGATGGATGGCAAATCGCTTACTGCAAAACTTCCCTGGGATGAAATAAAACAAAACCCGCTTTTTAAAGAAGCGTATGGCGACAGCAGTTTACCGCCAGCCATTAAAAGTTTATTAGAAAATCCGGCAAGTGCAGGTATTGATCCCCAAACCGACCTGTTATTTTTCACAATAAAAGATAGCCTTGGCGGATATTTTGCTTTTGAAGGAACCGTAAAAGATGCTGCTGCTTTTAAAGCTTTCAACCAAAAGGTTACAGAAAACGGAAGCGAAAGTGAAAAAGGCGATATTCAATTTATCAGCAAAGCTCCTGTTTGCGTTGGTTTTACCAAAGACAAATTTATTTACATTATTAATGCGCCTCAAATGGCCCAGATGGATGACTTATCGAGAAGAATGATGAGAGATTCGATCGATATGCCCACAATTTCTGCAAGAGATATTAGTTTAACCTGCCAGTCTGTTTTTGATTTAAGTGAAAGCAATTCACTTGCAAAAAATGAGCATTTCACTTCGCTAACAAAAGAATCCGGTGATATGCATTTTTGGATCAATTTTGAAGAGATTGGCAAAACCACCGGATCTACCAATGCATTGGCAATGCTGAACATGGAGCGCTTTAACAAGGGAAATGTAACTACCGGAACAGTTAATTTTGAAAATGGCAAAATGGCTATCAAAATAAAATCCTATGCCAGCGATGACCTGATGAAAATCTTCAAAAAATACAGCGGTGGAAAAATAAATGAAGACATGGTTAAGCGTTTACCCGGTAAAGATATGATGGCGGTAATGGCGGTAAATTTTAAACCTGAAGGTTTAATGGAGCTGGTAAAATTAACAGGCTTTGATGGCCTGGTAAATATTGGTTTAAAATCACTCGGCTTTACCATCGAAGATTTTGTTAAAGCAAATAAGGGAGATGTTGTAGTTGGTTTTTCCGATTTAACTATCAAGACTGACTCTGCTAGTTTAATGCCGGAAAATGGTGAACCAAACTTTCCTGCAAAACAAACGCCTGATTTTAATTTTGTATTTTCAGCTTCAATTGGTGATAAAGATGCCTTTAATAAATTGGTAGACGCAGGTAAAAAAATGGGTGGTGCCGCGTTGGATGAAAACGGTAATTCCAAAATAAGTTACAACTCAAACGGTACCTTTTTTGCTTTGGGAAATTCCAAAGAAAACGTTGATAAATTTTTAGCATCCCCAAGTAACAGTTTCGATTTTCTTGATAAGATGAGTGGCGAGCCATTTGGTGGTTATCTTAATATACAGTCATTGTTAAAGTCTTTCGGAAGCCTTGCACAAAAAGATAGTGCTGCAAAAGTTGCCTATGATGCTAACCTGAGCATGTGGGATAATATTGTATGGAAAGGTGGTAATTACAGCGATGGTGGTATTACTCAAAATATCGAAGTAAACCTGGTAGATAAATCAACCAATAGCTTAAAACAGTTCAACAATTACGCTGCTAAAATGGCTCTTTTTTACAAAGAAAATAAAAAGAAGCAGTGGGACGAAATGAAGGCCTATGATGAAGAAATGGCCGTACCCATTGATTCTGCTGTATCTCCCATGATGAATAAATAATTTAAATTTTCATTCACTGCCAATTCAATAAAATGAATTGGCAGTTTTATAAGTCCGTTTTCATGCAAATTTCCATGCAGCATATTTTGCCGGCTTTTTTCGATGCAGGTAAAGCAAACAATTCGCAGGTTTGGAACCAGGATATTGTTTTCAAAAAAAATGAAAACATACATATTATCGCACCAAGCGGCAGCGGCAAAACATCACTCATCCATTTTCTGTACGGCCTGAGAAATGATTACAATGGTACAATTGCATACGATGCCAATGATATCAAACATTTTGACGAAGAAAAATTTTCGCAATGGCGGCAGCAACATATCAGCATTGTATTCCAGGATCTTCGCCTATTTACAGAACATACAGTACTACAAAATCTTGAAATAAAAAGGCTGCTGCATCCTTATCATCCTGAAAGTAAAATCAATGAAATGGCCAGCCGGCTGGGCATTGAAGATAAATTGCATAAACTGTGCAAGACCTGTAGCTACGGGGAACAGCAACGCATTGCCATCATCCGTGCATTGCAACAACCATTTGATTTTTTATTACTGGATGAACCGTTTAGTCACCTCGACGAAAAAAACAGGGAGAAAGCCATGAAGCTAATGGAAGAAGAAAGTGCTGCAAGAAAAGCGACCATCCTTTTGGCTGATCTTCGGGAGATCGAATATTTTAAATCTGAAAGAACACTGCATTTGTAGCGGCCCTGCCATAAACATTTTATATATGCCTGTTAAAAGTTTATCGTTTAAAAACATTGCGCCTTTTTTATCATCGGACCTTAATAAAGTATCGAGGGCATTGAGTTATGCAGGGCTGGGCATTGGTGTATTACTGTTGCTTTGCTCCATTCAAATGTTTATCAATATTAACCAGCTACTAACAGAGAAGAATAGCCGTAAAAATGGCGCCGATTACATTTCAGTTACAAAAACCATTACCAATGATAATATGGGTAAAGACAATAGTTTTTCACCCGCAGATATTGCAGACATCCAGGCACAACCTTTTATCGAAGCAGCGGCTCCGTTGATTTCGAACCAGTTTCGGGTAAAAGCAAGCGCAGGCAATATCATTCCATTTAGTACCGATCTCTTCCTGGAATCGCTCGATGAAAAATTTATAGATACAGTACCACCAAGTTTTACCTGGCAGCCCGGGCAGTTAGATGTGCCCATTATTTTTTCTTCAGATTTTATGGAGATGTACAATGTATTTGCACCCAGCCAGGATCTGCCACAACTTTCAGATAAAACAATGTCGTCTGTTAGTATTATACTGGAATGCTACACGCCATTTGGTGTTCAAAACTTTAAAGCCCGTATTGTTGCTCTAAGCGATCGCATCAATTCTGTGCTTGTTCCCAATACATTTATGACCTGGGCCAATAAAAATTTTGGCGGTGTAAGCCAGGTAAATGCTTCCCGCATTTATATAAAAACCAACGATGCCAACAGCCCGCAGCTATTGACCTATCTCGAAAAAAAGGAGTACCGTGTAAATAAAGACAAAACAAAATTCGGGAGAGTAAAACAAATTTTACAGGCAATAGTAAGCGGGTTAGGCGCCTTTGGCTTACTGGTTGTAATTATGGCAATGGTTTTGTTTTCATTTTACCTACAATTAATGATTGCGAAAAGTAAAGACAACCTGCAACTACTATTAACACTGGGTTATTCGCCAAAATGGCTAAGTAAAACGGTAGCAAAAAAATGGCTGCCGGTTTATGCAGTCATCATTATCACTTCACTTATTTTAACCGTTTTACTGCAGTTTTGTTTTCAACATTTTATCATGAACGGAAGAGAAGAACTTTCTCCTTTTATACATTGGGCAGTTGTGTTGGTTGCAATGTTGCTATTAGTACTATCAGTATTTACTAATTTTAAATTGGTAAATAAATTATTGCACAAGCTTTAGTCACTATTGATTTTGTTTTAGATCTTGATTCAATTTTATAAGTTTTGATTGAGGAATGTTTCGCAAGAGATAAATTAGAGAATTTACTGCTACTTTATACTGCTTGATTTATCTTGTTTTTTTGTTGACCAGCCTATGTTTTTTATGGCGACATCGTTGCGTCGCACTCCTGTACTTATGTATTTTCATGGCATCTTTCCCATTATCTTTTTAATAAATTTAATTGGAAACCATTATTTATAAAAGATGATAAAGCACCATTACTTTGCTAATAAGATTCTAAGTATCACAATCAAGAAGATTTAAAAAACTATTACATGCAAAAATTATAGTCCTTCAAAAATAATGGCTGACCCCTGCCCTACACCTACACACATGGTGGCAAGGCCGTATTTTCCTTTCCGCTTTTTTAGTTCATGCAGTAAAGTAGTAGCAATTCTTACCCCACTACAACCCAACGGATGACCTAATGCAATAGCGCCTCCATTTACATTAATTTTCTCCAGATCAAGCCCCAGGTCGTGAATGCAGGCAATAGATTGGGAAGCAAAAGCCTCGTTCAATTCCACCAGGTCGAGGTCATCAACGGTTAAGCTTGCACGTTTTAACGCTTTTTGTGTGGCTGGCACCGGGCCAATGCCCATTACCGCCGGGTCAACACCAGCAACGGCCATGCTTACAATTTTTGCAATCGGTTTTAATTTATATTTTACCACTGCTGCCTCACTTGCCAGTAACATTGCTGCGGCACCATCGTTAATACCACTGCTATTACCTGCTGTAACGGTACCATCTTTTTGAAACGCAGGTTTTAATTTAGCCAGTAATTCCAGCGAAGTTTCCCTGGGATGTTCGTCCTTATCTACCTCCACTTTTTCTTTTCCATGCTGCACAGTAACCGGTACCATCTCTTCTTTAAACTGGTTATTTTTATAGGCTTTAAAATATTTGAGCTGACTATCCAACGCAAATTTATCCTGTGCATGCCTGCTGATGTTCCATCGCTTTGCAACATTTTCCGCCGTTTCGCCCATGTTGTAAGGGTAGTATTTTAGTGACAGTTCCTGGTTTATAAAACGCCAGCCCATGGTGGTATCAAACATTTGCGGTGAACGTTCAAATGCCTGGCTGCTTTTTGCCATTACAAACGGTGCCCTGCTCATGCTTTCAACACCGCATGCAATAAATACATCGCCATCACCACACATAATTGCCCTGGAAGCGTCCATAATAGCTTGCAGTCCGGATGCACACAAACGATTAATTGTAACACCTGCCACGCTTACCGGTAAGCCGGCAATTAGTGCTGCCATCCTTGCCACATTGCGGTTATCTTCCCCGCTTTGGTTGGCAGCGCCTGCAATTACATCCTCTATTGCAGTTAGTGACACACTGTTATTTCGATAGATTAAATTTTTAATAGCCAATGCCAGCAGATCATCTGGCCGGATAGAACTTAATACGCCTCCATATTTTCCAATGGGGGTTCTTACTGCATCAATTACATACACTGTTTGCATAATGAGCAATTTATTTTACAAGCTTGAGGTAAAACTGGCATTTCTATTTCCACCTGTGGTGCGTTCTCCTATTTATTATAACGGGTTCTGCATCAACTGGTTTAATAAGATTGAGAAAATTTAAATAGCTAATAATCCCTATTTAGTGCAATATATAATAAAATAATTCACATTTAAGGCGATGACCGGTTCCGTATCTTTGCGAAATGACAAAGGAAAAACAGAATATTCGTCACCTTGGACTGGACGAATTAGTGAAATATTTTGAATCGATCGGGGAAAAGAAGTTCCGTACCAAACAGGTGCATGAGTGGATATGGAAGAAAAATGCCCAGAGTTTTGAAGACATGACCGACTTGTCGAAAGATTTGCGCCAGCATTTAAAAGAGCGCTTTGAGTTGCCAGCCTTAACAGTAAATACTACCCAGTTTAGCAGCGATGGTACCGTTAAATCGAGGTTTATGACCTATGATGGCCACATGATTGAAGGCGTTTTAATTCCTACTGAAAAAAGAAATACCGCCTGTGTTTCTTCACAGATCGGCTGTAGTTTAAGCTGTAAGTTTTGTGCAACCGGTACCATGGAACGCAAAAGAAATCTTGATTTTGATGAGATTTACAACCAGGTAGCTTTTATCAACCAACAATCTGAAAAAACATTTGATAAAAAACTTTCCAACGTAGTTTTTATGGGCATGGGCGAACCTTTGCTAAATTACAAAAATGTATTAAAGGCGATTGATAAGTTAACATCCAATGATGGCCTGGCAATGAGTCCTAAAAGAATTACCGTTTCTACTGCAGGTGTTGCCAAACAAATAAGGCAATTGGGTGACGATAAAGTGCGCTTTAACCTGGCGCTTTCTTTACATGCTGCCGACGACAAAAAGCGTAACCAGATAATGCCGATCAATGAAAGCAACAGCATTGCCGTATTAATTGAAGCGCTCAACTATTTCTACGAAAAAACAAAGAATGATATCACCCTTGAATACATTCTTTTTAAAGACCTGAATGATTCTATCGAAGACGCAGAAGCATTGACAAAAATATATCGCCAGATACCCACACACCTGGTAAATGTAATTGAATACAACCCAATTGATGGTGCAAAATTCACCAAACCAACTGAAGACACTACGCAACAATTTACAGACTACCTGGCAAAAAATCGGGTGAATGTAAGGGTAAGAAGAAGCCGTGGCAAAGATATTGATGCGGCTTGCGGGCAATTGGCGAATAAGGGGTAGAAGCCCCCGGCCCCTGAAGGGGAGTTATTTGAAGCTTTTAAGTTAGTTGAAAAGTCGACCATCAAATAACTGCATTTTCATTCATATTTCATAACTCATATTTCATATTTATTTTCCCTATCGCAGCAGCACCACATTCCCACGGAAGTCAAATATTTCGCCGCCATCGCATTCAGTTTGTATCTGGTAAACGTAGGCACCCGCTGGCATTGGTTCACCTTTAAAGTAGCCATCCCAGCTATTTGTGCGGTCATTTATTTGTACATTTTTTCTTTCAAAAATCAGTTTACCCCACCTGCTATAAATTACGATCGAACGTATTTGTTTAATGCCGCTTCCTGTAACGGTAAACCGATCATTTAAGTTATCATTGTTTGGTGAAAATGCCTTCGGGATAAACACCAGGTTATTGGCGCAGGCAATGCGCAGGCTTACGGTATCGCTGGCTTTGCAACCATCTGCGTTGGCCGCTGTAATGGTGTAGGTAATTGAATTTTTGGGTGTACTCACCGGGCTAAGGCATGCAGTGCAATTCAGGTAATCTGGTGGCGACCAGGTATAACTATTGGCCCCGCTTACTTTAGGGTTCAGCATAAAGGATGCTCCGGAAATAAGCAGGCTGCCGATACCTGCATCAACAACCGGTAACGGGCTTATTCTTATTGCGATTGAAGCTGTATCGGTAAAGCAATTGTAGTTATCATAACCAACCACTGTGTAGGTTGTAGAAGTATTTGGAAGCACCAGTGGATTGCTGATATTTACATCACTGATTCCCGAAACATTATTGATCCATTTATATTGATCAGTACCGCTTGCAGTTAACTGAACTGGACTACCCTGGCAGGCAAAAGATGCCGATGGAAGTACCAGTTTTTGTGGATCTACTACTTTTACAAAAACCGAGTCTTTATTACTGCACCCTTGTACATCTGTAATTTTTACAAAATAATAAATGCTGCTTGATGGCTTTGATGAAATGGAAGATGAATTGCTATTTGTAATAGCCACACCACTGTTCCATAAATAAGAGGCCCCACCGGAAGCGGTTAAACGAACACTATCGCCTTTACACACAAACGGTGACGTGTTTGAAAAACTGACTACCGGAATACCATTTACCACAATGGGGTACAACGCTGTGTCGCTGCAACCTCCGTTTGAAACCATTAAAGAAATCTGCTGACTGCCCACACTGTTAAACTGCTGTGGTAAAGGATTTTGCAATGTGGAAATATTTCCGTTGCCAAAGTTCCAATTCCACTGCAATGTACTATTTGCTGTTGTAGCGCTTCCGGTAAAACTGGCAATATCTCCTTTACATAATTTTGCAGGCCCGTTAATCATCGCCGTTACGCCTTGCTTTACCAGTACTGAATCAACAACTCTTTGCGTGCATCCATAAGGTGTTGAAACTTCCAATGCTACCAGGTGAGCACCCAGGCTATTAAAAAAGTGACTGGCAGATAAATTTTGGATAGTATCCATTTTGTTGGCTTCATATACTATCCACGTATAATTGATTGGCGACTGTATTTGATTATTAGATAAACTTTCAACCTGTGATGTAAAAATGCTCAACGCAGAATCACAAATAATAGATGGCGATATTTTAATACCTCCATACAATGAATCTACAATTACTTTCTCCGGCAATTCTGATGTGGCACTACAGCCGCCGTTATCTCTTAAAATGAGGGAAGGCACATAAATGCCCGGCGTTAAATAAGTATGCACAGCAAAAGTGTCTGTCGTTGGTATTACGGTACCATCACCAAAATCCCAGGTATAATCATTAGCATATTTTACTTCTGCAGTTAGCTTTACCGTTAACTTATTACAACCAGTTAATACATCCGCCTGCAACAAGGCGTAAGGCCCTTTCACTTCAATAAAATCTTCGGTGCTATCTACCCCGTTATTACTGTCGTAGCTATAATGTACCACCCTGTATAAACCCGGTTTATTATAGGTATGCGACACAATTGGTTGATCACCTGCCACACCACCATCCCCAAAATCCCAGGCAAGCCTTACAGCATTGGTAGATATGCTGGTAAAAGTTGCAATAACGGGAGGACATGCATTGTTGTTGATATAAGCAAACTTGTAAGTGAATGCACTGTTCACTTTACGTACCGTAATATTTTTTACGATTGTATCATTACATCCTGTCCTTGAGTTTTGCGTGATCAGTTTTACAGGATAGGTACCTTCATTCGTAAAAGTAAAGGATGTATTATCGATGGTAGAAGTAGTACTATCAGGAAATATCCATTGCAATGTGTTGTAATAATAATAGTTGTAAAACAGTGAAGTATTGTTTAAATAAACGGTAGTGTTAGGCGCTACATTATACGATGATGCGTTGAAATCTGCTTTAGGGCCATCAACGCTTACGTAGTGATCATAGTAGTTGGAAAGGCTGGTACAGCCATCTGCATCTGTAACCGTTAACTGTACATAATAATAACCAGGTGCGCTATAAGTATGCGAAGTAGAACCACCCGATAATAAAGTTTGGGTTTTGCCGTCGTCAAAATTCCATTCCCATTTCACTATTTTACTGTTTCCAAAATAGTGGGAAGTGTCAGTAAAAATTACCGGGTCTTTAAAGCAGCCGGAATGCGGCAAAACTTTAAAACCAGCTTTTGGCCCATGAATTTTTATTGGTATAAAATTGGAAGTATCCAGGCAATTAAAATAAGAAGACTGCGTAAAAAGGCGGATGTCATTTTTACCCGGATCCAGCGATTGAATGGTTCCAGATACGCTTTGCTGCCAATATATATTTGGTGTTGATAAATAAGTATTACTGGTAGTTAAATCGCCGTACTGCGGACCATAAAGGTTATAGCTGTAGTAATAACTGTAGGGGTTGGTATTTATTTCCAGCCCCGACAAAGTAAAATTTACCACATCACTTCCGCAGGCATCAGTTTTGGCAGATGTTAATAACGGGTGCTGTTTTAATAATACATAAGCCGTCACAGAATCTTTTACTGTGCAGGCGCCATTGGTTGTACTTAATACAACTTTATAGGAGCCGGTAGCTGTATAGGTATGCCGGATAGTATCCTTTACACTTGAATAAGTATCGGTAACCCCATCCCCAAAATTCCAGCTCCATTGCAATGCTTTTTTAGAATCTTCTGTAAAACGCATGGTACCTCTTGTGTCATCGCAAGTATTTAATTGCTGCGAAATATGTGGAAAAGGTGGCAAAACTTTGATGTAATCTTTTTTTATAACGGTATCAATACAGCCGGAATTTGTTGCTACCATCATTACTGTATAGGTTGTATCATAGGTAAACTTGTTAGTAACTGTTGAGTTTCCATAATTACCATAGCTATAAACATCATTGAACGTCCAGTTGTAACTCCAACCACTTGCAGCAGGTGTTGCTACAAAAGTTGTAGGTGTGTTCCCGCACACGGTGGTTCCGTTTTGTACAGCAAAATCAAAAGCCGGCTTATCTACCACCGTTACATAATTATAATTTGCCGTTCCCTTGCAACCATTTTTTGTTGTGTAATCGAGCGTTACATTAAAAATACCAGCCTTGCTAAAAGTATGGGTGGGGTTACTCAGTGTGCTTACTGCAGTGGCATCCCCAAAGTTCCATTTGTAATCCTGTATGGCTGTATCAGGTGAAGCCGCAAAGCTTAGTGTAAGACCAGTACAACCCTGGTAATAGCCACCGGTTGTATTGGTAAGTTGAATGTTGATGTTTGGCTTTTCGTAATTAACAAATTTCGAAATAGTAGTGCTGCAACCGGCAGCGTTTTTTACGGTAAGATGAACGATTTCATACGATCCTGAAGTGTAAGTATAAGATGCATTTTGAGTTGTTGCAAAAGTATTATTGTTGTTATAATAATAGTTCTGCCATGTCCAGCCAACGGCACCAGTAGTGGTATCTTTATATTTTATTGTTACCGGAATGCCGCAGGCACCCTGTAAATCAGCAATAAAATCGGTAGTATTTAATACATCTTTTACAGTAATTTTTTTAGTAATGGCAATACTACAGTTGCCATAATAAGCAATCAGTTTTATATTGTGATCGCCAACCGTATTTAATAGGGTATATAAATCGTCACTGTAAAAATTATTACTGTAAAAATTGTTATCAATCCACCATTCCAATTTATCATAAAGCGCAGTGCTTTTATTGGTTAGCGTAAAATACTGGTTTAAACAAATAACTGCCGGAACACTAAAATCGGCAACAAAATTGGCAACGTTTATCAGGCCCGATTTAAAAGTGGCAGAACAGCCATCACTGCTGGAAACAGTAAGCGTGGTATAAAACGCTCCATTAGTATCATACACATGTACCGGTGATTGCTGCGTTGAAGTTTTTCCATCTCCAAAATCCCACTTGTAGGTGAGCGTACCACTACCGGTACTTGTATTGGTAAATATTACTGATTCGCCTGCATTGCAAAGCGAATTGGTAGAATTAGTAAAGGATGCCTGCACTGCTTTCACCACTTCTACAACATTATTTTTGGTAAGCGTGGTATAGCAGCCATAACTGTTGGTAACATTCAACGTTACCGGTGGATTTTGAGGAAATGTATAGGTATGGTTGATGGCATTAAAGTTGCTTCCCTGTTGGGTAATGCCATCGCCGAAATCCCATAAATAATTGGTCAGGGTGCCATCGCCGGGAGTGGCGTTTGCTGTAAAATTTACATTTAGAGGGGCACAGCCTTTTATAGGTGCCAGCGTAAAATCCACCGTAGGCTTTTTATAAACGGTAATATCAATTGTTTTGGTAGATGTTGTTGCGCCATCTTTTGCTGTAAGCGTTACCGTATAGGTTTTTTCGGTAAAGTAAGTAGCACCGGGATCTTTTAAAGTAGACGTATTGGTGTTACCGAAATTCCATTGCCAGGTAACAGCACCGGAAGCACCCGTTGTGGTGTTGGTAAATTTTACATTTAACGGTGAGCATCCCCCTGTTTTATCTACGGTAAAATTAGCCTGCAGTTGTGCAGACACCATATTTACCGATAATAAAAAGAATATAGTTATAACAAAGTATAACAAAGAATATCTTTTTGCTGCAGAAAGTTTCATAAAAAGGGTGATCGGGAAAAATAAATTGAAGCGTAAATATATTATTTAAACTGCAATTACATAAAGGATTAATATTTAATAATACCGAATGGGGAAACGCCACTCTAATCAATTGTATTTTTCCTGTAAAATAAGCGGTAGTTTTTTTACTTAAATAGATTAGTCCTGGAATTGAACTTTTAAAGCCTGAAACATCTTCCAACTTTTTTCTATCAAATTAAACCAGCCTGATTAACGTTTCTTTTTATTACTACCGGTTAAACTATTATGCATGTACGTGGTCTATCCCTGGTAACATTTAAACAATAAAAAAATTATGAAAAAGATACTCGTAGGATTATTCGCAATGGCTGCATTTACATTTTCAGCAAATGCGCAGGTAGCAAGGGAGCACAAGGCAGGCATGGCTCAACATCATCATCAAAAAGGAATGATGACAAAAAAGTTAAACTTAAGTGCTGACCAAAAAGCACAGATGAAGGCAAACCGAATGGAAATGAAAGATCGCTTACAGGCATTGGACAAAAATGAAAGCATGACTGTAAAGGAATACAAAGCCCAAAAAGCAGCTATTTTAAAAGAACAAAAAGATAAATTTCAAAGTTTACTAACACCGGAACAAAAAAGCGAGTTGGCCAATATGAAGGCTGAAGCAAAAACCAACATGGGCAACCGTCGGACAGCCATGCTTAGTCAAATGAAAACTAAACTAAATTTAACCGACGATCAAATGGCTAAATTGAAAGCGAGTCGTGAAACCCGGATGGCACAGGCAAAAACTATTAAAGAAAATGAAAAGCTGACAGCCAGTGAAAAAATGGATCAAATGAAAGCTTTAAGAGAAGATTCTAAAGCCGCCTATAAAAGCATCCTAACTCCAGAACAATTGCAGCAAATGGAAGAAATGAAAAAGGATCACAAAGGCAAACGCAGATAACCACAATAAATCCCAATAAATAGAGAGGTGCTTTAATTAGTACCTCTTTTTTTATGGCCATATTTTAAGCACCAGCAGATGCGATTCAATCGATGTAACCATCGTCCAACCTTTTAGCATCTGCAAAATTTCGTTACCTTCGCGGCTCATCCCTGTTGAAATAACAGTAAAACACTACACAAATGAGCCAATCGCATTTCCAGAAATTTGTTCCAAAAAAGAAGAACAGTTTAATCAAGGAAGAACACAGACAAGCAAAAAAGAAAGCAAAAAAAGAAAGATCCGTAGCGATAGAAAAACGGTTCGAAGAAAAGAGACAGTTAAAAGCTGCAGCCAGGAATGCTCCTGCAAAGCCAGCTGTACCTCGCAATTCGGCGGCTTCTAAGGAAGAAAAAGTAAAAGCAATTGAATCTAATTTCAATCAAAACAAAAAAATTGAAGAGATAAAAACAGCTTTTGCAGCTCCGGAAATCAAACCGGAACCTAAGTTTACAAAAGGTCCCAAAGGTTCAAAGGGTAACACGGCGTCTACCAAACCCAGCCCGGAAATGCCCCTCAACAAATACCTCGCACATTGTGGCGTGTGTAGCAGAAGAGACGCAGTAACACTGATCAAAGATGGCAAGGTGAAAGTAAATTCAGTTGTAATTATTGAACCGGCTCACAAAGTAACTGAAAGTGATGATGTGCAGTTCAATGGTAAAAAATTATTTGTAAGTAAGAACCTGGTTTATATTTTATTAAATAAACCAAAAGATTATATCACTACAACCGATGATCCGCAGGGCAGAAAAACAGTATTGCAGCTAACAAAAATGGCAACTACTGAAAGAATTTACCCGGTAGGTAGGTTAGACAGAAATACTTCCGGTGTGTTGTTAATGACCAACGATGGAGAGCTAACGCAAAAATTATCGCACCCCAGCTATAACATTACCAAAGTGTATGAAGCCAAATTAGATAAATCACTTACCAAGGCAGATTTTGATAAAATACTAAAAGGGCTTAAGCTGGAAGATGGAGAAATTAAAGCTGACTCACTTGCTTATGCAGATGCAAAAGATAAATCTGTAATTGGCATTGAAATACATAGTGGCCGCAACCGTATTGTTCGCCGCATATTTGAACATTTAGGTTATGATGTAAAAGGGTTGGACCGGGTGATGTATGCAACGCTTACAAAGAAAAATGTAGAAAGAGGTAAATGGCGTTTCCTGAGTGAGAAAGAAGTAAGGTTATTAAAATACCTGAATGCTTCCCATTATAAACCACTTCCAAAAGAAAAATCAACCGCAAAAACGCAAGATGACTGAGGAAAATAAAACACATCCTGACAGCCAGGCAAGTACCGCAAAAAGTTCACAAAAGGGCAAAGGATTAACTGCAGACATGATCATTTTTGAAAATGACCAGTTCATTGCAATTAACAAACCTGCAGGTGTATTGTCGATACCCGACCGCATGCAATCCGAACCTTCTTTAAAAGATATGTTGTTGGATAAATATGGCTCCATCTATACCATTCATCGTTTAGATAAAGAGACCAGCGGCATTATACTTTTTGCTAAAGACGAGGCCACCCACAAATATTTTTCGAAGCAATTTGAGGAAAGAACAATGGAAAAATATTACATGGGGCTTGTACATGGAACCTTACAAAATAAAACCGGAACAATGGACGGTGCCATTATGGAGCATCCCGTGTTTAAAGGCCAGATGGTAATCAACAGAAAGGGAAAGCCTTCTTTAACAGATTATGAAGTAGTAGAAAATCTTGGGAAATATAGCCTGGTAAAATTTCAAATACATACTGGTCGCACTCACCAAATAAGGGTACACGCTAAAAGTATTGAACACCCGATCGTTTGCGATCCAATATATGGAGATGGCAAACCAGTGTTACTTTCTGAAATAAAAAAGAAATATAAATTAAGCCAGCACGACCTGGAAGAAAGGCCCATGTTGAACAGGGTGGCATTGCATTCGTACCAGTTAATATTTAAAGATGCCAATGGTAAAGATTTTGATCTTACTGCAGAATTGCCAAAAGATATGCGGGCACTCATACAACAACTCCGAAAAAATAAGTACTAAAAAAAGCTACCCGTGGGTAGCTTTTTAATATTTCATATAATAGTTGAATACTTAACTTAATCAAGATTGGGTTGCGGTGTGTAACGCAGGTAGGGTTTTATTTCAGTTACCCCTTTTTCAAATTTCTTTTTTGCATCTTCAGTGCTGATAGATGGTACAACAATTACATCTTCACCATGCTTCCAGTTGGCAGGCGTAGCTACGCTGTAATTAGCAGTTAATTGCAAAGAATCAATCACCCTTAATACTTCAACAAAATTTCTACCGGTAGATGCCGGGTAAGTGATAATCAGTTTCACTGCTTTATCTGGTCCAATAATTACCAACGAACGCACAGTAGCAGTGGCCGATGCATTTGGATGAATGAAATCGTACAAAGTAGAAACTTTCTTATCATCGTCTGCAATGATGGGAAAATCTACTTCACAATTTTGTGTTTCATTGATGTCCTTGATCCATCCTAGATGTTTATCAACCGGATCAACACTTAATGCTAACACTTTTACATTTCTTTTGGCAAATTCTTCTTTTAAACCAGCAGTACGACCTAACTCAGTGGTACAAACCGGTGTATAATCTGCGGGATGTGAAAATAAAACTCCCCAGGAATCCCCTAAATATTGGTAGAAATCAATTTCACCTAAGGAAGTTTGTGCTGTAAAATTGGGAGCTATGTCCCCTAAACGTAGGCTCATATTTTTAATTTTTATTTTACAAATATATAATTAGTCTATCAAATAAGTAGACTTAATTTTGATTTTTATTTTTTTTGTACTTAACTTTCTCAAATGCTATCGAAAAAAACGCAATATGCGCTAAAGGCCCTGGGATATCTCGCCGGCAAATTTGGACAAGGCCCTGTATTGATTTCCGAAATCTCTAAAAACAAAAAAATACCCATCAAGTTTTTAGAAACCATTCTACTTGAACTAAAACAGAAAAATATCCTGGAAAGTAAAAAAGGAAAGGGAGGCGGTTATTATTTATTGCAATCACCCAAAAAAACCACGCTGGCACAAGCCATCAGGCTGGTTGGCGGCCCCATTGCGCTGGTGCCCTGTGTAAGCTTAAATTTTTATGAAAAATGTGCCGACTGTGATGAAGCTACCTGCGGATTAAATAAAGCCATGCTGCTAACCCGTGACGCTACTTTAAAAATTCTGGAAAAGAAAACACTGGAAGAATTGATTGATGGGAAGGCCCCCAACCCCTAAAGGGGAGTTTTGAACACTCAACTTTAGTGAGGACCATTTATAATTTTGATGATGAATTTTTATACAACTAACTTCTAAATTGTATGGCAATTGATTTATTAAAGTCAATCGCATTTTCAACGAGACTTCCTTTCATATTATTTTTTATGGCAACCCTAACCGGTGTTCACCATCTTAAACTCAAACAAAAAGAAAGCCGTTGAAAAAAGCATACAATGCATTTGGCTCCCCTTTGGGGCTGGGGGCCGCATTTTACTCCCCTTTAGGGGTTGGGGGCTTTAGGGGTTGGGGGCTGTGTATTCCCTGATGCCCTTTGTAATTTCATTTTACCAAAGCGGTTTTTTACATCATCAATAGCTTTGTACAGATCGTTCTTCTTTTCGATATCGTTAAACAAACTTGTTTGAACGGCATCGTTGGTTAATTCGCTTAACCGGATGCCAAGCAGACGCACCGGATTGCCCTTGCGATATAATTTATGAAAGAGGTCTTTGGCTACTGGAATAATTTCATCATCAGCACCGGTAAACGGAATAGTTGTTTGCCGGGAAGTTGTTTCAAAATCGGGATACCGGATTTTAACCGCTACACAACCAGCTACCTTACCATCCTGCCGCAATTCATGAGCAATTTTTTCAGTGAGGCGTACCACTTCTCCCATCAAAAAATTAATATCGGTTTGATTTTCGTTAAATGTATTTTCAGAAGAAATTGATTTTGCTTCGTGGTACTGGCTTACTTCACTGTTATGAATACCAAAACTTTTTTTCCATAAATCAGCTCCCCATTTACCGAGACGCTCTTCCAGCTCTTCTACCGTACGCAGGCTTACATCATGAATGGTATAAATGCCCATTGCTTTTAAAACCTCCCAGGTATGGTCACCCACACCGGGAATTTTATTGACTGCCAGTGAACTCAAAAATTCTTTCTCCTTTCCAAAGGGCACTTGTAAATAGCCGTTTGGCTTAGCTTCATTGGTAGCAATTTTTGCCATCATTTTATTACTGGCCAAACCAAACGAAATCGGCAAACCGGTTTCGCTCATAATTTCCTTTCGAAGATCGATGGTCCACTGCAATGGCTTAAAGAATTTATCCATGCCGGTAAGGTCGAGGTAAAATTCATCAATAGAAGCCTTTTCAAACAGGGGCGCTTTTGCCGCAATGATATTGGTAACCCAACGTGAATACCGGCTGTATTCGCCTCTTGTGCCTTTTATTGCAATGGCCTGTGGACAGAGTTGTATTGCTTTCTTCGATGGCATGCCTGAGTGTATACCAAACTTCCTGGCCTCGTAACTACATGCTGCCACCACACCCCTTTCGGCACCACCTACAAAACAGGGCTTGCCCTTTAATGACGGATTATTCAATATCTCCACAGATACAAAAAATGAATCCAGGTCGAAGTGAGCGATGATGCGTTGCGGAGTGTTGTTCACGGGGCAAAAATATTGAAAAATATACGTTTTGCCTTTGTACAATATTGCTGATACAATTAAAACTCGCTATCATTATTAGAAGAAGATGATCCCAAATTAAAATCTTTTTCATCAATCTTTCTGAATTTATAACTAAATTTATAGTTATAAAAAACCTTCGTTATGAAAACGATTAGCTGTGCCATACTATTCTCTTTCTTGTTCTTCCAAAGCTACACACAAAACCATTCGGTTATTTGCGGTAAAGTTAAATCAGGTGGAAAATACCTGATCAATTTTTATGAACCGATAAACGGATTCTACAATCTTGCTTTTTTTGACTCAACAAAGCAAAATAGTTCACTGACTAATACAGCAGATTCATTTTACAAATCAATTAGCTTAGTCAATCCCTCTTTTGTAAATGTTTACTTTAGAGATCAAAATGAAAAGTTTATTACTCGTACTGATCTTTTATTGTTTCCGGGTGATTCTCTCCATTTAGATATAAATCTCGATGTTGATAATCCTACTGCTTTTAGTTATGAAGGGAGCAATGCAAGTGGACAAAAATTATTTAATGAAATTAACTATCAGCCTTATGATAAATTTGTTCCCATTTTTGATGCGTTAGACAAGTTGCCGGGTAATAAGGAAAAATTGGCTGAGGAGATTGAGGATGTTGTTTCGATATTAATTAAAAGATTCGACACTCTGCAGACCGAAGCTAAAGTTAGCAGTCAATATATCCAATATATGCAGATTAGCTTTAGGACGTTATTCTCCTACATTGTGATAGATAAATTTCTTCGGCCAGGAAAAAAAAGAGAAATATTGAGCAAATTGGAAAGAGATGAAATTATCGACACTTTGTACAAGGGCCAACCTCCCACTGATAAAAGATTGAGCGGTTTATATCTTGCCCCATTTTATATCAACCAATATTATAACTACCTGGCCTATAAAAAATACAATCTAAATTCTATAAAGCCACTAAAAGATGGGAGTAAAGTTTATAAGATTAGAAACAGGCAGTTTTTAATTCCGGAAGATTTTGTGCCATTTACCTATATAAAAAATTCCAAAGAACAAGAAGATTTATGGGGATTAGAAATGGTTGGGGCTCTTTCATGGTTTCCTGGAAAATATGACGAACGTGCCTTGTTGCAATACGATTCTATTTTTCCAAATAACCGATGGAAAGCAGTTCTAAAAAAGCAATTCGAGACAAAGTACACGCTGAAGAATATTGGCTATAATCTACAATCACCTGTTGTTTTCATTGATTCATTCAAAAATTATAATACTATTAATACATTGTTATCAGCACTACCAAAAGAGAAACCTGTTTTTGTTGACTTGTGGGCATCGTGGTGTGGCCCTTGTATTGCTGCTTTTGGTTACAACAAACAGTTGGATTCCTTTCTATTAAAAAACAATATTGAAAAGCTGTACATAAGTTTTGATGATGAAACAGACAGCGCTAAATGGCGAACAGCTACTCATAAATATTCACTGGGTGGCTATCACATTATTGCAAATAATTTGCTTAAAGAAGATATAAAAAAAACCATCTATCATTCTTCAGGCAATAAAGGAATGGGAATTCCCAGATACGTTTTAATAAATAAAAAAGGCGAAATCGTTGTGGATGATGCCGATTCTCCGGAAGATTTTATTTTATTAATGGAACAAATCAACAAGACACTATTAAAAGACTAAAAATATATATCTAAATCACTTTTCATTTAAATTTTTTCTAAATGTCAGCGTTAAAAAAAATAAATACAGAAGCACAAGAGACATCAAATCCAAACACAAAAAAGCAAAAAAAATATTTATGCGAGTGTAGATTGTATTGGTGAATGGACGGGCACTTATAAAGACCAGGAAGAATTGGAACAAGATATACTACTTTATTGCAGATCGGGCAAAGCGAATTGTACCGCCGTTGATTAATCTTCATGCCTATTGCAGTGAAAACTTACAATATTTTTTTTTGGAATAGTTCTCCAACAGAAAAGCCAATGGAACTACTTTAGTATGCGCATGCTAATGGTTGGGCGGCCAAAGCCTTTGATGCTAAAAGCTAAGGCGCAACAGTTTTTAGAAACCTTTAAATTTTAAAACAATGCAAATACAAAAAATGAGCCTTGCCAATATAAAAGGAAAATTGAGCAGGACTGAAATGAAAAATATTATGGCCGGAAGTGGGGGAGGAACCGTTTGTTATTCTGGTATCACATGTAATGAAACTGGAACTTGTGGTTCATATTATGTTGGAAATACGGAGCACTGCTGTTGCTCCGTAGATAAGGCTGGGGTAGACTCTAGCGGAATCTGCACTGGATGGTAAAATCGCTTTAAGCCAATGTTATTTGACATAACATTGGCTTCTATATAATACTGTTAATAATGAAATACTTAGGACGAATTTTACTGCTTATGGTTTTACATTTTCAAATAGGAGCAAATGTATTTTCGCAGGGGGTGTTTGAAATAAATGGGAGTGCAAATAGAAAATTTAATGGCGCAATTGTCAAACTTCTTGGAAAATTTAATGGAAGGCCATACTATACATCAATAACATCAGAAATAATTAATAGTAAATTTTTTTTTAGTGAAAACATAAAAAATAAATTCGAATTTGTTTATTTAGAAATGTACAAAGATGGAAAGCAAGTCGGCGATGTCAGTTTTTTTATAACCAATAAAAAAATGGGATTAAAAATAGAGGATGTAAACATGAAAGATGCTATTTGTAGCATTAACTATACTAATGTCCCATTTATAGATTTACAAATTAAATATCAAAATTTTATTAAGTCAGCTGAAGATTATAGAAAAAAAATTGGCGAATACATTTATTCAGCAGGAACTAGTTTTGATGAAGAAAAAATGAAATCTTTAAAACTTAAATTAATCGAAGCCAACCGAAAGGTGTTAAGTAAAAAAATAGAGTTCATTTTAAAAAATTCTGACAGTTATTTCTCGCTGTATCATTTTACAAATTCAATCTTGAACACAACACAAATTTCAGCAGATAGTTTGGATAAAATATATTCAAAATTTGATAATAAATTAAAAACTACTCCAGAAGGTAAAAAAACATATGATGTATTACAAAGAAAAGTTGCTTTGGATTTAAATAAATTCCCACCAGACTTTACATTTAAATCAAACTTAGGAGATAGATATTCTCTTTCGCAGTTCAAGAGTAAGAAATACGTCCTGCTTTGTTTTTGGGCATCTTGGTGTGGTCCATGCAAAAGAGGTATACCAATATTGAAAAAAATTGACAGCTTGTATAAGCTAAAAGGATTACAATTAATTTCAGTATCAATTGATGATAAAAAAAGCAATTGGATTGAGGCGATAAAAGAAAATCAAATGCCATGGATACAAACTTGTGATATTGACGAGTATTTTATAAAACAAAGGGTTAGGGATTTATATTCTATCATTTATATCCCTCAATATTATTTATTAGATCTAAATGGCCAAATTATTTATCAAAATGTTCAGTCGAATGACGATGATGATTATACCGTATTGTTAAAAATTCTTGAAAAAAGATTAAAGTAATCACCATTATCTGCTTATGGTTCGTATTTGTCTACGGCAAATTCTGGTGCTCTCAACGTTCCCGGTCTGTTTAGTTTTTTGAAATGCGGCTGCAGGGAAGGGAGGGCGAACTTAAGCAAACATGGGTAAAAGATAGCGGACATAAAAACCGTAAAACCACCCGATGCATACAGCATTGAGGACTTACTATATTTTTTGTTGGATTAGTTCCCCAACAGAAAAGCTTGATAGAACTACGTTAGTATGCGCATACTAATGGTTGGGTGGCCAACGCCTTTGATGCTTAAAGCTAAGGCAGAATCAGTTTTTAGACTTTTAAATTAAAAAAAATGCAAACACAAAAAATGAGTCTTGCCAATATTAAAGGAAAATTGAGCAGGGCTGAAAGAAAAATATTATGGCTGGTAGCGAAGGTGGAACTGAATATTTAACTGAGTTTAGTTATGATTGCGGATATACACCATCTTTAGGCTGCTACTCCCCATAAGAATGTGAAGCAAAAGCAACGAATAGTTGTATCATTTGTGTAGCACTAGGTAGTTTAAAAAACGGAGTTAATCCTGATTGATAGCTTCGTTTTTTTAATAAACACTCATTGGGAAATTTATTTTCAACGTTTCATCATATCGTTAAACCCTTCACTACTTGTTGGGGAAATAATGTACAGATTGAAATCAAAAGCGACTAGGAATAAACAATTGAATATTTTATTTCTAATGAGAAATTTCGGTAGTATGTCATTTTTAGCTACACAATTAATTTAGATTACTAACGTAATTGGATATACAAGAAATAAGTTTACTCCAACAGTTTATTTCAAGCCTTATTTCAAAATCGATGTTGGGCATTATTGAATTTTATGAATTTAGAAAAAATCGCCATACTGACTTGCTGGCACGGAAAGTATCCTTGGTATTTCCCATATTTCATACACGCCTGCTCGTATAATCCGACAATTGATTTCTATATAATAACGGATAATGAAGAAGCAATACTCAATAAACCAGTGAACGTGCTTATTGTACAAAAAAAATTAGATGAACTAAAAGCTATAGCAAACAAAAAATTAGGTTTTTCTGTCAGTATAAATAACGCTTATAAACTTAATGATTTCAAACCAGCCTACGGGTTTATTTTTTCGGGAATCGTAAAAAATTATGACTTCTGGGGGCATAGCGATTTGGACATTATTTATGGTGATATTAGAAACTTCTTAAATAGTGAAGTGCTAACTCAATATGATTTTATTAGCCTTCGCCACGATTATACCACCGGCTGCTTTTGCTTGTACAGAAACAAGAAAAAAATAAATACCTTATTTAAGAATAGTAAAGATTATAAACTTGTATTGTCTAATCCACAACATTACTGTTTTGACGAGTGTAATTTCGCATGGGCAGAATTAAGAACCGGGAAATCAATATTAGAACTCAATACGCCGATTGAGAGTTTTACCTACGTTGTAAAGAAGGCTGCCATAAATAATGAAATAAAAGCCCACTTTGATTTTATTTTAATTGAAGGTAGAACAGGTCGTGTCGTTTTTGACAAAGGGAAAATCACGTATAAAAAAAAATTCGAAGCAATACTTTATCATCTTGTTGAGCTAAAAAAAATATACTCACCGGAGAAAGTCCCTAAAAAAATACCAGCAAGATACTGTATCAGTTCGACAAGAATATATCATTAAAGAAAAACTGATTATAAATAAAATTAAAAAAGCAATCATTAGGATGCACTTAATATCGCTATTCGCCTGAATATATTAATCATTTTGTGATATTGATTTTTTTTGAAACAGTTGACCCAATGAATGCTATACCTTTTTTATCAATAATACGATCATTAATCATTGTAGGCTTTGAAAATCTGTTGATCGCCAAATCTCCAGGAAATTTATTTCCTGATTAAACCCTTTCAATTTTATTAATTTTCTCTTAATATTAAAGTTTATGTCTTCATTCAAAATAGCAATCCTTGCTTGCTGGTACGGCCCCTACCCCTGGTATTTTCCGTATTTCATTCATTCCTGTTCTTTCAACCCTACTATTGATTTTTATATCATTACGGATAACCGACAAAATATTGATAATAAATCAACAAATGTAAAAGTAATATTCAAAACGCTTGATGAAATAAAAGCAAACGCCTCTGAAAAATTGGGAGTGTTAGTAAACATAGAAAACCCATATAAACTCTGTGATTATAAACCAGCGTATGGGTTTCTTTTTCCTGAGATTATCAATGGCTATGATTTCTGGGGACAAAGCGATATTGATATAATATGTGGAAATATCCGTGGTTTTATTACAGATAAAATGCTAAGCACATTTGATTACATTAGCGTCCGGCACGATTACACCACTGGTGTATTTGCATTGTTTAGAAACAATGAAAAAATGAATACATTTTTCATGCGTAGTAAAGATTACAAACTTGTATTTACAAATCCCCAACATTACAGCTTCGGCGAATGTAATTTTGCATGGGATGAGTTGACGGCGGGCAAATCTATATTTGAGTTGAAAACCGAAATCGAAAGCTTTACACATATAATTAGGACGGCAGAAATAGCAAATGAAATTAACGCACATTTTGATTTTATACTGATGGAAGGAACAACAGGGCGAGTGGTATTTGACAATGGAAAAATTATCTTCAAGAAAAAATTTGAGGCAATTCTTTATCATCTTTTTTGGTTAAAAAAATCTTATGCCCCAGTTATGATCCCAAAGATTATACCACGCACTTTTTATATAAGCCCAACGAGAATTTATCATTATCGAAAAAACAAAACTGAATTTATTGAAAAATAAAATTCGTCCTTGAGCTAAAAAATGTTTATAGCAAAGTCGTTCTATATTTTCTAAGTGCATTTGTAATTACAATTATAGGTATAGGCGCTTAGTTATCCCATTATTTCATACATTAGGCTATGGAAAA